>JAOGYN010000036.1:0-4508 GCA_028112705.1 Paracoccaceae bacterium | reverse complement strand
GCCGCTCTCGAACATCTCTGATGTCAACTATTAAGACATTATTATCATCCAAAAGTGTGATTGCTTCCTTAGCTGTTATTTCTTCAATACGTGCTTTAGCTTTTTTCACCATATCGTTAACAGAAATTTTAAGATTTTTCATTTGCGTCCCTTATAAAATATATATACTTTTTATTTTCATTTTTAACTTGGTAAATTATTCTTTAGCTGCTTTTTCTCGAAGTTCCACCCGCCTAATCTTTCCTGAAATCGTTTTTGGAAGAACTTTCATAAACTCTATTTCTCGAGGATATTTATAAGGTGCTGAATGCAATTTTACAAAATTCTGAATATCCACAATTAACTCACTTGATGCTTCATAACCTGATGCCAAAACTATACATGCTTTAACAATTTCCCCACGAATTAGATCAGGTTTTGCAATAACAGCAGACTCCGCAACTGCTTTATGTTCTATTATAGCACTTTCCACTTCAAACGGACTTATTCTATATCCTGAAGAAGAGATAACATCGTCAGATCGTCCAACAAACCAAATATAACCATCTTCATCTCGAGTTGCAGTATCACCACTGTAATACCAACCATTTTGAAAAACCTCTTTCGTTTTAATTTCATCAAGATAATATCCATGAAACAAACCTGGAGGATACGGGTCTGTGATCTTCACACCAATATGGCCAATCTCACCATCATTTAAAACATTACCAAGATCATCAATTATATCCACTATTAAGCCAGGACAAGGTTTTCCCATAGACCCTGGACGAATTTCCATTCCAGGAAAGTTTGCAACAATATTAATGGTTTCTGTTTGTCCATATCCATCATAAATATCACATCCTGTAGCTTTCTTCCAAGCACGCATCGCCTCAGGGTTCAAAGGCTCTCCAGCACCAAAACAATGTCTAAGGGAACTAAAATTTGCACCTGACAAGTTTGCCTGTGCCATTAGGCGGTAGATTGTAGGTGGCGCACAAAATGTTGTGACATTGTATTGCTCTATAATGCGCAAATGAGTGTCTAAATTAAAACCTTCACCGTCATAAAGAATTATTGTGCAACCAGCAAGCAGCTGAGGGTATAGCAGACCCCAGGCGGCTTTTGCCCAGCCCGTATCAGTCAAAGTCCAATGGACATCCTCTTCACGAAGATCTTGCCAATAAGTTTTGGTAATCAAATGAGAAAGAGAATAGGCATGGTCACGTCCAACCATTTTTGGCATTGCTGTGCTTCCTGACGTGAAATATATTAGAATAAGATCCTTTGAACTTGTTGGTGGTACGTTTGTTCGGTCAATATGTTCAGAAGCCTTGGCGCATATATCTTCATAACTATGCCAACCTGCCCTTTTACCTCTAACTATAATTAAATGCTTAAGAGTTGGACACCTATCCTTAATCTTACTCAAACCCTCCGCATGAGTATCAGAAACAACGGCGACCTTAGCACCTGCGCTATTTATACGATACTCGATATCATTTTGAGTTAGCAGGTTTGTACCAGGCATCGCTACTGCTCCCATTTTGGCACATCCAAAAAGCACATAGTACCATTCAGGAATACGCGGTAAAACAACTAGAATATTATCAGTCTTAACAACACCTAAAGTCAAAAGCGCATTGGCAAATCTAGAAGATGATTGGTCAAGCTCTCTATAAGTCACATCTTGAACGTGGTTGCCCTCTCTATCTATTGATATAAGTGCAAGCTTATTAGATTCTGAGCCTTTTTTCGCTAAAATATCAAATGCAAAATTAAAATCATCTGGGCAATCAAAAGAAAACTCTGAACAAATTTTATTGTAGTCAAATTTCATAGATTTTTTTCTTTCTACTATAGGCCAACGAACCTTTAAAAATTACCGAAACGCTCATGGCTTCACTGACGGAGGAATTAAAACTAATTTACCTGTATATTTTTTTGCCAGAAAATCTTGCTGTGCAATCTTAATGTCTTTCAAAGCATAGGTTTTAGCTACAAGAGGTTTAATTTCTCCAGACTCAATGTAAGAAATGACATTTTGAAAAATTTGGGGCTCCTGATAAGTGCATCCAAAGAAAGTCAAATCTTTAAGATAAAGAGTGCGAATATCTAATTCAACAATTGGCCCTGCAATTGCCCCAGCTACGGCGTATCGCCCTCCACGACAAAGAACTTTGAGGAATGTTGGCCATTGCGCCCCAGCAACAAGATCAACGATTACATCAATACTATCTTCACCTAATTCGGCCAGTAAATCAGAGTTGCGATCTATTACTTTGTCTGCTCCAATTGATAACACCTCATTAAACTTTGAACTTGATGCCAAAGCTATCACTGTTGCACCACGCCGTTTTGCAAGTTGTATTGCAGCAGAACCAACACCACCAGACGCTCCAGTAATCAATACGCGCTCTGCTCCAACGCTCGCTCGGTGTAACATATTTTCTGCAGTTGAATAAGCGCAAGGAATCGATGCCAGATCGACATCGCTCCAATTAGAGGTAACCTTGTATGTATGCTTTGATGCTGAAATAGCATATTGTGCAAAGCCACCATCAAATTCGCTTCCAACAGTAGCACAGGTAAATGGCAATAAATTTTCTTGGGGTTGCATTGTTTGAACGAGCACTCGCTCCCCAACTCTACTCTTATCAACCCCATTACCAGTAGCAATAATTTCTCCACAAATATCTGCCCCTTGAATTCTTGGTAAGCTCATCGCTTCACCTGTCCAGGTCGCATCCTCTTCATCAACCTTTTGAAAACCCTCTGCCCCACCAATATTAGTGTCCGATACTATAGCTTTAGAATACCAACCAATACGTGTATTAATATCAGTATTGTTCACTCCCGCAGCTCCAATTTGAATCAGTACCTCACCTGATTTTGGTAGTCTAACAGGCACATCATCACTATATTCCAGTTTATCCAGTCCACCGTGACCAGTCAAAAGTACAGCGCTCATAGTTTCTGGAATCATAAAATATGTCCTTTTATTTTGAAAATACTAGTTTCAAGAATTTTGCGTGACCGCCACCTGATGTCAAGGACAATACAAGCAAGTAATAACAGCAATAAAGTCAGCAATTTAAATACTTCACAAATAATTACTATTAGATTAACTTTGACTTAATGAATTTGAAGACTGAATGAAATATAGGAGTAGAAGTATTAAGAGCTAGAAAAAATATTTTCAATTTGCGCTTTGATGCGTACTTATTAACAGAAGGCAAAGAAGTACCATTTGCATCAGCTTTTATTACTATTAATGCAAAAAAGTTAATTCAGAATTATGAAACTTAAAAAATAAGGGAAGTATTTAATATTATAAAACTCAAATAGCCACGCACGCAAAAGAGGAAACTAATAATGATCAAAACAATCCAAGATCTTCATGAACATTTACAGTGGGCCATAGAGTTAGAGCATGCAACAATACCTCCATATCTTTGTGCCCTATATTCTATCAAAGATAACACCAACCAGGAAAGCATCGAAGTAATCCAAAGCGTCTTTATCGAAGAAATGCTTCATATGGCCTTGGTCGCAAATATAATGATTGCCACTGGTGGAAAACCACAACTTGATTATCCTGAGTTTATAGCTAGGTATCCCACACCTCTACCACATAGTGATAAGTCATTTGAAGTTAATTTGAATAAATTCTCTCCAGAAAGTATTGAATGTTTTCTTAAAATAGAACGCCCAGCAGAAGCTGATGCTCCATCACAAGATGAAGGCTTTGCATCAATTGGACAGTTTTACAAAGCACTTGAAGAAGGTCTAATTTACCTTTCTGAGAAACTTGGAGACAATATCCTATTTGTAGGAGACCCAAAGCATCAGGTTACCGCTGAAACAACTTACTATGGTGGTGCAGGACACTTGGTCGAAGTCACAGATCTAAGTACCGCACTGAAAGCTTTAGAAGAAGTTGTGGAGCAAGGTGAAGGTTTGGATCATGATAATATCTTTGATGGTGACCAAAATATGTTTCATCCAGAAAGACAGGAAGTGGGTCATTATTTTAGATTCTTAGAAATTCTAAAAGGTCGTAAATTTCAGCTTGGCGATACTGCAAAGTCAGGACCTACGGGCGAGACTTTCACAGTAGAATGGGATCAAGTTCATCCAATGGCAAGTAACCCAAGCACAACAGTCTACAAAGACCATCCCGATATTTTAGAAAAGCTAACAACATTCAATCAGGAATATTCTGATATGTTGAGAATAATAGAGAAAAGCTTCAATGGTGAGCCAAAGCTTTTAGGTCAAGCTGTTGGTGTAATGTATGAACTAAAAATTCTTGCTAAGGAGTTAATGACCATCCCTGCACAAGATCCTACAAAAACAATAGGTCCAAGTTTTGAATACCTACCACGCCAAATTTCAGAAATAGAATTTATAGAAGTTCGAGAAAATGGACCTTATGTTGTTCATGGTGATATTTCTTTGGTCAGAAAGAGACGTATTACTGGGGCAAAAGGTGAAGCAATTGCCTGGCAGAAAACAAATACGCACCA
>JAOGYN010000035.1:0-4803 GCA_028112705.1 Paracoccaceae bacterium | reverse complement strand
GTACTTAATTGGCAAGATCTAATGAATGGGGGTTTGCCAAAAAATACTGATCCTCTTAATAGAGACTTCCTAACCGAAGTTTCTTAAGTTGGTGGGTAAAGGATTAATATTATCTGCACCAAATTCAGGTAGTGGTAAAACAGTTATTACGTTAGGTATCCTACGGGCCTTAAAAGAAAGATCTGTAGATATAATATCTGCTAAATCAGGACCTGATTATATAGACCCAAGATTTCACGCGTTAGCCTCACAGTCAGAATGTTTCAATCTGGATGCCTGGGCAATGTCTGAAGAAAGGATAGCTTGTATAGCTAGTAAAAAAAGTAAATATTTGATAATTGAAGGTGCAATGGGTTTATTCGATGGTGCTTTACCAGACGCTCAGGGTTCTACTGCCCATTTAGGCCATATATTAAAATTACCGATAATTTTAATAATAGATGCATCAAAAACAAGTCAATCAATCGCTGCTATTGCTCAGGGGTTTATTAATTTTGACCCTCGATTGAAAATTGGTGGTATAATTCTAAATAAGGTAGGATCTAAAAAACACGAACGTATTTTAAGAAATTCGTTAAACACAGTAAATATCCCTGTTTTAGGTTGTGTATATCGAGATCACCGACTGAAATTACCATCAAGGCACCTGGGCTTAGTACAGGCCCAAGAACTATCTGATTTAAATAAGTTTATTAATAATGCAGCTCAAATAATGGAAAGTTCTATTGATTTAGATCACTTAATAAAAATCTGTACAGATCTGCCCATGCAATTAACATCAGAAATAATTCCACCTCCAGCACAAAGAATAGCCATAGCTTCAGACGCTGCCTTTGCCTTTACTTATCCTCATATTTTAGATGATTGGCACAAGAGTGGTGCAGAAATAAGCACTTTTTCGCCCTTGTCAGATCAAGTGCCCGACGCATGTGATCTTGTTTTTCTCCCAGGTGGCTATCCAGAACTATACGCAGCTAAGCTGGCCAACGCTCATCAATTCAAAAAGGCATTAAAGGCTTCTGCTAAAGTATATGGAGAATGTGGTGGATACATGACTATGGGAAATATTTTGATTGATGAGGAAGGCTATGCACATAAAATGCTTGGTCTTTTAAATTTAGAAACAAGCTTTGAAAATAAAAAACTCCATCTAGGTTATAGGGAGATTTACGCTGAAGATGGACTTTTTACAGGATTTTATTCAGCACATGAATTTCATTATGCCACAACAATTTCAGCAAAAGGCCAATCACTATTCTCTGTTAGGGACTCTGAACAAAACAAATTACCAGATTCTGGTCTGATTAATGGTAAATCATCAGGTTCTTTTTTGCACATCATTGACAAAAGTTCCAAAAAGTAGATGGTGTCAAAAACGGAATTATTATGAGTGGAATTTCCCAAGAAAAGCGCAATGTAATCGTATTAGTAATGGCGCAAGCGTTCCTTGGTGCTCAGTTACCAATGATGTTTATAATTGGAGGATTAGCGGGGCAATCACTTACAAATAACATATGCTGGGCAACGCTTCCAATATCATTTATAGTTTTTGGTGCTATGACAACCGCACCTTGGTTAAGCCAAGTCATGCAAAATTATGGAAGGCGAATTGGTTTTCTTATAGGCGCGCTTGCTGGTGTCATAGGCGCTACAATCTGTGCAATAGGAATGTACAAAGGCATTTTTTCAATATTGCTTATTGGATCATATTTAACTGGTATATACCAATCATCCTTAGGTTTCTATAGGTTTGCAGCAACTGACACAGCATCGGATTCTTTTAAGGCAAAAGCGATATCATATACGATGGCAGGCGGCTTACTATCAGCAATAATTGGACCACAACTCGTAAAAGTAACTTCGGATTTCTATACGACACCCTTTTTAGGTGTTTACGTTACGGTTATTCTCATAAACATAATTGGCGCATTTTTATTCTTATTTTTGGATATTCCAGTGCCAAAAAGAATAAAGGCAACTGAAAAACCTTCACGAACACGTTTTCAAATTTTAAAAACACCCAGAATATTAATATCAATCATAATAGCTATGGTAAGCTACGCGTTAATGACATTAGTAATGACATCTACACCATTAGCTGTCGTGGGTTGTGGTTATAGTCAGAATAATGCTGCAGATGTCGTAAGTGCGCATGTTGTTGCAATGTTTTTACCATCATTTTTTACAGGGCATTTGATAAATCGCTTTGGCGTGACAAAAATAATATCGATTGGATTAGTGCTGCTAACAACTGCTGGTTTAGTAAATCTGTCTGGAATGGCCCTTGGAAACTTTTTTGTAGGTTTAATATTAATTGGTGTTGGATGGAATTTTGGCTTTATTGGCGCTACTACAATGCTAGCAACTTCGCACTCACCTTCTGAAAGGGGAAAAGTTCAAGGATTAAATGACCTTTTTGTTTATGGTTTTGTAACATTTGCATCAATCGCTTCTGGAGCATTAATGAATTGCTCTGGAGCAACAACTACTGATGGATGGAACTCAGTGAACTTAGCAATGATTCCGTTTATAATATTAGCAGGTATATCCTTATTTTGGCTTTCAAAAAATAAAGATGCTAATATTTATTCAACAACGTGAGTTTGAAAAGCGTTATTTTCTTTCTAAATTCTGATAATTGTACTGTTCCATTCAGTAATGCTTTTGGGTTACTAATTATCTTTTTTAAAACAATGGGTGCTGTCCAACCTATTCTAAAAATTGGAAACAAGCTTTTATCTAAATCAATTTTTTTGATACTTTGAATTTGAAATAATGCTTCTTTAGCCAATCTGTAAACTCCCTCTTCACTCAAATCAGGTAATGGTTTCTTTCCAGCTTTTAGAAGTTTAGGCACTGCCATTAAGTAAGATGCCATGCCAATACCACGGCCAAAAGAAATAACTGATTCATCTATATTTGAGCACGCCGCTAATAAGTTTGATGAAGTATGTTCCACATACTCCCATAAATCATTATTACTTTCATGGCTCTCTGAGTAAATATCCCAACGTCTTGCTATGATTGTTTTCTTTAATAATTTTATAGCAAAATTCCGTTTATCAAGGTTTTGAGATAAATTAGAACTGATTGGATGCTCTGGGACGATCTTCCCAAGCTCGATGGCCTCAAGTAACTCTTGCCACCACATAAGCCTCATTTCTGCAATCAAACTTTCAGAGGTAATCCAAGGCACTCGACTAACCTCAACGTTAAAAGCATAAATAGGAAAGGCTACTTGCCTAAAGGCATCATCACCCGCCATAAGAGCTAAAAATTTATCAGGGTCATGCCTTGAAACAATATCAATGCAACTATTTAAACTCACAATGAAGAAGCTCCATCACGTATTAATTTCCACTGTATAGCGTCTAGCAAAGCTTCAAATGAAGCATCAACTATATTTGCAGAAACCCCAACAGTAGACCAACGCTTACCAACACCGTCTTCACTGTCAATTATAACCCTTGTGACAGCTTCTGTCCCACCATCAGTAATTCTTACTTTAAAGTCGACTAATTTCATATCATCAATAATTTTTTGATAGGGACCTAAATCTTTAGCCAATGCCATTGAGAGAGCGTTTATAGGGCCACGATCTGAACCAGAGCTATCCAAACTTTCGGAAACTGACAATACCTTTTTATCTCCAATTTGTGTTACCACTACAGCTTCAGATATCGAAACCATTTTATTATACTTATTTTTCCTTCGTTCAACAGTGACTTTATATCTTTTAATTTCAAAAAATTTAGGCATTTTGCCCAGATGTTTTCGAGCCAAAAGCTCAAAGGATGCCTGGGCACTATCATATGCATACCCATCATCTTCTCTTGTTTTTATTTCATTCAAAATTTGTAGAAGTTTAGGATCATTATTTTCTGTACTCAATCCTGCTTCTTTTAATCTCATTCTTAAATTAGATTGCCCAGCCTGGTTGGACATTGGAATTATGCGTTGATTTCCAACCAAATTTGGATTGATGTGTTCATATGTTTCTGGTGCCTTTAGGATTGCGCTTGCATGTAATCCAGCCTTATGAGCAAACGCACTAGCCCCAACATATGCAGATTGTTTTAATGGGACACGATTCAAAACATCATCTAATGTTCGTGAAATTGCGGTCAATTGATTTAGTTTTTCTAAGGTCACATTTATTTTAAGTATATTTTTGTAAGGCTCTTTAAGCAACAAAGTAGGTATAATACTAATTAAATTAGCGTTTCCACATCTCTCACCCAACCCATTTAGTGTCCCTTGTATATGTCGAGCTCCAGCTTCAACTGCCGCTAAACTATTAGCAACAGCATGCTCTGTATCATTATGAGCATGAATACCAATGTGCGAGCCAGGAATGCCCGAAGCAATAACCGCTTTTGTGACCATGGCAACATTTTGAGGCAAAGAACCACCATTTGTATCACATAAAACGATCCAACGTGCACCAGCCTTATAGGCGGTTTGGGCGGCTAATAATGCATACTCTGGATTATCCATATAACCATCAAAAAAATGCTCACAATCAAAAATTGCTTCTCGTCCTTTTGAAACCAGGTGGGAAATACTCTCTTTTATATTGTTTATATTTTCCTCTAAAGTCACACCCAGAGCTTTGTGAACGTGAAAATCATGTGCTTTCCCAACAAGACAAACGGCTTTAGTATTCGCATTAATAACTGCAGCTAAAACATCATCATTCTCTACTGAAAAACCTGTTCTCTTTGTCATTCCAAATGCAGTAAATGTTGCCTTTGTTTCTTTAATAGTTTTGAAAAATTCATTATCAGTTGGGTTGGCGCCGGG
>JAOGYN010000034.1:0-5185 GCA_028112705.1 Paracoccaceae bacterium | reverse complement strand
AAAACTTAAAGAATGGGTTGGTGGAGCCCTAGATAGGTTAAACCCCCGAGAGCAGTTTATTATATCTGAAAGACGATTATCTGATACTGGAAGAACTCTAGAAAGTTTAGGTAAGGAGCTGGGACTTTCAAAAGAAAGGGTTAGACAGTTAGAAGCTGCAGCCTTTACTAAAATGAGGAAAAACCTTAACTCTAACGATGCTTTAAAGTTGATGATTAATTAGTGGTTCAAAAGTGATCTTGCTAGCTTGTTAAGGATTTTTTAAGTATAAGGAATAAAAATACAAAAAGGTATCCTTAATGCTTTTCGGAAAACGCATACTTTTAATAATTGGTGGTGGCATATCAGCCTATCGTTCTTTGGAATTGATCAGACTTCTCAGGAAAAGAGGCTGCTCTGTTAGTACTTGCCTCACTGAAGGAGGCAGCAATTTTGTTACACCACTTTCAGTTAGTGCGTTAGCTGGGGAAAAAGTACACCAAGACTTGTTTGACTTAACTGCTGAATCCGAGATGGGTCATATTGAACTATCCCGAGCAGCAGATTTAGTTGTTGTAGCACCATGTACAGCTGATTTTATGGCGAAAATAGCGAATGGGTTTGCTAATGACTTGGCATCAACTCTATTATTAGCAACTGATAGGCCATTACTACTTGCGCCAGCTATGAACGTGAGGATGTGGAATCATCCGTCTACAAAACGCAATCATTCTACATTAATGTCAGATGGAGCATATTTTGTGGGTCCAAATGACGGAGAGATGGCTTGTGGTGATTTTGGACCAGGCCGAATGTCTGAACCAGAACAAATAGCTCTTGAAGCAGAGAAAATTTTGAAGAGTGGTCCGTTAAAAAATACTCACGTTATTGTTACTTCTGGGCCAACGCATGAACCTATCGACCCAATTAGATATATTGGAAACCGATCTTCAGGTGCGCAAGGTACTGCCATTGCAACTGCTTTATCTAATTTGGGGGCTGACGTTACTTTCATTTCTGGCCCCTCCTCAGTTAAACACCCCTCTGGCGTTAAGCTTGTAAAAGTAGAGACGGCTGAGCAAATGTTTGATGCAGTAAATAACGCACTCCCAGCAAAAGTAGCAATTTTTGCTGCAGCAGTTGCAGACTGGAAAGTGGCAAGTGAGCAAGAGCAAAAGATAAAAAAAGTAAAAGGCAAAGGAACACCTAATTTAGTTCTATTAGAAAACAAGGATATCTTAAAGTTTATTAGTGGATTGAAAGAAAATAGACCAGAATTAGTGATAGGTTTTGCAGCTGAAACTGAAAATGTGATCGAGCAAGCTAGTTTAAAGCGAAGCAGGAAAGGCTGTGACTGGATTGTCGCAAATAAGGTTGGTGGAAATAGTAAGGTAATGGGTGGAGTGCTCAATAAAGTGGCATTAATTAGTGAAACAAAAGTAGAGGAATGGCCGGAAATGTTAAAAGAGAAAGTAGCATTAAAACTGGTTAAAAGAATTCTAGAAAAGTTAAAATAATATGAAAGTACTTATAAAAGTTGCTTGGGATGAAAATGCTGATCGTAGTATCCCATTACCAACTTTCCAGAGCACAGGATCTGCAGGAGCAGATGTGCATGCAAATTTTGGAACCAACCAAACTGCTGTAACGATTTTACCAGGTGATCGGCTGTTAATACCAACGGGTTTTAGTTTGGAAATACCAAGCGACTATGAGATTCAAATTAGACCACGTTCAGGATTAGCCATTAAGTATGGCATAACATTGCTAAATAGTCCGGGTACTATAGATAGTGATTATCGTGGTTTAGTTGGAATAATATTAATTAATAATGGGCAAGATGCATACACTGTATCTCACGGTGATCGTATTGCTCAATTAATAGTGTCCCCAGTTATTCAGGCGGTATTTCAAACTTTCGATGACTTAAGTGAGACTACACGTGGTACCAGTGGTTTTGGCTCTACAGGAAAAAACTGATGTTGAAAGTTTTGATTTTTATGGCTTTGTTTGTAGGTGTGGCTGCATATTTTAGAATAAGAAAAATAATAATTTTAATTACTCTAGGATTGAGCTTTATTTTTATTTTATTTCTCATTTCGGTCCTCCCAGAAGAAAACATCATTAAAAATTACATTGGAAGTTCTGTGATGGAATGGTTGATATTAGTAACTATAGTTTTTTTAGTTGGTTGCTATGGCTTTTTCTTAAGAGCGATGAAAAAAAATAATTTAGAAAATACTTTTAATAAGTTGCCTGATAATGAGATGTCAGAGACTGAAATTGAGAGATATGCTAGGCATATAATTTTGAAAGAGATCGGTGGGCAGGGACAGCAAAAGTTAAGAGACTCTAAGGTTTTAATCGTTGGCGCAGGGGGATTGGGTAATCCAGTTTCAATGTATCTAGCTGGAGCAGGTGTGGGAACAATTGGTATCATTGATGATGATGAGGTTTCTTTATCAAATCTTCAACGCCAGATTCTTTACAGAGACACTGACATTGGAAAATCAAAAGTTTTTGCGTCCCAAAAAAATTTATTAGAGATAAACCCATATATAATTGTAAAACCCTATAACAGAGTTTTAGATATAAATAATGCTCAAAACTTAATCTCAGAGTATGACCTTATAGTTGATGGGACGGACAATATAGAAACAAGACACCTAATAAATTTGGCCTGTGTAAGAGAAAAGAAGCCACTAATTTCAGGAGCGATTTCTCAATGGGAGGGTCAAATAAGTTTGTTTGATCCTAGTAATAGCTCCCCCTGTTACTCTTGTATTTTTCCAAAAACGGATAATGATGGCATGATACAAAGTTGTGCAGAAGTTGGTGTTTTGGGTAGTCTACCAGGTGTTATAGGCTCAATAATGGCGGTTGAAGTAGTTAAAGAAATAACTGGTATTGGCAAGTCATTAAGAGGATTTTTATTATTATATGACGCTCTAAGTTGCGAAATCAGAAAAATAAAAGCAGATAAAGACGTCAAATGCAAAATATGTGGTTAGTCTACTAAGTTAAATTATTATCGGGTGAATTTTTTATATTTCACTCTCCTTGGTTCCAATGCATCTGGTCCTAACCGCTTTTTCTTGTCCTCTTCATAATCAGCAAAGTTTCCTTCAAACCATTCGACGTGCGCTTCGCCTTCGAATGCAAGAATATGAGTGCACAAACGGTCTAGAAAAAAGCGATCGTGAGAGATTATGACCGCACAACCAGCAAATTCTTCTAAAGCATTTTCCAGTGCTCGCAATGTTTCAACATCCAAATCATTTGTAGGTTCATCTAGCAGCAATACATTGCCTCCAGATTTTAATAATTTTGCCATGTGAACTCTATTGCGCTCTCCCCCTGATAATAACCCCACGGTTTTTTGTTGATCGCCGCCCTTAAAGTTAAAGGAGGAACAATAGGCTCGACCATTAACTTCTGCGTCACCTAATAAAATTATATCCTGACTATTTGAAATTTCTTCCCATACAGTTTTCTTATCATTAAGCGCATCCCGAGATTGATCAACATATGAAAGCTTGACAGTATCACCATACTCTATTGCACCGGTATCTGGCGTTTCTTGCCCAGTAAGAATTTTAAATAAAGTAGACTTCCCCGCCCCATTTGGTCCTATCACGCCAACGATACCTCCAGGAGGAAGTGAAAAAGATAAATTTTCTATTAATAAATTGTCATTAAAACCCTTAGATAAGCCTTCAACTTCGATTACCTTGCCTCCCAAGCGGGGTCCATTAGGCACTATAATTTGAGCACTACCAAGTTTCTCTCGTTCAGATTTATTGGCCATTTCTTCATATGCATTGATTCTTGCTTTTTGTTTTGCTTGTCTAGCTTTGGTTCCTGCCCTAATCCACTCAAGTTCTCTATTTAATACTTTTTGTTTTGCTTTATCACCTTTTGCTTCATGCGCTAACCGCTTGGCTTTTTGCTCTAACCAACTTGAATAGTTTCCTTCGTAAGGAATCCCTCTTCCACGATCCAATTCTAGAATCCATCCTGTTATATTATCTAAAAAATACCGATCATGTGTTACTATTAAAATAGTTCCCTTGTAATCAATTAAATGTTGCTGCAACCACGCAATTGTTTCTGCGTCCAAGTGATTAGTTGGCTCGTCAAGAAGTAACATATCTGGAGCTTCTAGGAGTAATTTACATAAAGCGATTCGTCTTCGCTCTCCTCCAGACAAGTTTTCTACTTCGCTTTCATCAGCAGGACATCTTAGGGCTTCCATTGCGATATCAATTGCTGCATCCAAGTTCCAAAGATCAGCTGCATCTATTTTGTCTTGAAGTTCTCCCATTTCTGCAGCTGTTTCATCAGAATAGTTCATAGCTAATTCATTATAACGATCAAGAATGGCTTTTTTTTCAGAAACTCCCAACATTACATTTTCTCTAACGTTGAGATTTTCATTTAAACTTGGTTCCTGTGGTAAATAACCCACTGTTGCTCCTTCAGCAGCCCAAGCTTCACCAGAGAATTCTTCATCAAAACCTGCCATAATTTTCATTAAGGTCGATTTTCCAGAACCGTTTGCGCCAACCACTCCAATCTTAACGCCAGGTAGAAACGATAATTTTATATTTTCAAAACATTTCTTTCCACCAGGGTAGGTTTTAGATACACCGTCCATGTGATAAACATATTGATAACTGGCCAAGGGATTGCCTCCAATTTAGTTTTTGTTTTGTCCTAACGGTTCTTATGATCTATGAAAAGGTTGTCTTTAATATTAATTGTTTAATTTAATTAATTTTTTGCAGTAGGAGCATTATGATAGACCTTCCCAAAGTAGATATTAATCAAACTATTGGTTTGGTTGGAGGATCATTTGACCCGCCGCATGAAGGACATATGCATATAGCAAAATGGGCTTTAAGTACCCTACCGCTTGATAAGTTATGGTGGGTTGTATCACAACGTAATCCCTTAAAAACTGATAGCTTCGCTGACTTTCAAAAGAGATTTGATGACACAAAAAAATTAGTTAACCAATCTAATATGCTAGTGACTGATGTCGAAAGACAACTTAATGTGAACTTTTCAGTAGATTTGATCAAAAGATTGAAGATAGAATATCCTACAGTCAACTTTATATGGATTATGGGCGCTGATGGGTTGAAACACTTTCACAAGTGGAAAGATTGGGAGGTAATTTTTGAAATGCTTCCAATAGCGATTT
>JAOGYN010000033.1:0-6197 GCA_028112705.1 Paracoccaceae bacterium | reverse complement strand
TTGTTAGTTATGTAAAGAAGACTGTAAACATTTTGATCTGGAGACAATAATTGGGCAATATAAAAAATTTCGCTTTTTGGGCAGTATTATTTTTACTTGTTTTTGCATTATTTAATTTAATGAACTCAGGTTCACCATTAGGTGGTAATACAACTGAAATTACTTATTCAGAGTTTATTAGGCAAGCTGAAGCAGGAAATGTTCAATATGTAACGGTTGACGGAGAAAAGTTAATTGTCTCAGGGTCAGATGGGAAATCCTATTATACCATTAATCCTAGGGACGATCAGATGACTGATCGATTATTAAATGCTGGTGTGGAAATAAGGGGTGAACCGCAAGAGTCTGGTGGTTTATCAGTCTTTTTAATGAATATTTTACCTTTTCTTTTATTAATAGGGGTTTGGTTTTTCTTTATGAACCGCATGCAGGGTGGTGGCCGAGGCGGTGCAATGGGCTTTGGAAAATCTAAGGCAAAGCTGCTAACAGAAGCTTCTGGTAAAGTTACATTTGATGATGTTGCTGGGATTGATGAAGCAAAAGAAGAATTAGAAGAAATTGTAGAGTTTTTAAGAAATCCACAAAAATTCTCAAAATTAGGTGGCAAAATTCCGACTGGCGCTTTATTAGTAGGGCCTCCCGGTACGGGTAAAACGCTACTAGCAAGAGCCATTGCTGGTGAAGCTGGAGTCCCATTCTTCACTATTTCCGGCTCTGATTTTGTTGAAATGTTTGTTGGTGTGGGGGCAAGCCGGGTTCGTGATATGTTTGAGCAAGCGAAAAAAAATTCACCATGCATTGTATTTATAGATGAAATTGATGCTGTAGGTCGTCACAGGGGTGCGGGATATGGCGGTGGTAACGATGAACGTGAGCAAACCTTAAACCAGTTATTAGTAGAAATGGATGGGTTTGAGGAAAATGATGGGGTTATCATTGTTGCTGCAACAAATAGAAGAGATGTTCTTGATCCAGCACTTTTGCGCCCAGGTAGGTTTGATAGAGAAGTACAGGTTCCTGTTCCTGATATAAAAGGTAGAGAAAAGATACTTAAGGTACATGGCAAAAAAATTAAGATAGGACCAAATGTTGATCTTAGAATTATAGCACGAGGGACACCTGGTATGTCAGGTGCTGATTTAGCAAATTTGGTAAATGAGGCCGCATTAATGGCAGCTCGTTTTGGTAAGCGAATGGTTGGCATGGAAGATTTTGAGCAGGCAAAAGATAAAGTGATGATGGGTGCTGAAAGAAGATCAATGGTGATGACACCGGCACAGAAGGAAATGACTGCTTATCATGAAGCTGGCCACGCTTTAGTAGGAATAAGTCTACCAGAATGTGACCCTGTCTATAAGGCGACTATTATTCCTAGAGGTGGTGCTCTTGGAATGGTGATGTCTCTACCAGAGATGGATCAATTAAATTGGCATAAAAACCAGTGTGAACAAAAAATCGCGATGACCATGGCTGGGAAAGCAGCAGAGATTGTTAAATATGGTGAGGATCGTATATCCAATGGACCATCTGGAGATATTCAAATGGCTAGCCAATTAGCGAGAGCTATGGTGATGCGCTGGGGTATGTCGGATAAAGTTGGTAATATTGACTACGCCGAAGCACATGAGGGTTATACCGGTGGAACTGCTGGATTTTCGATCTCAGCAAAAACTAAAGAAGTGGTTGAAACAGAAGTTAAGAATTTAATTGATAATGGATATAAGTTAGCTAAAAAAATCATACTAGAAAAATCAAAGGAATTTGATAGACTAGCTCAAGGTTTGTTGGAATATGAAACTTTAACTGGCGATGAAATTAAAAGAGTTATGAGGGGAGATCTACCTCATGATGATGATACAGATGACTCATCTTCAGAGGATAATTCTATTACCTCAATACCTAAAAGCAAGAAGTCAGTAAGTTCTAAGGGTGTTATGAAGCCAAAACCAATATAAATTATGGTATTCATTTCTTCTTAATACTTATACTTACATGAATAGTACTATTAGTAAGCTTCCTAGAATTTAAGCTAAGACTATTTTAAACAAAAAAATGTCTTTTATTTTAAATTGATTTTTCATAATTCTCGATTATACGAGAAAATAAAAAATCTTTTAAATGAGCTGGGAATCATTATGAGTTATAAATCAGATATTGAAATAGCAAGAGAAGCAAATAAGCTACCAATTCAAGAAATTGGCGAAAAGTTAGGAATAGGGTCTAAAGATTTACTTCCTTACGGTCACGATAAAGCTAAAATTAGTGAAGAATTCATAAAATCTTTAGATAATAATTCCTATGGCAACTTAATACTCGTTACCGCAATTAACCCAACACCAGCCGGTGAAGGTAAAACAACCACTACCGTTGGATTGGGTGATGGGTTAAATGCGATTGGTAAAAAAGCAGCGGTGTGTATTCGTGAGGCCTCTTTGGGTCCATGTTTTGGTATGAAAGGTGGGGCGGCCGGTGGTGGTTATGCACAAGTTGTACCAATGGAAGAAATGAACTTGCATTTTACTGGTGATTTTCATGCCATCACTTCTGCACACAACCTTTTATCTGCTATGGTTGATAATCATATTTATTGGGGTAATGATTTAGATATTGATACTCGCAGGGTGGTTTGGCGTCGGGTTGTAGATATGAATGATAGGGCTTTAAGACAAATTACTGCATCTCTAGGCGGTGTGTCTAATGGATTTCCTAGAGAGGCTGGCTTTGATATTACGGTAGCATCTGAAGTTATGGCATGTTTGTGCCTGGCCAATGATTTAGCGGATCTTGAAAAACGATTAGGGAATATAATTGTTGCCTACCGTAGAGATAGAACTCCCGTGTTTTGTCGTGATATAAAAGCTGATGGAGCAATGACAGTTCTTTTAAAAGACGCAATGCAACCCAATCTAGTACAGACTTTAGAAAATAACCCAGCTTTAGTTCATGGTGGGCCATTTGCTAATATTGCTCATGGGTGCAATTCAGTTGTAGCAACAAAAACTGCTTTAAAATTGGCTGATTATGTAGTTACTGAGGCAGGCTTTGGAGCAGATTTGGGTGCTGAAAAGTTTCTTAATATAAAGTGTAGGAAGGCAGGAATTTCACCGGCAGCTGTTGTTTTAGTTGCGACAGTTAGAGCCATGAAAATGAATGGTGGAGTTGCAAAGGCAGACTTGGGACCTGAGAACGTAGAAGCAGTAGTAAAGGGTTGTCCTAATCTTGGACGACATATTGAGAATATAAAATCTTTTGGTGTTCCTGTTGTGGTAGCAATCAATCATTTTGTAACGGACACTGATCAAGAAGTTCAAGCGATAAAAGATTACGTTTCATCAATGGGTTCTGAGGCTATTCTGTCAAAACATTGGGAGTTTGGTTCAAAAGGTTCAGAAGCTTTAGCTAAAAGAGTGGTTGAAATAGTAGATGCTGATTCAGCTAATTTTGCACCAATTTATCCTGATGATATGCCTTTGATGGAAAAGATTGAAACAATTTCAAAACGAATTTACCGAGCAGATGAAGTTTTAGCTGATAAGAAAATTCGCGATCAATTAAGAGCCTGGGAAGATCAAGGTTATAAAAACCTACCAATTTGTATGGCTAAGACGCAGTATAGTTTTTCTACTGATCCTAGTTTGCGCGGAGCTCCAACTGGACATTCGGTACCTATCCGTGAAGTTCGATTATCAGCTGGTGCTGGTTTTATTGTGGCAATTTGTGGAGAAATCATGACGATGCCAGGTCTGCCAAGAAAACCTGCTGCTGAGGCCATAGGTTTGAATGAATCTGGTGATATTGAAGGTTTGTTCTAAAGAATTGTTTGAACTCTAGTATAGGTATTATTGTCGTTTAAAAAAAAGGAATATTTGCATGATTGCGAAAATAATTAGTGGGAAAGAGTTCTCAGAGTCTGTGCGCAATAAAGTTGCTAAACATGTAGCCCATCTAAAAGCTGATCATGGAATAGTTCCAGGCTTGGCGGTTGTCTTAGTTGGAGAGGATCCTGCCTCAAAGGTTTATGTGCGTAACAAAGGTGAACAAACCTTAGCTGTTGGTATGAAATCAGTTGAACATAAATTGGATGTAAATACGCCTGAAGAAAAACTATTGAAATTAATAGAAAGCTTAAATGAAGACCCCACAATCCACGGTATTCTTTGTCAACTGCCCTTACCAGGTCATATAAACGAAGATCTTGTTATTAATTCGATTTCACCTGATAAAGATGTTGATGGGTTTCATATTTCCAATGTTGGAAGATTGGGTACTGGGCAAAAATCCATGGTCCCTTGTACACCTTTGGGTTGTTTGATGATGTTGAGAGATCATCATGGAAGCTTATCTGGATTGAATGCTGTAGTCGTAGGTCGTTCAAATATAGTTGGGAAACCAATGGCTAACCTGTTATTGCAAGATAGTTGTACAGTTACGATTGCACATAGTAGAACAAAAGATATTAAAAACATTTGCCGCCGAGCTGACATTATTGTTGCGGCTGTGGGTCGACCAGAAATGATCAATGCAGATTGGATTTCTGAAGGAGCTACTGTAATTGACGTTGGCATTAATAGAATTCCCCATCCTGAAAAAGAAGGTAAGACAAAATTAGTGGGTGATGTGGATTATAAAAGTGCTGCTCAAGTTGCTGGAGCTATTACTCCGGTTCCTGGTGGTGTAGGTCCCATGACAATAGCTTGTCTTTTAGCAAATACGGTTACAGCCTGTTGTAGAGCTAACAATTTAACAGAACCAGAGGGTCTTAGCGCCTAATTTTTAGTAAATTTTAAAGTTAAGAAAGTTTTATACAAGCGTTGCTTCAGTAACGGCTTTGATCTCATCCATGGTCACGCCCTCTGCGAGTTCAATAACTTTTAAGCCCCCAGGTACAACATCTAATACTCCAAGGTTAGTAATTATTCGATGGACAACAGCTTTTCCAGTTAAGGGAAGACTGCATCGTTTTAATAACTTACTTTCCCCACGTTTATTAGCATGATCCATAACCACTACTACTCTACCGACACCAGCCACTAAATCCATAGCTCCACCCATGCCCTTTACAAGCTTGCCTGGAATCATCCAATTAGCGAGGTCACCATTTTCTGCTACTTCCATAGCCCCAAGAATGGCCATATTTATTTTTCCACCTCGTATCATAGCAAAACTGGTGTCTGATCCAAAATATGAAGTTCGATCTAATTCCGTAATGGTTTGTTTTCCAGCATTTATTAGATCTGGATCTATTTTGTCTTCTGTTGGAAATGGTCCCATCCCCAGCATACCATTTTCCGATTGTAGTGTTACATCAACACCGTCTGGGATAAAATTAGAAACCAAAGTTGGAATACCTATCCCCAAGTTCACATACCAACCATCTTGTAATTCTTTAGCAGCACGTTCTGCCATTTGATTACGATCCCATGCCATCTTTACTCTCCAATCAGTTGGGTATTTTAAATAGAAATTTAAATACTAAAATACTTTAGTACTTATTTAGTCATTCTATTTAAGTGGTTCTAATAGTTTTTTGTTCTATTCTCTTCTCATGTTTACCTTGTACAATTCGATGTACATATATGCCAGGTGTATGTATTAAATCTGGATCTAATTGCCCTGTTGGTACAATTTCTTCCACTTCAGCAATACAAACTTTACCGCAGGTTGCCGCTGCTGGATTAAAATTACGGCTAGTTTTCCTGTAGATAAGGTTTCCAGTTTCGTCTGCTTTCCATGCTTTTATGATTGAAATGTCAGTTTTTAAACCAGTTTCTAAAATATAAGTTTCACCATCAAAATCTTTGTGTTCTTTGCCTTCGGCAATGACCGTTCCAACTCCAGTCTTTGTGTAAAAGCCTGGTATGCCTGCGCCACCCGCCCGCATTCGTTCAGCTAATGTTCCTTGTGGGTTGAACTCTAATTCTAGTTCGTTGGCTAAGTATTGTTTCATAAATACGTCATTCTCTCCCACATAAGATGAAATCATTTTTTTCACTTGTCGTGTTTGTAGCAATAGACCTAATCCAAAGTCATCAACGCCAGCATTATTTGATGCAACTGTTAGGTTCTTTGTTCCAGCATCCCTTATAGAAGATATAAGTAGCTCAGGTATTCCGCATAATCCAAAACCACCTGCTGCAATAGTCATTCCATCAAATAATAGGCCTTTGAGAGCATTATTAGGTGTATCATATATTTTC
>JAOGYN010000032.1:0-6398 GCA_028112705.1 Paracoccaceae bacterium | reverse complement strand
ATTATAATAATTTGAGTTCCACAAACCATTTTGAAGATACATCTTTAGAAATGACCTCAGCTATCTTGAATGAAGCGGCTAAATTAGCTGAAGAAGTTTTATCGCCACTTCAGAGAGTCGGCGATCTAAATCCAGCAGTTCTAGAAAACGGAGTAGTTCGAACTTCACCTGGCTTTTCAGATGGCTATAAGGCAGTAGCTGAGGGAGGATGGATAGGTGTCGCTGCAAACCCTAAATATGGTGGCATGGGTTTACCTTTAACGATACAAACTTGTGTAAATGAAATGATGAATGGAGCTTGCCTGTCGCTCTCTTTGAACCCATTAATGTCCCAAGGACAAATAGACGCCTTAGAGCACCACGCCAACGATCATATAAAATCTTTATACTTACCAAAACTAATTTCTGGTGAATGGTCTGGAACTATGAACTTAACTGAACCACAAGCGGGATCTGATGTCGGCGCACTAACGTCAAAAGCAAACAACAATAATGATGGAAGTTATTCAATCAGTGGTCAAAAAATCTATATCAGTTGGGGGGATAGCGATTTTACAAACAATGTTTGCCACCTTGTTTTAGCACGGCTACCAGATAGTGCCCCCGGGACTAAAGGTATCAGCCTTTTTATAGTTCCAAAGTTTATTCCAAATCATGATGGAACTTTAGGCCAAAAAAATAACCTTCGAGTCGTTTCCCTTGAACATAAAGTTGGACTACACGGTTCTCCCACAGCAGTAATGGAATATGATAAAGCACAAGGTTGGTTAATTGGTGAGGAAAGCCAAGGTATGAAGGCAATGTTTACAATGATGAATAATGCTAGGCTGGGAGTCGGTGGTGAAGGACTAGGTGTAGCAGAAGCTGCCTTACAAAAAGCAGTAAAGTTTGCATCTCAACGTACCCAAGGTAAATCTCTAACAAACCAAACAGGTACAATAATAGATTTTGCAGATGTCCGTAGAATGCTTTTAACGATGAAGTCAAAAACTTATGCCGCTAGAGCTATATGTTTAGCAACTGCAGTCGCAATAGACATGAGCAAAGCTGAACATGAAAAAAGTTGGGTGTCGCGCGCTGCATTATTAACACCGATAGCAAAAGCCTTTGGAACAGAAACTGGGATCGAGGTTTCAAACTTAGGAATACAGGTGCATGGTGGAATGGGGTTTATTGAGGAAACAGGTGCAGCTCAATTTTGGAGAGACGTAAGAGTAACATCAATTTATGAAGGTACAAACGGCATCCAGGCCATAGATTTAGTTTCAAGAAAATTGATGGATGGTGGTCAAGCGGCCTTTGAAATAATAAATGAAATTAACCATCTTTGTGAAAATACACCTAACGAACTAATAAAACTATCATCTGAACTAAAAACAGCATCAGATACGTTAAGTGAGGCTACAAGTTGGATGGTAATGCAAAAAAATTTAAATGAACGCTTAGCAGGCGCAACTCCTTATCTTGAATCTTTTGCATTAGTTCTTGGTGCGTTTTTTCATTTAAAAGGAGCAATTGCCGATGACAAAGCTCAAAGTCGTGTTAAATTAGCTAGTTTTTACATAAATCATATCTTACCGTCAGTTTTTAGCCTTTGTAAAAGCGCAACGGCTGGCTCAACTGATATTTATAAATTAAGTGCAGAAGAATTGAATATCATGTAATAATAATTTTAATGAAATATTAATAATATGGTCCAAAACCCTGCTATAATTCTACTAGCCTTCGGGCAAACTTTAGTTTGGACGTGCCTTTATTATATTTTTCCAGCATTATTGCTACGTTGGGAAACAGTTTTAGGATGGAGTAAACTCGATTTAACATTGGCAATAACTCTTGCTATTGCTACTTCCGCAATATTTTCACCGATTGCTGGAAAAATTATAGATAGGGATTATGGCAATTCATTACTTTTAATATCAGCTGTCTTGGGTGGTATCGGATTAACTCTACTCTCATTGATTGAAACAATTTGGCATTTTTATCTAGTTTGGATTTTAATCGGCATTTCGATTGCAGGATGCTTATATGAACCTTGTTTTGCAATCGTAACAAAATACAGAGGAGAAAAAGCAAAACATGATATTATTACGATTACTTTAATTGCTGGCTTCGCGAGCACAATATGCTTCCCGCTAACTCATATCATTTCCAATATTTTTAGTTGGCAAGTAGCCACAGTATTATTTAGTTTTGTGGTAATATTTATCGCAGCACCAATGCTTTGGATTGGCGCGACTCTCATCAAAAAAGAGGCACACCAAACAATCCTTTTAGAAAAGACAACACAATATACAAAAGATAAATTTTTGGCCAAAAATCCAGTATTTTATTATTTAGCTATTTGTTTTACAATATTTGCTTTGGTTCACGGGGTATCCCTTAATCATTTGCTATCAATATTGTCAGAGAGAGGCTATACGATGAATACTGCTATCTTAGCAGCGTCTTGCATCGGTCCAATGCAAGTCGTTGGAAGATTGATAATGTTACTTTCAGAAAAGCATCTTTCAACTTATAAATTTAGTTTAATTGCACTTTTAGGAATGGGCATATCAATGGCAATCCTATTTGTTAGTGGGTCTTCTGTCTTGTTATTATTTTTATTTATTGCAATCTTTGGAACAACTTATGGAACTATTAGTGTATTAAGACCAATCATAGTGAAGAACTTACTTGGCTCCAAAAACTTTGGATTAAAATCAGGATATTTGGCATCAGCTTACCTTAGTGGCACTGCCATAGCTCCATATTTTGGAGCATTGATTTGGAAATATTTTGGATATCAGAATTTAATATTAATATTATTAATTTTTGGCCTTTTATCTTGGATTATATATATAAAGGTCAATAAAATTTCGCATATCCAAGATATTAAAAAATCAAATAAATAGAAAGAAAAAAGAAGCAGTAAAATATTATTTTTTTAGTGATTTTTTCTCATCTTTAGTCAGTGGATTATTCCAAACATTATTACTAAGACCAAGTTCATGCTTCATAGGTTTAGTTTTACCTTTAGTAACTTTACCACCTTTATTTAGGAATGCATCAATCAATGCTTGATCGGTCTTCTCTTTAGGTGTTCCAGACATTGACATAATATTTCCCTTTGTTTGGTTAATATTATAGTAACAACATTTAATGATGCCTAATAGCATTATTTTAGTTAATTTTAATCAGCACCCTGTGTTATCAAATTCCTAAGATTTTCTTCATACTACCAAACTTTACTCCACTTAATTTCTACTCACTCAAGGTTCGCTCCACTTAGATCTGTGTAACCCATAAAAAAAGGCACTTATTTTACAAAGTGCCTTGTTTTTATAATTATTATTGAGATATAATCTATCGCTTGGAGAACAAGTATCTCAAGATATACCAATTCAAACCATTGATTTTATTATATTAAATTTTTATCGTATATTCCGTGTAACCAGTTTGTAACCAAAATAAATCAGCAAAATCTATGGAAATCTACCCTGACAAACATTATCTAAATGCTTGTTTGCCACAATCAAATATCTACCCACCCGAGAGCGTAAAGTTAGCACTCTTTTATCAAAATCTATTTTATCATTTTTTTCTAGTTTTTTACTAATAGGAAGTCTTGCGATGTTGAAACTCCAAGCATCTGGTTTATAGTTTGCGTCCTTTGTGCCTTTATACCTTCTTCTTGGATATTCTACCTTCGCAACTAACTTTGCGAGTTCCCAGTAGTCTATATCGGGTTTCTCCTTGTGGAGTTCATAGACTAATAAAGAATACTTTATGCCATCATTCTGTGGTTTGCTCGTAGATAAAGAAAACTTGGGTTCTGTCTCGTTCAGTTTGTACCCAAATAAGTTCTTCCAGTTCTTCCTCCACCAGTCATCAAATCGGGCATCCATCATAATTGCTTCTTTGCCACCCCATCCCTTATAGGCACTCCAATCAATATCACGCCCTTCATCTACTGCGTGTTGTAAGAACTTGAACCAGTAGAGATAGATTGGTTTAGGATGCTTTATCCATAGACCACTTCTATTATCATATCTCCTCCAACGACTACTTTTCATAGGGTTGATATAGCACCCAAAACCCACCAAGTCCAGCAACATGACCGCCCACTATTGGTCGCTCGTTTGATTGATTTTTACCGAAAAATAGTGTATTATATTTGTATAGAGCGAGAAAAAAGAATCGCCAAAATCATCTAACAGCAAAGGAAAAAATAGATGGCAAAATTAAGTAGATACGCACTTGGTTGGAACCAGATGAGTGAGACACAAAAAAAATTCACTACATCTGCGTTTGACAATGATAATTTAGGTATTTTTCATTACGTCGTTGAGAGGTGTGAAGGTGATGACCCTTACACGGGTGTGAGTGGTGGAACCAAAACCGCAAAGGTCATCATAGACATCTGTGAGAGGTATTTGAGACAACAAATGGTTCCCCCAACAATCGCAGGGTCGCTTCGTTGGAATGAGATGAGGATTTGCGAAGACCTAAAACTTGGTGAGAAGGGTGGTGGATTACCTATCAACGAGAGGATTGAGATAGGGAACCGCACCATCCAAAAACTCACACAACTGGTCGGTGCGTTAGAGAACTCCCGTCAGGTTGAGGAGGTGGCGTAACAACAAGGAAGTTTGACGACTTCCTCACTCTGACATCGGGTTTTCCTCCATCACCGATGTCATCGTTAGGGAGTTGTTTTGTGACGCAAGGTAATAATATTATTTTGATGTTTAGACCCATTTAGCGGACTCCAAACGTATATATACTAATACAATGCAAAACAAATCCATTCATCACTCTCCTTGATGCGATGGTTGAAAAAGGTGGTGACCAACCATATTGAGAGATTATCTATTAATTAAAAGTTCCATCACAGGTGGTGTCGATAATCTCTATTGAAGTATTAGAATAAACACCAAGGTTGGAACGGTGCTAAAATATTACCAACAGGAATCTTGAACCCGACAGGCGACAGGATGAGGGAACTGTAATACCTCAATCGATGCAGAGATCATCTTCCAATAAGTTCTCTGCGACTATCGATCCCATTGTTAAAGAGAAGTGTAAAGTGAGACAGGACAATCCCCACTCCCTATTCGTAGGTTACTTTTATTGGATGTGTTTATCGTTACCGAGGTGAAGGAACGTAGCACACTTATCCTTGTGGTGGGTAAGTGTGTCTAACAGAAACCAAGGTGAATGATTGATCAGAAGGTTGATCAAAAGTTGATAAGATAAATGATTAATCAAGATTTGATCAAGTAATTTAATAAAAACAATTGATCAAAAATAGATCAAACAAACATTAATAATTATTTAATCAACTAATGATTGATTCAAGATTTAAGCAACTAATAATTAATATAAATAACCTAAGATAATACAATTAAAGGATTAAAGTTTTATGAGATTAAACTCAAAAGATTCATACTTAAATACAAGAGTTCCAACAGAGATTAAAACGCGAATAGAAGCAGTAGCGGATGATCAATGGATGGGCACAAGTGATGTCGTAAGACTGGCACTAAAAGAATATCTAACGCAACACGAAGACCTATTTGAAGCAGAACCTCAGTACCATCATTCACCTTTTTGATTGATGTGTGAAACAATGTGGATTCTGCGTTTTAAGAGGTTGTTTCCGTAAGAGAGTAATTTGACACAAAATAAGAATAATAAGAAGTAGGATTGAACCTAATGGCAACAAGAGCAGATATAACACCAGTTCCAAAAGATTATGATGAAACAGATAAACTGGATGGATTGATACAAGAGTTCAAAGAAGTGGGAACCTTGATGGATAAAGGGTATTCATTTCAAATAAACACATTTGTTTTCAATACTGGTGAAGACCTTGAAGAAGATTTGGATAGTATAAAGAATATCCTTCTTTCTAAAATACCGCACAACAAACAACTTCGCATTATCACTTTGGCAAATTGATATTATGAAGACTTTCAAATCATATCATAATAATCAAGACCTTGAAGAACGTCTCCTTCGTCCTGCCGCTATTCTCGCACTCGCTGCAAAGTCGAGAGGAAATGCTAATCGTGCAGAGATGGAGTTCAAGAAAGGTCTTGATGCAACCAAAGGTATTCACAGAGTAATGCAACCAGATGACCTCCCAGTTCATATTGCCAAGGTGTTGAGGCATCTACTTGTTGGAAGTATCTATCGACGCAGACAGACTGGGGATGGCATAGGTATTGATGTAATCGGGCACATCTCTACCAAGAAGAAGTAAGTTTAATTAATTACTAACCTGAGATTAATTTAAATTTGATGCGATTATGTAAAATGCAAGCAAAGAAAATATTACTATCATAACCCATTTTGAACGACCGTGAAATGGAGCAAAATTCTCCTGAAATATTTTTTTATTCTCGTCTTCCTTA
>JAOGYN010000031.1:0-6563 GCA_028112705.1 Paracoccaceae bacterium | reverse complement strand
AATACTTACATCTACTGCACCTTCATCAGTAGTGCCCCTGATCCACTGATATGTGAGGGTGCCAAGGCCATCTGCGTCAGAAAGACCATCTGTAATTGCCGTAAGTGTTTGCCCTGCTGTAGAGACGCCCTCAATACCAATAATACCCCTTGGCGCACTATTATTAAAATAGACCTTATTGGCTTTACTACTATCATCTACGTAATCAAAATTATTTGCGACAACTAAATCCAGATCACCGTCACGGTCCAGATCACCAATGCCAATGCCATTGCTTTGTTCTGATTCATATGACTGGCCGCTATCTTCAAAAGTTCCAGAGCCATTATTTAAGTAGACTTTATTGGCGCCAAGATTTGCCACCACCATATCTAAATCGCCATCACCATCCATATCCTCAAGAGAGATATCTTGGCTGTTTGCTGAACCCAGGGATTGTTCACTATCTGTGAATTCTCCATTGACTGTGCCATTGCCTTGGGTAATATTGTTGAAGTAGACCTTATTGGCGGCAGATGTGGCTGTTACAATATCCAGGTCACCATCCCCATCAATATCACCTGTGGCAATACTCCTTACGCGCGATCCAATGTCGCCGCTTTCCCGATTATAGAAAGTTCCAGGACCTCCAATAACAGCATTATTGAATAAAATCTTATTATCAGACGAGGCAGATGCTACAATTGCATCTAAATAGCCATCACCATTTACATCCCCAAGGGTAATGCCAACAATATAATCCCCCTCACTATAAAAATCTTGATTGCTGTCCGTGAACGTTCCATTACTGTTTGTGTATAAACTAGTACTTACCCCTTCAGCCACGAGGATATCCAGATCACCGTCCCCATCAATATCACCAAGAGTAGCATTAAGAGCATTACCATTGCCCCCAAGAAGGTCATCATCAACTGTGAAAGATCCAGTGCCGTCATTTTCCCAGATTCTGTCTGGGGCTCCAAACATCCCGATGAACATATCTAAGTCACCGTCGCCATCTAGGTCACCAACGGCTATAGCTTGGCTGCTTCCTAAATCTGTCTCCGTTTTTTCTGTGAATGTTCCAGTGCCGTCATTTATCCAAATCTTGCTGTCTTCACCATTAGAAGCATTCGCCACAACCATATCCAAATGGCCATCGTTATTTAAATCACCAAGTATAATTTTACTACTTGACGAGGACCCAAGGGATTGAGTGCTATCAGTAAAAACTCCTGTTGGAGCATTAGAAGCGGCGTAAACAGTGGAACTGGTGATGACGTAAACAGTGGAACTGGTGATGTTTTCTGCTGTACCTCCATCATCCGTGTAGCTGACCTTCACGCTGATATCTTTCCCAACGTCCGCTGAGGTTAACGTGTATGTTGCACTTGTCGCCCCTGAAATGTTTTCATTGGCTACTGCGTCATTCGTGGTGCCCCTGATCCACTGATATGTGAGGGTGCCAAGGCCATCTTCATCTGAAAGACCGTCAGTTTCCAGCGTTAAGGTTTGACCCTTAGTGCTGACACCAATAATCCCAACTAAACCTTTTACATTACCCATATGAAAAACTCTACCTTATGAGATTGATTAAGGCGTGTTCACTAACATTATTTTAAAGAAGAGTGTATCTCTATTTTGTGATGCTAAATAATAGCCACGAACGCGCCATCAAGACTGACGTCACCGTTTTCAACAAGGCTCTCTGTATCTAAAAGACCGGTTACTTGGGCCCCCTAAGGTCTGGCCTTAAGTTGAAGCACCTGTGATAAATATCTGACCACTAATATTTTCCAATAATTTATCCTAAATTTTGCTTTGAATGAAAATATAATAAAAAATATATAATTAAAAATTATAATACTTTAAATCCCTAATTTGAATTAATACCTATTTCAGGATTTTCCATCTAAAGTTAATATTTCTTTGTATAAATCTGTTCTTCTGTCCCTAAAGAGGCCCCAGTTTCTCCTGAAAAGGTGATTTTGCTCAAGGTCAACTTCGGCTATTAAGATCTCTTCTTTGTCTCGGCTTCCTTCCTTCAGAATTTTTCCAGTATGATCCGATATAAATGATCTGCCATAAAATCCATTTGATTGGTTCTGAACTTTTTCAATTCCAATTCTATTAGAGGCGACTACTGGCACGATATTTGATACGGCATGCCCTTGCATTGCTCTTTGCCAAGCGTCCGAGCTATCGTAGTCAATTCTTAATTCATTGCCAATTGCAGTAGGATAAAATAAGATCTCAGCTCCTTTAAGGGCCATAATTCGAGCGGCTTCTGGGAACCACTGATCCCAGCAAATACCAATGCCTATTTTGCCAAAGTTGGTGTCCCAAACTTTAAAACCAGTATTGCCTGGATTAAAATAATACTTCTCAAGGTAACCAGGTGCATCTGGAATATGCGATTTTCTATAATTCCCAAGAATTGTTCCATCACTATCGATTACTGCAACCGAATTAAAATAAGCATTATTTGATCTTTCAAAATAACTTATAGGCAAAACAACATTTAATTCTTTGCAAAGTTCAGACATTTCTTTGAGTACTTTGTTGTTTTCAAAGGTTTGGGCTAAGTGAAAGATTTTCTCATCATATTCGATGCAAAAATAGGGGCTTTGAAATAGTTCTTGGAGTAAAATAATATTCGCACCTTTTTTTGCTGCCTGCACAATAATATTTTTTGCCTTTGAAATATTTTGATCCAATTCCCAACTACATGACATTTGTGTTGCTGCAACTTTTACTTTCATAGTCATTTACCTTGTTTATTTTTTATAATGTTTAATTTTTACAAATGTAAATTAATATGCATTTTTTGTCTTATGCAATAATATTGTAAAAATTTTGGAGGGTTTTTTTAAAAGGCTATAAAATGGTACCACCTCCCCGGCTTGAACGGGGGACCTCCTGGTCCACAACCAGGGGGTCATTGGAGGGAAACCAGAGTTAAGAGACCCCCTGATTATACCTCTAGGGCAACCCAAGAAACAGTCTAATCTTGGGAGAGATCACATGACTAATCAATATACATTCAACGACTTCATCGGTACCCACGGATATCGCTACTGGGATAACACAACTAAAAACTACCCTATCATCATGGCACAGCTAAAGACCTTCGCAGACTATGAGGGCTACGGTGATAAGCTACTAAATGACTTCCAGCCCTTCGATATGGTGTACTTCAGTGACTACTTACTATCGAAAGATCTGAGTAACTCTACAGTCAACCGCTACCTTTCATCGATCTCTAAGATCTTCACAAAGGCACATCGTATGCGATTAACAACCTATGCAATGAGCTTTGAAAAGCTAAGAGAGCCAGAAAGTCGTAACCGCGTTTATACCAACCAGCAGTTCGCAGCCATAGTCGATTACCTAAATGATATACGACCTTGGATGGCGGATTACTGTATCATCGGTATTAACACCGGCATGAGAAGAGGTGAGATAGCTGGTATTACTAGAGAGGTCTACACAGACGGTGCAACAAACCTGGTACTAGCTAAAACTAAGAATGGCGACAAACGTAAAGTGCCTTTGAATGCCCCAGCGAGAGAGGCTCTCAGTCGGCTCCTGAGCGGTGATAGGAACTACTATAATGGTTGTTGGCAAGACAGCACCTGGAAGCGCAACTGGAAGAGGCTTAAAGCTGAGATGGTGAGGATGGGTACCCGAGAGACTCTCATAGGCCACTCTAATTGGGTCCCATATGTCAACAAATGAGACCGCCAGTACCCTTGGCAAATCGTCGTTTCACAAATGTCGTTAAAGGGTTTAGCTTTTGTTGTTATTGTCGATCGCTTACTAAGCAATAGCCACAAAGGAGACATCATAAAGATAAATGGCTGTGTCACTTTGAATGGTTAAGGTATTCCAAATGAGATCGTTCCCACTGGTTTGAACAGTTTCAGAAAGCCTATCAACAATATTGATTTGCCCAATCATACCACTATGAGCAGAGCATTGATACCAGAGCGTATCTGGTGTTTCTGAAGTGGCTGTAAATTGAAGCTTATCACCATCACTCCCAGAATTTGCACTGCCTATACGTGTAACGCCATCTGTGTACTCATCTGATGTGCCAGAGGTAGAACTTGTTGATTTGATATAAAAAGGATGCCCATTGCCAGACATCTCAAAGGTATAAGTCTTACCACGTACTAAGTAGAGGGTTGGATCTAATTGATCATCAATACTATAATCAGCTGTTGTTGAATCCGTCTTGCTAATATTGAAGGTATAGTCTGAGTAAAGCTTTATGTTATCAGTACCACTTTGAAAGTCTGTGATTGTGTCGCTGCCTGCTGTTCTTGTAAATTCAAAGGTATCAGCGCCTGATCCACCTGTAAGGGTATCGTTGCCTGATCCACCAAAGAGAACATCGTTGCCTTCGCCCCCAATAAGGGTCTCTGTGGCATCAGATCCCCAGATCACATCATTACCCGTACCACCATTAATTGTAATGACTTGACCAGCGAGAGAGTAATCAGAGCTTGTGAGGTCAATAATATCATCCCCAGCTAAGCCATTAATGGTTTCTACATTCAAAATACGTTGCGTACTTTGCGCACCTGTGTGGGTATCTGTTGTAAGGGATAGAGATGAATGGAAACCAGAAAAGCTATCATGGAGGAAGAAAGCATCACCAGACGAGCTTAGATTAACAATATCAGCATCAGCGCCACCATCAACAACTGTCTTTAGTTTAACTTTGCCAGTTAGATCCAACTTAACGTTTGTTGCGACTTGTGTTGTTGAGCCGACATTGTGAGCAGATAAACCATCGTAATAACTATTCCCGATTAAGTTTATTGTATCATCATCTCCAAGTGCATCTACCACGTCGCGACCAATGCCAGCGCCAATAGTATCGGCGTAAGCCGTACCCGTTACAATATCATCGCCAGAGGTATCTGTTACATTAGCCGAGCCAGTCACCAAATTTGTCTCAGAACTTGTAACACTTTCCGTTGTTCCCCCACCATCTGTGTAACTCACTCTGACTGTAATGGCATAACCAACATCAGTTTGTGTTAATACGTAAGTCGAGGATTTGGCGCTACTAATGTCAGTGCCAGCGCGGATCCATTGATAAGAAAAACTTCCAATACCAGAGCGGGAGTCGTTATCTGTTAGGTTGGAGGTGTCTGCACTTAAGGTTTGATTTGCTTCGGCACTTCCTGTGATGGAGAGAGTGCCATTTGGACTATTATTAAATAGGCTTCGTATTGCCAGTTCCTGCTGGTCCGCAGCTATCCGATGCCAATCATCAGTGTCTATTATAGCATTAGTTACATCTGCACCCCATAGGCTACCCTTGTCAAGATTAGCACCAGTCAGGTCAGCACCTCTGAGATCAGCACCTCTGAGATCAGCACCTTTTAAGTTAGCGCCGGTTAAGTCAACACTGTTAAGCTTAGAACCCCAGTTCAAGACAGCACCACTCAGGTCAACACCGCTCAGGTCAGCACCACCTAGGTTAACCCCGGGCCCAACAATATATCCATCAACCAAGCTGTAAGATTCAGGAAGTGTTGGCGTTCCAGTAATGGAACCTGAAGTAACGCCAGTTAGATTGGCACTGCTCAAGTCAAAACCGCTCAGGTTAAATCCAGTCAGGTCAGCATCGGCCAAGTTAACAGACGCCCCTAAGATATGTCCATTAACCAAGCTATAGGATTCAGGGAGGGTTGGTGTTCCTATTATGGAACCTGAACTGACACCAGTAAGGTCAAAACTACTCAGGTCAAGACCGCTCAGATCAGCACCGGTCAGGCTAACACTCGGTCCAACAATATACCCCGAAATTATGCTATAAGCTTCTGGAAGCGTGGGGTTTCCAGTTATGTCGCCTGAAGAAACATCAGTCAGGTCAAAATATCTTAGGTTAACATTTGTTAGATCGGCGCCATTTAGATTAACGCCTGGCCCAACAATATATCCATTATATATGCCATAAGATGGTGGGAGCGTTGTCGGCATTCCTATAATGGAACCTGTAATAACACCAGTCAGATCAGCGTCGCTCAGGTCAACCCCGGTCAGATTAGCACCAGTCAGGTCAGCACCCTTGAGGTTACTATGAGTGAGGTTAATGCCGCTCAGATCAGCACCAGTCAAGTCAGCTCCGCTCAGGTTAACTGCTGGCCCAACAATATATCCATTAACCAAGCTGTAAGCCCCAAGAAGTGTTGGCGTTCCAGTAATGGAACCTGAAGTGAGGCCAGTTAGATTAAAGCTAAAAAAAGTACCATTGCCTAAGTCCGCACCAGTCAGGACCGCATTGCTCAAGTCAGCCTCATTTAGATCGACATTCTTTAAGATAGCATCGGTCAGGTTAGCGTTTGTCAGATTAGCTTCGCCTATGTAGCTATCGCTCAGATCAGTACCTATGAGATTTGCACCAGTCAGGTCAACTTTTTCTAGATTTGCTACTTTGACCACCGCACCGGTCAGATTTGCACCTCTTAAGTCGCCACCGACCAGGCTAGCATTTGTCAGATTAGCACCTTTGAGGTCGGCACCTCTTAAGTCAACATCAACCAAGTTAATATCTGTCAGATCGGCGC
>JAOGYN010000030.1:0-8972 GCA_028112705.1 Paracoccaceae bacterium | reverse complement strand
GAATTCAGATTGCCAACTGAACAGGAGAGAATTGCGTTAATTGACCTTATTGCTAGACTGAATGTGTGGACTGGTCCAATTGATGCTGAATCATTACAAACTTTAGTTTTCTCAGTAGGTAAAGATAATAATTTTGATCCTCTTCGTGATTGGTTTAAAGGAATATATGAGGTGATTTTTGGTGCTTCACAGGGACCAAGATTTGGAGGTTTTATAGCCTTGTATGGCATTGATGGTACAATGTCTTTAATTGGAAATGCTTTAAAAGGTGATTTTGTTAAAAAATAAGAAGAAAGTTTTTGATTAAATTCATTTTAGGGCTAAATGTTGCGTAGAGGTCTAAACAATGAAAAATTTAATCGTATTTATTTCCATATTATTTTTCTACAGTACTGTCATTGCTGAAACTAATGATGATCAAAAAAATACAGGGAGTTATATCCCAGCAGATCAGTTCGTTTCAGGTTGACGATTTTGATAAGGCGTTCACATTTGCATCGCCATCAATAAAAAAGATTTTTGGAAATTCGAATAATTTTGGTAAAATGGTTCGCCGAGGTTTTCCTATGGTGTGGCGGACCAAAGTTGTAGATTATCTTAAATTGTTGATTGTTGATGGTGCGTTGGTTCAAAGAGTAATGATTACTGATATTAATGATGAAATCTTTATATTAAATTATATAATGGTTGAGACTATCAAAGGTTGGAAAATAAGAGGCGTGACAATAGATCAGCGTCCTTTAACATAGTATTCGCCCTTTTAGGTGCTAATTTATCTTTAAAATAGTGATATTATGACTTGCCGGTGAGCAGATTGAACTTAATTGGCTTGACCTAGCTAAAGTTATTCATCATTCTCAGATTTTCTAGATAATTAAATAATATTCTATAACCATATGAGGAGACTAAAATGAATAAGTCTATTTTAGCCCTAATATTTTCAATGTTCCTAGCTGCACCAATGTTTGCAGCGGATCTTGGAGGTAGGGTGATTTCTATAGGTTCTGATACTACATATCCACCACATGAATTTATTGAAGATGGTGTTGTGAAAGGCTTTGACGTAGATGTTGTAGCTGCAATTTGTGAACGTATAAACTGCGTTCCTAACTGGGTTACTACTGCTTGGGATGGAATTTTCCCTGCATTAGCGGACGGTCAGTTTGATATGGTAGTTTCAGGTGTTACAATTACAGAAGAACGCGACAAGATTGTTGATTTTTCTGATCCATACATCATTGTTCAACAAGGTATCTTGATGCGTGTTTCTGATAAAGGTGCCACAATTGACGATTTCATAAGTGGGGCAATGAAACTTGCTTCTCAAAATGGAACCACCAATGCTGCTTTGGGTGAAGAATTGGTTGGCAGAGATAATTTAGCTTTATTTGATTCTTTTAACAATGCTGTGATTGCCGTCCAAAATGAAGATGTTGACGGAGTTATTATCGATAGCACTTCTGCTGCTGCATACGAACAAGAGTTTGCTGGAGAGCTAGCTGTGGGCATAACCGGTTTATCTTCTGATCCATTGGGTCTGGTTTTCCAAGAAGGTGATGGAATGCAAGATGATTTTAATGTAGGTCTTGCAGCAATGATCGCTGATGGCACTATGCAGAAATTAATGATCAAATGGTGGCCAAAGTAAATTTAAAAACTATTCATACCGGGTTGGAAAATATCCGGTATGAAATTCTATATCTTTAATAACTTTTCAAAAGGATATTATGCAACCAATATTAGACCGGCTTCGTAGTGTCCGCTCCAGCAACCTGATTTTTCTTGCTGTTGCACCTGTACTAATTTACTTGATTTTTACCTCTCGGAATTATGCGCCAGCATTGTATTCTGTATTAGGCATTGAGGAAAATGCTGGTAGTCTGTTTCTGACATTCATTTTATTAGTTACCGCTGGGTTCTCTGGGTTAGTTGCTAGCATCGCCCTTTCAAGCTCGACTAGGCCAGACCTTTTAGAAGACGTAATAAACAAATATCGCAAAAGAGTAGTTGTTTTTTTCTCATTGCAACTGATTGTGCTAATAGTTTTAGCCTTTTTTAATGTGACTGATAACTATGTTGTTTCAGTTGCAATAAATTCTGCAGATCCAAGAAGTGCTGATTGGATTGTAATGGTTGATAAATCCTTTGTTTTGGAAGCTGGATTTCAAGATGAATTATTATTAAAGTCAAAGTGGTATTTTAAACTTTTCGTTGTTTTAAGTTGTGCTTCTATCGCATTCGCACTTCTGAAAAATCAACATCACAAATTGTTACCTTTAAAAACATGTGTTTTTTTATTAGTCTTTGTTAATTTTTCAGGCGTGTTTTATATTTTGATGATTGCGCATGCTGGATTTGCAGTTGGTATAATGATCACTCTAAGAGCAGCTTTCTTTGCTTATATCGGAGCTTCAGCCTTAGGCTTAATCTGGGCTTTATTAGTTAACTTAAAACCTTCTAAAAGGTCTTCATACATATTTTCATTTCTGGGAATATTATTAGTGTTAATGGGAATCTTCTATACAACAAGACCTCACGAAGAGATTGTTTTGGCAGGAAATCTTGAGGGTAAAATTGGCATTGTTTCTGGCACACCTCAATCAATAACTGATATTATTAGGTATGGAGAATTTCTTAGTAATAAGAATGATAAACCATTTAAGATAAGGTCTATGGCGACCACTGAGCAAGCACTGACCAGCTTAGAGAAAGGCCGTGTGTCTGCTATTGTTATTGGTTTGGATCAAGTTGGAGAATTACCAATTCTTTGGAGCGCAGACTATTTGTCTGGTTTTAATAAAACGATGGCTACCATTGGGTATGTGTTGGGCAGTTTGTCAATATTACTCATGGCCATTGGGCTTTTGACAAATGCGCACCCATTAGCTGTTTTTTCTGATTTTTTTGTAGATACCATAAGAGGAATTCCTATGCTTGTTATTATTTTATATGTGGGACTTCCCTTGGCTGGTGCGATTAAGAATGCTTCTGCAGGATATATCGATATGCAGATGATGACACGTGGAATTATTGCTATAGCGATTGGTTATTCTGCTTATATGGCTGAAATTTTTAGAGCTGGGATAGAGGCTATACCAAAAGGCCAAATCGAAGCAGCCCGTACATTAGGTTTGCGAGAATTTCATGTTGCAAGATTTGTGATTGTTCCTCAAGCAGTTGCTATCGTTTTACCAGCATTAGGAAATGAATTTATAGCTATGTTAAAAGACACTTCTCTCGTATCTATCTTGTCTATTCGAGATCTCACACAGCGAATGAGAGAATTTCAGGCGCAGAGTTTTCTGGTCTTTGAACCTTTTAACTCGGCGGCGTTGGTCTATCTTTTACTAACATTGATAGCTGCTTCTGGAATAAAATCATTGGACAAGATTGTAAATAAAGGACGATCTGGTTGAGTTTAGTTTCGAGTAATGATAATTCGCTTTTTTCTAAAACTTGGTATGAAGATAACACAGAAAAAAATATTCATTTTTCTAAGGTTACCACAAACCAAACTTGTGATGTTGCTATAATTGGTGGTGGCTTAGCAGGATTATGTTTACTTCGAAACTTATTAGAAAAGGGTGTTGATGTTCTATTATTGGAAGCGCGCGAAATAGGACAGAATGCTTCTGGACGAAACGGGGGGTTTTGTACACCTGGCTGGGCTTCGTCTCCGGAGGAAATAGTAAAACTTGTGGGTCCTAGGGTTGCAGACGAATTAAATCAATTCTCTCTTGATGGTTATAATTGGATGCGCGAACGAATGTGCTCAGAGGAATATGAATCTTTGGACATAAAGAAGGGTGTTCTTTCTGTATCTTGTTCGGGTGCACCGGTTAGTGAATGTCCAGTGGGCTCAAGAGTAATCGATAAAAACGAACTCCAAAGTTTTTTAAAAAGTGATAGATACAATTATGGCATTTATTGCGAAGAGGGGTATCAGTTTAATCCTTTAAATTTTTTAAAATGCTTACAAAAAGAAATAATCGACCTTGGTGGACGTATTTTTACAAAGTCAAAAATTTCCTCAATGGAGCATATGAAGGATTTCTCCGTTCTTAAGGTAAATAATAGTGAGATTAATGTTAAAGCCAAAAGAGTTGTTTTTGCTACTGGTGGTTATGGAGGACGTGAAACAGGTAAAGTATCAAAGAGTATTTTGCCCATTCAAACCTATATAGCGGTCACATCACCCTTAACTGTGAGGCAGAAAGAGATAATAAATTGTGATTGGGCAATTTATGATACTCGTCGAGCTGGAAATTATTATCGCGTTTTGCCTGATAATAGATTGCTATGGGGCCATAGTATTACTGCTCTGGGTACTAAAAATATTGATAAGATAAAGAAGAATGCTTTAAAAGATATTGCTAGCATATTTCCTCAACTTATATCTGACACTTGCTCACAAGAGACGCTTAAGATTGATTATGCATGGTCTGGTAATATGGCATATGCCTCACATATGATGCCCTTTGTTAGTGAAATAGGTTCGAGGATTTATTCCTTAGTTGGATTTGGTGGACATGGAATGAATACGGCACCAGCGGCAGCTAATATTTTAGGTGATTGGTTAACTGGTTCGTCTGACAAATTTAAAATATTTGAACAAATTCCATATGCTTGGAATTGGGGGGTGATTGGTCCAATTGGCGCAGAGACAAAGTATTTTTATTATAAATTAATGGACAAAATTCCTGAATTAAAATCCTAGTAACAACCTGTGCCTCGATTTTTTAAATTGCTGAGAAATGCCTATTAATTAAAGTTTTCTAAATTTAATTGTAGTTTTTTCCCTATCCAGCGGGCGCCGTCTGTATGATCGCGTTTATGGTCGTGTCCAATATCCTCATGCAATAGAATGCTTATTTTACCATTATATTTTTTGAGGTAGTTTTCCACAAATTCTTTATTACTTGCTTCATACATAACTTGATACATAGGAAGAGGATGTGGTCCTACTGGTTTATCTTTTATCCTACCTAGTCCACACCCATTATCATGAAGTGTAATACGGAAGCTAAGTGCTTTTTCTTTTTCACTTAGATTTTCCCAGTAAATATGTGCATGATACTTCACAAATAACACTCCAATTTTTTTTCACCAGGTTTTATCTATAGCTTCCAATACAAAGGTCTTTAAACAACTTTTACTTATTGGTCGAGGTATTGTGCCAACTAAAAAAGAATTATCGATTTTAGATAATCGGGACGAGGATGTAATTAGTATAAGTTAAAACCCAGGAACTCTTTCTCTTTTTAAAGGGTCGAATTCTCTTCATCGCGTGGCTCCAGTGGATAAAAATTCAGAGAGAATTATGGCTATTTTAAGTTATTCAAATGAACCAGATTATATGTTTTCTTCCAGTATTAGAAATAGTTTCCTAGGTAGATCATCTTGATTTCATTGTAACTGAAGGTTCTGGAACAGACTTTTTCTGATTTTATCGTTGTAAAGTTTAGTTCGAAAGAATTGTTGCCTTTATTATAAGTGCGATAGTCTACAATTCATCGCAAAGGAATTACGTGTTGGTGGTTTTTTAGTTTATCGAACTTTGAAACAACTCACTCAGTAATGTTTGACTACCTGTCCAGTGTTGAGTAGTTGGGCACTTAACACACTAAATATCCGACTAAGACATATCTATAAAGGTAGAAAATTACATGGGTTTGAATTCAGACATTGTTGAAGTTATAGCACAGATAGATAAAATCATTACTGGAAAATCTGATAGATGGTTAAACATATCTGATTACAACCTCAAGAGTAAAGATCGTAAAAATATGAAATCAGTATATGGACTAATTTATAATATTATTCATCATGGCGATGATGGTCAACGGATTATTGATCGTACTCACAAAAATAACCTAGAATACCTTTATGGAAAATGTGTGGGTCATATAAAAAGCTTTTACAGAGGTAAAAATTTGTGATGATAAATCTAATAAGAAGATCAACACAAATATATTGTTTAATTGGGTAAGTGTGTCTGTTGGGTGCTATTCTACGGTAATCGAATGATGTAAGAACGACCTATTAGTTGCTTTTGCATAATCATCATAGTATTTCTTATATGAAATTAATTTTCGAATAATTTATCAAACAAACCTTTTCGTTCTAGGTCATACAACTCCATACAATCGCCAATATGTTCATCATTTAAAAAGATTTGTGGGAAGGTATGACGATTAGAACGTTCTATCATCGTTTGTTTGAGTTCTGGATTGCGACCAACATCAATTTCGGTGAAAATAATATTCTTACTATTTAGTAGTCGTTTAACTCTTGAACAAAATCCACACCAAGGTCTTGTATAAACTTCAACCATATTCATTCTAAGACCTCTTCTTCATCATATTTGATCATTAACAATTATCGTATTTGTATAAGTAGTTATTATTTTAAAGTTCTTCAATAAAAATGCATCTACATCGGATGACTTATCACCGAAGAAGGTTATTCCACTGTAACGGAATAGTTTTAGAATAACATATTAAGCCGTTGTATTTACATTATTTTTTTTAGTCCTATCACTTCTGAATTCACTGAGACTAATTCTATCTCACTTTCTCTTTTCAATCTATTTAGAAATTTGAATAAGCTTCTTTCAACTAACTGAGCAGTATATTTTTTATTGGTTGGTGAAACTATTCCCTTTAGATTCAACAAGTCTGCAATCTCATAATATTTGAGTCCAATATCTCTCAAATCGTCCATACGTTTGAAAATGAATACAACCCTCTTTCTTTTAGTAGGTAGTTTCTGTGATACTTCACAGATTTAGATTACCCCTCATTTGCCTGCTAGTTTATCAAATATTTTGAGAGTTTTTCCATCAACTCCAGCATCTTTTGCATCGTTTCTTATCGTTTTATATTTATAAGGGAAAAGAGCTTTTTTCCGAGTATGGGAGAAATAAACAATAAAACCCCATAAATTGAGAAACGCACAAAGCCCCAAAATTTCTGGCCTTATTAAGTCCCAAAAAAATATGAGCATAACAATTTGAAGTGTGGTTTCTGGTTTTGTTAAAAACAAAACATTAAAGCCGAGTCTGCCTGGAAGTATCGTCATCCAAAGCATCATCATAATTAGTGCTAGACCGACAAAAATCAACTCAAGTTCAAATCTTGTTACAGCACCCTCTAATATGCCATTTAATGCGATAAATCCTAATAAAAAACATACCGAGGCATGCATTTTGTAGCTAACGGTCTCTTTCATAAATAAGTAGCTATTAGATTTACCATTTATTTTAACCCACGGCTTAGCATCGGCAAATGAATCAAATATTTCGTATAAGCCAATACCCATATAGACTATAAACTCTATCCATAAGACTATTTTTAGAGTCATGGTTAATTCTAATAGTTCAGTTGCATTCATATCTTGTCTAATTATTTTTACGAAAGATTTATTGGAGTTGATCCTGTTTCAACCCTATATATAAGACCATCTTTTTTGACTCCTACCCACATAATAGCATCTTGTGATCCATTAGGAAAAGTTCCAAACCAATGGGTAACCAATATATGCTCATTTTCATAAATACACCTAACTTTTTCTCTCTTCAACTTACCCATCATAGGTCCAACCCTTTCGAGCCATTCTTTTTTGTTCATAACACTACCATCTGAGTGCATAGTCATTTGTATATCTTCATGAAAACATTCAGCAGCTTTCTCAATATCACCTGAACTAAAAGCCTCATTGAATTTCTTAAAAATTGTCACACGTAGATCCTTTTAAATTTTAAAATTTAGTCTCATTAAGACACCATTTTTATTTAATGATGTTTTAAATGATTGATCAAGTTAATAAACATATTTAACTTTGTTGGATCCTCGACAAAATAAACAATAACACCTCCAACAATCATCCAACCTATAGCCTTAAACATTAAGTATACTGTTTGAGGGTCCTATACACAGACGATCTACCAACACTTAGTTCCTTAGAGATAGATTGAAGACCATGACCTTTGTTGTGAAGGTAACAAATCTTTTGCACTAAACTCTCATTGATTTTCATCAGATAGAACTTATCCATAATTAATATTTGTATATTTTGAGGAGTTTGATAAATTTAGTTTATGAATAAATCATAAAATAAAGGAATATTTAATGGCAAATCTATACTCAAAGAATTTCGAAAATGCAGATGAAGTGAAAGAGCCTCCAAAGGCAAGAGTGGAGATAGTTAAGTTAGGTAATATAAATGCCTCTAAGTTAGTAGTTCAACCAGGATGGATTTGGTCTGAGTGCATTAAGCCAATAGTCGGTGGTCATAGCTGTCAGGCAGGACACATTGGTGTGGTCATATCTGGTCGATTAGGTTGTTCACATGATGATGGATCAAAAATCGAAGTTGGACCAGGTGATGCATATTACTTTGCTCCAGGTCATGATGGTTGGGTAATCGGTGATGAGCAGTGCATAATGTATGAGTTTGTCGAAGGTGGTAAAGACTTTGGTCCTTGGACTTCAGCTGATTAAATAAAAACCCTTATGAACGTGGGAGGTCTGTGTGCAATTAGTATTCTGATCTCTCCGTTGATGGTCTAAAATTATTGTAAACTAGACATCTACTAGCTTATCTTCATTTCTAGTATGGGAGTAATTATCATACTCGCATACCTAATATTTACTATCTTCAAATATAATTTCAGATCACTTTTAAAGACCCTTGGGGGAATGATGTGGATGTTAGATTAGTTATCTAACACCCTATCAAGTATTATGATCAGTGATCATATATTTTCAAAATAACTTATCAATCAATGCTGTAAGAAATCGTTTCTTTAACACGATCAATAATATCCAAGTTATAACGATCTAATCTCTTCTTATATTTCTTAATACTTCCCCAAACAATCTTATAATTATAAATCTTGTTACGAGGAGTTTTGATATTATTTGAGTTGAGGAAACCACTGATTTGAACACTGTTCATTTTGTACTTTTCTT
>JAOGYN010000003.1:0-179510 GCA_028112705.1 Paracoccaceae bacterium | reverse complement strand
AAAAACCAGTTACTTTTATTGTTCCTTGGCCTCCAGGTGATCTAGAAGATATACTGACGCGAATGATTGCAGAAGATTTTCAAAAGGAATATGGAGTTGCAGCGGCCGTGGTAAATAAACCTGGCGGAGGTGGTGGACCATTTCCTGGAGCAATTGAAGTAGCAAATGCACCAGCTGATGGCTACACGATTGGATCATTTGTTATCGGCGTTCCAGTAATTGGGCATCAAATCGGTATCGAAGAATTAGCTCCTGCAAAATTTGACCCACTTGGTATTTTTGTTACATATCCATTTGTTATAGCAACAAGCCCTGACTCTCCTTATCAAACAATGGCGGAATTAGCTGCATACGCAAAGGAAAATGATGTTTCACTAGGTCACTTTGGAGCACCATTAATACCAACAAAAATAACGCTGGCTGCTGCAAAGAAAATGGACTTTAGCTTTGCCTCTGATGCAGCTTTTGATATGCTGGACTGTAATACTCTCGCATCTGGTGATGCAGACGTGATAAATACAACATTAGCACTTTTGTTACCTTGCCTAGATAACGTAACTGTTTTGGCTTCAATAACAGGATCACGTATTAGTCTGACACCAGACGCTCCAACTGTAATGGAAATTGAACCTACCTTAACATCAAACCTTTGGAATGGTCTATTTGTTCACAAAGATACACCACAAGATGTTAGAGACAAAATAATTGCAGTAGCTTCCAAAACCGTAATGAGTGAAAGAGCTCAGGAAGTTGCAACAAATACTGGCGCTCAAATCTACTGGATGGGTCCAGAGGAATCTGCGGCTATGGTTGCGGCTGATATAGCTCAAGCAGCATATGTGAATGGTTTACTAGAATAACCAATTAATACATACTTTGAGGGGCTGGAAAACCAAATCAGCCTCTCAATACCAAATTATGTGAAAATATTATTATGAAAAATATAAAATCAGGTGATCTATTATTTGCAATATTATTTTTTTTAATTTCAGCTTTTTTAATCACTCAACTACCTGAACAGGTTAAATGGTTTAAAAAAACAAAAATCACATCCCAACCAGCATTATGGTGCTCCATTGGCTTAATAGGAATGACAATTTTTGGATTTATCCATTTGTTACTTAAGATCCGGTTCAATGATTTAAAAAAAGAATTAATAGAAGGTTTCATTTGGATTAGATCAATGGAATTCGCTTGTTGGTTCCTTTTATACGTCTTCCTTGTTCCTTATATTGGATATTTATTAGCGACATGCATTATTGCTTTTTGTTTGTCATATCGTGCTGGGTATCGGAATAAGAAAATGCTCTTATACTCACTTATAACTGCGTTATCTATAGTGTTAGTTTTTAAAACATTTTTAGAAGTAAAAATACCAGGTGGTATAATTTATGAATTTCTTCCCAGTACATTAAGATCCTTTATGATTTTAAATTTTTAGATAGGCTATTAATGGATATTATTTTTTCTGCATTTGAAATTCTACTTAGATGGGATGTATTAATAGCTCTTCTTATTGGATCCTGTGGTGGTGTCGTTATTGGCGCTATTCCTGGTGTTGGGCCAGCTGTTGCTATTGCAATTATACTGCCTGCTACTTTTTCCCTAGAGCCAATTGTAGGCCTAACTTTACTTCTTGGTATTTATGGATCTGCTATGTATGGAGGATCAATACCAGCAATTTTGATTAATACCCCAGGCACCCCCGTAAACGCATTGACTACATACGATGGCTTTCCAATGACTCAAAGGGGGGAAAGTCGCAGAGCACTAAGTTTAGCCTACTCTGCTTCATTCTTTGGAGGTGTTTTTTCAATAATGTGTTTAATTTTCTTATCACCCCTACTGGCTTATATAGCGCCAATGTTTGGATCACGGGAAATATTTTTAGCAGCACTTCTTGGAATTATACTTGTTATAACTGCTCACCGCGGTCACATGTTTGCTGCCGCTATGATGGCTAGCTTAGGGATATTCATACAAGCAATTGGCATGGAACCAATTAAATATTCAAAGCGATTCACTTTCGACCAGAGTTGGTTAACTGGTGGTTTGAACTTAATTGTTGTTGTTTTAGGCTTATTTGCAATATCTCAAGCTATATTACTGCTTGTTGAAAAAGATAAACGATCAAAAGCTGTAAAAGTTACTGGTGGCCTTTTCCAAGGCTTAAAAGAGCTTGGAAAACACAAACGAATTGCAACAATTTCTGCTAGTTTTGGTGTATTAATGGGCATGATACCAGGCGTTGGGGAGTTTACATCACAATTCTTATCCTACACTTACGCTCAGCGAAGCTCCAAAACTCCAGAAAAATTTGGGAAGGGCTCAACAGAAGGCTTGGTTGCATCTGAGGCTGCTAATAATGCTGTCCCAGCTGCAGCGATGATACCATTACTAGCTTTAGGGATACCTGGAGAAGCTTTAACGGCAATGATGCTTTCTGTCTTTTACGTGCATAATGTGATACCTGGGCCAAATCTTTTCCAAAACCATCTAGATTTTGTTATTGCTCTATATATTTCACTTTTAATATTGAACATCCTAGTTTTGATATTTTTATTATTCTCAACAAATTCTTTATTAAAAGTTATTGAAATACCAAGTCGATTTTTAGGGATGAGTATTCTTATTTTAAGTTTTGTTGGTGTGTATAGTCTACGTAATAGCTTTACTGATTGCGCTGTAGCTGCTGGCTTTGGTATTTTTGGATTTATTTTAAAGCGATTAGACTTACCAATTGTACCAATCATTTTAGGTATGGTTTTAGGTGAAATAATGGAAGGCAAACTTCGAACTTCTATGATGAATGTAAAAAGTCCAATTGATTTTATTAACAGACCTATAGCATTCATTCTATTTGCGTTGATAATCATAGTGTTACTGTTACAAGTTCGAACAATGTGGAAAAATTTGAGAAAGCAGTAGGGTAAAAATATGTTAGATCAAGACATAATCAATAAGTATCGCAATAAAGAAATTCGTGCGCAAAAACTGTTTATTGATGGAAATTGGGTAAATGGATCTGGCGAGAATTTTAATATTATATCTCCAATAGATGGAAAACCGTTTACTTCAATTGCACGGGCAACTGTTTCTGACATGAATAAAGCCATAAAGTCAGCCCGGGATGCTTTTGAAAAAGGTTCTTGGTCTAACATGCCACCCGCACAGCGCAAAAAAATATTACACAAACTTTCTGATTTAATAGAGCGCGATGCTATTGAACTTACCGTCTTAGGTGTACGTGACAATGGTACAGAAATAAATATGGCGATCAATGCAGAAGCTGGTTCAGCGGCTGGTACTTTCAGATATTATGCAGAATCTATTGATAAAGTTTATGGTGAGATAGCGCCCACAGCAAATAGTGTTCTTGGGTTAATTCATAAAGAACCCGTAGGCGTTGTTGGCGCAATTGTTCCTTGGAATTTTCCTTTAATGATTGGGTCATGGAAGATCGCACCCGCATTAGCTGCCGGAAACTCCATCGTCTTAAAGCCTGCTGAAACAGCATCTTTGTCGTTATTGAAGCTTGCCGAACTTGCTGCGGAGGCTGGCGTGCCTGAAGGAGTTTTAAATGTTGTTACAGGTCAAGGTTCATTAGTTGGGAAAGCCATGGGATTATCAATGGATGTGGATGTACTTGCATTCACTGGTTCTGGACCAACAGGTCGTCAACTTCTAGAATATTCAGCACAATCGAATATGAAACGTTGTTATTTGGAATTAGGTGGTAAATCCCCAAACATTATATTTTCAGATGCACCTGATTTAAATCTAGCTGCCAAAGTTTCAGCAATGGCCATTTTTAGAAATTCTGGTCAAGTATGTGTAGCAGCTTCAAGATTAATTGTTGAAGAAAATATACACGATGATTTTATAAAAAATGTTGTTGAGCATGCTAAGCTATTGCAAGTGGGCAACCCGTTAGATCTCAGCTCTGATGTTGGAGCGATAAACTCTGAAATCCAGTTGAAAAGTAACTTAAAATTTGTCGATATAGCAAAAAAAGAGGGTGCTAATATTATAACTGGTGGTAACCAAATATTACAAAATACTGGTGGATACTACATGGAACCAACTGTTTTAACTAATGTCTCCTCAAGCAGTACATTATTTAATGACGAAGTATTTGGACCAGTCTTAGCTGTATCAAAATTTAAAACTGAAGATGAGGCAATTGAGTTAGCAAATGGAACAGAATTTGGACTTTCAGCTGGAATTTGGACATCAAACCTATCAAAAGCCCATAAAATGGTTTCTAAAGTTAAGGCTGGAGTAGTGAACGTCAATACTTACGGTGGTGCAGATATGACTGTCCCACTATCAGGGGTCAAACAATCAGGAAATGGCGCTGATAAATCAATGCATGCTTTAGATAAATACATTAATCTTAAAACAGCATGGATCCAATTATAAATAGCAGGTTAAGTTGACAACTTTTCAAAAAATTGCGCAATTGACTCAGCAAATTTAATTGTATGAGCATTCTTATTCAAAGAAGAACGGGCACTTTCTGTTAGCTCTTTGCCCAATTCACAAGACAACTCTTCGGTTAAGGCCTCCATAAATTGACCACTCATTTCTGGATGATACTGTGTTGTAAAAATACTATTTTCGATAGAAAAACCAGCGATCTCACATCCATCAGTTTTAAATAAAAGTTTAGCGCCATTTGGAAGTTCCTTCACTTGCTCCATATGTGCAGCATAGACTAAAGTTTCTTTTTCCAGACCTGCAATCCATGGTGCATCTGCTACGATTTGTGTTTTAACAAGACCAAAAGACCAACCATTTGGGTTTTTTATAACATTTGAGCCCAAAGCTTTGGCAATCACTTGATGGCCAAAGCAAGAACCAAATATTGGAATTTTTTTGTCAATAGAGCTTCTGATAATAATTAAAAGCTCTTCAATCCACAAATTTTTATCATTAGCTGATGCGGGGCTACCAGTAATTATGATACCATCAAATTTATCTAATGATTTTGGGAAAATTTGATGAGTGACATTAAATACTTCATACCCCCAGTTAGATCTAACACAGCTTAATATATCAATAAAATTTTCATCATCGCTAGGATGTTGGGACGCAAAATTACTTTCATCTGTATTTGCCATTAATATTGCAATTTGCAAGCCAGTTACCTCAAATATCTAATCACAACTACTTTTATATAAAATTAATGCGTCTAATATGTCTTGTGGGATCTTGATAGCCTTATGAGTATCTAGGTTTGTAGCTACTGTTACAAATCTTCCCCGCAATTTTTCTACTTCTTCTTTGAATATATGAAGATCTAATGACAAAGAGGAATTACCAATTTTGTTAACAAGAACAAAAATTTCTAACTTATCTCCCATTAAACATGGTTCGAAAAAATTCGCACTCGCTTGGGCATAACCCAAACCAATGCGCCTTGATCCTATAATTTCATAATAATTGATGCCAAGGCACGTAGAATACCAATCCTCCACAGCAACATTGAATAAGTCAAAGAAATGCGGGGTATATGCTATACCTGCAGGATCACATTGACCATGCCTTAGAGTTACAGTGTGGCTCCAACAAGCTGTCGATAAATCACATCTTTTTATTGGGGTAAGTCGTTCAGCTTTTTTTTTCTCAATTTCATTCAGCAAATCATATCTACCTTTTAATCCAATCTTGATATCAATTTTGATTTTTAAATACTATCTTTGATCTTTATCGTCATAAAAATAATTTTTAAATGGTAAATTATCTTTATATTAGTAAAGTGTATAACAATATAGGCATAAATCAGAAGGTTAAGGGTTTTATCATGATCAAAATTTATATAATCAGCGGTGTCTTGGGCCGTTTAATACTTTTTTAATCTTTCTTTTAAACCTTAAGAAACCTTCAAAATCTTTTTCAAACTCAGCCAATTTTCAAGTAGTAAATTGAAGTTGTTTTTATATAGTAAAAAGAAGGAAAATTAATTACGCTAAAACCACTAAATAGTTATAAGCAAGTAATTTTAGGAGTTCAAAATGACTGAAATCGATGCAAAAGATGATGTGCTGGGCCGTGCTCGGGTTAGGGAGAGTGCCGAATTAACAGAATATTATAAGGATTTAGCTGAAATTGATACTGGTGCCTTATGGACTGTTGCGAACGATATAGAGCCATGGGAACCAACACCAAAATCTGATCCAATAATTTGGCGCCATTCTGACCTTCGTAAACAAGTACTAAGGGCAATTGATCTTGTGCGTCCGGAAGATGCTGGACGTAGAGTGATTTACCTCAGAAACCCAAAGCGCCAAGATGTGAGTGCCGCTTGTGGGTGGCTTTTTTCTGGAATTCAGGTGATGAAAGCTGGTGAAAAAGCTGGTGCACATCGCCATGCAGCATCGGCTCTTAGATTTATCATGGAAGGCACCGGTGCTTACACAATTGTTGATGGTCACAAAGTGGAGTTGGGATGTCGCGATTTTGTGATAACTCCAAATGGAACATGGCATGAACATGGTATTTCAGAAGATGGGAGCACATGCATATGGCAAGATGGACTTGACATTCCACTCACCAATGCCCTTGAAGCAAACTTTTACGAGGTCCATCCAGAAAACCACCAGTCTTCTAACTTTCCAACAAATGATAGTCCTTTTACCTATGGTGCACCTGGTTTAATGCCAGCCCTCGACAAATGGGATAAACCTTACTCTCCGCTGCTTAAATTTTCTTGGGAACCTACTTATGAGGCTTTAAAAAATTATTCTAAAGTAACTGATGGATCTCCATATGACGGAGTAATTATGAGGTACATTAATCCACAAACTGGAAGTGACCCAATGTTAACAATGGGTGCACAAATGCAAATGCTTCGCCCAACCGAGCACACAAAATCTCACCGGCATACTGGAAACATAATTTACCAGGTTGCAAAGGGTAATGGATATTCAATAATCGATGGCCACCGTTTTGATTGGACAGAAAAAGACATATTTTGTGTGCCCAGCTGGACTTGGCATGAGCATTGTAATACCGAAAAAAATGATGATTCTTGTCTTTTTTCATTCAATGATCTTCCTGTAATGCAAAAACTTGGGTTTTACAAAGAACAAGTATTTCCTGAAAATAATGGCCGCCAAGTTGTTGAACAAAACTGACAAGGACATAAAATGAAATTAATAACCTACCGCGCAAATAAAATATCCGAAGCAAGACTTGGTGTTATTCACAATGAGCAAGTTGTAGATGTTAATAAATTGGGATCAACAATTGGATATCAGTTTCCAGATTCTATGTTGGGATTAATTGACCAAGGACCAGATGCAATATCTGCACTTTCAGACGCCTTAAAAGAAAGAGGTGGCAGAATGCCTCCTGGTATTGCTATTCCAGAAGCAAATATATCATTGCTTGCGCCAATCCCAACGCCAAGAAAAAATATCTTTGGGATTGGGTTAAATTATGTGGAGCACGTTGCAGAATCAGCAAAAAGTCTTGATACTTCAAAAGACTTACCAACAAAGCCTGTCGTATTTTCAAAACCACCAACAGCAGTGATTGGGACTGGTGATAGTATTCAACACAATAGTAAAATGACGCAACAATTAGACTGGGAAGTTGAATTAGCAGTAATTATAGGAAAAAAAGCCACTCGAATTGACGTTGAAAATGCAATGGATCATGTTTTTGGTTATTCTATAATGAACGACGTCTCAGCACGTGACAATCGACGGGCGGGGCAGTGGATTTTTTCTAAAGGACAAGATACCTTTGCTCCGTTTGGACCATGTATAGTAACAGCAGATGAAATCTCTGATCCTCATAATCTGAACCTTTGGTTAAAAAAGAATGGAATTGAGAAGCAAAACTCCAATACAAAGCACTTACTTTTTAATATTCCAACTTTGATCTCTGATTTGTCTTCTGGAATGACCTTAGAGCCAGGAGATATTATAGCAACTGGAACACCATCTGGTGTAGGTGCAGGTAGAGATCCTCAGGAATGGATGTGGCCAGGGGATATAATTGAATGCGGGATAGAGGGTATTGGTATACTACAAAATCCAGTAATTGGTATTTAGAGATATGAACAAAAGAAGTTAAAATGATAATTTATACGAATATATTCTGACTAAAAAGCCTATAAAAGATTAAGTTATGACAAACCAAAAAATTGAACTACTCTCTGTAATAGAAGAAACACCAAATATTAAAAAGTTTGTTTTTAATTTAATGGGTGATGAGGATTGGTCTTGGACCGCAGGTTCACATATTAGAATTTTATTACCAACTAATGACGATCGCGCATATTCGTTACTTCGGCTTAATGAATTAACTAAAGCGCAAATTGCAATTGGTGTCTTACTTGAAGAAGATAGCACTGGTGGCTCAAATTATATGCATTCATTAAAAATAGGGGATAAGGTTACAGCCGTGCCTCCCCAAAATAATTTTGAGCTTGTAAATAAAGCATCGCACCACATGCTAATTGCTGGAGGTATTGGGATAACTCCAATATTATCGATGGCCGCAGATCTAGCCAAAGAAAATAAAAAATTCAATTTGCATTATGCTGGAAGAAGTAAAGATGCTCTCGCTTTCGTTACTGAAGTAGCAGAAATATGTGGTGATCAGATGCAATTACATTATGATGATGATAAGTCCTCTCTAGACATAGAGCATATTTTAAAAAAAGCCCCCATTAATTCTCATGTCTATATCTGTGGGCCAAGTGGTTTAATTGAAGCTATAAAAAATCGGGCATTAGAATTAAATTGGGATAGTTCTAGAATCCATTTTGAGTTATTTAAAACTGATACTAGTAGCAATGAGAATACAGCTTTTGAAATAGAAATCCACAAGACCGGACAGGTGATTCAGGTAAAGGCAGATCAATCTATTATTGGTGCACTAGAGGGGGCTGGATTAGATCTATTATACGACTGTCAACGTGGTGACTGTGGTATTTGTCAGTGTGATGTGATTTCTGGTGAACCTGATCATCGTGATATAATACTAACTGATGAAGAAAAAGCTTCTAATACAGTAATGCAGATATGCGTTTCACGAGCCAAATCAAAACGCCTCGTTATAGATATATAAGTTTAAAGGGTTAAGTCTTATGGATAAATATGAGAATAATAAAAAAGCAGTTCAAGGGTTGGTATTAGACAAATCAGTTCATCGCGATGTTTACGTCAATGAAGAAGTTTTTAAACTTGAAATGGAACACCTGTTTCCAAATGTTTGGGTTTTTATTGGGCATGCTAGCCAGATTAAGAATTCTGGGGATTTTATTACAAGCAAAATTGGCAACCAACCTATTTTAGTTTCAAGGCACCGAGATAATACAATTCATGTTTTATATAACCGATGCCCTCATAAAGGCGTAAAAATTGCGTCTGAACCATGTGGTAATACAGGTAAATTCTTTAGATGCCCCTATCATGCTTGGTCATTTAAAACAGATGGTTCTCTTTTAGCAATCCCATTAAAAAAAGGATATGACGGAACTGGATTTTCTGACGCTCCGGCATCTAAAGGCCTCTCAAGAGTAGAAAACGTTAAAATTTATAGAGATTTTATTTTTGCCCAATTAAGTAAGAATGGTCCCTCGTTTGAGGACTATTTTGGAGAATCTTTATCAACAATCGATAATATGGTAGATAGAGCACCTGAGGGTGCACTCGAAATTATCAGTTCCCCTATTAGGTATATGCATACCTGTAATTGGAAGATGTTAGTTGAAAATCAGACTGATACTTGCCACCCAATGGTGGCCCATGAAAGTAGTGCTGGGACCGCTGTTAGAGTATGGGAAAAAGAGAAAATTAATAGCGTTTCAAAAGAGACACCCATGGCTGTTCAGTTTTATGCACCCTTTATGAGCCCATATGAGTTTTATGAAAGTACTGGCATTAGAATATGGCCCAATGGCCATGGGCATACAGGCGTTACAGGATCCATTCATCAAGACTATACAGATGTGGATGGTTATATGGCTCTAATGACTAAAAAACATGGAGAGCAAAAAGCCAAAGAAATAATCAATGATGTTCGACATAACACCGTCTATTTTCCAAATATCATGGTCAAAGGTGCTGTTCAAATTTTACGTAATTTTATTCCAATAAGTGTTGACAGAACATTGGTTGAAAGTTGGTGCTTTAGATTGGTTGGTGCACCTAAAAAATTCTTTGAGCGTAGTCTAATGTATAATAGATTTATAAACGCGCCAACATCTATAGTGGGTCATGATGATCTAGAAATGTACGAAAGGGCACAAGAAGGTTTGAAATCTAACGGAAATGAATGGGTAAACCTTCAGAGACTTTACAGTGAAAATGAGCAACATGATGTAACAGAAATAATTAATGGCACGTCGGAAAAACAAATGCGTAATCAATTTAATGCTTGGTCAAAATACATGACACTAAATATGAACGACAAACTAGAGGTTGCTGAATGAAACGGGACGAAATTATCGATTTTATTTACGAAGAAGCATTTCTATTAGATACAATGCAATGGAACAAGTGGTTGGAATTATATGATCAAGATGCAAGATATTGGATGCCTATGGAATGGAATCAAAAAGATCCCTTAATGCAACAATCGCTAATGTATGAGGATATGTTATTATTGACTATCCGTATAGAAAGATTATCGGGGGAGCGCACCTTTAGCCAAAAACCTAAGAGCCGATGTCATCATATATTACAGGCACCTAAAATTTTAGAAATTAATGAAGAAGATAAAACGTGTAAAACGCGAACAGCTTTTGCGTATACCGAAACTAGAGGTGACATTCTTGAAAGATTTTCTGGCTGGGCCAGTCATGATTTAAAATTGGTAGATAATAATATTAAAATTGATTTAAAGAGAATAGATTTAATTAATTTTGATGCTCCATTTAGCAATATTCAGCTTTTCATGTGAGGCTGTTATGAAAAATGAAACTGTTTATAAAAGATTCCAAGCGGTAGCTAATAAACGAAAAGATGCGCCATTTTTACAAGTATTAAAAGAAACTGCTCTAATCTTTAATATTAATGATGGAGACACATCTTATAGTGACATGCAAAAAGCTGTTAATGTATGGGAATTAAAATTTAGAAACGCAGGATATAGTCATGGCCAACGAATTGGCCTCTTACTCCAAAATAGACCAATCTTTATAGAAATATGGTTAGCATTAAATAGCCTTGGCATATCAGTTGTTCCAATTAACCATGATCTAAGAGTCGCCGAGCTAGAATATATAATTGAGCATTCTGAAATGAAGTTGATAATTTCTACTCCTGAAAGAATTTCAGAATTAAAACAAGCAATCAGTAATAGAAATCTAACTGTTGATGTCATCTCAACCTTCGATGAGATGCCTAATATTCTTGAAGTAGATAATAAACTATTTGATCCAGATACTTCGACTGAATGTGCTTTGCTTTACACCTCGGGAACAACTGGTCAACCAAAAGGCTGTATATTAAGCAATGAATATTTTTTACATTCGGGAGATTGGTATTCTGAAGTGGGAGGATTAATCAGTTTATCTGTAAATCATGAGAGGATGATTACGCCTTTGCCTTTATTCCATATGAACGCAATGGCTGTTTCGTTTACAGCGATGCTAACAGTAGGTGGATGTTTAATAATATTAGATCGCTTTCATCCCAAAACCTGGTGGCAATCAGTTAAAGAAAGTAAAGCTACGTGCATTCATTATTTAGGGATAATGCCATCAATACTTATGAACGATATCCCAGATATTAACGATAATAAACATTGTGTGCGATTTGGCTTTGGTGCTGGTGTGGACCAAAAATTACATGCAAAATTTGAAGCTCGATTTGGTTTTCCATTAATTGAGGCTTGGGCAATGACCGAAACGGGTAGTGGTGGCACAATAAGTGCCCATACAGAACCAAGAAAGATTGGCGTGTCATGCTTTGGTAAGCCTGAAAAAGATATTGAAATAAAAATTGTTGACGATGATGGACAAAACACACCAACCGGCATCCCAGGTGAACTTCTAATTAGACGCAAAGGTCCAAATAAGGAATATGGATTCTTCTCAGGGTACTTAAAGGATGAAAAAGCAACTAACGACGCATGGGCAAACGACTGGTTTCATACAGGCGATATTGTAAAAATTGATGAATTTGGATTTCTATATTTTATCGATCGTAAAAAAAATATTATTAGGCGTTCAGGAGAAAATATAGCTGCAGTCGAGGTTGAATCAATTTTAAATCGACATGCTAGTATAAAGATTTGTGCTGCTGCAGCAGCGGTAGATGATATTCGTGGTGAAGAAGTCGCCGTGTTTATAATTCTTGATAAAGATATTGATACTTATGATACTGCAATAAAAATTGTGGAATGGGCTCTAGATGAAATGGCGTATTATAAAGTTCCAGGGTTAATAGAATTTGTAAATGAATTACCGTTGACAGCTACTCAAAAAGTTCGACGTGGTGATTTAAAAAAGCTTGTGAAATGTACACAGGAAAATAATGGCTTTCATGATATGAGAAGCCTCAAAAGAAGACAGTTATGAAACAAAGGCAAAAGTCATATGATGGAGTTTCATTATGTGCTCCAATCACAATTCCATATCAAAGGTTTTCATCAGAAACCGCTCATTGGTGGGCAGGAGCTGCTTTGAAAGAATTAAACTCAAAAACAGGTCTTAAACCAAAAGACTTTGATGGCATCATATTTTCAAGTTTTTCATCTGGTCCAGATACTGTAGTTGGGATTGTACAGCATCTTGGATTAACGCCTAAATGGATGGATCATATTCCAACAGGTGGTGCAAGTGGAATAATGGCTATACGTAGAGCAGCCCGCGCCGTGCAAGCGGGAGACGCAAGTATTATTGCATGTGTAGCTGCAGATACAAATCATATTAATAGCTTTCAAAAAACATTAGAGAATTTTTCTAGATTCTCCCAAGATGCGACCTATCCATATGGTCAGGGAGGCCCTAACGCTACATTTGCTATAATGACCGACAACTACATGCGAAAGTTCGACCTAAGCAGAAAAGAATTTGGCAAAATAGCGATTTCACAAAGAGAAAATGCACTATCTAATCCATTTGCGCTTATGAAAAAACCATTAAATATGAAGCAATATATGGAGGCGAAGTTAATTGCTGATCCAATACATCTTTTTGATTGTGTCATGCCATGCGCCGGAGCAGAAGCTTTTATAGTTACTACCCCAGAAATAGCAGAAAACCTTAATTTATCTACTGTAAAAATCTGCAGTACTATCGAAAGACATAATGCTTTTTCAGAAGATCCTATTCAATATAGAGGAGGTTGGGCTAAAGATGTTGACGATCTTTGGCATTCATCAGGTTACACTCCAGATGACATGAACTTTGCACAGGTTTATGATGACTACCCCTTAATTGTTGCAATGCAACTAGTGGACTTAGGATTCTGTAAAAGAGAAGAAATAAAACATTTCATCAATAAAACGGACTTTACTATTTCAGGCACCCTTCCATTAAATACTAATGGTGGTCAGCTATCCGCTGGACAAGCAGGAGCAGCTGGTGGCTATCAAAACGTAACAGAGGCATTGCGTCAATCAATAAAACAACCGTTAGGTGATCAAATACCTAAATCTTCTAAAGGTTTGATATCAGGTTTTGGGATGGTAAATTATGACCGTGGCGTTTGCACTGGTGCTGCAGTAATTGAAGCTGATAACATTCGATGATAAAACCTCTGAGCAACCCAAATAAAAAAAACCCATTAATTAAATCGAAAATTAATCAAGTCACACCAGCTATTCGAAGTCGTGCTGCGCTTGCTATGTCTTGCCACGCATCTCAAGGCAATTTTGTTTTACAAGTTTGTGAAGATTGTCAGTCAACTACATATCCTCCAAGAGATCGATGTCCTAAATGTTGGGGTAAGTTAATATGGAAACCCCAAAAAAGATCAGCTATTCTACTGGCTGAAACAACTATTCACTCAACGAGTGATCTTTACTTTCGGGAACACATTCCTTGGCGCATTGGAACAATTTTATTAGATGCCGGGCCAACTGCTTTTGCTCATTTACATAATAATATAAAAATTGGCGATAAATTAAAAATCAATATAATGTTAGACCGTAGTGGGAACCCAGCACTATTCGCTTTACCAAGAAAGGCTAGCGCAAATATGGAAGATGATTATCAGTACAAGCAATTTACGGTTTCTCCAAAAAATCGACGCGTGTTGATATCAGACGGGCGAAACAAAATGGGCCAAGAATTGGCAAAAGCATTAATAAAGGCAGGAGCAGAAACTATTTATATTGGAAATGGTGATATGAACTTGCTTTTTGACGGAGAACAGGGTTTTAAAAATAATCCTAAAATAAAAATGGTATCTTTAAATTTATTAAGCACAAAAAGTGTAACAAAAGTTGCTCAACAATATGGTGGAAAAATAGATATTGTCATTAATACCGCTTATTATAATCGTCCTGGGTCAGTTGCTTTTAGTGGTAAAATAACAGAATTACAAAATTCCATGGATATAAATGTTAGTGGGCTCTCAAGGTTAGCTAAAGCATTTTGTCCAGTATTAAGTGCACGCTCGGGAGACAAAGAAAGACCTGCTATTGCATTCGTCGATTTACTATCAGTTTTTTCACTGACTGGGCATCCGAATTATGCCAGTATGGCAGCTAGTTCTGCTGCACGGCTCTCATTAATAAATAGCCTACGTTCAGAAATGCGGAAAACTGGTCTCAAAGTATATAGTATATTAATTGGACCATTAGATGATGAATGGCATCAAGATATATTGCCACCAAAAATTTCGCATATGCAAATAGCAAAAACTGTAATCGAAGCTCTGAATAACGGTCAAGAAATTAGCACAGTCGGTGATGTTGCAAAAGATATTCTTTCAAAATGGAAGTTGGATCCATTACTAGCAATTAGGGAAATGAACCAATGAAAGAATCAACAAAAATTTTAACAAAATTGGCACAGGCAATCTCAGAAGAAACAGTGAAAATAATTGATCTATCTAATACTCTGAGCTCTGATTTTCCTGTAATCATCTTACCCCCTGAATTTGGTCAATGCGAACAATTCAAAATGGAAACCCTGTCTGAATATGACGAGAATGGCCCAGCTTGGTATTGGAATAATATTTCAATGAATGAACATACAGGAACTCACTTTGATGCACCTGCTCATTGGATTACTGGCAAAGATATACCTAATAATACTGTGGAATCTATACCTGTACAAAACTTTGTTGCACCAGCTGTTGTGGTAGATATTAGTAAAGAATCTGCAATTAACCCAGATTTTTTAATTACAAAAGAATTTTTATTAGAATGGGAAAAAACTCACGGAGAAATTCCTCCCAAGAACTGGATTGCTTTAAGAACTGATTGGTACAAATTAGTTGGGACAGAAAAATATCTCAATATGCAAAAAGATGGAGCTCACTCACCTGGCCCAGATAAATCAGCTATTGAATTTTTAGTTTTTGAGCGTGATTGTATAGGGCTAGCAGTTGAAACAATTGGCACTGATGCAGGACAAGCTTTTGATTTTGATCCTCCGCTTCCTGCCCATTCTATTCTGCATGGTAATGGTCGATATGGCCTTCAGTGTTTAAAAAATTTAGATAAGTTACCCACTTTTGGTAGCATTATAATAGCAAATCCCCTAAAAATAGAAAAGGGTTCTGGAAGCCCGCTTAGAGTATTAGCATTAGTTGATGGATAAAATCATGAAAACTAAAACAACTTTAATTACTGGTGGTACTTCTGGAATAGGTGCTTCAATAGCTAAAAGTCTTTTAGCTAAGGGCGAAAGAGTTATAACGCTCGGTTTGGAGATGCCTAATTGGTTACATGAAAATTTATATGGTTATAAAGCTGATCTAACAGACGAAAAGCAAACAAAAAAAGCAGCTGACTTAATAAGTTCTGAGCATAAAATAAACAGCGTAGTACATAATGCTGGAATTATTTTACCAAATTTGCTCTCGAAAGTTGAAACAATTGACGTTTTAACTCTGAGTCATATACACTTAGCAGCACCGATTGCGTTAACTCAAGCAATATTGCCAAACATGATAAATGATAAAAATGGTAGGATCGTATTCATTAGCTCTAGGGCTTCGATGGGCATGCCTACCCGTTCTGCGTACGCCGCTACTAAAGCCGGTATTCATGGTTTAGCCAGAACTTGGGCCTTAGAGCTTGCTGAAAACAATATAACAGTAAATGTTATTGCGCCAGGTCCAGTACTTACTCAAAATTTCTGGGACTTAGTTCCAAAAGATGGGGAGCTTCAGCAAGAAATTTCTGATAATATTCCAGTCGGTCGAATTGGAACTGCCGAAGACATAGCACACGCTGTAGAATTCTTTTTAGATAATAAATCAAGCTTCGTGACTGGTCAGATACTATATGTTTGTGGAGGCACCAGTCTCAAAGGATTAGGAACATAAATAACATTTCAATATATAACTTCAATCAATTTTTAAATTGCTTGAATACAACAATATCATAGGATTTTTTAAATGACAATTTGGCATCCAGTAGATGACCCATACTCCGACTTAACAAGCCATGATACATTTTCTTCTGGTGTCCCATATAATACATTTGAAAGATTACGCGCTGATGACCCAGTTCATTGGACAAACTATAACGGCGGTAAAGGATTTTGGTCTATAACTAGACACAAGGATATTTCTTCGATGATAGGAAATACCAAAATCTTTACTTCAGCGCAAGGCATCAGAATGGAAGATCAGAGTTATGAAGAATATATGGCTAGACGTACATTTCAAGAAGTCGATGGCTTTGAACACAGAAACTCAAGAATGAAAGTTGCAAAGGCTTTTTCAGGGCCCGTGATAATGAAATTTGAAGAAAGCATTCGTAGTTTATGTTCTGACATTCTTGATGTCACCTTACCAATGGGTAGTTTTGATGCTACAAAAAAAATCGCTCGGGAATTGCCTATGCGAATGTTGGGTCGTATACTTGGGATACCTGAAGAGGACCTACCCTGGTTGGTAGAAAAAGGTGATGCCCTCATTGCAAATACTGATCCAGATTTTACAGATCACGTACTAGATAAACTAGATACTAATGAATTTCGCATGATGCCCCATAATTCACCAGCAGGAGCTAAATTATACGAATATGCCAAAACTTTAATGGAAAAAAAATCAAAAGCTGGTGAAACAGACGGGATTTTACACATGATTTTACAACCCTCTGAAGATGGCTCAAAAATATCAGAAACTGAATTTAAAAACTTTTTTTGCCAACTTGTGGCAGCGGGGAATGATACGACCAGGTATTCAATAGCTGCGGGCATTCATGCATTATGCCATCAGCCAGAATTATTAAATCAAATGAAAAATGATCCATTAGTGTGGGAAACAGCGCCAGATGAAATAATCCGCTGGGCTAGCCCTGTAAATTATTTCAGAAGAACCGCTACTGAAGATTTTGAAATCCATAACAAATTTATAAGAGAAGGGGACAAAGTTTTATACTGGTTTGCATCAGGGAATAGGGATCCAAATACATTCGAGAACCCTTTCGAGGTAGATTTATATCGCAAACCAAATAAACATCAATCGTTTGGACAGGGCGGACCACATATTTGTTTAGGAATATGGCTAGCAAGATTAGAAGTGCGTTGCCTTTTCCAAGAACTATCAAAGAGAATAAAATCTATCCAGCAGATTGCACCACATAAGTACTTGCGATCCAATTTTGTAAGCGGAATAAAAGAATTACCCATTAATATAACTTTAAGTTAAAAGACTTAATTTTTAATTCCTGATAGTGGTTATTTTCTATAATAATCAATGTGCATATAAACGTAATAAATATTAGAAATTTGGAAACTTTATCCAGTATTGTGATTGTGATTTATTTTTTTTCAAACTCTTGAATTATTTTTTCTAATTTCTGATCAATTATTTTCCAATCATCAATTACTAACCTTACTGGAAGGGTTAAAACCTCATGTTTATATTCAGTTGGCAAGCGTACGGCATCTTTTTCTGTAGTTACCAACATAGCATTATATTTTTTTGCCTCCATTTCTAATCTTTGTATTAATTTCTTGGTCAACTTTGCGTGATCAGATAACGCAACCTCTTTTACTACAATAGCACCAAGATTCTTTAAGCTTTCAAAAAATTTTTCAGGATAACCAATACCAGCGAATGCTAAGACCCGGGTATCTTTCCAATCCATTCCCATCTTAATAGTTTCCAAATATGCGCTGCAGACTGATAAAGAAAATGGTTCATGTAGTTTTTTAAAACTTTCTTTATCTTCATTCTTTCCAATTAAAATTATCAGGTCAGCTCTTTTAAAAGCAACCTTCACAGGTTCCCTCAATGGACCAGCTGGGAATATTTTTTCATTTCCAAAACCAACCTTTGCATCAACTACTATTATTGAGAAATCCTTATGCAAAGATCCATTTTGAAAACCATCATCTAAAATAATAATATCACAACCATTTTCAATCGCTGCTCTCGTTCCCTCAACCCGATCTTTTGAAACCCACGTTGGAGCAAAGGCTGAAAGTAACAGCGGCTCATCTCCGACTTCGTCTGAATTAAAGTTTTTAGTAACCAACACAGGTCCCGTCAACTTTCCCCCATAACCTCTAGAGATAATATGGGGGGTCAAACCTTTGGCTTTTAGTTTTTCTACTATAGCTATAACACTAGGGGTCTTTCCCACACCCCCTAAATTAATATTGCCAACACACATTACGGGTACATTGATCTTTTTAGGAACTCTCCTCATTCTTAACATAGTGCCAAACATCCAAAACCATGAGATCGGTGATAGCAGGTTTGATAAGACCCCTGGCGAAGCTCTATCATTCTCCCAAAATTTAGGTGCACGCATTAAAGATCTCCCAGCGATAAATTTTCATAAATTAATTTTATCGCTCTGTCAGTAATTTCTGCACCGTTTGAAGATACTTCCCAAGCCGATTGAGCCAATTTTGCAGCATTCTCTGGAGAAAGGGTCTCAATTAATTTAACACCTAACTCTGATGCCTCTTCAATCTTAACAGCTGCTCCAGCTACATTTAACCGGTTATAAATTTCTTTAAAATTCTCAACATAAGGACCATGTAATATTGCTGAACCCAATGCTGCTGGTTCAAATGGATTATGTCCCCCAATAGGAACAAACGAACCACCAACAAACGAGACAGGTGCAACTCGATACCAGAGCCCCAACTCTCCTAAAGTGTCAGCTATATAGATTTGCGTATCAGACGAAATTTTATCTTTCTTTGACCTTAAGCAGATTTTAAAATTTTCTTTTGCCAAGATGGATGCTATTTCTAGACCTCTTTCAGGGTGTCTTGGAACAATTATTAATAAAAGGCCTTGTGAAGCCTTAGATGCATGTCTATGCGCAGCAGCAATTAATTTTTCCTCACCCTCATGTGTTGACGCGGCTAACCAAACAGGCCTGTTCAAAATTTGCTTTGAAATTTCCACCTGTTCAATTTCGGAATGAGGAAGTGCAGCTGAGCCTTCCTTTAATGTTCCAGTTAACTCAAAGTTATTACTGGAAATACCAATTTTAGAAAAATACTTTACAGTTTTTTCATCTTGGATAAGAGAATAGTTAAATTTCTCTATAAGATTTTTTAAAGATTTTTTAAAAAATCGCCATCTTCTATATGATTTTTCTGAGATTCTAGCATTTATTAGAATCATAGGGATGTCTCGGGCAGAGGTGAAGCTAATAAGGTTTGGCCAAAATTCACTTTCAGTCCAAATAGCTAAACTAGGCCTCCATCTATCTAAAAATTTTTCAACAGCTCTTGGTGTGTCCACAGGTATATACTGATGAACAGCATTACTTGGCAATCGAGATAAAATTAATTTAGCTGAAGTAATAGTTCCAGTTGTAATCAGAAAATTATAATCAGGTTGTGAAGAGGAAATTCGTTTAATTAATTCCACCAGAGACAATGACTCGCCAACACTGGCTGCATGAAACCAAATCAAATTGCCAGTTGGCCTTTCAGCTAATGATATCCCTAATCTTTCTTCTAATCTTTCTGGGTCCTCTTTTCCCATCAAAAGTCTTGACCTAAGCCGACGTTCGACATGTCTATCTGCTCGCTTCATCAACTGATAATAGCACCATAAGGCAAAGGAGCGTTTAATCTTTTTCATTTAGAGACCGTACTTCGTAAAATAGATTTGCAAATCTGTTAGTTACTAGACTTAACAAAATAGAACTCCATATTACACTAGTTTTTGAATAAAACCGGTGCTTTGAATTATTTTATAACAGGAGCCCTAGAATAACCTAAATTAAATTGTACTTCGAGCTTCAATTATACCTAAAGCCGCATTTGCCGCCTCGCGACCTTTTTCTTTAAAATGACTTTGAAAAACTTTATCATGAAATTCAGTTTCCTGATACTGATGTGGTGTTAGAGAAATAGACAAAATTGGGATATTAGTATCCATGCTTGCTCTTACCAAACCATCAACAACTGCTTGAGCAACAAAATCATGCCTATAAATACCACCATCTACAACAAATGCAGCAGCAACTATAACTGAATACTTACCAGTTTCAGCAAGTGATTTTGCCATAAGTGGTAGCTCTAAAGCCCCTGGGACATCATAAATATCAATTTGATCTTTTGGTATGACTTCAAAAAAACCGTCCAAAGAACGATCCACAATATTTGAATGCCATTTAGCTTTTATAAAAGCGTATCGGGTGTGTGTCATAGTATTTCCCTTCCTTCAAAGACACGTCACCCAAGGCGATAACGGTCAGGAAAAGCATACTAGCTAAGCCCTACCATTCTCTTCCATCCGGACTTTAACCGTCGGCTCTGGATTTTAACCAGATCTGCTGACCTTTGACATTGTCAAAGCGCTCGCGGGCTTACAAATAGTTTGCTTACCGCCGGTAGGGAATTACACCCCGCCCTGAGAACAAGGTTGTTGTTGCAAAATTTAAAAAAAAAGGCAAGCTAAAATAGATGGAATTGAGTTAGTTAATGAGATATTTATAAATTTATGATTATTTTGTTTAACAAGCCCTTCAATGTTTTATCTCAATTTACTGACAATAATATTCAATCTCATGAGCGAAATAATTTATCCAATTACATAAGTATTTCAAATGTTTACCCGGCAGGTAGATTAGATAAAGATAGTGAAGGATTGTTAATTTTAACAGATCAAGGGTACCTACAATCCAGAATAAGTGATCCCAAATATAAAATGGAAAAAACATATTGGGTACAAGTAGAGGGAACGGTTACTGAGGGAAGTTTAGAAAAATTGAGTGCAGGGGTGATATTAAAGGACGGAATTACCTCAAAAGCAAAAGTTAGAAAAATTAATCAACCAGAACAGTTATGGTCACGAATTCCTCCAATTAGAGAGAGAAAAAGTATACCGGTACAATGGCTCGAAATTATAATTTCTGAAGGTAGAAATCGCCAAGTTAGGAGAATGACTGCATCCGTTGGACATCCAACTTTGCGCTTAATAAGAGCTCAGGTTGGGGAATGGAAATTAAACAATCTTAAAAGTGGTTCTTATGAGGTAATTTAATTCTCAGGCATTTAATCCAACCCAATATCCAGTTGAAATACATGCAGTAAGCAAATAGCCCCCAGTTGGGGCATCCCAGTCGATCATTTCACCCACACAAAAAACTTGTGGCTCTTCTCTCAACATTAAGTTTTCATCTAAAGCCGCAAAAGGAACGCCCCCTGATGTTGAAATTGCCTGATCAATGGGTTGTGTTCCTAAATAATTTATTTCCAAATGTTTAAGTGAGCGCGCCAATGTTTTGACGTCTGATGGAAACGGTCGAAGAAACTCATTAACCAAAGCCAACCTCACACCTTTTAATTTCAATGTTTTTCTTAAATGGTTTCCAATGCTATTTTTTTTCTGAGATTTAGATAATAATGAAATTATATGATTTAGATTTGAATTTGGAAACATATCGATTGCAAGATTACCACCATCTCGTAAAGACGCACTTAATTCATAAATGCCACCACCCTCCAGTCCACTTTCAGTAACCATTGCTTCGCCTTTAATTACCAAATCTCCAGAAGACATTTTTATATTCTTTAGTGGCTCCCCAGCATATTTATGCATAAATTTAGACCAATCGACTCTAATACCAACATTTGTTGGCTTAAACTGATTTAGATTAATTTTTCTTGCCTTAAGTATTTTATCCCATTTTCCATCTGAACCCAATTTAGACCAACTTGAACCACCAAGAGCCAAAATAACAGTCTTAGGTTTGAAAAGCCTTTTACCACTTGGCGTATCAAAAACGAAACTATCGTCCCAATCAATCCATTTATGGTTGGTTTCAAACCTCACGCCATATTCTTTAAGTCTTTGCAACCATGCCCTGAGTAAAGGAGATGCTTTCATTGATTTTGGAAAAATCCTGCCTGTAGAGCCAACAAATATTTCTTGCCCTAGGTCTTGAACCCATTTCTTAATTTGTTCAGGTCCAAACACTTTCAATATTGGTTCGAGTTTTATCTTATCTTCTCTAAAGCTCTGCATAAAGCAATCAAAAGACTCTTCTTTAGTTATATTAAGACCGGATTTTCCAGCCATTAAAAACTTACGACCAAAAGATGGCTTTGAATCAACAATAGTAACTTCACGTCCACGCGAAGCCAAAACTTCTGCAGCCATAAGCCCCGCTGGTCCCGCACCAATAACTAGAACATCCATCAAATTTAAATTGCCTTTTTTCGGCTTTCTTCTATATAAATTTCTCTCAATCTTTTTGATACTCCACCAGGTTGCCCTCCTCCGATAGACGTACCATCCATCTCAACAACAGGCATGACAAAAGTAGATGCAGAAGTAATGAATGCTTCATCCGCAGACTTAACTTCCTCTACTGAAAACGGTCTTTCATCAATTTCCATTTGAGCTTCTTTGGCATAACGCAAAACTGAGTCTCGAGTAATACCATGTAAAATATCATTAGATAGCTCTCGTGTTATAATTTTATTATCTACAACTATATAAGCGTTATTTGAGGTTCCTTCAGTAATATACCCATCCTCTACCATCCACGCATCATCACAATTAGCTGATTTAGCCATCATTTTACCCATAGATGGATATAACAACTGTACGGTTTTTATATCTCTCCGCCCCCAACGTAAATCAGCAATTGATATTACTTTCATACCCTTCTCTACTAATTCTGACCCTAAAATGTCTTTTGATTGAGTAAACATAATTAATGTTGGTTTAACATTTTTTGGATAAATAAAATCTCGGTCCGCAACCCCACGGGTCACCTGCAAGTAAACACCACCTTGATCAACATTATTATCTCTCACCAACTTCCGATGTATATCAAGAAGATTATCAATTTCTGCTGGCTCAGGCATATCTAACTCAGACAAGGATCTTTTCAATCTTTTCAAATGTCCTTCAAATTCTAACAATTTACCATCTAAAACAGATGTCACTTCATAAACAGCATCGGCCATGAGGAAGCCACGATCAAAAATTGATACAGTTGCTTTCTCTTCAAAAAGATATTCTCCATTAACATAAACTAGTCGACTCATCTTAACTCCTATCCCCAAAGTTCTTTTTCTGGTGGGTAAACCCCATTTTCATTATATTTTAATGGATTTTTTCGATCTTCTGCTAACAATAATGGTCCATCAAGATCAGTAAAATCAACACCTTGCGCTATTAAAGTAGCTGGAGCCATAGCAAGTGAGGAACCAACCATGCAGCCCACCATAACTTTATAACCAGCTTTTTGAGCAGCTGAGCGAAGCTCAAGTGCTTCTGTTAAACCACCAGTCTTATCAAGCTTGATATTAACTATATCATATTTTCCATGGAGGTTTTCTAAACTCCCTCTATCATGACAGCTTTCATCCGCACAAACTGGTAAAACTCGTTCAATTTCTAACAGTGCATCATCTTGATGCGAAGGAAAGGGTTGCTCAACCATTTCCACACCCAACCTTAGCAAAACAGGTGCTAATTCCCGATAAAGTTCCAGCGACCATCCCTCATTTGCATCCACAATAATTCTGGAATTTGGTGCGCCCAACCTCACCTGTTCAATACGCGCAATATCTTCTTCTCCACCACCCAATTTAATTTTAAGTAATGGTCGATAATTATTTTCAATAGATTGGTTATACATATTTTCAGGCGTTCCCAAAGACAATGTATAAGCAGTAATTTGTGGCATTGGAATTTTTAGATTTAAAATTTCCCAGACGCGTTTATTTTTAGATTTGGCCTCAAGATCCCACAAGGCGCAATCAACTGCATTTCGAGCGGCACCAGCTGGCAGTTCACCCAATAAGCTCACTCTATTAATTCCCATCGAAAGACCTTTTATCTGTCTCTCCACACTATCTAATGTTTCATTATACCTGCTATAGGGGACACATTCACCCCAGCCCGTAATACCATCCTTCAAAATTCTTACAGTCAAAACTTTGGCTTCAGTTCGGGAACCACGTGAGATTGTAAATACCTTTGCAAGTTTGAAAATATCTGAACTAACGGTAATTACCATAATTATTTTCCATTCTTCTAATTGAATACATCTCTATTACAAATAATTATATTTTTTCTAAAGCATCACATAATTGACCTGCACCAAGTCTAAATGGATCCACCGCTGGCATTTCAAATTCATTTTCTAGAGATTCAAGATACTTGATTGCACTAGCTTCAGACATATGCTGAGTATTTACAGAAATGCCTATTACTTTGCATTTAGGGTTTGCAACAAGAGCTAATGTCAGCGCCACTTCTTGCAATTCTTTCAAGGAAGGTTGTTGATATTCAGGCAACCCACGCATGTGCTCTCTAGTTGGCTCATGACACAATATTAGTGCATCTGGTTGACCACCATGTACCAAGGCCATCGTGACCCCAGAATAAGATACATGATATAGTGACCCCTGACCCTCTATCATATCCCAATGATCACTATCATTGTTGGGCGTTAGATACTCAACTGAACCCGCCATAAAATCAGCAATTACCGCATCCAACGGCACACCATTTCCGGTTATTAAGATACCAGTTTGACCAGTTGCACGAAACGTAGATTTCAACCCACGACGATGCATCTCTTTATCCATTGCTAAAGCTGTATACATCTTTCCAACTGAGCAATCAGTTCCAACAGCAAGGCAGCGCTTACCTGTTCTCTTTTTTCCATTGGCTATTGGATAGTCTACAGTTGGAACTCGAACATCATGTAACTGACATTTATTTATTTTTGCTGCATTAACTAATTCAGGCTCATCTATCAATAAATTATGTAACCCACTCGCTATGTCAAAACCAGCATTTAACGCTTGAATCAAAACTTTCCTCCAAGCATCTGAAATAATACCACCTCTGTTAGCCACCCCTATAACTAACGTCTTAGCACCTGCTTCTTTAGCAGACTCTAGTGACATCTCAGGCAATCCCATATCAGCTTTACATCCAGACATTCGAAGCTGTCCAATACTCGCGTCTGGTCTCCAATCTTTTATACCTTGTGCCACCTTTGCAGCTAAAGCATCTGGAGCATCGCCTAGAAACAATAAATAAGGGGTCTTAATCATTTTTTTTCTCCTAAAATTCAAACTTTCGCTATAACGATTAACAAATTTTCTAAAGAATATCCTCTGAATATTAACAAAAATATAAAGATTTTTAGAATTTTATTCGCTTTATTGACTCATAATCATAAATTAATTTTAATAATTAATCATATTGTCGTATGAATGTCTATCTGAGATTCGTGTAAAAATTATGTGTCTTACTGGAGTAAGGCTACAGGTTTTCCATTTTCTTTCTCAAAATCTAATGGTGCTTTATCTACTGCATGAGTATTGCGCTTAAATTCAAAAATACGTTCATCTCCTTTTATAGAAGATAAAATAATTAAGCCTTGAGATATATGAGTAGCGCCATCGTAAATGTCTATTAGGCCTCGTAATATGGGGGAAACCTTTGCATCTAATGAAAAACCAGTTTCCCAATAACGTAATATTGGAAAAATAGAGTCTCCAACCATTATTCTTAATCTATTTTTTCTAGAGTAATCTGCTTGCCTAGCTTTTTGCAAACCGTCCATAACATCTTTTGGTAAGTCATAAATCATTAAAATGTTCCCCAAGTTAAATGGGCCACTCAAAATAAAAAAAATCAAGCGAAAACTTCAGATTATTTAATATTTCTCTATGTATTATTTGGCTCTTCTAACTCTATACCACTAACAGGGCGCAAAACATGCGGCTTTGTTGAGTCATAAAGAGCACTATCGTTAAATAGAATATTCTCGTCTAATGCAGGTCCAATCATGATTAAAGCAGTACGAGTAATCTTTGCGTCACGTACCTTCTTTCTTATATTTGATAAGGTACCCCTTATAAGCAACTCATCAGGCCATGTTAGGCGATACCCCACTACTACCGGACATTCTGCCCCATAATACGGTGTTAACTCACGTTCCAGTTTGCGCATATTTCTTATTGAAAGATGTATAGCTAAGGTAGTGCCAGTTTTTGCAAAGTTTTCAATAGTTTCATTTGGAGGCATTCCAGTAGATTTCATTGAAGTTCTGGTTAGCACAATTGATTGAGCCACTTCTGGTATTGTTAATTCTTGCTTCATTGCAGCAGCCATTGCTGCGTAGGCTGGAACACCTGGTATGATTTCAAAAGGTATTTTAGATTTAACTAATCTTCTTATTTGCTCCGCTATCGCACCATATAAAGACGGATCTCCTGAATGTACTCTTGATATATTGTGTCCATTTTTATGTGCTCTTTCTATAGCACTGTGCGTTTGATCTAACGTCATCGGGGCTGTATCCATGACCAATGTTCCCGGTTTAACGGTTTTAACTACATCCTCTGGAACTAAAGATCCGGCATAGAGACACACTTCACATTCTTGTATTTTTCTAAGCCCCTTTACCGTAATTAAATCAGGATCACCTGGACCAGCGCCAATAAAATAAACTGTCATTCTTTATCCACTTTTGAATTTTCATAATAAACCAAATACACTTCACCATCGCCATAATTTCCCACCCAAGTACCATCTGCCTCGTTTAAAAATGCAGTTATATTTGAAAAATCCTTCGCAACACTTTGTGAAATGATCGCCTTACGCTCCATTAAATCAATTAATTTCTGCTTATTTGCAAATATCTGAACTTTTTCCGCTGCAATTCGAGACTTTTCCGGTACTGAAGGATGACCCCATGCCCATAGAAACTGTCCGTCCCTAGTTCTAGTACCAACAATTTGGCAATCTAAGGATACATTTACGTTGTCACCAACAAGCCATCTTACCCTTGCCTCATTTAAATCTAATTCAAATTTCTCATAATTTGATATCATTCTTCCAATTTTACTATTTTGCATTCTACGCTCATTACGGGCATTAGCAAAAACAACTAACTCTTTATATGACATCAGGTTTTGACTAAGATCACCTGAAGCTCCTTGACTTAGAAGTTGATGGGACACCTTTTCCATCAAGCCAAATCACCATCTATTTTTCGAGCATAACCACGTGGAGTATACATCCTAGGTCCACCACCAAGTTCAACAATTTTTGAATTCGATGATCCAACAATTACCACAGTCAACATATCCACCTCATCGACTCGCAAATCCTCTAATTTACGATACAAAAGGGTTTCATTTGTGCGTCCCAAATTTTTTGCTAATAAAACAGGCGTAACACCCGGTCTGTGCTTAAGTAGGGTTTCTTTTGCCCCCTTCAATAAGGTTCGTCTATTTAAAGAAACAGGGTTATAAAATGCGATAACAAAATCCCCATAAGCGGCAGCCTCAATTCGTTTTATAATATCTTCTCTTGGAGTGAGAAGGTCGGACAAAGAAATAGCGCAAAAATCATGCCCTAAAGGAGCGCCAGCCCTTGCCGCGGCACCCTGCAATGCAGAAACACCAGGGGTACAAACCACCTCTACTCGGCGAGCAGCATCTGAAACTCCCAAATTCTCTTTCGATCTATCAAGCAATTCGAACACCAGAGCGCCCATTGCATATATTCCGGCATCTCCAGAGCAGATTAAAGAAACCCTCTTACCCTTTCCCGCCTGTTCTAATGCATATCGACAGCGTTCCTCTTCTCCCCCAAGTGGAAAATCAGACCTATCTTTCCCAAAAGTCAGTGGGCCCAACAAATCTAAATATAAGCTATAGCCAACCAATTCTTCAGAATCTGCTATTAATCGAGTTGCTTCTGGGGTGCGCCAGCTTGATTGCCCAGGCCCAATACCAACGATTGCCAATCTTCCCCGTGGACTGCCAAACAAGTGATCTAGTGGAGCTTGAGTTCCAGCAATAGCAATAGTTGCATTTTGTGTTTTCTTTTTTGGAACCATTAAGCTTCCTTTTTGCCCAGAACATGCCAGTGCAGCTCCTTCTGACACACCGTGGCAACCAACCTCATCAAAAACCAACTTTGATGGATGTTCCAGTCGATCGAATTCTTCTTCCAATTGATCAGCTGTAAACAAGAGAAATGGAACTTTTAGTTTCTTTGCAACCTCGTTGATTGCTATTTCGTCTGCTTTCAAATCAATTGAAGCTACCGCAGCGATACACCCTTTTGCTAAATTTTCTTCAATCAATGTGTTTTCTACAAGATTCCATAATTCTTCCGGATCAGTATTCCTTGCACAGCCCAACCCAATAACACAATTTTTTGGATTATATACTAGATGTGACTTTGATCCCAAGGTGGGCTTTGACGTTACTTCTATTAGGACATCACCATCGTCATTACTTTTTAAATCAAATATATTAGTTCCAATAATTTTTCTTTTCTCTCCTGACAAGAGCTTCATCATTACATCTTTGGCATCAGATCTATTTTGCAAAAAATAACCAATCGGTGGCTCATCTAAGGCAACTCCAAGTGCTATATCACCAGCTGTGGTTACAGCAGCTATCCCATTTACAATATTTCCAATATCTTTTGCCAACCGATTGGCACCATAATGCCCACCAAGTAGTGGTACAACGACTGAACCATCTTCAGCCACAGAAACCAGAGGTGGGTCAGCTTTTTTATCAGAAATAAATGGGGCGACCGCTCTAATTAAAATGCCACTGGCACAAACTCCAACAATTGAGTAGCCCGCTAAAAATAAATCACGAATATGTTCCAGGGAATTACCAAAGTATACGTTAGCATTTTCAACTCGATCTATACGCCCATGAAGTGGTACATCAAATTTCTCTGCTATAGATCTAGCTGTATTTTCACCAGACTTTGATAGAGCGAGCACAACAACTTTTACAACCAAGGGTCTTCTCCCTTTGCAACCAGTATCATGGAAAAATAAGGTGCTACCTCTGGAGCATCAGCCAATTTTAAGACCTTCTGTTCTTTTAACGATGCTCGTTCTACATAGTAAGAAAATTTTGTTAATCCTAAATTACTTATTACCCGTTTTATTTTTTGCAAATGGCGCCCAACTTTCATTATAGCCGCTGAATTAACATCAGATAATCTCCTGCTAAGCTCTTCTTCACTTAATGGGCCAGGTAGGATAGTCAAAACTTCATTTCGGGCTGCCAAGGGCCTGTTAGCTACTGCTGCACATGTAGTTAAACTTGAAACTCCAGGTATTATTTCAGTTTTATATTTTCCAGAAAGTCTCGAGTGCAAATACATAAATGATCCATAGAAAAAGGGATCACCTTCACACAACACAACAACATCCTTACCTATATCAAGATAGCTTGATATTGTTTCTGCAGCAATATCATATGCTTTTTGGGCTGGCAGCCTTTGTTCTGACATTGGTATTTCCATAACAATTTCTTTTTTTGGAAATTCAATAAAACCTTCTATAATAGTTCTAGCAAAACTTTCACTTCCCTCTAACTTTGGATAAGCGATAATTTCCGCACTCTTAATCAATCGTAATGATTTTAAAGTTATTAATTCAGGATCACCTGGACCAACCCCAACACCATACAAAATCCCACTCATTTTTTTTCTAAACTCCACTGTGTTATTGGCCTAAAGGGTTTCCAAACTGCCAAATTACCAATGCTTTCAACCCTGTTTATAGATATTTTTGTGAGTTCACCTCCGTAATTCTTATATAAATTCAACAAAAGAGCCTCACTTTCTAATGTAACAGCATTTACAACAAGCCTACCCATTGATTTCAGCTCAGCCCAACACAATTCAAAAGTTTCTTTCGTAAAACCTCCCCCAATAAAAATCGCGTCAGGTGGGTCTAATTCATGTAATGCATTAGGTACATTGCCTTGAATAACTCTTAAATCTGGAACTCCCAAATTCAGTGCATTAATTGACGTCAACTCACATCGATCAAGTCGAGAATCAATCCCTATAGCTCTTGAGCTTGGAGCAGCTCTCATCCATTCAATCGCAACCGTTCCACAGCCACATCCAACATCCCACAACAATGCATTACGAACAGGCTTAAGTTTAGCTACAGTAATAGCCCTGACTTCTTGCTTGGTCATCATACCATCACTTTGGAAAATATGATCTGGCAAACCCGGTAATCTCGTTTGAAACGAGACCTTTATTGAAGACACACATTCAATCGCCAATGTGTTAAACGATGGTACACTTTCGTTCCAGTTCTTAGCTTTTCCAGAAAACAACCGTTCATCTTCTCCTCCCATTGAGGAAAAAACTGTCAGCTTGCTGTTACCAAAGCTTTTTGAAGTCAGTAATTCAGCTATTTGTTTTGGAGTTTCTGAGCCAGAAGTAAGCACTAATAATTTTTGATTTGGTTGGAAAAATGGAATTATTCTTTCCAAAGGCCTTCCATGAACAGTTATTGTTTCTACATCTTCTAATGGCCAGTTCATTCTTACCGCAGCATTTTGGAAAGCACTAATATGAGGATGATATGTTAATTCAGTACTATCAAATAAAGATCCAATCTTAACCCCTACAGAAAACCAAAGAGGATCACCCGTGACCAAAATCACAACATTCTTACCCCTATAACTTTTAATCTTTTCGTACATTAAATCAAAAGGCTTAGGCCAATAAATTCTCTCCACATTTAACTCTGATGTTAACTTGTGATGTCTTTTCCCACCAATTAAAATCTCAGCTGACTCAAGAATCAATTTAGTTGAACTTCTTAATCCATCTAAGCCATCTTCACCAATGCCAACAATATTAAGCCAAACTTTGTTCAACCATTTTCCTCCGGCAAGCCCGCAGCCAAAGCATTGACGGCTGCTGCTGCCATTGCAGAGCCACCTCTTCGACCACGTAAAGTTATATAATCGCAACCTCTTGAGTTATTGGCTAATTCAGCTTTGCTTTCAGCAGCACCAACAAAACCAACCGGAAAGCCAATAATACAAGCTGGTCTAGGGAAGCCCGAATCAATCAACTCTAATAAATGGAATAATGCGGTTGGCGCATTTCCGATTGCCACCACTGAATCTTTTATAAACGGCTCCCATAACTCAACTGCCGCCGCACTTCTGGTATTTTTTATTAATTTTGCTCTTTCTGGCACAGTTGGATCATTAATAGTAACCAATATATCATTTTGTGCAGGCAAATTTCGCCGAATAATGCCTGAGGCTACCATTTGACAATCACAGATAATATTAGATCCATTAGCTAGAACCTCACGACCCTTGCGGCCTATACTTTCAGAAAATGATAATCTATTACCCACTTCGATCATACCACAAGCATGTATTATTCTAGTAATTAAAGGTTGCATGGATAAATCAAATCTCTCAATTTTCGCTTCTCGCCTTACGGTGGAAAAACTATTAAAATATATTTCATTAGGATCACGCTCATAACTTAAGCTTTTTTTGAATTTTGGATAACTAACTACCATCTAATTTACTGCTCCCAAAATCCAACCTTCATGAGTACATTCTGATCCTTTTAACTTACTCGGAATACTCATAATTTGTCCCAGCTCTCCTTTGACATCTAAAGCATGTAATCTTTTCACAACTGTTTTCACTTGATTAGCATCTTTAATTCTTTCAGTATTTTCTATCTTATACATTGAAGGGTATATTTCCGCACATACTACTTTGGAAATGCATGATTCAAATGGCCAAATAGACGTTGGCACATATTTTCTCAAACTTTCCACAATAGGAATTCCTAGAAGCGCTTGACCACCTACCGATCCAGCTCCATTCAATTGCCAAACCGTTTTTGTTGATTTTATTAAACCTTCAATCGACCTTTTTTCATTAGGTAAAAAACATCCATATCCAAATGGTTTTTTAAATGGGATATTAATATACCTCCCATCATTTGGCATTGGATGGCCCCAGAACGGACCACTTTCAGGAAATAGTGAATTGAGATAATTCGCAACTTCGAATCTATTATTATTGTTATTTGTACTATCTATTATTCTTTCAAATAGCTCAGCCCAAAGATCAGACCATTTAAGCAATCCAAGACCATCAAAAAAGATTTTTGGATAACCAAAAGGAAAATCAAATCCTGCTAAAACTCTTCCATCTGAATCTTTTAACAATCTTTTGATAATATTCAAAGCATCAAACCGAGTTCTAGGGTTGAACAATGAAAGCTCACCTGTTTTAGAAAGCCAAGCTAACCAAACGCTATCTGCGCCTATCTTGGGCTTACTGTTTGCCGACCAATCAACAGCTAAATAATTATTAAAAATACTCATAGTAGTTTCTTAAAATAATCACTATTTTGACCAACTTTTTGTTTTGATTAATAAACGTTCTTCCTCAATAACGTGATCTGGGAACTGGCTCATAAAACAGCAACACACTCCTTGATCAATCATTGTCCTTGGCCCGTTGGGGTGGGATATATGTTTGTAAACTCCATGACTGTGACTATGACTATGACTGTGATCGTGATCGTGATCGTGATCGTGATCGTGATCGTGAGTACTTAGGGTATCTTCATCTTCAGGATCTACAATGGGTTTAAATTCTGCATGATGATGGTGAATATCAACTTGACCTAAATCAAGCCGTTTTTTAAACGAAGCCATCAAGTCAACGTTTTCTTCCAACTCACCACTTTCTGCTTCAGCAATTCTCTCAATAAAAGTATTAATTACATGATCTTGATCCGCCAAATAATGTGCTTTATAAAATTTCACATCTGGTAGCGTTGCGCTCACTCGATCAACATAATTATATATACGATCTATCAGTTTACCTGAAAATAAAAAATAAGGAGCAACTACTATTTTCCGATACCCTAACTTTGCGGCAATTTCCAAACCCTGACCAACCGAGGGGAAAGTTACACCTGAATACACAGTTTCTGACCAACCAAAACCTAAATTTTCTGTAACTATTCTTGTTAACTTTGCTGCTTCAGCATTTGCGTATGTATCTGATGTACCCCTTCCAACAACAACTAACATTGTATCATATAGATCTCCATCATGGGTATGATTTAATCCCAAACTTTCTAAAATTCTTGATTCAAAAGCCGCAATCATTTCAGAATGAAGAGCCAATTCTCTCCCATAACTTATTTTTAAATTAGGATACTTTTTTTGATAAGTTACAAGAACCGATGGAATATCATTCTTTGCATGCGTTGCGGCAAATAACATTCCTGGAACAGCAATAATATGCTCAACTCCATTGTTTCTTAATGCATCAAGCCCCATATGAATATTTGGAGCTGAATACTCTAAGAACCCATATTCAACTGGTGTTTCGGGAAACCTATTTTTTAAGCCTTTTGCTAATAATCCAAACTCTTCTTCAGCACTTTTTGATCTACTTCCGTGCCCACATATCATAATGCCCTTTTTCAAACTATTATACCTCCTGAGTTTCTTCTTCTAAATCTTCAGCTTCAGCTTCACTATTCCGATCCTTTAAAATTTTTATTAAGGCTATCGCTCCAGCCAATCCAATAGCTATTCCTGCTGCAATATGACCATGATCAGCAAATTGACCAAAATGCCCAATATGGGCATAAGCCTGACCAGCCGAACTTAACAAAAATAAAATTAGTAAAACTATACGCATATTTTGCACTTTCTCTTTAACAATATAGAAAAGTGCTCAAAAATATTTTTTGACGACGCAATAATTGATCCCCACTTTGGGTAAATCGTTACTAAAGCACACCTTTCCGGCCATTTCTGACTCGTCCACACTTTTTTATAATGAATGTTCTCTAGTTACACAATTAAGAAATAAAAATATTGAACCTTGTCCATTAATTTGACTTAAAATTGCATTTGGACATTATAATAACGATATGCAATGTAGATAATATCTAATAAATGAAACAAAGGCAGTTAAAATGGGTCAATTAATTAATGGTTTCTGGAATAAAGATGACACAAAATTAACGAAAAAAGATGGCACCTTTAAACGTGAAAATGCCATTTTCAGAAATTGGATTGACAATAATAGGGATTCAAAATTTATTCCAGAATCAGGGCGTTACCACTTATACGTTTCTCATGCATGCCCTTGGGCTCACAGAACCCTCATATTTAGAGTTTTGAAAGGCTTAGAAAATCATGTAAGTGTGGATGTGGTACATCCTGAAATGCTCCAAGACGGATGGGCTTTTAATACAAATTTTTCAGAGACTACTGGAGATAGAATTTATAAAAAAAGGTTCTTGAGTGAAATATACACGCAGGCAGAAAAAAACATAACTTGCCGTGTAACAGTTCCAGTTCTTTTAGATAAAAAATCCAATAAAATTGTTTCGAATGAAAGTTCAGAAATTATACGGATTTTCAATTCATCTTTTAATGAAATTACCGGTAATAATAGTAATTATTGGCCAGAAGAATTACATAAAGCCATAAAGCCAATTAATGATCGGATTTATGAAACTATAAATAATGGTGTTTATAGAGCGGGATTTGCAACTTCTCAAAAATCTTATGATGACTCTGTAACAAAATTATTTGACACAATGGAATGGCTGGAAGGAATTTTGTCTAACCAACGCTTCCTACTGGGTGATATAGTCACTGAAGCGGATTGGAGGCTTTTTCCAACATTAGTTAGGTTTGACTCAATTTATCACTTACATTTTAAATGTAATCTAAAAAGACTAACAGATTATAAAAACCTATGGGCTTACACGAGGGACTTGTATCAAACCAAAGGCATCAGCGAAACCGTTCATCTAAATCATGCAACTCGTCATTATTACTTTAGTCATACTTCGATCAATCCAAATCAGATTATTCCCATTAACCCTATTTTAAATTTTGATGAACCTCATTCCAGATTTTAAGTAACTTAAATAAAAAGTAAAAATTTATTGTATTAAGTTTGTAATTATTATTAATGAGCGGGTTCAAGAAGGATATATTATGCCCACTATCATCACTATTTGCGAAACCTGCAAACGAGAAGGCTGGAAAGACAAAGGCTTAAAGGAACCTGACGGTTTTGAATTAGCAAAGCTAATAGAAAATATACCAACGCAAAAAGAAAATGTTGTGATAAGAAGGCATGCTTGCTTGATGGGATGTGATCACGGCTGTAATGTTACCATCCAAGATAATAAAAAGTTGAGCTATGTATTGGGAAATTTTAAACCGTTGAAAGAAGACGCTGAAGCAATTGTTTTCTACGCTAACTTGCACGCTGATAGCTCAAACGGTCAAGTTCCATATAGAGAATGGCCACAAGCTATTAAAGGACATTTTGTTGCTCGAATTCCACCTATAAAAGATAAGTAAATGACTGAGAATCTTTTAGATCATGGTGGTAAATTAGATCGTAATATTGGCTTATATGGTGGGTTAAGATCAGACTGGATTGATTTATCAACTGGTATTAATAAATCTTCTTACCCAATTCCTGAAATTCCAAAATGGATTTGGGAGAATTTGCCAGATGAATCTTTGATTGAAGAATTCCAGCGCTCAGCAAGAAAATTCTGGAAAATTCCAGATAATGCTGAAATAATCTGCTCAAGTGGAACATCAATGATAATAAGCGCACTACCAAGTCTCTTTGATAAAGGTAATGTTGATATCTACAAACCTAGTTACAATGAATATGAAACTGCATTTAGACAAAATGGCTGGAATATTTCAGCAAGAAATGCAAATGCCCGTATCTTGATTAACCCCAACAACCCTGATGGTAAAATCTGGCACTCAGATAAAATCTTAAATAATGGAAAATTAACTATTATTGATGAGAGTTTCTGTGACTTGGTTCCTAATAATTCGCTCATCAACTATGCAAATAATCCTGGTGTAATAGTTTTAAAAAGCTTTGGTAAATTTTGGGGGTTAGCTGGATTACGCTTTGGTTGCGCCATTGGACTACCAGAGACTCTGAAAAATCTCAAACGTAAGCTGGGTCCATGGCCTGCATCTGGACCTGCTTTATTCATTGCAAATAACGCTTTATCCAATCATGGCTGGGCTAAAGATACCATAAAAAGACTAAATAATGATGTAATGACCCTTGATAAAATTTTAATTCAAAATGGTTTAAAGGTTATAGGTGGCACAAATTTATTCCGGTTAATATTCGTACCAAATGCAATTCAACTCAAAAATGATCTTTGTAAAAAATACATATTAACTAGAACATTTCCTTATTCTAAGCATTTTCTTCGAATGGGGATCCCAAGCAGGGATGATCATTGGAAACGAGTTAAAAGTGCTTTGAAGGAAATCATTTAATGACTTTGTCTTGTATTTTACTTGCATTAATTCTTGATGCTTTTCTTGGTGAGCCTGTTTGGATTTGGTCTAAAATACCACATCCCACTGTACTAATGGGAAGAATAATAAAATGGTGCGAGTTAAAGTACAACAATGGCATTAATAGAAAAAATAAGGGCATTCTTTTTATTGCATCTATGGTAATATTTTTAGCAATATTTGGTTACTTAATAGAGAAATTACCATTTTCTGCTATTTGGAAAATTCTTATCGTTGCAATACTTTTATCTCATAAAAGCTTAACCGAGCACGTTACTGCAGTTAGCTTAGGGCTCCAAAAAAATCTTTCCCAAGGACGAACTGCTGTAGCTATGATTGTAGGCAGAGACACCGCTAATCTTGCAGAAACAGATATAGCAAGAAGCGCAATAGAAAGTGCTGCAGAAAATTTTTCAGATGGCATAATTGCTCCACTTTTTTGGTTTTTGATTGGTGGTTTACCAGGAATCTTAATTTATAAATTTGTAAACACTTCAGATAGTATGATTGGGTATAAAAATATACAATATAATCAGTTTGGTTGGGCTGCTGCAAGATTGGATGATTTACTTAATTGGATACCAGCAAGATTAAGTGGTCTGTTAATCTGTATCGTCCATCAGAACAATTCAGCTTTAAATATTATGTGGCGTGACGCAAAACTCCATCGCTCTCCAAATGCTGGATGGCCAGAGTCAGCAATGGCGGGTGTTTTGGACGTATCAATTTCTGGACCCCGTTCATACGAAGGAGTCATTAAGAATTATCCATTCGTAAATGTTGACGGGAAAAAGAAATTAACAGCGGTAGATATTGATAATGCTGTTGATGTATTGTGGCGCTCCTGGGGTGGCTTAGTGTTGGGATGTGGAGTTATACTTTTTTTCTCAACAATAATTTGATTTATTTATTTTTCAAATAAGCCAAAATCTCATCAGTATCTTCACCTAACTTTGGTGATGATTTCGTAATATTCATTTCTGAATCAGAAAAATTATACGGTGAAACAACAGTTGGGATATTATCTATTTTTCTGACCAATCGTCGGAAAATTACCTGTGGGTCGTCGAAAACTTCAGAAAGATCATTTATTGGACCAGCTGGTATTCCCTCATTTTCACATTGTTTCAGAAGATCGGTTTTTGTCCTTTGTTTTGTTTCAAAATTCAAATTTTCTATTAATAAAGTCCGATTCTTTAACCTATCTGCATTCGTTAAAAATAATTTATCACCTGCCATCTCTTTACGCTCTAACAATTTACACAATCGCTGATATTGCGCGTCATTTCCTGTGGCAATTATTATATGACCATCTTTGCAATCAAAAACTTGATAAGGAGCTAAATTTTGATGGCCATTTCCAATACGCGATGGAACATTCCCTGTAGTTAAATAATTCATTGCCTGATTTGCTGTTACTGATGTTGCCACATCTAATAATGCTAAATCTATATGCTGTCCCTGCCCAGTTTTCTCTCGCTGAATAACCGCGCTTAGGATTGCAGTTACACCATATAAACCAGTCAAAATATCAGTGACAGCTATACCCATTTTCTGAGGTTGCCTATCTGGCTCCCCAGTGATTGACATTAAACCTGACATTCCTTGAATGATATAATCATAACCGGCCCGATGCGCGTAAGGACCAGTTTGGCCAAAGCCTGTTATTGAACAATATATTAACTTTGGATTAACTTTAATGAGGTTTTCAAAATCTAAACCATATTTGCTTAATCCACCTACTTTAAAATTTTCAATCAATATATCTGATTCAGATACAAGATCTTTTATTATTTTCTGACCTTCTAAGGTTTTCAAATCAACACAAATTGATTTTTTACCTCGATTACAACTATGAAAATATGATGCAGAGTTATCATCATCATTTTGAACAAAAGGAGGACCCCATTGCCGCGTATCATCTCCATTAAGGCTCTCAACTTTTATAACTTCTGCTCCCAGATCAGAAAGAGTCTGCCCTGCCCACGGCCCAGCCAGTATTCGGGCCAACTCAATCACTTTTAGGCCTTCTAAAGGATAATTCATTTAATAACCCTTTAGATGCTCATCGATCTTTGAAACAAACTCTGAATAAGACGAATCATTCATTTTCTCTCCATTTATTAAAAATGAAGGCGTAGAGCTAATTTGATCTCTTTCAGCATTGGTCTGATAAACATCCACAAGCGCTTGCGCCATATCACCATCATTTAAACAGGCGCTTATTGTCTCACTGTTCATTCCTGCAGCCAAACCAATTTTTTTGAGATTATTAGCTATGTTAATGTTTTCTGCACCGTCAGTCCATTCAGATTGTTTTCTGAAAATTTCATCAACAATTCCATAAAATTTATTTGAACTGTCACATCTAGCAACCATAGCGGCCCACAAACCATATCGATCAAAATATACATCCCTCAAAATAAACTTAACTTTACCTGTATTAATGTAATTTTGCTTTAACTTTTTAAATGTCCCTTCATGAAAATTTTTGCAATGTGGACAAGTAAAACTAGCATATTCTATGATGGTGACAGGAGCGTTTGGATCACCAAGGACCATGTCCTCAATAAGTATACTAGAGATATTCGTCAGTTTTAAATTTTTCTTTTCAGTCGACATTGGCAAAACATAGCTATCACTTTTCTCAGCTAATAACATACTATCAAGTTCAGTAGATGTATCACTAGACGACAAATAATAATAACCACCAATTAGCACTGCTATGCAAACACTTATTATAAGTTGTAATCGATTCATTTTTAAGTTTCCTCTCATTTATTTTGATGATTTTGAAATGATATTTGCACCCAGTAACCACAAAGCCTCATTTAAACTATTATCTTTAATTCCATTTACTTCATCTTTTGCTTTTGTTTTATCTAACTCACTTGGTTTTACTAAACTAATTGAACCTTCATTTTTTTCGTCGATTAACTCATTGGGATCAATTTGAGTAATCCTAACACGTGAGATTGCATTATACCCATAAACACCGTTCACACGATCTATTATCTGCTTGCTCTGAGCCTGTACAATCGGTGCATTCGCACCATTCGTTAAAAGAACTAAACCAGCTCCCAGTCCTTCTCGTCCATAATTAACCTTCACTGGTTTGGCAATTTTAGCAAGATCTGTACCAATGATTTCCGTCCAGTTTGTCAATAGCTTAGACACTGCAAATCCGCGCGTTTCACTTGCCTTTTGGATCTGCTTCTGCAGCAAGCTTGATGCACTTTTAAAACCACGTTTTCTACGTTTGTTATTTTGATCAAGCTTCATGTAAAATGCGATTAAATTTATAATTATATTTTATTGAGATATTACCAAACCTTTAATATTGATAGTTAAACTTATTTGTGAGTAGTTTTAAACAGCTTTTTTTGATCATCAGTTGCTTCTATCTGATATCGGCTTTTCCATTCAGAAGCAGGCATTCCATAAACAATTTCTTGGGATTCCTCTTTAGTCATCTCAATACCTAATTTATGAGCTGACTCTTTATACCATCTACCCAAGCAGTTTCGACAAAATCCTGTTGTGTTCATCATATCAATGTTTTGAACATCAGATCTATTTTGCAAGTGATCACGAATAGTTCTGAAAACTGCTGCTTCAACTTGTAAAATTAATTTTTTATCCATTAAATTTATCCTTTTCAAAGCCAACTTCTATTTTAATTTCTCTCAATGCATCTGCTAATTTCGTTGCCCATAAGAACTGCCCATCTATCGTGCTAATTAAATCGTTACGAACTTCAATCAAAACATGTAATCGATTATCATTTAACGCGTGATAGTACATTGTATCACCAATAAGTGAACCTGAATATGGCTCATTATCTCCACAATTTATATCATCTTTTCCTTTTAGGTGGGCTAATAAAGGATTTGCTACCCGTCTATCTCTGGCAGAGAGCACTCCAACGTGCCAAGGTCGCTTGGCTCCTCCTTTAAGTTTTGGTGTAAAACTATGAATTGATATTAAAATTTTAGGCTTTTTAATAGTTATTAATCGCTTTATTTCATCATGATAAGGTCGGTAACAAAAATCTAATCTGGCTTTTATTTCACTATTTTTTAAATTTCGGTTACCCTCAATAATTGACCCATCATAGAGTTGCATAATTAAAGTTGGATCATCTTCACCCCTATTTGGATCAATCACTAATCGTGAGAAGTTTGATAAAATCACTGTTGATTTTAACTGTTTTCCCAATTCTCTACTCAATCTGGCTGCTCCAATATCATAGGAAATATGGCGGTTCATATCAAAGTCAGAAATGCCAAGATTACCGTCACTAATTCTCTTTGGAATGACGTTTGAAGCATGGTCACACAAAATTAGAAATTCACCATTATATTTTTGATGAAAAGTTTTAAATGCCTCATACATTATTAAAAAATGCCTTTTATAAATAAATTTCGATACTAATTACTATTAATAGTAACTAAAGGATGTGATAGTGATTTAAATAGACCAAATGAAGCAAAAAGGTAATAGACGTGAGAAGATTAAGAAATGTTAAGATTGTTGCTACATTAGGGCCCGCTTCTGAAACTTATGATACAATCCGAGCGCTTTTTGAAAGTGGCGCAGATGTTTTTAGACTTAACATGAGCCATGGGTCCCATGCAGAAATTAAGTCAAAACACACAATTATAAGACAAATAGAGAAAGATCTAGATCGTCCCATAGCTATTTTAGCAGACTTACAAGGACCTAAATTACGATGTGGTGTATTTGAGAATGGAAGTGTGGACTTGCACAACAACAGCGATTTTTTGTTTGATTTAATTGATAAACCTGGAAATCAAAATCGAGTTTTTTTACCTCATAAAGAGATTTTTAATGTGATCAGAGCTAGTGAGAGTATCCTTGTAGATGATGGCAAAATCCGTCTAAAGGTAAAGTCGGTGGCCAAAAATCAGATAAAATGTATTGTAGAGATTGGTGGAAGAATCTCTGATAGAAAAGGTATAAATGTTCCACAAACTATTATACCAACGGCAGCTCTATCTAGAAAAGACAAAATAGATTTAGAGTTTGCATGTAATTTAGGTATCGATTGGTTAGCACTTTCTTTTGTACAGCGCGCAAAAGATGTAAATGAAGCTAGAAAACTTGCTAAAGGTCGGACATCAATATTATCAAAAATCGAAAAACCGTCTGCAGTAACAGACTTTAATTCAATATTAGAAGTTTCTGATGGCATTATGATTGCACGGGGTGATCTAGGCGTAGAGATGCCTGTTCAAGCTATACCACCAATACAAAAAAGACTTGTAATGGCATGTAGGCATGTAGCAAAACCTGTAATTGTTGCAACACAAATGTTAGATAGTATGGTTGATTCTCCAATGCCCACTAGAGCAGAAGTAAGCGATGTAGCGACTGCGATATATGAAGGCGCTGATGCTGTAATGTTATCAGCAGAAAGTGCGGCCGGTAATTTCCCAATAGATGCAGTAAAAACAATGAATAACATAGCCATAGAAATTGAAAATGATCCCGCCTACAGGGAATTAATCGATAGCACCCGCTCAGGTCAGAGAAAAACCGTAGCTGATGCTATCACTGTTGCAGCACGTGAAATCGCGGAAACAACAGAAGTTACAGCCATTTGCTGCTTTACTCACTCCGGCACAACAGCATCGCTAGTATCAAGAGAACGACCCCGAGTTCCAATAATAGCTCTTACGCCTCTTATAAAAACTGCGCGGCGACTGTGTTTACACTGGGGTGCTCATTGCGTAATCACAGGACACGTCGATAGATTTAAGAAGGCAGTAATTAGTGCAGCTAGAGCTGCAAAAAAATATAACTTTGCAACTATAGACAAGCAAATTATTGTAACAGCTGGTGTCCCATTTAACAAACCAGGTACAACCAATATTATACGAGTTTCGCCAGTCGACGAAAAATTAATTTTCAGTGGTGATCACGAATAAATACTTAAACTAATCCATTTTTAATGCAGATATAAATGCTTCCTGAGGAATATCTACACGACCAAATTGGCGCATTTTCTTTTTGCCAGCTTTTTGTTTATCTAATAATTTTTTCTTCCGTGAAATATCACCACCATAGCATTTTGCAGTCACATCTTTGCGCATCGCAGACAAAGTTTCTCTTGCTATTATTCGCCCTCCTATCGCAGCCTGAATAGGGATCTTAAACATATGCCTAGGAATTAAGTCTTTTAGCTTTTCACACATCGCACGACCTCTTGCGTCAGCACGATCTCGGTGAACCATTGTAGAAAGAGCATCGACTGGCTCATCATTAACCATAATTTGCATCTTTACTAAGAAGTCTTGGCGATAACCTTCAATCTGATAATCAAAACTCGCATATCCTTTAGTGACTGATTTTAATCTATCATAAAAATCAAATACAACTTCATTTAATGGAAGGTCGTAAACCACCATTGCTCGAGCACCGGCATAAGTTAGATCTATTTGAATTCCACGACGATCCTGACATAACTTCAATACATCACCCAAATATTCGTCAGGGACTAAAATAGTTGCCTTAATTCTTGGCTCTTCAATATGCTCAACATAAGTTAAATCTGGCATGTCAGCCGGGTTATGTAACTCAATAGTGCTCTGATCCTTCATGAAGATATGATAAATAACTGACGGTGCCGTTGTTATTAACGCTATATCATATTCTCTTTCTATCCTATCTCTAACAACCTCTAAATGCAGAAGACCTAAGAACCCACATCGAAAACCAAACCCGAGAGCGGCAGAGGTTTCCATTTCATAAGTAAATGAAGCATCATTAAGGGATAATTTTTCAATTGCCTCTCGCAAATCCTCAAACTCCGAATTATCAACTGGAAAAAGACCGCAAAAAACTACAGGTTGTGATGGTTTAAAACCAGGTAATGCTATGGTTGTTCCTTTTTTTTCATGCGTGATGGTATCTCCAACGCGAGTGTCACGGACTTGTTTTATACTCGCAGTTAAAAAACCCATCTCTCCTGGACCCAAGCTATCAATAGGTTCCATTTGAGGCTTAAAAACACCTACGCGATCAACTTGATAGGTTGCGTTGGTATTCAACATTTTAATCTTATCACCTTTCGTTAAAAAGCCATCATGAATCCGGATCAAAACAACAACTCCAAGATATGCATCATACCAGCTATCTACCAGCATTGCTTTTAATGGAGCGTCAGGGTTACCAATTGGTGCAGGTAAGCTTGTAACAATCCGCTCCAACACATCTGGGATTCCCAATCCCGTTTTTGCAGAAATTCTAACGGCATCTGTTGCATCTATACCAATCACATCTTCAATTTGTTGTGCTACGCGTTCAGGTTCAGCAGCAGGTAAATCAATTTTATTCAAAACAGTCACTATTTCGTGATCAGCTTCTATTGCATGGTACACATTAGCTAAGGTTTGAGCTTCAACTCCTTGCGATGCATCAACTACAAGCAAGGAACCCTCTACTGCACGCATTGAACGTGATACTTCGTAAGCGAAATCCACATGCCCTGGAGTATCAATTAAATTTAATATGTATAACTCACCATCATTTGCCTTATATTCAATCCTTACGGAATTGGCTTTTATGGTTATTCCTCGCTCTCGTTCAATATCCATTGTGTCAAGCATCTGCTCTTCCATATCTCGCTCAGCAACAGTACCAGTCTGTTGAATTAATCTATCAGCTAAGGTTGATTTCCCGTGGTCAATATGTGCCACAATGCTAAAGTTACGTATGTGCGAAATTTTAATCATGATAATTGCATATGCGGTTCTTTTTTATAAGGGTCAAGAAGATTTAATAATAATTGCATAAGATAGCGATAAATACGATTCCTCTTGCAAAAGTTGTTAATGATGCGTAACACCCAATTTCTATCAAGCGCATACGGCTATTAGGGCTGCCTAAAACGCTTAAATCTCAATAGATAGGAGAAAAAAATGCCCAAGATGAAAACAAAGTCGAGCGCGAAAAAGCGCTTTAAGGTTACCGCTTCAGGCAGAGTTAAGGCCGCTCAAGCTGGCAAACAACACGGTATGATTAAGCGTTCAAATAAATTCCTTCGCAATGCTAGGGGTACAAGTGTACTTTGCAAAGCTGATGAACACACTGTTAAATCATACATGCCATACGCACGTTAAGGAGAACTTGAGATGTCTAGAGTAAAAAGTGGTACAGTAACTCACGCCCGTCATAAAAAAGTCATAAAAGCTGCAAAAGGCTACTATGGTAGAAGAAGCAATACTTTCAGAACTGCTACGCAAGCAGTTGATAAAGCAAACCAATACGCTACGCGAGATCGCAAAGCCCGTAAACGAACATTTAGAGCATTGTGGATTCAACGTATTAATGCAGCAGTAAGATCACACGACGAAGAACTAACATACTCCCGTTTTATCAATGGTTTGGATAAAGCTGGGATAGAAGTAGATCGTAAGGTTTTAGCAGATATTGCTGTAAATGAGCCAGACGCTTTCAGTTCTATTGTAGATCAAGTAAAAGCTGCATTAGCATAATTACAATTATAAATTTAAGAAGATCTGCTAACTAGTAAATCTTGTTATCTTGTTGTGTATTTATGGTGAAAATAATAGATAACTTATTACAATTTTAAATATTACAAATTAATATTGTTTAAGAACTTTAACAATGCTTGAATTTAACCAACTCTATGATAGCAGTAAATCAAACGAGATGGAGTAAAGAACATGGATGGGCTAGAAAAACTACGGATTAAGTATTTAGATTTGATAAATAAAGATAATGATCAAAATTCGTTAGAGAACTTGCGCGTTGAAATTCTTGGAAAAAAGGGAGAGTTGAGCCTTAAAATGCGTGAATTGGGGAGCATGACACCCGAAGAACGTCAATCTACTGGCCCAGTCCTTAACTCATTGAGAGATGAGGTAACTAAAGCTTTTGTTGAAAAAAAATCCAAATTAGAAGATTTAGTTCTTAATGAAAGGCTAAAAGAAGAGTGGATAGATTTAAGTCTACCAGCTCGGAAAAAACCTAATGGCTCCATCCATCCCATAAGTCAAGTTACTGAGGAAGTAAGTGCTATTTTTGCAGAAATGGGGTTTTCTGTAGCAGAGGGCCCACAAATAGAAAGCGATTGGTACAACTTTGATGCACTAAACATTCCTCCAGAACATCCAGCACGGCAGGAACATGATACTTTTTTCTTAAATCGAGATGATGGAGACGATAGAGCGCCAAATGTTCTACGAACTCATACTAGTCCAGTTCAAATAAGGCACATGCTAACCAATGGAGCTCCTTGTAGAATAATCGCTCCAGGTAGAGTTTATCGCTGCGATTATGATCAAACACATACCCCGATGTTTCATCAACTAGAAGGTTTAGCTATAGGTAAAAATATATCAATGGCAAATTTAAAAGGAACCCTAGAAGAATTTTGCAAAAAGTTCTTTGAGGTCGATGAGTTAGAATTACGTTTTCGAGCATCCCACTTTCCATTCACTGAACCTTCTGCTGAAGTTGATCTGCGTTGTTCTTGGAATAATGGGAAATTAGAAGTTGGGAAGGGTGAAAGTTGGATGGAAATTCTTGGTAGTGGGATGGTACATCCAAAAGTATTAAAAGCTGGCGGTATTGATCCAGATCAGTGGCAAGGGTTTGCATTTGGAATGGGGATAGATAGACTAGCAATGCTTAAATATGGAATACCAGATTTGAGGGCTTTTTTTGATAGCGATCTGCGTTGGCTTCGTCATTATGGGTTTTCTTCTTTAGATCAACCAAATTTACATAGCGGCTTAAGTCGATAATTTTCTATTGAGGTAATCATCTGATGAAATTTACATTAAATTGGCTTAAAACACATTTAGAAACAAATGCTTCTGTTGAAGATATTTTATATAATTTAACCGATTTAGGGCTGGAAGTTGAAGAGGTCATCAACCCTATAGAAACACTTAAGGACTTCACTGTCGGGTATGTTGCAAAATCACAAAAACACCCTGATGCCGATAAATTAAAAATATGTGAAGTTGAAACTGATGAAGGTAAATTGAATATAATTTGTGGGGCACCAAACGCCAGAGAGGGGATTTACGTAGTAATAGCAAAGCCAGGAACTTATGTACCTGGTATAGATACAACTATCGGTGTGGGAAAAATTCGAGGCGTTGAAAGTTATGGAATGATGTGCTCCGAGCGCGAAATGGGATTATCTAATGAGCACGATGGTATTATTGAACTAAAGGGTAAGCCAGTCATTGGTTCTAAATTCACAGAGTATCTCTCAAATCACAACCCAGGCGCTGTTGATCCAATTATCGACATTGCTATCACACCCAATCGTCCTGATGCGTTAGGTGTACGGGGAATAGCACGAGATTTAGCCGCGCGTGGAATTGGCGTACTAAAACCTGCAGATACCCCTCTAATTTCTGAAAAGCATAAAAATACCATAGAAATTAAAATTAATGATGATGTACTAGAAAATGGTTGTCCTGTTTTTTTTAGTTGTATGATCAGAGGCGTAAAAAATGGACCCTCTCCAAAATGGTTGAGAGATCAAATTGAATCTATTGGCTTGCGTTCTATTTCTTCGTTAGTAGATATTACAAACTTTTTTACCATGGATCGTGCTAGACCCCTTCATGTGTTTGACTCTGACAAGATTGAGGGAGGCTTGCGAGTAAGTTTTGCAAAAGGTAATGAAAGCATCGATGCGTTAGACGAAAAAAATTATAGTCTACCAAAAGACGCAATGATAATATCAGATGCGTCAGGAATTATAAGTATTGCAGGGATAATGGGTGGTGTTTCAACAGGTTGTTCTGAAAATACTGTAAATGTTTTACTCGAAAGTGCTTACTGGGATCCAATTACAATCGCAAAGGCTGGGCGAGCCCTAAAAATAAATTCTGATGCACGATATCGTTTTGAGCGAGGTGTAGATCCAGATTTTACAAAAGATGGGATTTTGTTAGGAGCGCAGATGATAATGAATTTATGCGGTGGCACTGCTTCAAATATTGTTGAAACTGGAAAGGTTCCAAATTTTTATAGAGAATATAAGTTAAATCCAAATAAGGTCCAATCACTTGTTGGAATGGAAATTGATCAAAATACTCAAATAAATATTTTAAACTCTTTGGGCTTTAATTATAATAAAGGCATTGTTTCGCCTCCACCTTGGCGCCCTGATATCTTGGGAGAAGCCGATCTTGTTGAGGAAATTGCCCGGGTTTCATCCTTGACAAAACTACGTGGTGTGCCGCTACCTAAATTGAAACAAAATAAAACTAGCAGTACGCTAACCCTAATCCAAAAAAGAGAATCTGTTATTAGAAGAGAGATAGCATCATTAGGGTATAATGAATGTGTTACATATTCTTTTGTAGACAAGAAATCAGCTCTAATATTTGGTGGAGGGTCTGATCAAACTAAATTAGAAAACCCCATCTCTTCTGATATGAGCCATATGAGACCCTCACTACTTCCAGGTTTACTTCAGGCAGCTAGTCGAAATCAAGCCAGGGGTGTATTAGATATGTCTCTTTTTGAAATTGGTCCAGTTTTCCATGGTGGAGAGCCTGATGATCAGGAAATGTTAGCTACTGGAATATTGATAGGTCATACCAATTCTAGAGACGTTCACGGTGAACGAAGGCCAGTCGACCCTTTTGATTCCAAAGCAGATGTTGAGGCTGTTTTAAAATCAATCGGTTGCCCAACTAAATTAATGATATTACGAGATGTAAACACTTGGTGGCACCCAGGACGTTCTGGAAAGTTATCATTGGGGCCAAAAAATGTTCTTGCTGGCTTTGGTGAAATACATCCAAAGATTTTAAAGGAAATGAATATTAAAGGCCCAGTTATGGCTTTTGCAATTCATATCCAAAAACCTCCATTTTCAAAACTTAAAGCAAAGACACGTTCAGCATTAAATGTAAGTGACTTCCAATCTGTGCAGAGGGATTTTTCTTTTATTGTAGATAAAAATATTGAGGCAACAGTTTTGGTAAATGCTGCAAAAGGTGCAGATAAATCTTTAATTAAAGACGCTTATATTTTTGACCAATTCATTAACTTAAATGATAATGAGCCCAAAATGCAAGAAAAGAAGTCATTAGCAATTACAGTTCATATACAATCTTCTGAAAAAACACTTATCGATAGTGAAATAGAAAATGTGAGTAAAAAAATTATTGCTAATATTGAAAAAGCTAGTGGTGGTGTTTTACGCAGTTAACAGCAAATCTATATAAAATTGAAATTTAAAAAACACCACTAAATGGGATATACTTAACTAAATCTCCCAGATTTACTTTACTAGTCTCTTCTCGTAATTCCACTAGACCATCAGCCCAACTTAAGCCTGAAATTCTACCAGAACCTTCAGAATGGAATATTTCTACTTTCCCATTTTTCACTTGTGCACGAAGATATTCTCGTCGACCAATTTTCTTATTTTTAGAGAAAGCGGCTGGTACTTGAAACGAATTTGGTTTTAACCAACCCTCACCACTTAACAAACCACAAATTGGCCGACCAAAAACTATAGTACATACAAAAGCTGCTACAGGGTTTCCAGGCAATCCAATTACTGGTGTTTCATTCCACTTTGCTAATGCAAGAGGTCGACCCGGCTTCATTGCAATACGCCAATTATATAAATTACCATCTGACTTTAATAATCTTCCCACATAATCTTCGTCACCAGTTGATGCACCACCAGATGTAAAGATGATATCACAAATTTTAGATGCGATATTTAACTTTGTTTTAATTTCTGTTTTATTATCATTTACATTGCCCAAATCAATAGCCTGATAACCCCATTTTTTCACAATATTCATTAACATTGGTCTATTAGCATCAAGCGTTTTATTTGAATCCTTATTAGAAACTTTATGGATCAATTCATTACCTGTTGACAGAATTCCAATTTTTAAAAGTAAATAGACTTTGATTTGATTAATCCCAGTGGCAATCAATAAGGCAATATCTTGAGCTCTAATTCTTGAACCTTTAGTTAAAACACATTTTCCTTTTTCAATATCCTCTCCCACCTTTCTTGTATTTTCACCTCTTTTTAAATCAGTATTTAATATAATATTATCATTTTCTATGGTTACTTCTTCCTGCAAAACTACTGTATCAACACCTCTTGGTAATTCCGCTCCTGTTAATATTTTAATTGCGCTACCTTGAGGAACAATGCCTTGGTAGCTATCTCCAGCAGCAATCCGATCTACACATAAGTTCAATTTCCTATTTTGATTTTTTATTGATTGATGTGCAAAACCAAAACCGTCAACTGCTGTATTTCCAACTGGTGGATTAGAGCGGTTAGCAAGAATATCTTCATACAAAATATAATCTAAAGAGTCACTCACATTAATAAACTCAAAATCTAAAAGGGGTTTTAAAGATAATCTTAAATGCTCTAAAGCTTCATCTACTGGTGTCCAGGACACAACATTAGGAAAAACAGCCAAGCCTTTGTGAGGTTGTTTTGTCATAATAACCTTACAGTTTTTAAAATAAAATCTGCTATATTGTTTGTATCATCAAGATCAAAAATAGGAAGTAATATGTCGACTTTATCCTTTGTCGCAATAGCCCTTATTTGTTTATCAGTCTCCGCTAAAGGATTTTGTTTAGTAACAGCGCGATAGGTTTCAATTTTTGGATGATCATTTGCCTTAAAGCCCTCTACCAAAATTAAATCAACAGGATTCATTTTTCTCAGCAACGCATCCATTTCCAACTCTAAATTTTTTTCCAGCTCTGTCATTAAAACCCATCTAGAATCAGAGCTTAGAAGAACTTGATGAGCTCCTGCCTTTTTATGCCGATAGCTGTCTTTTCCTTTATGGTCTATATCAAAGTTATGATGTGCATGCTTCATAGTTGAAACAGAAAACCCACGACTTGTTATGTTTTCAACTAATCTTTCTAGCAGTCCCGTCTTTCCAGAATTTTTCCAACCTATTATACCAAAAACTCTCATACCCAACCCTTATCTATAATATTTTTTGCTTTCTTTAAGTCCTCTGGATTATTTATATTAAAAAAACAATCAAAGTTATCTGATGGAAATTTACTATAACAAAAAGAATGCCTATCAGTCCAAGCGACCATTTTTCTAACGCCCTCATTTAAACTTTTGCGTAAATCTTCTCTTAAATTAACTTTCCATAGTCCAAATGTAGGATGAATGTTTTGCTTCTTTTGGCAATCAATCGTTGAAGCCATAACTATAGAATAATTTTCTTTTTTCATTACTTGTCTTAAGTTTTCAACCAAGTTTAGTGGAAAAAATGGAGTATCAGCCGCTGCTGTCACAATATACTCATAACCATTGTTAAACGCCCAATCCATGCCAGCTAAAACACCTCCTAACGGACCCACAAAATTATTTAAACTATCCTTAACTAAAGGAAGTCCAAATTTTGTAAAAGACTCTTCGTGAGTATTAACATTTAGGATAACCGAGCCAACTTGCGGTTTTAACCTATCAATAACATGCAAACATAAGGGTTTTTTTTGTAATTCAATTAGGCCTTTATGACCACCACCCATTCTTTTTGACTGGCCACCCGCCAAAATAACGCCAAGTATATTCAATTAACAATATCCATTTTAATTAAAGAAATTTCTCATTTTCAGTTAAGCTCGCATCCCACTCCAAACGATCTTCACCAGACAAGCAAATAAACCGCTTTCCTCTTAGCCGCCCAATTAAGGTCATACCTACTTGTTTTGCAATCTCCACGCCCCAGGCTGTAAAACCAGATCTAGACACCAATACAGGGATACCCATTAACGCAGTCTTAATTACCATCTCTGAAGTGAGCCTACCCGTAGTATATAATATTTTATCATTTGAATTGGTACCCGTTTCAAAAATCCAGCCTGCAATTTTATCAACAGCATTATGCCGACCCACATCTTCCATATAAACTAATGGGTTGTCTCTATAACATAATATTGTCCCATGAATTGCTCCAGCATTTAAATATAGGCTAGGTGTTTGATTGATTTTTTTCGACAAACTATAAAGGTAAGATGTTTTTATAACTAATGGGTCAAGAATTAAATCTTCCATCCCCTCCATCATATCGCCAAAAACTGTACCTACAGCGCATCCTGAGGTTTGTGTTTTCTTTTTTAGCTTGTCTTCAAAGTTAGTTTTATTTTCTGTTCTTACAACAATAGTATTTAACTCTAGATCAAAATCAATGCCCTTCACTTTATCATCACTTAAAAGCATTCTTTGATTTTTAAGAAAACCTAATGCCAAATATTCAGGGTAATCACCAATAGTCATAGCAGTTACAATTTCTTGCTCATTTAAAAAAATGGTTAAAGGACGCTCTTCAATGACTGGAAGCTCAATAATATTTCCTAATTGATCTGTCCCGTTTATCGATCTCGTTAAGTCACTTCTAACCAAATTAGGTGCTATAATATATGTATTAAGTTTTTTTTCTTGTTCCACTTTTATATCGCATTTCTTGATAAAATTAAGTATTCTTCTTTATATAGTAAACCTTCAAATAAAAATAAAAGGCTTTTTTCAGGTCAAGATTAAATAGCTATATCGGCAATGCAGTAGTGTTTGATACACTACGCAATGAAAAGCTTGAATGCATCTGGGCAACACCAGGTAATCTTGCAAGATATTTCCTATGTATTCGGGCAAAATCATCCGTATCTTTAGCAACCACCTTTAGAAGGTAATCTGCTGAACCCGCCATTAAATGGCATTCTAAAACATTGGGAATTAACAACACCTCTCGCTCAAACGCATCCAACACTTCATCCGCCTGACCAGATAAAGTTATTTCTACAAAAACGGTAGTTGGTAATCCTACCAATCTATTGTTTAATAAAGCCACATAATTTTTTATAACACCAATTGAATGTAGTCTTTGCACTCTTCGATGACAGGCAGATGGGCTAAGATTTATATTCTCTGCTAAATCTGCATTTGAGGTTCTTCCCTCCTTTTGCAATACGCTGAGAATTCTTCTATCTATGCTGTCTAATTGAAGGTTAACCACATTAAGCTCCTGATTGATACGGTAAGTATATTAAGGCAACTCACCTTTCAAAACATATTTCAAAATACTAACTACTTGTTCTGGTGTTTCAGTAACAGCTAGCGCAGCGGCATCCACCTCTTTTAATGCATGTGATATATCCAAAGAATGCATAATAATTAGAGATTTCCCTAAAGCAGCTGCATACCCTGCGTCAAAAGCGGCATTCCATTGTTTGTATTTTTCTCCAAACCTCACCACAACTAAATCTGATTCTTTTATTCCTGCTCGAATCCTAATTGAATTTATTTGCGCACTTTTCTTATCATGCCAATATTTATTTTCTTCCGGTCCTAAAATATCCACACCACAATCATCTGAGGCCGAATGATTTGTGACTGGAGCATTAAAAGAAATCTCTAATCCTTTTGCTCCTTGGATGATTTTATCACGCCAATCTGTATGGATTTCCCCTGATAAATAAACTTTCATTAAAAATTACTCCACAAATGTTGCTTTAACCCTACGAGTACCCGCAGAACTACTCTGTTCTTTACCTATTTTAAATTGTCCATAATTCGATAATATCGAACAATTATCAACATGAGGACCACCACAAAGTTCTTTACTCCAAACCTTCCCCATTTGATCCTCTATGGAATAAACCTTTACGATTTCTGGATATTTTTCCCAAAAACTACCCTCAACTCCTTCTGCATAAGCTTTATCTTTTGCCATTTCAGAAACTGTCACTAATGCTGCTGCTTCAATTCCGTCATTAACATACTTTTCAACAGCACATTTTTCTTCATCTGTCATCTTTAAATCATGACTGAAATCAAATCTAATTCTTTCTGCCGTAATATTACTTCCTTTTTGATGGACATGACTTCCCAATACTTCGCGTAATCCAGCTAACATTAGATGAACTGCTGTATGAAATGCGGTCGTTTTTTCGGAATTATCAGCCAACCCCCCTTTAAACTTTCCAGCCGCTGCTGTGGCAGACATTTTTGAATGCTCATTAAAAGATTTTTCAAATCCATCAATATTTTGGATTTCTAAATTCCGTTCTTTCAAAATCTCTTCCGTCAACTCCTTAGGAAACCCGTACGTTTGGTAAAAATTAAATGCATCAACACCCGTAACAGTTTCTTCTCGATCTATATGTTTTAATATTTCCCTTTCACCAGATATAACAAGTTTCTGAAACTTTGCTTCTTCTTTCAGGATAGAATTTAATATCACTTCCCTTTGTGTTTGTAGTTGCAAATACGATTTAGCATCATCCAAAAATGCTGTTATCACCTTTCCCATAAAGGATCCTTTTATACCTAAACCCATCGCAGCTCGCATTGCTCTTCTAATTAAGCGGCGTGTTATATACGAAGCATCTTGATTTCCAGGATGAACACCATCTCCCACGAGAAATGTAGCGGCTCTACAGTGATCTAAAACGATACGGAATGCTGATAGATTTTCCTCATAAGACTTTCCAGATAATTCTGTTAATACCTTTTTTGGTGATTGGAAAAACGGTGTATTGTACACATCACGATCTGAATTAACAGCTGCACATATTCTTTCAAGACCACCACCATAATCAATATTTGGTTTATCAAGAGCAGCGAAGTTATTTTCACTTATTTTCTGATGAGACATAAAAACATTATTACCAATTTCCAAAAACCTTCCAGTATCACTAGCCGGATGGTCCATTACATCACCATTAGGTTCAAAATCAAAAAACATTTCACTATCAGGACCACCTAATTCGCCAATTGGCATATTTTTTGGTTGTCCCGATCTAGACCACCAATTCTCATTTGCATCATATAAAAATATGCGACCACCTCTTGAGGTACCATAAGTTTCACCATCTTCTTCTATCTTTGGGTCTATATTTTTAGCTTTAAAAAGTTCTGTCCAAATCTGAATTGCTTCATCATCGCGATCAATGCCGACAGAAGGATCACCTTTAAAAACAGTTATATATAGATGATTTGGGTTTAAGCCTAAAATATCTACTTGCCATTCAAAAATCCACTCTATTTGATGTTTTTTAAAATACATCGGATTAGCCTTTAAATCCCAGCGTCCAATCATTTCAAAAAATGTTAAATGAGAATTGTCACCAACCTCTTCGATGTCACCAGTTCTGCAACATTTCTGTATATTTATGAGATCACTCCCAGATGGGTGTGTTTCGCCAAGTAAATACGGAACCATCGGTTGCATTCCAGAACCTGTAAATAGAGTTGAGGGATCATTTTCTGGAACTAAACTAGCTGATGGTATTTCATACGCTCCCCTTTTTATCATAAATTCTGAATATGAAGTTCTTATTTGATCAGGTGTCATCGTTATAATCTCATAATTGTTTCGTTACTGGCTTTATTTCCTTCTAAAGCAAGTTTCAAGAAGACACAAAAGCAGAAAAAAATATTGATAAATTTAAGAAACATATTCTTGCTTATACTATTGTTAATAGCTAGAAGAAACTTACCTCGGGGAGCCCTTATAGGCTGAGATGCACTTTGCAGACCCGTATAACCTGATCCAGTTCATACTGGCGTAGGGAAGGTAGAGTCATCGCTCACCTAGCCCACGATAACATAGGAGTATGCGATGATTAAAAAATTGATAACATCAGTATTGTTTTTATCAACGGCAACACTTTGCTTTGCAGACACTAATATCTTAAAAGTTTATACATATGATAGTTTTATATCTGATTGGGGGCCTGGACCCACTATCGAAAAAAAATTTGAAGAAACTTGTAAATGTGATTTACAATTTATTGGAGTAGGAGATGGTGCAGCTCTTTTGGCCAAAGTTCAATTGGAGGGAAAGCAAACAGAAGCTGATGTTATCTTAGGATTGGATACTAACTTAATAGAACGTGCAAAAGAAACTGGACTGTTTGCAAAGCATAATAAAACCTTAGACTTAAACTTGCCAATAACATGGAATGATGACACATTCATTCCTTTTGATTGGGGATACTTTTCCTTTGTTTATAACAGCGAGAAGATAACCACTGCACCAAGGAGCTTTATCGAACTAGCGGAACGCTCTGACCTCAAAATAATAATACAAGATCCAAGAAGTTCTACGCCTGGTCTTGGTTTGTTACTTTGGGTTAAGGCGGTTTATGGGGATGATGCAGGTAAAATCTGGGAAGGATTAGCTCCAAACATTCTGACTGTGACTAAGGGCTGGTCAGAAGCGTATGGTTTATTTTTGGATGGTGAAGCAGACTTAGTCCTGTCTTACACTACATCACCAGCTTACCATATAATTGCTGAAAATGACTTTTCCATAAAAGCTGCTATTTTTGACGAGGGCCATTATATGCAAATCGAAGTTGCTGGAAAAGTGTTGGGTAGTGATCAATCAGATTTAGCCGATGAGTTTTTAGAATTTATGATCTCAGAAAGATTTCAATCAATAATTCCCACGACAAACTGGATGTATCCCGTGATAAATTTAAAATCAAACTTGGACAAAGCTTTCTTATCACCCATATCAAAAAACAAATCATTAATTTTTGATCCAAAGACTGCTCAAGAGATCAGAGGGCCGGCATTAAATGAATGGTTAGAAATATTAAGCAAATAAAAATAACAAATATTTTAGGATGGGTCTCCATGATCCTCCTAATATTCTTAACGTTTGGCACATTAGCAGTTGTTTTATTTTATTCTCATAATGATTTTAAATTAACCTCAAGTGATTTTAAGGTTATTAAATTTACAATTTATCAGGCGGTTATATCTGCCCTAATCAGTTCCATAATGGGAATGTTTTTAGCTAGATCATTGATGAGACAATCATTTTGGGGCAAATCAATTTTAATTACTATTCTTGGTGCACCATTTATTTTACCAACTATTGTGGCAATTTTAGGGATTATATCTGTATTTGGGCGGAATGGAGTTCTAAATAATATTTTAGGTCCATTAGGATTTAACACTCTAACAATATATGGTTTACATGGCATTATACTTGCTAACGTTTTTTTTAATATTCCCCTCGTTTCCAGATTGCTCTTACAAGGTTGGAAAACTATACCAGCGGAACAGTTTAGATTGGCTGAAAGCCTCTGCTTTAATCAAAAAAATATTTTTTTTCTAATAGAACTGCCAATGTTAAAATCAAGAATGCTTGGTATTTTTGCAGTTGTATTTCTAATATGTATATCTTCATTTGCAATCGCTTTAACACTCGGAGGTGGGCCTAAATCTACAACAATTGAATTAGCAATCTATCAAGCCTTTAGGTTTGACTTTGATTTGAGTAAAGCTGCCAACCTGGCTATTATACAATTTATATTATGTCTAGCACTTACAATAATGGTCCTATGGAAACAACAAACTGAGCCATTTCAAATTAAATTTGACCGTACAATTAATCGCTGGGATATAGATAAAACAAGATTATTAGATTGGACTGTGATATGTATATGTTCAGTTTTTTTATTAACACCATTGGTAATGATTATTGCTGATGGCGCTTCAGCAATTCAATTAATAAACCTAGTCATATTAGTTGCCTTGGGTAAGTCTATTTTTGTTGCTGCAGGCGCTGTTATTATTTGCCTCTTCTTAACCATCTCTCTTGGTCACGCTATTGTGTCCAGCCGGACCAATATACGCATTAAATGGCTTATGGAAGGAACTGGCTATTTTGTAATTGCCACATCACCACTCGTAATAGGTACAGGTCTTTTTATATTTTTATATCCAATAATAAACCCTACAAAATTTGTCTTACCCATTACTGGATTGGTAAACGCAATAATGGCACTACCTTTTAGTTTAAGAATTATTTTACCTGCAATGCAGAAAATTAACCAAGATTATGGCAAACTCTCAGATAGTATAGGATTAAATGGGATTCACAGATTTTTTAAACTAACCTTACCGCGCTTAAGAAACGAAATAGGCTTTGCAAGTGGATTGATAGCTGCGTTATCTATTGGTGATCTTGGAGTTGTTACATTATTCGCTTCACCGCAGTCAGGAACATTGCCATTGACAATTTATCGATTAATGGGGAGCTATCAAATGGAAGCGGCAAAAGCAGCAGCATTTATACTATTGATAACTTGCTTCTCAATTTTTCTATTAGCTGACAAATTAGGAAAATCAAATGCTCTGCATAAATAATTTAATTGTAAAACTTAATTCTTTTCATTTAAGTATTAATTTTGAAATACACCCTGAAACAATTACAGCTATCATTGGCCCATCTGGAGCAGGAAAATCAACACTGCTAGATGCTATAAGTGGTTTTAGTTCAGCTGAAAGCGGTACAGTTTTTTGGGGAGAGAAGTCATTAGACAGTTTGGCACCTTCACTACGACCAATAACAATTGTTTTTCAAGATAATAATTTATTTCCACACTTAAGTGTTTATCAAAATGTCGCTTTAGGTTTAACCACAAAATTAAGATATCAGCCTAAATTTAATGATCAAATTAATAAAGCTTTGTTTAATGTTGATATGTTAAATTATTCAGAGAAGTACCCTTCACAATTATCTGGCGGGCAAAAAGGAAGAATTGCTCTTGCCCGTGCATTAGTAAGGAAAAAACCATTGTTACTACTGGATGAGCCTTTTTCAGCTTTAGGGCCCGCACTTAGGAAGGAGATGTTAAATTTAGTAAAAAGTATTTCCACAGAAAATAAACTCACTGTATTAATTGTTAGTCATGATCCAAAAGAGCTCATTGGTGTATGCGAAAACGTTATTATTGTTGCAGAAAATGAAGCAACTGGACCATATAATTTGCGAAATATACTTATGAACCCACCCAAGTCCTTAAACGAATATCTTTAGATTTAAATTGTAAGAAACTATGTCTAAACTTTGGGTTGTTTTCGTTTTATTGGGGCCCATAGTCTTTTATTAGTAAAGTATAGTAGTACCGCTAAAAGGCTTAAAAGCATTACAGCAACTATTCCCATAGTCTTTCTTGCCATCATCTTCGGTTCAGCCGTCCACATAAGAAATGCTGAGACATCCTCTGACATGTGATGAACTGTATTAGAATGATCATCACGATATTCAACAAGCCCATCCTCTAACGGAGGTGGCATTGAAATCCATCCACCTGGAAATGCTGTATTTTCATAAAGTATTGCATCAGCCTCTTCCTTTTCACGACCAGTATAACCACTTAGAATAGAAGCTATATATTCAGCGCCGCCCATCCCTTTAATTATTTGATTTATTCCCAAACCATAGGGCCCGTGAAAACCCGCTCGAGCTTTTGCCATCAAAGACAAGTCAGGAGCACTTAACATACCTGAGCTAGGGAATTTATCAGACGGGATAGCCGATCTTTCATCGTCAAGCTCAGGATCAAACACATCAAATTGTTTTGCGTAAGCTTTTACCTGATTAATTTCCAAACTTGGACCACCAGTGTCTCCTAGTGTTCTAAAAGCAACATGCTCTAAACCGTGGCAAGAAGCACAAACCTCTGTATATACTTGTAAACCTCTTTGTAATTGGTGTTGATCAAAACGTCCAAAAGGTCCTTCAAAACTAAATTCAAAATCTTCAATATGTTGTTTTGAGGATCCCGCAGCTAGTAAGTTCGTTGTGAAGCCTAAGCCAATAATTAATGCAAATGTGATATTTCTTATCATAATATAATTTCTCTATTAATCCTATTCAGCGGGTTCAGATTTTGGTGGATAATGAGCGTCAAAATCCTCCTCGATAGTCGCTGGAACAGCCAAAGGTTTCTCCATTACACCAAGAAGTGGAAGAATTATTAAAAAATATGCAAACCAGTAAGCAGAACCTATCAAGGCGATTACCCCATAAATACCTTCAGCTGGCATTGCACCACACCACATTAGAACAAGAAAATCTATGCCCAACAACCAAAACCACCACTTAAAACTTGGTCTATATCTGCCAGAACGAACTGAAGAAGTATCCAACCAAGGTGCTAATACCATAACAAATATTGCACCAAACATAGCCGCCACTCCAAAAAACTTTGCATCAACAATACCTCCAGTAAGAAAACTTACCAACTGTACAGCCCATACATCTGCAGTAAAAGCCCTTAAAATTGCATAAAAAGGTAAATAATACCATTCAGGAACTATATGTGCTGGAGTAACCAATGGGTTAGCTGGAATATAATTATCAGGGTGTCCAAGGTAATTTGGCATAAACCCTACTAAACCAAAGAATAAAATTAATATTACTGCTAAGGCAAAAATATCCTTTATTACATAGTAGGGGAAAAATGGGACGGTATCTTTTTCAGCTTCTGCCTTAGAACCTCTGCGAACCTCAACGCCCGTTGGGTTATTATTTCCTGTAGTATGAAAAGCCCAAATATGAAGTATAACAAGTCCAGAAATCATAAATGGAAGTAAATAATGCAAACTAAAAAATCGATTCAAGGTAGCATTATCAACAGCAGGACCACCTAATAACCAAGTTTGCAAAGACTCCCCAATACCAGGTATGGCACCAAATAATCCAGTAATTACCGTAGCTCCCCAAAATGACATCTGTCCCCAAGGCAATACGTATCCTAAAAATCCTGTTGCCATCATTAGAAGATAAATTAACATGCCAATGATCCAGGTAACCTCTCTTGGTGATTTGTATGAACCATAATATAAACTACGAAATATGTGAGCATAAACGGCAATGAAAAACAAAGATGCTCCATTCATATGCAAATACCTAATTGCCCAGCCACCATTTACATCTCTCATAATGTGTTCGATTGACGCAAATGCTAAATCAACATGAGGAGTGTAATGCATTGCTAAGACAACACCTGTTATGATTTGCAGAACTAAGCATAACGTTAGTAAACTACCCCAAATCCACATCCAATTTAAATTTTTTGGTGTAGGAACAGTTAAGGTAGCATACATAACTCCAGCAATAGGTAAGCGGGAATCTAGCCATTTTTCGAATTTTGACTTTGGTTCATAATCATCGTGCGGGATACCTGACATTTTATATTCTCACTTACCCAAGTTTAATCGTTGTATCATTAATAAAGATTGCTAAAGGAACAGGTAGATTTTCCGGTGCAGGGCCCTTACGTATTCTCCCAGCAGTATCATAATGAGAGCCATGACAAGGACAAAACCATCCGCCAAAATCACCCGCTCCATTTCCAAGTGGAACGCATCCAAGATGTGTGCAAACACCCATCATAACTAACCATTCACCTTTTTTATCTAAAGTTCGATTTTTATCATCAGCATCTGCACCCGACACATTCGCATTTCTACCCATCCCATCAGGGAGTTCAGAAATTATTGTATCTCTAGCAAGATCAATTTCACTTTCAGTTCGCCGACGAATAAAAACTGGTTTTCCTAACCACTTAACTGTGATTTGGGTGCCTGGTTCGATATCTGAAATATCAATTTCTACAGAAGAAAGGGCCTGAACATCTGCACTTGGATTCATTTGATTTATAAGAGGCCACACTGCTGCCCCAACTACAACGGCACCGGTTCCCCCCGTTGCGTAATACAAAAAATCTCGGCGAGTTGCCTGTTCGTCATCTTGTGACAAATGAGTTTCTCCTAAACTGATTACTTAATCAAAAATACCTAATCCAGCTAGTTGCACCTAACCTTTCAAAAGGTTTACTACAAGTCAAATACAAACGTCTACCGGACATTAGATCGCAGAGGAAATTTTTATGGCACTAAATCTACATTTAGCAGCTTATCAGACTGATTTGGCACATAATTTAGGCTCAATGATTCGTCTATCTGCGTGTTTTGGGGTTACTTTAGACATTATTGGACCTTGTGGATTTCCACTTTCAGAAAAAAGCCTTAAGGAAGCATCCTTAGATTATGGTGAAAAATGTGAAATGGTTTTACATTCAGATTGGTCAAACTTTAAAAAGACATCCACAAATAGAAGGTTAATACTACTTAGTACTAAAGCAAAAAAAAATTTGTGGGACTTTGATTTTAATCTTAACGATACACTTATCATGGGTCGCGAGACACAAGGCGTCACTGATGAGGTTTATGGCCAATGCGATGCCTCAGTCACAATACCAATGCCTGGCGGTGGTCGGAGCCTAAATGTCGCAATCTCAGCAGGAATTGCAATTTCAGAAGCTATAAGAAAAATATCAACTAATGGCAATAAAAGTTAATTTTAATGAAAAAAAATTGATACTATTATTAAAAATGACAATACTTTTTTTTTACAAAAGGATAATAAAAAGGAATCTAAATCTTGAAACCAAATTTTCAATTGGAACAGGAATTAATTAATTCTGGAAATAATATAATAGCTGGAACTGATGAAGTAGGGCGGGGCTCCTGGGCAGGTCCAGTGACCGCAGCAGCGGTCATTCTTGATCCAAAAAAAATTCCAATTGGATTAAACGATAGCAAAAAACTACCCAAATCAATAAGAGAAAGATTATCAAAGGAAATAATGTCATGTGCATTAAAATACTCGATAATTCATATTGATGTACAAGAAATTGATACGTTAAACATTTTACAGGCTTCTATGTTAGCAATGCATGAAGCAGTAGAAGCCCTTGAAATCAGTCCAAACCACGTGCTTGTCGATGGAAATAGGATACCTAAACAATTAAAATGCCCAGCAACAGCGATTGTAAAAGGGGATAGTTTAAGCTTATCAATTGCTGCCGCATCTATTATCGCTAAAGTTGCTAGAGACCAATTAATGGTGGATTTAGCGCAACACTACCCCCAATATGCATGGGAGACTAATGTAGGATACGGCACAAAAGCCCATATTGCTGGACTTACAAAATATGGGATTACACCACATCATAGGGTTTCTTTCAAACCCATACACAATATGTTGTAGCAAGAAAAATATCTAACCTATTGATTTAAAAAAAGAATTGACGCCGAATCATCTTTGACTCATGTTGTGGTAAATAAAAAGCACGAAAAGTGCAGTCTGAGGCAGAAATGAAACATGAACCAAAAACAGAAAAGCTGTGCGCTTTGCCACGAAATGAAATCATCGCTGGTGATTGTATATCAATAATGAATTCTCTTCCTGAAAATTCGGTCGATCTGATTTTTGCGGATCCACCCTATAATTTGCAATTAAAGGGAGATTTGCATCGCCCAGATTCTTCTAAGGTGGACGCAGTTAACAATGATTGGGACAAGTTTTCAAGCTTTAAAGCTTATGACAGTTTCACAAATAGTTGGTTGAAAGCAGCCTATAGGGTGTTGAAGCCAAATGGTGCAATTTGGGTTATTGGCAGTTATCACAATATTTTTAGAGTAGGCTCTAAATTACAAGATATTGGGTATTGGATATTAAACGATGTTATTTGGCGGAAATCAAACCCAATGCCTAATTTCCGGGGAATGCGTTTAACTAACGCACATGAGACATTAATTTGGGCTGCGAAGTCAGAGAAATCAAAATATACATTTAATTACGAAGCTATGAAAGCAATGAACGAAGGTATTCAAATGCGTTCTGATTGGATAATACCAATTTGTAATGGTCACGAACGCTTGAAAAATAAAAATGGAGAAAAAGCACACCCAACGCAAAAACCTGAGGCTTTGTTGCATAGAATAATTCTTTCTACGACAAATCCTGGTGACGTAATTTTAGATCCATTTTTTGGTAGCGGAACAACTGGTGCAGTTGCAAAAAAACTTGGTAGGGATTTTATCGGAATTGAACGAGAAGAAGCGTACAGAATAGCAGCAAATAGGCGAATTAAAGAGGCGCGAAAATACGACCGTGATGCTTTAGAAGTTACTCAATCAAAAAGGATGGAGCCAAGAGTTCCATTTGGGCAACTCGTTGAAAGAGGATTGCTTCAGCCGGGTGAAACTTTAGAAAGCCTAAATGGCCGTCATAAAGCAAAAGTTAGGGCGGATGGAACTCTAATTTCAACAGAAACTAAAGGATCTATACACCAGGTAAGTGCTGCTTTAGAAGGTGCGCCATCTTGTAATGGATGGACTTACTGGTGTTTCAAGAGAGAAGGTAAAAGTGTGCCCATAGATCTTTTAAGACAACAAATTCGATCTGAAATGCAGGGGTAAAAATAAAGAATTTTTTGCAAATTATAACATAATAAGCAAATAAAAATGGTGCCTGTGGCCTGACCACTAAACCTTAACTCCCCCACTCTCTTTGCGTGGGGGTTTTTTTTGGTCAATGCTTTGAATTCAAATATAAATCAAAGGCTTTCCGCATTACTGTTGGCATATCATTAGAATTAAAGCATTCAGTTGGAATAAAAAAGTATGGGTCTACAGAGCGTTTAATGGTAGCTTTAAATATATTTAATTCTAAATTGAAATGTGTAAATGTATGTTGGACAAGACCTATAATAGGTACCCAATCAGCAGGTAAAGGGGGGTCTGAGCTTTGGCGACTAGACCAGTCCGTAGACGGCCAACTCAACATACCCCCTAATAAACCACTTTCTTTGCGTCTCTCTACTAAAAACCCATTTGTTGGGTGAACACCTATAAATAGCGAACCAAACTTTAATGGCTTGTTCTTTTTAGGTAATTTTTTTGGCAATAACTCTGCATTTCCTATTATATATGCTTTACAAGCAGAGTTAACCGGACATCCAATACAGTTGGGTTTTGTTGGTGTGCAGATCGTTGCACCTAAATCCATTATTGCCTGATTATGATCACCAGGCCGATGGGTGTGAAGGTTAGATTGAGCCAAAATTTTTAGCTCTCCCTTGCTCGCCGGCAAAGGATTCAAAACAGAATAATATCGTGACATTACTCTTTCTACATTACCATCCAAGACAGCATATGGTTTTGAAAAAGCAATAGATGAAATTGCTGATGCAGTATAAGGTCCAATACCTGGAAGCTTTATCAGTTCTTCATAAGACTTAGGGAAAAATCCATTATACTGGGTTACAATTATTCTCGCACATTTTAATAAATTTCTAGCTCTTGCATAGTACCCAAGCCCAGCCCAACTCGCCATAACATCATTGTCATCCGCATTTGATAGGTCAATTATGTTCGGCCATTTTATGATAAATTTATTAAAATATGATGAAACAGTCGCAACCGTTGTTTGTTGCAACATTATTTCAGACAACCATATAAAATACGGATTTGGTTCTTGTTGCGAATTTGGTGGAAGCCTCCAAGGCATAACTCGGGCATTTTTGTCATACCAGGTTAATAAACCTTTAGAAAAGCCCATGTCCTTTTTCATATTATCATTCTGCGCTTTATAATTTATAATTCTCAGGTTTGTATTTTATCATTAAGGTTTTTAAAATGCTTTAAACGTCAAAGTAGTAAGTGTTCGTTTAATACCTTTTATACTTAATAAGTTATCATTAATAAATTCACCGATATCCTTGTCATCAGGAATATATAACTTCAATAAAAGATCGAATGTTCCACTAGTGGAATACAATTCTGATTGAATTTCTTTTAAAGTTATTTCTTCAGCAACTTTAAAAATTTTTCCAGGCTTGCAACGAATTTGAACAAACACACAATTCATAGTTTTTCCCCTAATAAATAATTTAAACCAAATGTTACATAAAAAGCCTATAACAAATTTATGATTTAAACGAAATATAATATTTTATGGCAAAATAAATTTTATGTGAGTTCCAATAAAATCTCTTTTACTTTACCTACGCATTAGCTATCACAAAAATAACTAAAATTGGAGTACTTAAAATGGGTTATAACATTGTTGTTGTTGGAGCTACTGGTAACGTTGGTAGAGAAATGCTCAATATTTTAGCAGAACGTGAATTTCCAATTGACAAAATTGCTGTTGTAGCGTCTCGAAAATCAATAGGTACCGAGGTCACCTTTGCAGATAGTATTTTGAAAATCCAAAACCTTGAAACGTTTAATTTCAGTGGGTGGGATATAGCATTATTTGCTATTGGATCAGATGCTACAAAAATTTATGCACCCAAAGCCGCTAAATCAGGCTGCGTTGTTATCGATAACTCATCACTATACCGTTACGATCCCGAGGTTCCATTAATAGTTCCAGAAGTAAATCCAGAGGCTATTTTTGGTTATTCTAAAAAGAATATCATATCTAACCCAAATTGCTCAACTGCTCAGATGGTAGTAGCACTTAAACCTCTACACGATAGAGCAAGAATAAAGCGTGTTGTGGTCAGTACATATCAGTCTGTCTCTGGCTCTGGAAAAGAAGCAATCGATGAGCTTTGGAATCAAACAAAGGGTATTTATGTTCCAGGGCAAGGAGTGGCGCCAAAGGTTTATCCCAAGCAAATTGCTTTTAACGTAATTCCACATATTGACGAGTTTATGGAAGATGGAACTACCAAAGAAGAATGGAAAATGGCTGCTGAAACAAAAAAAATAATCGATAAATCAATTAAGGTTACAGCCACCTGCGTGAGAGTGCCTGTTTTTGTAGGGCATTCTGAAGCTGTAAATATAGAATTTGAAGAATTCTTAGATGAAGATGAGGCACGAAGTATACTACGAGAAGCTCCTGGAATAATTATAGTAGATACACGCGAAAGTGGCGGATACACTACTCCAATCGAATGTGTTGGTGAGTTTGCTACCTATATAAGTAGAATAAGACAGGATAGTACGATTGAAAATGGTTTAAATCTATGGTGTGTTTCTGATAATTTAAGAAAAGGTGCAGCCCTCAATGCAGTACAAATTGCTGAAGTTTTAGGACAAAAAATTCTTAAAAAAGGGTAATCACCTAATAACCAATAGCACATCCGTCCTTACGCGGGTCTGATGCACCTTCCAATACACCTAACTCCCAATTAATTTTTATTGCCTGCCCACCACCTATTGGAGAATTTGGTACTTCAACTTTATGCCCCATATTTTTTAAACCATCCCGTACTAAATTAGTATAACCTCTTTCTAACATTAAATCACCATTGTCATAGAAAGATCTTGGGCCATCTATAGCTTCCTGAATATTCATATCAAAATCTACTAAATTAGACATGTAGCGAACATGACCATTTGGCTGATATGCCCCACCCATTACTCCAAACGGCATTGTGAATTTATCAGACTGACGCAATATGCCAGGAATGATAGTATGCATTGGTCTTTTAAACCCAGCTACCTCATTTGGATGCTCTCTTTCTAACGTAAATCCCGCTCCCCTATTTTGAAAATTTATACCAAATTTCTTTGAAGCCATACCCGATCCAAAGCTATGAAAAATGGAATAAATCATTGATACAGCCATTTGATCTTTATCAACTACAGTCAAATAAACTGTATCTTTATGAACAGAACCCAGCGTTTCTTCTTTAAAATATGTTGCTTTAATTGGATCAATCAGCGCAGCCAGTTTATTTGCAACATCTATTGATATCATGTGCGCAAGTCGTTCAGTATAATCAAAATCTGCAATAAACCTATCCCGTGCATCGTAAGCTAATTTTGCAGCTTCTGTTTCAATATGAGTTCGCTTTATACCAAAAGGCTCTAATGATTTTAAATCAAAATTGCTTAATATATTAGCCATTAACAAGGCTGTGGCACCTTGCCCATTTGGAGGATGTTCAATTAACTCATACCCCCCATAGAAACCATTTATGGTTTCGCAATAATTGCAATTTGTTTGAGCAAAATCTTCTAAAGTATGAACGCCACCTAAACTATTTAAGGAGTTAACCATATCATTGGCAACTTCTCCTTCATAAAATCCAGCTCTTCCATTTTTTGAAATTAATCGCAAAACCTCTGCTTGCCGTGGGGCCCTAAAGATTTGACCAGCCAAAGGGGCTTTATCATTTATTAGGAAATGATCCCTAGCGTCACCTTTCAAGATTGAAGCAGAATTAGCCCAATCAAATGCAGTCCGTGGCCCAACTACAATTCCGTTTTCAGCATAATTAATTGCTGGTGCAAGGCTAAATTTAAGGCCTTTTCTGCCCCAATCATTTGAAAGTTGGCAGAATGCATCAATCGCTCCTGGAACCGTTACGGACTCAACTCCATAGAGTGGCATTGAATCAAAGCCGAAACTTCGCATTTTTTCTGAATCCAAACCTGAAGGTGATCGCCCAGAACCGTTTAAAGCCACTGGTTTTGTTTTATTTGGCGGTTGAACCAAAACAAAGCAATCCCCTCCAATTCCAGTAGATTGCGGCTCACAAAAACCCAGTAAGACTGCAGCTCCTATAGCCGCGTCAATTGCATTTCCACCAGATTCTAGTAACTGCACAGCTACTTTTGCGGCAAGCGGAGTGGAAGTTGCACACATACCATTTTCTGCAAAAACTGAGGATCGCCCACCAACTTGAAAATCACGCATTATTTGTCCTAACCCAAATTAATATTTATAATAACACTCTAATCACTATTTATTATCGATCAATTGCTAAATGAAAACTTAATATAGCAATCTGATACCTTGATAACTAAAGTAAAACTGCTACACTCAAATTTATGAATCTGCACTTTGTATCAAATCATACTACCTCAAAAAAATTACCTGAAATTATTAGCTTTCATAGGACAGAACTCACACCAATACTTTCAGTATATGGAAAGATGGTGGCATCTGGGGAGTGGAGAGATTACGGTATTTCTTCTTTAAGAGAATTTGCTGTTTTTTCAATTTTCAAAAGAACCTCAGAAAATCCAATTTATCGAATTGAAAAAAGACCTAAACTTTTCTTGAAGCAAAGTCAGTATTTGATTTTAGGAATAAATGGTCAGATATTAAAACGTGGTAATGATTTAGTGGCGTTATTGAGGTTTTTTGATAAAAAATTAATCAAATCAGTAAAGATAGATTAACTTTTTAGAATTGACATAACCTGAAGTCACCATCACCCTTAAATTTGATTCTTTCAATTACCTTTTCTATTAATTCAACTTTAACAGACATATTAAAAGCATTAGCATGAATTAAATGAGAAGAACTAATGATTAGAGCCACATGTCCATCCCAAAAAATTAAGTCATTCCTATTAAAATTAACAGTGGTTGGAATTTGTTCAAATGATGCTTCTTGTTGATCACTATCCCCAGGACATATGATCGAACAGCTAGATAATGCCACCTGTATGATGCCCGAGCAGTCAATTCCCCAACAGCTATTACCCCCCCAAAGATATGGTACATCTAAAAATTTCTCAGCCACTTTTGCCGGGTCAGAATAAAATGTACCTATCTCCTTTAAGTGTACTTTAGGGATATAACCACCATCAGTTGTTTTAAAAAAATCGCCAGTGGCACTTTCTATTTCCAACTTTGAGCCAAAAGATAACACTTTTCTGTATTCTTTCTTGATATCAGGTTTGGCGTAAACATGCGTTGCCAAGGCAGAAACCCAATGAGTAAAACTTTGACCTTTCTTCCCTAAACTAGTGCTTTCTATATACCCAACATAACCATCACTCTCACTAAACCCAAAAGAAAAATTATCTTTCTCCTCTAAAACTCGGAACCTACTTCCATAAAGAAGTTGTCTAATTCTTACCCCATTTGGTGAAGATAAAATATTCACTAAACTATCAGTAACTACCTTTACTGTACCTTTGACCAAATTTGGTGCATCACACATGGGTTTAGCACCTACCCAACCCACTCGTTCATTTGCTGGGAGCAATCTTTTATCCATTATTTTTTTCAGTATGATCTTTAATCAAATGAAATAGCGTTCTTGATGCCATTCCGACACCACCTTTTGGTCTCGCAATCTTTCTGGTCTCCGACCACCCAAAAATATCGAAATGCACAAATATTTTTGATTTTTCTACAAACCTTCTTAAGAACAATGCTGCCGTAACTGATCCTGCAAAACTTGATTTTGGGGCATTATCTAAATCAGCTACTTCTGGCTCAATCATTTTCTCATATGGATCCCAAAAAGGCATTCTCCAAACAGGATCATAATACTTTTTCCCATTATCCATTATTTTTTGAGCAAAATTATCATCATCGGTAAAAAATGGAGCTATATCAGGGCCTAATGCTACTCGTGCTGCACCCGTTAATGTCGCCATACAAATCAAAAGATCAGGTTGTTCTTCATCTGCGAAAGTCAAGGCATCAGCCAAAACAAGTCGGCCCTCTGCATCGGTATTATTAACCTCAACAGTTAAACCTTTTCTAGAATGCAATATATCTTGTGGCCGAAATGAATCTGAAGATATTGAATTTTCAACAGCTGGTATAAGAACTCTCAATCTTACATCTAATTTTGCTTCCATTATCATACTCGCTAGCCCAAGAACAGTAGCCGCTCCACCCATATCTTTCTTCATCAAACCCATGGAACTTCCTGGCTTTATATTTAGGCCTCCAGTATCAAAACAAACTCCTTTTCCAACCAATGTTACTTTGAATGAGCGTTCATCACCCCAAATTATATCAATCAATCTAGGCTCTTGTTTTGATGCCCTTCCAACAACATGTATCATTGGAAAATTCTCTTCGAGCAAATCATCACCAACAGTGACCGAGTATTTTGCGCCAAATTTATCAGCTAATTTTTTTGATTCATTTGCTAACTCCTCAGGTCCCAAGTCGGATGCAGGTATATTTATTAAATTACGGGTTAAATATTCCCCATTTATTAGAGAGTTTAAAAGGATATTATTTGTAGTCTTTTCTAATACTAAGTGAATTTCATCAGATAATATTTTCTTATAATTATCAAATTTGTATCCACTTAACGCCCAACCTAAAAAAGCTTCAGTAAAATCAAAACCAGTAGGAGCATATGATATTCTATAAGTACCATTTCGTAACAGATCTCTAATTTTTGCAAAATGAAACCTATCTCGCAAACGATCCACATTCTCACCCCAACCAAATAAAACCTGGTCAATAGAGCCAGATTTGGATGGTATTATTAAGAAATCAAAGAGAGCTCCTTTAAAACCATTGGTTTTCACCCAATTTTGTACATAACTTGATTGTTTTTCGTTCCATTGATTAAAGTTTTCTTTATCAATTATTTTAATCGGGTGAACGTTTTCAGTTTCTAATGAAAAATGATCCATCTAAGTTTCCTTACAAAATACAATTATTATTGAGTTATTTATTATAAACCATGTTTTAATTATAAAAAGTATTTTAAATGTAATTAATTAAGATTATATTATTAAAAAAAAATATCAATAATAGCTCGGTAGTAAAATTAATGTCAATTATCTCACCAATACCCAAATATTTAATAGAAAGATATCACAATTGGAAAGCAATAGAATACGAAAAAAATAAAAAATGGTTTTATCATCTGGCAGCCGAAGGGCAACACCCCACAACAATGGTAATATCGTGTTGTGATAGCAGAGTACATATAACATCAATTTTTGGAGCAGAAACAGGTGAGTTTTTCATTCATCGGAATATAGCTAATTTAGTTCCACCATATGCCCCAAATGAAGATTATCATGGATCTTCAGCAGCAATAGAATACGCTGTAAAAAACCTTAACGTGGCCCATATAATAATTTTAGGGCATTCAAATTGTGGTGGGGTACGAATGTGCCATAATATTTGCTCAAACCACAAAGAAAATAATAAAGATGATGATGAGTTTATTTCACAATGGATTAATATTTTAAAACCCGGCTATGAGCGAATAGACAAGAGCAAAACAGCTGATGAGCAGATAAATGAGCTAGAAAAAGAGGGTGTTCTTATATCACTTGAAAACCTTATTGGGTTTCCCTTTGTAAAAAGTGCAGTTGAAAGTGGCGCTCTTACTATACATGGATTATGGAATGACATCGGTGAGGGAAATGTAGAATATTACGATGAAAAAAAGAAAAAATTCATCACTTTAAATAAACATTAATCAACTTAAAAAAGCCAAGCTAATTCATTTGAACTTCAATATTATAATAGTTTCCGTGAAATTTCCCAAATAATGAGGCTATATCTGGATGTTCAACGGGCTCACCTGTGTCATCGATCAATAAGTTTTGTTCAGATACATATGCTGTATAATATGTGGTGTCATTTTCAGCCAATAAATGATAGTATGGCTGCTCTTTTGCTGGTCGACTATCCTCTGGAATTGAATGCCACCACTCTTCAGTATTTGAAAATATTGGGTCAATATCAAAAACAACACCTCTAAATGGATGTCTTTTATGTTTTACTACTTGTCCAATATTATATTTAGCAGCTGTCTTAATCATCAGTGATCCTTTATATACTGGCTATATGATAGTCTTTCAATCTATTAGAGTCTATGCATCACCGTAACGAAATTTGTTTTTTTTGAGAAAATTTATGCTTTTAGTTTTGACAGTGTTAAAAATAATTTCTCCAGTATTTTTTCTTGGAATAATTGGATATTTTTGGGAAAAAACTGAAATAGAGTATCCTATAAAATTTGTTACAAAATTAACAATGAATATTGCTCTTCCTTGCTTAATCTTTACGTCTTTGATGAATACGCAGATTGACTCTAATGTATTAAGCTCAATAATTTTTGCGACATTGCTTAGCTACCTTTTTCTAACCATATTTTGTTTCCTTTTCGTTAAGTTAATGAAAATTGATATACATACTTTTTTACCACCAATGATTTTTGGAAACACTGGAAACCTGGGATTGCCCCTAGCATTTTTTGCATTTGGTAACGATGGTTTGAGTTATGCGGTAATCATATTCGCAATAATGGCAATTTTTTCTTTAACACTGGGCATTTGGATAATAAGTGGAGATAAAAACCTAACTAAATTATTAAAAGAGCCCATTGTTTGGGGTGCTGTTTTGGGTGCAATATGTCTATATTTTAATATCAAAACCCCTATTTTTATAACAAACTCGTTAGAGCTTACTGGTCAAATTGCCATCCCCCTTATGTTAATCACATTAGGTGTATCAGTTGCTCGTTTGAAGCTTACAAACCTAACAAGAGGTTTTTCAATTGTATGCTTTAGAACGTTAATTTGTCTTTTATTTTCTGTTAGTGTTGCTTTTACTTTGAATTTACCAGAGGTAGCAGCGTCAGTGTTAATTTTACAATTAACCACTCCAATAGCCGTAACTTCATACTTACTTTCAGAAAGGTTTAATAGAAATCCAAATGACGTAGCTAGTTTAGTTATCATATCCACATTAATGTCAGTATTTTATATTCCAATAATTCTTAGCTTTCTGATCTAACTAACGATTATTTTTAATTTTTTCCAATTCCAGTGTTGCATCAAATAAACTGTTGCTCATGTTACCACCAAGGGAAACGTTGGTTAGTTTAACAATTATTTTCTCTCCCATAGAGTTTACTAATAACCACTGTTCTAAAACGATTGGGTTATGGGCAAATGTTATCTCAATATAACCCTCATTTTGGTTTTTCATATCTTTAACAGTTAATATTGTTTTAGATTCCTCTGAATCATAATTAACACCCATATTAACCATTTCCAAACTCAGATCAGAAAGTAATAAAACTCTAAATGGTAAGTTTTCTAAAGCGAATTTTTGAGGAGGGGCATTGGACTTAAGATCAAATATTGTCACTAATCCACTACTTACTAAAACAACACTTTCGTTTGGCTCTTCATATTTCATTCTCAAATTGCCTGGTTTCTTAATTAATAAACTACCAGTAGATACTGAGTTATCATTATTTATCTGTTCAAAATTAGCTTCTAAAGTTTTTATATTGCTTATATATAAAGTTAGTTTTTCTAAACTTATTGCATCTGCAGTCACAACAGATGGTAAAAAGAGTATCAATAAATAAAATCGATAAAATATTTTCATAAGACCTAAATTCAAAAATTGTTGTTTAAAGTTATAAATTTTGTTCTGGTACTAAAATAATTCTTTTCCCAACATGATTGGCCTGACTTACTAAGCCCTCTTCTTCCATTCTTTCAACCAGCCTAGCAGCTTTGTTATAACCTATAGCCATTTTTCTTTGGATGTAACTTGTAGAGCATTTACGGTCTCTTAGTAAAATAGCAACCGCCTGATCATATTCGGCATCCTCTCCCTCAGAGCCACTTGATAATCCTAGAACTTGATCAATACTATTTTCTTTGTCTACAGAGTTTCCTTCAACAACTCCATTAACGTAAACTGGAGGCCCAAAGGTTTTCAGATGACTAACAATTTCCTCAACCTCTTCGTCAGAAACAAATGGGGCATGGACACGAGTGATTTTTCCACCTCCAGCCATGTAGAGCATATCTCCCATGCCTAATAATTGCTCTGCACCTTGCTCTCCCAAAATGGTTCTACTATCAATTTTAGAAGTAACTTGGAATGAAATCCGTGTGGGAAAGTTAGCCTTTATGGTACCCGTTATTACGTCAACTGAGGGTCGTTGAGTTGCCATAATTAAATGAATACCTGAGGCTCTTGCCATTTGTGCTAGCCTTTGTATGCAGGCTTCTATTTCTTTTCCCGCTACCATCATTAAATCTGCCATTTCATCGACCACAACAACAATAAAGGGTAACTTTTTTGGCACGAACTCTTCAGTTTCAAAAACTGGTTCACCTGTCTGATCATCAAAACCTGTTTGAATAGTCTTACTAAACATTTCACCTTTATCTAATGTATCTTTTACTCGACCATTATAACCATCAATATTTCTCACGCCCATTTTAGACATTTTTCGATAACGCTCTTCCATTTCCCCAACTACCCATTTCAGGGCTACAACTGCTTTCTTTGGGTCAGTAACAACTGGTGATAACAAATGCGGTATCCCATCATAAACACTCAGTTCAAGCATTTTAGGATCAATCATAATTAATCTGCATTCATCTGGTGTCAGTTTATAAAGTAGAGATAAAATCATAGTGTTAATTGCAACTGATTTTCCAGAACCTGTAGTACCGGCAATCAATAAATGAGGCATTTTTGACAAGTTAGCAACTACAGCTTCACCGCCAATATCCTTCCCAAGAGCCAGTGGTAATTTAACATTACTATCTCCATAATCACGTGCTGCCAAAATTTCCCTTAAAACAACTTTTTCCCTTTGAACGTTTGGTAACTCTATTCCAATTACGCTTCTGCCTGGCAAAGTTGAAACCCGAGCTGATAGTGCCGACATTGAGCGCGCAATATCTTCAGCTAATCCTATTACTCGACTCGCTTTTAAACCAGGGGCTGGTTCAAGTTCATACATGGTGACAACTGGACCTGGGCGAACAGAAACAATATCTCCCTTCACGCCATAATCATCTAAAACATTCTCAAGCATTCTAGCATTTTCTTCTAAGGCTTCATCTGACAAATGATGTCTTACTATTTGAGTAGGGTTAGACAATAATGATAAAGGTGGCGTTTCAAAAATAATTTCCTTTTCGTTAAAATCTAATGAAGGCTGCCTTTCTTTAATAGCAGCTTTACTTGGTTGTGGTGGAGCAGCCACAGGAATCACTAAGGGTTTGGTTGCCACAAACTGTCTAGATCTATTAACAGATTGAAAGGAAGTCATCTCATCCTGAAAATCCTCTGAAAGCCCATCTTTTTCATCAATTTGTATATCTGCGTCATTAATTGTTTTTAAATTTCGATTTTTCATAGCTTGAGAAATTTTAGATCTTAAGGAATCTCTATTCTCCAGTTCCTCATTATTATCGATTTTAATGTTTTCTGGTGTATAAAAATCTGGTTTAGAAATATTTAAATTTTTAATATCTGGTTCAATTAACGTCTTAGTATCAAAATCATTAATTTGACGCTTTATAAAAAAACCTGATTTCTCCACATTCTTAATACCTTTATTCTTTTTTCTCATTCTAAAAAATAATAATTTAAAAATACTTACAGATAAGTTTTTAATAAATATTGTTTGGTATTTTAGGATATACAAAACTACTAAAAATAATAATTTACTTATGTTTTTTAATTCTCGCTTATTAAATCCAAAAACAAACAATGAACCAATAAAACTAATCGTACCAAAGATTGTAATTAACGATCCTGATGCAAAAGCCATTCCATTTGGCATTATGCTTATTAATGATGCAAAAATTGTATCTCCAAATAAACCACCTAAGCCAAAGCTGTGGGGCCAGCTAGCCGATGCAGGAACTCCCGAAGCAAAAATAGACGATAAAGCAACCAATATTGGCAAGAATACTACTCTATTAAAAAAAGAGTTCGCATTTAAACGAAATGCAAGCCGTATCGCCCAAATAAACATGAAAATGGATAAAATCCATGAACCTAAACCAATTGTAACTATCATCGGCGCTGCAATACTTGAGGTAAAAATCTGAAAATTACTTAAAAATATTTCATCAAAGATAAGCTTTGCAAAGGATAGTCCAAAAGTAAAAAGTAATAAAATAAATGACCAAAGAATTGAACCAAAAAGTAAAAATACTCCAGCTAATTCCTGACCTCTTCGTTGAAGAAAGGTTTGAATATTCGAACTAAAAAATGAGTTCCTATCTTGTACTTGGTTTACCATTTATCCCTCAATTATATAAAATTTCTTTTATTAAATGTAGTCCACGTTTAATGTCATTAATTGGTTCAACTAATGCCACACGTATAAATTTTTTTCCTGGATTTCCATTAGAAGTATCTCGACTTAAGTAAGAGCCTGGCAATACTCTTACACCTGATTGTCTCCAAAGATTTTTGGCGGCAGCCTCACCATCTTCAACTTCTAACCATAAAAAGAAACCACCCAACGGAGATGAATACGAAGTAACTTGGGAAAAAACTTCATCTGCGGTTTTAAACTTCTCTTTGTATAAAGCGCGATTAATTTCAACATGCTTTTCATCTTTCCACAGGTGTTCTGCTACTCGTTGCAAAGGAAGTGGAAGTGGAGCTCCCGCATAGGCACGCAATCTTTTCATTGCCTTTATATTTTTTGGACCTGAGACAACAAAACCTGATCTAAGGCCAGCCACGTTTGATCTTTTTGATAATGAATGAAAGGAGACAATTCTTTCTGGATTTGCTTGTATCTTTTTTGCTATTTCCAATATTCCAACTGGAGGGTTCCCCCGATAGATTTCCGAATAGCATTCATCTGCAAAAATACGAATATTAAATTTTTCTGCCAGATTTAATAAGTTTACCCAATAATTTTCTGAGGCTATTGCTCCCTGAGGGTTTGAAGGAGAACAAACATAAATTACAGCTGTTTTTTCTAGTATATCTTTAGATACTGCAGAAAAGTCAGGCAGAAAATTATTTTCTTTAGTTGCATTTATATAAACTGGCTTAACATTTGACGATAAGGCCGCAGCAGCATAAACTTGATAAAAGGGATTTGGCATCAATACGATTGATTGAGCGCCATTTTTAAATTCTGGACATAATGCTTGTAGAGAGGCATATAGGCCTTCCCGCGTCCCATTTAAAGCCATAACTTCTGTGATTGAATCTATTGAAACACCATAACGATTTAGTATCCATTGACTTATGGCTTCAAGCAATTCTGGCGAACCATCATTTGGTGGGTATTGCCTGAATTCATTAATATGTTTTTCCAGGACATTCTTTATCCAAATAGGAAACGCATGCTTTGGGTCTCCTATTGACATATTTAATACTTCATCGCCCGCTGGATAATTATCCAACAGCACACGAAGTCGCGAAAACGCGTATTCCGGAAGGTTCGAAAACCGCTCTGGGAAATCCATTATTGCCTCAATATTACAAGATCTTACGTCTCGATTATCTACACTCTACACGTGCAATAGCTATCGGTCTAGCATCATTAATAGTTTTCCTTACAATCGTATCTTTTTTGCCCTTTAAACACCCTAGGGTCATAAAGGTTGGTTAATATCCATTGGTATCAAATACCACTTTTAGAAGACTGCAAATTATAAATCGCAATTAAGAGTAATCAAAACTATTTCTACTGGGATCTAATCTCTCTTGTTGATTAAACAGATAGCACCTCTTCTAATGCTATTCCGTTTCGTAACAATTGAGCCTCAGTATTTGGCAGACCCACTAACATAACTCCACAAGAAGGAATGCTCGTAGGCAGTGTCAGAGCACAGGTACCTAGAAAATTGCATAGTCTAGTATTTCGCAATGCTAAAAGATTTTGGGTTTCAAAATATTTTTCGTCTTTAATTAACCTCTCCATATTTGGTGGGAGAATAGGTGAAGCTGGCATAAGAATAAAATCATAAGACCTAATTTTTTCAAAGAAGCTTTGTCTGAGCATTTTTAATTTGCGCCACTTATCTACATATTCTGCACCAGAAGTAGCTTTTCCCAGCCTAAATCTTTTAAGGATCTGTGAAAACATAACTTCTGGCGTTTTTTCAATATGCTCAAACCACGTGCCATAGGCTTCAGTCGTAACTAAAGTTCCTCCTAAGCTCATCGCACCCTCAACTTCAGAAAAACTCTGATAATCAATCTCAATACCTTTAGCCTTAAGAATATCTATAATATTATTAAAGCTATTTTGAGAATCAGAACAAAGATTATCCATAACCACATTTTCAATTATTAATATTTTTACTCCATCTAATGAGGACTGAGATAAATCTGCTGCTTTGCTTCCTTCAAGTGCAGAAAGCATTAAGTTTGCGTCAGAGACGGTTCTACATAAAGGACCAACTGTATCAAAACTCTCCGACAATGGAACAACACCCTGTAATGATAATCGACCTGCGGTAGTTTTTAACCCAACAAGATCATTCCATGCGCTTGGCACTCTAACTGAACCACCAGTATCAGACCCAATACCACAAGAAGCCAAATTAAATGCTACAGAAGCTGCAGCCCCTGAAGATGAGCCACCCGCAACTGCATCAAAATTATTTATGCATGGTGGGGTTTGAGTTACTGGATTAAGACCAAGGCCAGAAAATGCCAACTCTGACATATGGGTTTTCCCCAAGCAAATTAACCCAGCTTCAGTTGCATTCTTAACTACTTCTGCATCACTTTGTGGAATTCTTCCTTTTAGTAGCCCAGTTCCTGCTTCAGTTAATACACCGGCGGTATCAAACAAATCCTTCCAAGAAATAGGTACTCCATCCAAGTGACCTCTACGCATTCCACTTTTCATACGCCCCGACGCAGCTTTAGCTTCAGATCTTGCTCGATCAAAAGTGACCGTGGAATAAATTCTATCTTTAAATGCATGGCTTTCTATTGCATCCAAGTAGCATTCCGTCAGTTCAATAGGATCAATTTTTCCTACAGATATTAAATTACCTAAATTAGTAATGCTGTCAGATAACCATGAAACAGACATTTTTTTTCCACTTCCTTGCAGAATTTATTTTTCACACGTACTGGACAAATACTATACCTAGGCCATATTCACCATTATGTCTAACAACACTCAAGTATTAATTATCGGTGGAAGTATTAATGGTGCTACTTTAGCTCTTTTACTTGCTCAAAATAATATAACCGTAACCCTAGTAGAACCAAATTCTCTGTTAAGTAAAAAAAACCCTGTGTTCGATGGCAGGGCATACGCCCTAGCTTTATCAACGCAAAAAATGCTTAAATCTATTAGTATTTGGGGTGAGTTGAAAATTAATAGTGAGCCTATACTAGATATAAAAATAGGTGATAATAACCATAAAAACTCATTATCTAAAACTTTTCTTCACTTCAATCATTATGATATGGCTGAAAATGCCGACCCGATGGGTTATATCTTAGAAGACAGATATCTTCGATCAGAACTAATTTCTAAAATCAAAAAATATAAGAATATCTCTATAAAAGATAAATGTTCCGTTATTGAGCACCAAATAAACCCTGGATGCGTTGTTTCAAAGTTATCAAATGGAGAGACAATCAAAAGCACATTAATTATCGGGAGTGACGGTCAAAACAGTCAAACAGCTAAATTTGCAAATATTAATCGTTTCGGCTGGAGTTATAACCAAATGTCACTTGTGTGCGCAATTAAGCATGAAAAGGCACATAATGGGTGTGCACATCAGTTTTTTAGACCGTCTGGGCCGATTGCAATTCTCCCACTACCAAAAGACCGTTCATCCATTGTTTGGACTGAAAAACCAGATCTGGCCCGAGAAATAAATAAAATGAGCCCAAACGAATACATAAATATACTTAAGTCCAGAATTGGAGCAAATTTAGGTAATATTTCTCTTTCAGGTGAAAGGTTTCTATTTCCATTAAAGCTTTCACTAACTGAAAATTTTGTTTCTGACAGGGTGGCGTTAGTTGGAGATTCTGCCCATGGTATTCATCCACTAGCAGGTCAAGGACTAAATTTAGGTATGAGAGATGTTGCTTCGTTAATTGAGGTCATTGTAACAGCAGTGAGACGAGGCGAAGACATTGGTTCTTTATCAGTGTTAAAAAGATACGAGAATTGGCGCAGATTTGAAACTTCATCAATGGCTGCATCAACTGATATAATCAACAGAATATTTTCTCATAATAATAAGATTATAAAATTTGCAACAACTACAGGACTAAAAGCAATCAGTTCAAACCCATTTTTAAAAAAACATATCATTAGAGAAGCCGCAGGTTTAAACGGAGATCTCCCAAAACTTTTACAAGGAAAATCACTCTAATTGCCTAGCCTCATTAATTAGTAGTATAGGTATCCCGTCTCGAACTGGAAAAGCCAACTTGGCATTTTTAGATATTAATTCACTATTTTTCTCGTCGTAGTGAAGAGCACTATGGGAAATAGGACATACAAGGGATTCTAACATCTTTTTATCAGATAAAAAATTTTCCACCCTATTGAAGTCCCCCTAAATCGCCACCATGCAATGAAAACTCCATCAAAGTAGTAATCATTTCTCTTCTGCTACATAAATTTTTTGATTCCAAAAGTGCTTGCTTTTCGTCAACGTCAAAAGGGCATAACATTGATAAGGAATTAATAAGTAACTCTTCATCCGCGTCTCTTAAAGATTCCCAATCTGTTTTCAAACCAGTTACTGAAAAATATTTTTTTAATAATTCAAAAAACTTGTCACGATTAAATTCAGTATCAATTTTTTTTTCTGTTTGATCTTCTTCAAAATCTTGCCAATTAATTTTAGCCTTTGTGAAAGGACTAAAACTTTCCACCAGGCTATCTATTCTAAACCTAGAGATTCCTGACAAAGTAATCATATAACGCCCATCATCTGTTTCAGAGAAGCTACTTACCCTACCTGCACACCCTATATTATATAACCCATCATCATTATTACTTATTGAACTTTGGAGGGGTTGTACCATTCCAATTAAACGTGAAGTAGATTTTAAAACCTCATCAAGCATTTCTAAGTATCTAGGTTCAAAAATATGCAATGGAAGTTTTGACCTTGGCAACAACAAAGCTCCAGGTAGGGCAAAAATAGGTAATATATGCGGTAAATCAACTTTTCTTTTCATAATTTTAACCTAGAACTATTTATACATTAAGCAAAAATAATTGAACTTAATTGTCGCCGTCCTTTCAAAGCAATAGGATCATTCGCTTTCATTGAATCAAATATTTTTATCAGTTGAGCTTTAGCAGAACCTTCACCCCACTCTATATCATTTCTCAATATTACCAATAATTTTCCTATAGCTTCTTCTGTATCACCATTTGAATGCATCAAAACCGCCAACTCCATTTGTGCTTTATAATTTTTAGGTTCCGAAATAACTAAAAGTTTCAAATCATCAATTGATGCATAGGACGCAGCTTGAGTTGCCAGTTCCAACTGTGCCTTTATAGTGCTTAAATCCTTGATATTTTCCATGTCTTTTGGAAGGTTGGTTATGACATCTTGCGCTTTATTTAACTCACCTAAACCTAAATAACTTCTAACGAGCCCAGAATAAGCAATTCCAATTTTTGGGTCTTGATCAATTATAGCCAAAAAAACCTCTAACGCATCTGAAAACTCTCCATCTTCTAACATTTTTTCTGCCATCTCTATCGCAGCGTCTAAGCCCTCCTCTTCCTTATTATTTGGACCTAGAGAAATGACTTTCTTAACAAATTCTCTTATTTCAGCTGGGGTTTTTGCTCCTTGAAAGCCGTCAACAGGTTGCCCATCAATAAAAGCAAAAACAGCTGGAATAGATTTGATATTCATTTGTTGAGCAATTGATGGGTTTTGATCAATATCAATTTTTACCATTTTTACATTGCTGGAATTTTCTTTAACTACTGTTTCTAACGCTGGGCCTAAAGTTTTACACGGCCCACACCAAGGGGCCCAAAAATCCACAATTACCGGTTGTTTTTTACTTTCTTCAACAACATCTTCCATAAAGGTTGCCTCTGAACCATCAACTATTAAATTCTCGCTTTGTGGTTTTTGTATTAGGTCCATTATTTTTTCTCCATTTTCCTAATATTCAACTAAGCGCTCAAGTAATAAGCTTCAAGCACAATACTTAAATTTAAATGCAATTATAATCAATTTATGTCTCATCAAACACTGTAAATATTGGAGCATGGTCCGAAGGCCTCTCCCATCCTCTCGCATCCCGGAAAATGGAATTTTTAAAGTCTAACCCACTTAAGTCTGATGATACCCAAATGTGATCAAGTCTTCTTCCCTTGTCTGCTAGCTGCCAATCTTTCGCTCTATAAGACCACCATGAATAAAGTTTTCCATCTGGCATTGTTTTACGAAAAACGTCAATCCAATGTCCAGACTTCATAACCTCTGATAATTTTTTAATCTCTAGTGGTGTGTGCGATACAATTTTGGATAATTTTTTGTGGTCCCAAACATCATCCTCATTCGGAGCAATATTCAAATCTCCCACTAAAATTGCCCTTTTTGGCTTATTTACATCAAACCAGTTTTTCATAGCATCCAAAAATGCTAACTTTTGCGCAAATTTCGCATTGTTTACGATATTTGGTTCATCACCACCTGCTGGTACATAAAAATTGTGGATAACAAAGCCATTCTTAAGATGACCAGCTATATGTCTAGCATGCTTTAAATCCGCAAAATCAATTGAAAACTCATCAATAATAGGTATTTTGGAAAAAATAGCCACTCCATTATAACCCTTTTGGCCCCGACCAATCATATATTCGTATCCAAGATTGTAAAACCCTTGAGTTGGAAACTTTTCTATTGGAGCCTTACATTCTTGAAGGCAGATAACATCAGGGCAGTGCTCTTTTAAAACTCTTAAAATTTGAAGTTCCCGCAATCTTATTGAGTTAACATTCCAAGAACAAATTTTCATAAATACACCCATAAATTAAACGAAGTTGAAGAAAAGAATAAACCGATCAATAAGGACTCAAAGTGATAAGAGATAACCACCTTTTTCAGTGGTAATTAACTTATCATTATCAAGTTTTTTGCGCAAATAATATAAATGTGTCTCCAAAGTATGGGTGTTAACACCATTGCTATACCCCCAAACTTTATTCAGTAAATATTCTTTTGAAATCACCTTATTTACTGAATAATAAAGGAATAGCAGAATATATGTTTCTTTTTCGGTTAATCGTATTTCCAAATTTGAACTATTTACTAAAAGTTTTTTGATTGGATAAAATGTAACATTATCCAAATAAATTACTTTCGATAAGTAGCTTTTGAGAGTATCAAAAATAACTTTTTCTAAAAAGTCATAACTAAATGGCTTATCAATAAAGATACAATCATTCTTCTCATCTAATTTTAATTTCACTGAATAATCCAAGTAATCATTAAGTATGATTTTAGGACAAGAAGGTTTATTAGTTTTTATATGGTTTTTAATGTCCAGAAGCTGAAGTATTTTAACCTCATTATTATAAATAATCAAATCTGGATGATTATTATCTTTGTAGTCATCCAGATCAGGAAAAAACTTAAATTCTAGAAAATCAACTAGTTCAAATTGGCCAGCTAAAGCTTGATTTAAATTACGATCAGCGCTTATTAAAACTACTTTTCCAGCCTCTTTAATCATCTTTTTCTACCATATATTTTCATCTAAAATAGTTTCTTATTAATTTCTTATATCAAAAATCTTAAATTATTAATACATTATTAATTAGAATACCTTCACTTTTGTTTAAATGGTACTATAGCTTAAACATGAAGAATTAATAGCTAGGAACAAAATTTGTGTTTTCTCCCACCTCCATAGAATTATTAGATAGGGCAAGAAATGACTTACGTATTGGTTTGCCTATTTGTATTATAGATGATGACCAGAGTTGGTTAATTTTTTCCATAGAAACAATTTCGAAAGAACGGTTTTCTCTCTTAAATGAAAGTGCTGAATTCAGTATAACAAAAAGACGGGCTAAAACTTTAAAAACTACTGCTTATGATAAAAATATTGGTAGGTTTAAACTGGACGTAAATAAAGATTGGCGATGGGTAAAAGCTATTGCTGATCCAGCCGATGATCTAAATTACCCAATGAAAGGCCCGTTCGTGCCAATAAGGGATGGGTCTCCAAATGTGCACCAAATAGGGATTAAGCTTTGCAAACAAGCAAGATTATTACCAGCAGTTTTAGCCCAAAAAATTGAAAAAGTAGATAAAAAATTAACCAGTATTACAGCAGAGAATATGGCAGCCGCATCCCAAAATAAAAATATCATCAAGATAGTTAGCGCTAATTTACCATTAAAAGTATCAAAATCCTCCAAATTGCACGTCTTTCGACACGAAAACGGCACAGAGGAAAACTATGCAATAGAAATCGGCTCACCCGATCGGTCCCTTCCTATTCTTTGCCGGATCCACTCCGCTTGCTTTACAGGCGATTTATTAGGATCCTTGAAATGTGATTGTGGGGCACAGTTAAATAGAGCTTTAGAGCAGATGGGTGAAGAACAAAGTGGAGTCTTACTGTATTTGAATCAAGAAGGGAGGGGCATCGGGCTAACAAATAAAATGCGTGCATATGCGCTGCAAAACCAAGGTTTTGACACAGTTGAAGCTAACCATAGATTAGGTTTTGAAGATGAAGAAAGAGATTTTGAAATTGCCGCTAATATTTTAAAAAATTTAGGTTTTAACTCTACGCGTCTTCTAACCAATAACCCAAATAAAATAAAAATGATGAATAGCTCTGGAATTAAAGTAGTCGAGAGAGTATCCTTAAATGTGGGTAAGACAGCAGAAAATGCTCATTACCTAGCAACCAAAGTGAAGAAAAGTGGGCACTTTAGTTAATGAAGCAGTTTTGTGATCTCCTAATAGGTAAGTGGGGTGCTCAGATAAAGGGTTGTCATTTTCCTTGCTCAGTTGGTCGATCGGGAATTGGAAAAAAGACTCACGAAGGAGATGGCATCACTCCAGAAGGAACGTGGCGTTTAATGTTTTTGATGGCGAGAGGTGATAGACTTCGCATAAATGTAAATCACAAAATAAATGTCAGAGATGTTTGGTCAGATGATCCACTAGACCCTAAATACAATCACTTGAGAAAGCCTAACCATAGATTTAGTTATGAAAGGCTTTGGAGACCCGACCCCCTTTATGATTTAATAGGTGTGACTAATTTTAATTGGCCTACTGCAGTACCAGGCGTAGGTTCTGCAATTTTTTTACATACTTGGAGAAAGCCACGCCATCCAACTGAAGGCTGTATCGCATTTGCATTAAAAGATCTTAGTATGATTTTTAGACTGTGGGAGCCAAGGTCAAAATTGATAATTAAGGCGTAGGAATACGTTCACCAAAAATGGCAGAACCAACACGAACGTGTGTAGCACCAAAAGCAATGGCCGTTTCAAAATCTGAACTCATTCCCATTGATAATGAATTAACGTCGTTTCGTTCTTGCAGTTTCTTTAATAAAGAAAAGTGTAACGAAGGTTCTTCATCTATTGGTGGAATACACATAAGTCCCTCAATTGGAAGATCCATTAATCTACATTCTTTAATGAATGAATCAAGTTGTTCAGGAAAAATGCCTGCTTTTTGAGGCTCTTCTCCAGTATTGACTTGTATAAATAATGATGGGCAAAACCCTTTTTCTTGAGCCAGACTTGCAAATGATTTTGCTAATTTAACACGATCCAATGTCTGAATGACATTAAAAGTATCAAATGCTTGCCTTGCCTTATTTGTTTGCAATGGCCCAATTAAATGAAGTTCAATATTATCATAACTATTTCTGAAACCAGGCCATTTACCTAAAGCTTCTTGAACTCTATTTTCCCCAAAGCAGCGATGACCTTCTTTTAGGACAGATTCTATCTTATTATTTGGTTGCACTTTTGAAACTGCTATTAACTGGACTGACCCTAAAAGAATTTTTGCTCTCAGTTCAGATTTTCGTATTGATTCTTTTACTTTTGATAACTGCATGTTTTATTAAAATTTCCAGCATTAAATAATCTAATGTTATTATAATTTGTATTATAGAAAATACTACAAATAAAAAAGAGCGGGAAAATCCCGCTCTTTCATTAACAAATTATCCGATAGAATGGATTAGAATCCGAAATGTACGCCGGCTCCGACTGTTGTTGTACCAGCAATGTTATTTGCGCCTACATGCATAGATGCTCCGCCGCCTAAAGACTGGTTATAACGAAGTCCATAATTGTTATTCGTGTCCAACTGCTTACCGGCAAATATATACACACTACCGCCTCCTGCTGGAGCTGAAACAGACGCTATATAAGCAGTTACAGCATTTTGTTGTGCAAGCTTAACACCAACACCCATATCACCAACTGAGCCTGAGTAGTTTACTTGAGTAATTGCTTTTTGTGTATCTGCATTATCATTGTCATACCCGATGCCAACTGAACCGGCACCCATAGGCATTGAGACTGCTAGCTCTGCATCGTTACCGTTGCCACCTGAAACAGAAACACTTGCTCCACCTAGTGCCATGTCTAAACGTATAACGTCAGGACCAGCTCCACCACTAGATCTAGTTGCCCAATTGCTAGCCCAACCATCATCTGTCAAGTCATGACAACCCCACATAACTGTTCCACAACCCCAAACTCCTGCTGTCTGAGCAACTGCACCAGCTGCGTTACCAACTGTTAAGCTCATTGCGCCATTTGAGATACTTGCCTGTGGACCAGAAAAAAGGCCTGTAGCCGATCCAGTTGTTCGGTAGCGAGTTTTTGCTGTCAGAGTTACGCCACCATCAGTTGTTGATGAGCCAGAGAAGTCTAAGTTCATTCTTGTGTACTGTGAAGACGCGCCGCCTGTTGTACTAATGCCTATACGGCCGTAACCACTAAGGTTTACATCTGCTGCTGCTGCGCCTGCAAGCAGGGTCAGAGCGGAAGTAGTAAGAAGAATTTTTTTCATTTTTTTTTCCTCGATTAAGTTATACTATTTCTCAATTCAGGGATTCCAAATTGAGTTATTTAAGTAAATCCACTTTTATTGAGACTGGGTCAAGCACGTCTCCTGTTTTATGTTAATGAAAGAAACATGTGATGCCAAGAAGCCACACTAAAGAAAACAACTACAACCATACCCCATTATCCACTATAGGCTTGAAGCAATAGTATATTGGCGTTTATAAAGCTATTAAAATGTAATTGGAGATTAAACTGTTGGCGATAAAAAATCTTGGTATTTGTGGAATAGTTGTGCTCATTTTAAGTAGCTGTGGGGTTGGAAGTTTATTAACTAACAAATCAGAAAACCCGTCTAAGGAAGTTGCTGAATTTAATATAAAACCCACGGATACTGATGGTAAGGGTGTTGGTATATTTGATCTTTTATCGAATGAAGGCAGTTCTGAAACTATTCTGAAAGTTAATAGGTATATTTGGAAAGCTTCCCTTGAGGTTTTAAGTTTTTTACCACTTGAAGGTGTAGACCCATTTTCAGGGGTTATAACAACAGGTTGGGGAAAGCCACCTGGGGCGAGCACAGAATATCGAGCAACAGTGTACATACAAGATCCGTCACTAGACGCACGGACTCTAAAAGTTGTATTGTTAAAAAGATCGGGGCCAGCTGATCCAAAAACCATAAAAACTATTGAAAATGCGATCTTAAGTAGAGCCAGGCAACTCCGCATTAGTGATGACAAATTATGATTAAGCATTAATAAATTTTGAATTTTGAATTTTGAATTTTATTCAACAAAAATGCGATCAATAAAGGAATAATAATGTCTCGATATAATTCAAAGATATCAGAGCCAAAATGGCAAAAAAAGTGGGCAAGTTCACAAATATTTTGCGCAAAGCGTGATGAGGTTAAAAATAAATATTATGTATTAGAGATGTTCCCCTATCCTTCTGGTAGAATTCATATGGGACATGTCAGAAACTACACGATGGGAGATGTTGTCGCTCGGTATAAGTCTGCACAAGGATACAATGTCTTGCACCCAATGGGTTGGGATGCTTTTGGTTTACCTGCAGAGAATGCCGCAATGGAAAAAGGCATACATCCAGGCGATTGGACATACCAAAATATTGCCGACATGCGCGCTCAAATGCTACCTTTGGGTCTTTCCATTGATTGGTCGCGAGAATTCGCAACGTGTGATCCGGAGTACTACGGCCACCAACAGGCAATGTTTATTGACATGATGGCAAAAGGTTTGGCCTACCGCAAGAGCGCCCTCGTTAATTGGGATCCTGTCGACATGACAGTATTGGCAAATGAACAAGTTGAAAGCGGTCGGGGTTGGAGGTCAGGCGCACTCGTCGAGCGAAAAGAATTAACACAATGGTTTTTTAAAATTAGTGACTATTCTGAAGAATTATTAAATGCATTAGATAATCTGGATAATTGGCCTGAAAAAGTAAAAACAATGCAAGCTAACTGGATTGGAAAATCAGTTGGGTTGGAAATTAAGTTTCCGGTGACACAAAAATATAACGGTTTTTCTGAGATAAAGGTATTTACTACACGACCAGATACACTGTTGGGCGCAAGTTTTATAGGTATCTCGCCAGACCATCCACTATCAAAAGATCTAGAGAAGAGTAATAAAGACGTTCTTTCTTTTAACTCTAAATGTAGGCATTCAGGAACGTCACAACAGGACATGGATAAAGCTGAAAAAATTGGCTTTGATACTGGACTAACAGTTAGTCATCCTTTGGACTCCAAAAAGTTGCTCCCAATTTGGATAGCAAACTTTATTTTAATGGATTATGGAACTGGCGCAATCTTTGCTTGTCCCGCCCATGATCAACGAGATTTAGAATTTGCAATAAAATATAGTTTACCAATAATAGATACCTTTTTCTCCATAGAAAATAAAATAAAGGTACGAGAGAATGCGTTTGTACCTCCAAAAACTGAAATTGTTGAGTGGGTCGACCATTTTACTGGAATCACAAAGGCATCAGGTGAAACAGCTATCGATTTAACTATAAAGCTTGCCGAAGATACCGGGTGGGGAAAATCTATAACACAATACAGGCTGCGTGATTGGGGGGTTAGTAGACAGCGCTATTGGGGTTGCCCCATACCAGTTGTGCATTGTGAAAAATGTGGTGCCGTACCAGAAAAGAAAGAAAATTTACCAATCAAGCTTCCAAAAGATATTACATTTGACAAACCTGGAAACCCACTAGATCGGCATTTTGTTTGGCGAAATTGCTCTTGTCCAAGTTGCGGCGGTAAGGCCAAAAGAGAAACAGATACTATGGATACGTTCATAGATTCTTCCTGGTACTTTGCTCGCTTCACATCCCCAAGATCAAATACCCCTGTTGATAATCAAGAAGCAAGTTACTGGATGAATGTAGATCAATATATTGGAGGTGTGGAGCACGCTATTTTGCATTTATTATACTCAAGATTTTTTGCTCGCGCCATGAATTTAACTGACCATTTGCCAAAAAAAGCAATTGAGCCATTTAATGCTCTCTTTACTCAGGGAATGGTTACCCATGAAACCTACTCAATACCAGAGGCCTCCAGCACAAAGAGGAAGGTTTGGTATTCTCCAGATGAGGTTTACAGAAAAAATAATAAAATTTTGGTAAAAGATACCAGTAAAGAAGCATTTGTTGGTCCTACAATTAAAATGTCAAAGTCCAAAAAAAATGTCATCGATCCTCAAGATATTATTGATCAGTATGGGGCAGATACTGCCCGTTGGTTTGTTATGTCTGATAGTCCGCCAGAGAGGGATGTAGAGTGGACAACGTCAGGCGTAGAGGCTTCTTGGAAGCATTTAAACAAAGTTTGGCGACTAGTAGTTGATGCCAAAAATGACACCACGAGTAAAAATAATGAGGACTTAATTCTGGAAAGGTCAGTGCATCAGTCCATCAATGAAGTCACTAAAGGGATTGAGAGCTTTTCTTTCAACAAATCTATAGCAAACCTATATGATCTAACAAATACGATAAGTAAGTCCAAAGCAGGTTCTGGGGCCAAAATAAGCGCTTTGATAGTTTTATCAAAGCTAATGATGCCTTTTACTCCCCATATCGCAGAAGAAATGTGGGAGGCTCTTGGAGAATTAGAATTAATAAGCAAGTCTCCATGGCCAAAAGCAAATAGGGAATTATTAGAAAGTGATGACGTAACCATAGCTATTCAGGTGAATGGCAAAAGGAGATCTTTAATAACACTTTCAAAGTCACTAGAAAAAAAAGAGATTGAGTCATTAGCTCTTGCAGATAAGAATATAAAAAAAATATTGAATGGAGCACTACCTAGAAAAGTAATTGTGGTTCCAGGGCGAATAGTAAATGTCGTTTTATAAAAAAACTATCTTCCTAATAACTACTGCTATTATGGTATCGTCCTGTAATCTAAAGCCAATTTATCAATCAGATTTAAAAGACCGCCCGCTAGAAAACAAAGTGTCTGTAGAAAATATTGATACCGACATTGGTTTTTACTTAGCTCAAAATCTAAGGTTTGCTCTTAACGATTTTGGTAGCAAAAAAAGATTAAATCTTATCACTGAAATAGAGATTTCTGAAAATAAATATAGTTTTTCATCATCTAATGAAGCAACAAGGATGGATCTTATTGGACTGATCAATTGTAAAATCACAGACAATGATCATGAATACAAATTTACCGTTAAAGAAATAGTGTCTTATGATGTAAGTGACTCAATTGTTGCCAATAAAGCGTCAAAGAAAAATGCAAAAAAAACGATTAGCCAGCTTGTTATCGCAGGCAGTTTTAACTGATCTTTATCATGCAAATTTTGATTGGATCAAATGAAACTTACTGGACAAAATGCAATAAAATACTGTATCGACCCAAAGCCTGTGCCCGCTTTGCTTTTGCACGGGGAGCCTAATTTAATAATAAAAGATAAATACAAACATATTAAATCAAAGCTGGCCGGTAATAATGCAAATGATGAAATGCGCTTGACCGAAATTACAGCAGCCGAATTGCGAAAAAATAAATCATTGGCTATCGATGCCATTAAGGCAACTGGTTTTTTTCCTGGCCCGCGCCTAGTCCTCATTGAAAACTGCACAGATGGGTTAGCCGGTTTAATTGAAGAAATAATCTTTAATTATAAGCAAGGTGATGCTTTTTTAATTGTGACAGCTAGTTTTTTACCATCAAGGTCTAAATTACGGAAATTATTTGAAAATAACAATAATGCTATTTCTATTGGTATTTACCAAGAACCGCCAACGATTCAAGAAATAAACTCACTTATTGAAACAGCCGGCATAACTGGTGTTGAAATTCACAAAGACTTGGCACAGCTAGGGCTAACATTAGAACTAAACGAATTTAAACAACTTTTGGAAAAAATTACTCTTTACAAAATGAATGATAGCTCTCCAATTTCATATGAAGACATATTGGAATGTACAAATATCTCTATGGAAACAAAGCTGGAAGAAATAATAGACACCATCTGCTCTGGAAATACAAATTATCTTGGCTCTTTGCTGAAAAAACTAACTGCTACAGGTCAAAACCCTACATCAATTTGTATTGGAGTAGTTAGACACTTCAGAAACCTGCATATATTAGCAAGCCAGCCATCAAAAATAGAAGTTTCGTTATTAAAAATAAGACCACCCATTTTTGGTGTTCGAAGAAATAAATTAATTTCAAATTCAAAAAAATGGGGGATTAAACGTCTTGAAAGAGCAATTCAAATTCTAATGGAAACAGACTTAAGGCTTAGGTCATCCAAGCTTGATCCTAAAAGCGCTTTAATGGAACGCGCATTAATAAAAATTTCCATGATGGTTTCAAAATGAGGAATAAAAATGTATGAAGTAATAGGTGGTACAAAAAGTAGAGCGTTTCGAGTGTACTGGATGTTAGAAGAAATTGGAGCTGATTATGTAGGCATTCCAATGAAGCCTCGATCAACAGAGTTAATAAAAATTAGTCCATCTGGGAAAGTTCCATTGCTCATTGATGATAGTACAATAATATCAGACAGTATGGCCATCTTAACTTATCTTGGTGATAAACATAAAAGTCTAACTTACGCTGCAGGAACCAAAGAACGAGCGGTGCAAGATAGTTTTACTTTTTCGATAAATGATGAAATTGATGGAGTATTATGGATGGCTGCTAGACATTCGTTTATATTACCTGAAGAAATGCGTGTCCCAAATATTAATACTTCACTAGAATGGGAATTTAACCAAAATTGTAAAAACCTTGCCAATAAAATGAATGGTCCGTTCTTAATGGGTGATAAGATTACAATTCCAGATATTTTGTTAACCACTCTTTTGCGGTGGGCAAAAAATATAGGATTTAATCACGGCGAAAAAAAATTAGATGATTATTTAAAGGTTATGAAAAATCGTGATGCATTCAAAAATGTCAAACCATTATAGATTGTTAGAAGTATAACTTTTGCAAATCAAGACACCCAACTTTCTGATTGCATTTCTTTCAGTCTTGATACTGTTCTTTCAAATTCAAAAGAACCTGTTCCCTTTTCATAAAGTTTTTCAGGGTTTTCTTCAGCAGATGCAATCAAAATAACTTTATGCTCATAAAGAGTGTCTATTAAAGTTACAAACCGTTTTGCTTGATTATTTTTTTCTCTACTCAGTTTTGGTATGTTTTCTATAATTAAAACCCGAACTGATTTAGCAATAGCAAGAAAATCAGATGGCCCTAATGGTTTTTCACACAAATCTTCAAAATTTGCTCGGCCAACACCATTACAAAAAGCTGGTATTATAACCTCTCTTGATTTTACCTTTAATTTTAGAGGAGCTGAAGTTCCATCCGTTAATTCACCCCACAGAGCATTTATAACAGATTTATTTTTTGAGCTTATGGGTGTGAAAAACCTTTTTTTCTCGCTTAAACTTAACTGGCGGTAATCAATATCACCTGAAAATTGAAATACATCCAGGTTTTCCTTCAAAAAGGATATAAAGGGTAAAAATAAGTCTCGGTTCAAGCCATCTTTATACAGATCATCTGGAGGCCTGTTAGATGTGGAAACTATTACTACACCATTTTTTGTTAATAGTTCCATTAATCTTCCAACTATCATCGCATCCGTAATATCAGTTATTTGCAATTCATCAAAACATAATAGCTTCACATTCTTTGAAATATTTTTTGCAATGGGTTCAATTGCATCAGTTACACCAGATTTCCTTATCAAGTGAATTTCGTCATGAACCTCCTGCATGAATGCATGAAAATGAACACGCTTTTTCTTTTTAATAACTGAGTTTTCGTAAAACAAATCCATAATCATTGATTTTCCCAGGCCAACTCCACCCCAGAAATAAACACCTTTTATTGGATTTTCTTTTTTTATTCTTGATAAAAATCCAGATTTTTTTTTCAAGAGATTATTATTTAATTTTTCAAGTAAAACGATAGCCTTTGATTGATTGCGGTCATAGGTTATCAACTGCTTTGATAATTTGTTATTATATATATCAGCAAGTGTGTTATTCATTATGCTCATTCAAAAAAATATTATAAATTATGGCCATATACGATTTAAAGCATCAAGGAAAATAGTAAATAACTTTATAGTCTGCTTAATAAGTTAGAGTGTATTGAGTTAGAGCCAGCCAAAACACCGGGCCTTTTAGGGGTTGGGTTGTTAAAATATAAGTCGTCTCCCAACCTATCTGTTACTGTTCCACCGGCTTCTCTGACGATCAAGTCACCTGCTGCTATATCCCATTCCCAACAATCCCTTAAAGTCACCATCGCATCAAAAGAACCGTTTGCCGCAAGGCATAAACGATAAGCCAAAGAGCTCCGGTAGGCCTGTTTTACTGGAGGAACACCTCCCGGCCATAAAGACGGGTCCAAATGAGGTTTAGCCGTTAATAAGCTGGACTGATTAATATCCATTTGGGTACTTACAGTGATTTTCTTACCGTTTTCATATGCACCCTGTCCAACATTTGCCCAAAACGTTTTATTTAAACTAGGCATTTGAACAACTGCTGTTTGCATTCGTCCTTTAAAAGAAATTCCTAAAGCACAGGCATAATTCTCATGCCCATCAATAAATGATCTTGTTCCATCTATAGGATCAATAATAAACACATAATCTTTTGAGAGCCTACCTTGATCATCCTCTGTTTCTTCAGATAGCCATCCATATTCTGGGCGTGCAGATTGCAATTTTTTTATTAACATGTTGTTAATTTTTATATCAGCTTCAGTAACAGGTCCCTGGTCTAAATCTTTATGCCAAACTTTTGGATTTTTTCTAAAAAATTTGCGAGCTATTTGACCAGCAGCATCAGCCGCCTCAAGTAATAACATAAGATTATTTTCCAGCAATTTTCAAACCTTCTACCAATAGTGATGGTACTGAAAAGCTTAAATGATTTCTTGCATCGTTGGCTGGTATAATACTTTTAAATATGTCTTTTAAATTTCCAGCAACTGTACATTCATTAACTGGATACTGAATCTCTCCATTTTCTAGCCAAAATCCAGATACGCCTCGAGAATAATCACCTGTAATTGGATTAATAGTCAAACCAATCATAGCCGTTATGATTAGACCAGTACCCATATTATTCATCAAATCCAATTTGCTCTTTGAGCCATTAGTGAATGTAATGTTTGTAATGCCAGGCGTAGGAGGGGCTGATATTGATCGTACAGCATTGGCCGTACTATCTAAATTTAATTTTTTACCACAAGACAGGTCTAACAGCCATGTTTTTAATATACCGTCTGAAACGATTGTTTTCGAATATGTCTTTAATCCCTCCGAATCAAATGGCCTGGAACTGAAACACCTTGCTTTCAGTGGGTTTTCTATAATTGATATATCTTTAGGAAATATTTCTTCGTTCATAGACCCTCTTAACCAACTTGAACCTCTGACAATAGAGGATCCATTAATTGCATTCAAAAAATGACCTATTAGTGTGCTTGAAATCCTTTCATCATAAATAACAGGGTAGTTACCTGTAGGAGCTTTTTTTGAACCAACCCGCTCTACAGCCCTTTGTCCTGACAACAAACCGATGGTAGAAGGTGCAGGTAAATCAGATGCATAAACCCGCCCTTCATACGCATAATCCCGTTCCATTTCTAGCCCTTTTCCAGAAATAGAAACACATGAAATGTTTGCACTGCTACGAGAGTATCCTGCCGAAAAACCATTTGATGTGGCTAAATATGAGTTTACCATTCCCACGCTCGCGCTGGATGATTGGACTTGTGTTACACCTTTAACTGTTTTTGCTTCAGCTTCAGCCTCAATAGCCCAGTCTTTAATACAATCTGGCTCAACCATTATTTTCTCATCAATCAAGTCTAGCGAATTTAAGTCCCAATTTTTTGCAATTTTATGTCGTGCCGCCAATAGGACATCATCATCCTGTGGGGCTTCCCTCGCCATTGCTAAAGAGCGCTCTACCATTTTCTGCAGAGTAACTTCTCGAATATCAGATGAAGAAATGCAGGCTTGCCTATTATTCAAAATTACTCTCAGGCCCACATCAATGCCTTCAGACCGCTCTAGGGACTCAAGGGAACCATTAAGGGTATCCACGCTAAGAGACTCCTGTTCTAAAATAATTGCTTCTGCTGAGTCTGCGCCTGCTTTTTTAGACATTTCTAAAAGAGTATTAGCGATAAATTCTAAATCATGAGTCACAAATCATGTCTTTCACTTTTTTGGGTTATTTTACTTTTAAATAATAAAATCAAATGTATTATATTATTAAGTTGAATTATTATTAAGTAATATTTCTCCAGATTCTCGTATTTCTATTACGGATAATAGATAATCGCCATCATTACTAGGCCTCGCACAGGCAACAATTTTTTCTAAAATAAAAAAATATTCGATTACTAAACCTCACATGATTTAATTATAAGATATTTTTTAAATTTTATTAGCCAAGAAATTAACTTGCAATTACTTTGAATTTAAGTTTTTCAATTAAATTGATACCAAAAATGGAGAATACTATGACGTGGTCAGGTGACAAAACGGTTGTTAACAGTTGGAACGAATGGGATGAATTAAAACACGTGATTGTTGGTAGAGCTGATAATTGCCATATTCCCCCAGCAGAACCTGCTTTAGATGCTAAAGTTCCAGAAGATAGTGATATGCGTGGCCAATGGGGTCGAAGGCCTCAAGAAACCATAGACCGTGCAAATGAATTATTAGATAACTTTGCCCAAAAGTTAACTTCCCGTGGTATTAAAGTTGATCGACCAACACCAACTGATTTTTCAAAACCTGCAATAACGCCAGACTTTCACACCGAAAGCCAATTTGGATGTATGCCGCCTCGCGACGTTCTTTTAACAGTTGGGTCAGAAATACTAGAAGCAACAATGAGTTATAGATGCCGCTGGTTTGAGTATTTATGTTACCGGCCCTTACTGCAAAAATATTGGGAAGAAGATTCAAATTTCCGCCATGAGGCTGCACCTAAACCAAGATTGACTGACGAAGATTATCGGCCTGATTACCTTTCTGAAAAAATTGGTGTTAATAAAAGACTAGAGTGGGCTGCTGAAAAGTTTTTTGTGACAACAGAAGTTGAGCCCTTGTTTGATGCTGCTGATGTTTTACGGTTTGGAAAAGACTTGGTTGTTCAACACGGCTTTACCACTAATGAAAAGGGTATTGAATGGTTAAGAAGGCACTTCCCAAACCATAGAGTTCACTCTGTTAACTTTCCTGGAGATCCTTACCCAATTCATATTGACGCAACATTCACACCACTCCGACCTGGACTCATTTTAAACAATCCTCAAAGAAAGCTTCCAAAAGATCAAAGAGAGATGTTCAACAAGAATGGGTGGGAAATTATTGATGCAGCTCAACCTGCACATAACGCCCCTCCACCCTTATGTTATTCATCAACTTGGCTTTCAATGAATGTACTAGTTTTAGATCCAAAAACGGTTTGTGTAGAAAAATCAGAAGTTTATCAAGCAGAGCAAATGGATAAATTAGGGATGGAAGTATTGGAAATAGATCTGCGCGATGCTTATGCATTTGGTGGGGGCTTGCATTGCTGTACAGCCGATGTTTACCGCGAAGGATCGTGTGAAGACTATTTTCCAAACCAATAATAATATAAGCTCAAAATTTGTGTTGTAGGCATATAATCAGTGGTTTAACATCGCACTATGGAAAAATTTAAAAACAAAACCGTAGTAATAACTGGTGCTTCCCAAGGTATTGGTGAAGCCGCAGCAAGAATGTTTGCAGATCTAGGTGCTAACGTTGCACTATTAGCAAGGTCTAAAAATAAAATTGACAAAATCTCATCAGAAATAAATCTAAATAGCGGTAAATCCATCGCCATTCAATGTGACGTGAGCAGTGCAAATCAGATGGAAAATGCTATAAAAACAACTATGAAAATGTTTAGCTCTATAGATATTTTAATTGGAAATGCGGGGGTAATAGAGCCAATAAAAAGTATTCTTGATATGGAGCTTTCTGATTTTGATAAGGTTATTGATATAAATGTAAAAGGAATTTGGTATGGAATAAAGTCAGTACTTCCATACATGATAAATGGAGGAACAATAATCACAGTTGGATCTGGCGCGGCAATATCGCCTTTGGATGGGTGGTCTCATTATTGTACTTCAAAAGCGGCAGTACACCACTTAAATGCCTGCCTCGATTTGGAAATGCGCAGTAATTCAATAAGAGCTCTAGTTCTTTCGCCAGGAACAGTTGCGACTGACATGCAAAGATTAATTAAGAAAAGTGGTATAAATCCCGTTTCCAAGATGGGTTGGGAGGATCATATTCCTCCTGATTGGGCTGCCAAATGTTTGGTTTGGATGTGTGGCGCCCAGTCTGATGACTATTTAGGAAAGGTCGTTTCTTTACGGGAAAAAGGGATTAGAAAAGCAATTGGCGTAATATGATTAAAATATCAAAAACTGCTTTCAGGTGGACAATTACATTAAGCCGTACAAACAAAGCCAATGCCATAAATATGGAAATGCTTAGTAAGCTAAACTCAATCCTGGATGCTGCAAAAAAAGAAAAGCAATTGCGATCGTTGATTTTTACTGGGGAAGGTAAAGTTTTTTCTGCTGGCGCTGACCTTGATGCAGTAAAAAAAAATAATGAGATAACCACTACAACCCAATGGGAAGAGTTGTCAGAAAAAATAGCAAATATTCCTTGCCTTACTTTAGCGGCGTTAAATGGTACATTGGCTGGTGGTGCTTTTGGAATGGTTTTAGCTTGTGATCTTAGGATAGCCACACCTGCTGCAAAATTCTTTTATCCAGTATTAAAAAATAATATACTACCACAGCCTAATGATATTGAAAGGATGGTTGATATTGCAGGTATATCTACTGCAAAATTAGTTCTTTTGGCTGGTCAAAAAATATCAGCACAAAAAGCATTGGAAACAAATTTAATTGATGAGATTGTCGAAAAGGAAGCATTCATTTTTACTATAGATAATCTATGCAGTATTGCTGAAAATAATGATGGTGTTTCTTTATTGGCAATAAAGCGTCTTTTTCAAGCAAAATGTAATTCCAAAATAAAAAAAGATGCACTGTTGGCTGTGTTTGAAAAAAACGATGCTGCAATCAAAAGACTTAAAGAGTTTAAAAATTTTTAAAGTGATGGTTTCGCAATTGTTTGCATCCAATTTATGTATGCACGCTCAGCCATATCCTCAAACTGTCTTTGGTTTAATTTAGCATCTTGTTGCAATATAACAGCACCGTTTTCCCCAAGTGCTGTCTCCAGTGACTTAGAATACTCAGGGATGCCCACCCAATTTTTTATGGTGTCCTCCTCAACCTCTAAATGAAACTGGACGGTATGCGCGCGCGTTTGCCACCGCATCGCTTGCACAGCACAATCTCGTGTGGTTGCAAGAACTTGAGTTCCCTCTGGAATAACAGTTACTTCAGCCGAGTGCCATTGAAGAGTAGGAAAAGTGTCTGGTAACCCGTCCAAAAAAACCCCACTCTGGCCATCCTGTGTCTGGTGAACATCTAAAATACCAATTTCAGGAGATTTGGCTTTTTCAACTTTTCCACCCAAAGACTCAGCCAATAATTGATGGCCTAAACACACACCCAAATAGGGTAATCCCTTTTCTGCTACAGCGATCTTAATAAATTCTTTTTCTTTCTTTAACCAAGGGTACTTTTCTTCCTCCCAAACATCCATCGGACCACCCATTACCCAAAGGGCATCATATGAATCAATTAAGGGTAGGTTTTCGCCAGCATTAAGCTCTACGGTATCCCAGGTATGCCCGTCCTCTTTTAGAAATTTTCTGAAAGAACCAGGATGCTCCCCCTTCGCATGCTGTAATACCAAGATATGCATAAATATCGACCTAATCTTAAAAATGAAAATTAACTTTCTTCACAGATATAGCGTTAAGTAAGGAAAACCCAACCTTTTTCTTTACACAAGCTGTTCTTAGTCTATGGTTTATTCTATAAAGATTCATATATATGAATCTTTATAGAATAAACCATATGGCCAAAGTCAAATATTAGGTCCAACGAAAATAACTTGTCACAAATTAAGTGACATCCAATTACTCAAATCCATAGGGAGGATATTAGGGAATGGAACGACGTAAATTTTTAACTGGCGCAGCACTTATTGGTACTGGAGCAGCTCTCGCTTCACCAGCAATTGCACAAGGCGTAAAAACATTAACAGTTGTATCAACATGGCCTCGAGACTTTCCAGGCCTTGGAACATCTGCACAACGTTTATGTGCTCGAATTGATGCTATTTCTGGCGGTGCAATAAAAACGGAATATTTTGCAGCTGGCGAAAAAGTTGGTGCATTTGACAGCTTCGACGAGGTTGCTGCCGGAAACTCAGATGCATACATTGCTGCTGAGTACTATTGGGGTGGAAAGCATGCTGCTTATAACTACTTCACATCTGTGCCTTTTGGGATGACAACGCCCGAATGGAATGCCTGGATTAAATTTGCAGGTGGTCAAGAACTGTGGGATGAACTAGCGGGCGGATTCAACTTGAAAGCTCTTCCCTGTGGTGGCACAGGTGCTCAGTGTGGCGGTTGGTTTAACAAAGAAATAAACTCACCAGATGATCTTCAAGGCTTAAAAATGCGTATCCCAGGTTTGGGTGGAACGGTGCTTTCAAAGCTGGGAGTTTCAACAGTCTCACTACCAGGTGGACAAATTTACGAAAACCTTGTTTCTGGCGCTATTGATGCGACAGAATGGGTCGGGCCATATAATGATTACTTCATGAAGTTTTATGAGGCTGCAAAATACTATTACACAGGTGGAATGCATGAACCTGGCGGAGGTCTCGCATTTGGGATGAACCTGGATTTTTGGAACAATTGTACTGACCACGAAAAAGCAGTGATTACTGCAGCCTGTATGGAAGAAAATGCAGCACAGCCTGAGGAAGCCATGGCAAACAATGGTGCTTACCTTCAAAAGTTAGTTGATGAGCACGGTACCCAGCTTCGCTCATATAATGACGATGTTTGGGATGCATTTGGAGAAGCTTCAGCAGAAGTTTTCGAAGAAACTAGACAGCATTCCGAATTGACTGCTCGTGTAAACGACTCACATATGGCTGCGTTAAGAGACATTGGTGGATTTAGAGCTATAGCTGAAATCGAATTTTCTCAACAACGTAACCGAGTTCTTGGCTTAACCTAAACATAAAAAGTTACTAGAGAGCTAATCTGCTGATTAGCTCTCTAGTTTAAAGCCAATTCGATACTTTTTCCTTAGAATGAGTGAGCTATATAAAAAATGACTCTGTTATCAGCTACATCTGAACTGGAAACACCCATTAGACCAGCTGTATTTGTTAGAATTTTTGGCTGGTGCACTTTAAGTTTTTTACTTGCTTTTTTAATCAATAATATTTTGTCATTAAGTTTTGATTATCCTGGTGTGATGCAATTTTTTAAAACACCATCACTAGCAATTATATTGCAGCCTTTAGTTTATATTGTAATATTTTTTATTTCTATATTTTGGGTTTTAAAAACATCTGACAATTCATTACGCAATGATGCAAAAAAAATAACAGCTATTAATGCCTATATAATTAGAGGGTGTTTTTTTTCTGTTCTATTTGTTGGCATTGTAGATGCCTCGATAGCATGGCTACGTGTTGAAAGTCTTTTACCTGTTATATTCGATAAAGATACAGCTTCTGCTTTGTTGAGATCCAATTTTATAGGCCCAAAAATACACGCACCATTAATTATATTAGGCTTTCTAATAGCATTTTATTCTCGCACCTTGGGGTTTTTATGGTTAGCTTTGATGATTGTTGGCGCAGAGCTATTAATTGTAGTTTCTCGGTTTGTATTTTCGTATGAACAAACTTTAATGGGTGATCTTGTCCGATACTGGTACGCTGCTCTATTTCTTTTTGCATCTGCCTACACCTTACTTGAAGAAGGTCATGTCAGAGTAGATGTTCTATATTCTACCTTTAGGAATACGTCTAAAGGAAAGGTTAATGCTTATGGATCAATATTTTTAGGAATGATTACATCTATAACAATTTTTCTCATATGTATTTGGTCTAAGCAAGCTATTGTGAACTCACCTATTATGAACTTTGAAGTTTCTCAGAACGGAACAGCTGGAATGTATATAAAATATCAAATGGCTGCATTCTTGTTAATTTTTGCCATTACAATGCAAATTCAATTTGTGAGCTATCTATTTGAAGCTGTTGCTGACTTAAGAAATGAACCAGGAAAACGGGAAGTTAAACCTATTTCTCACTGAGGTAATTATTTATGGAATTGTTTTTTCTTGCTATACTTGTTTTAACAATGGCAACGGCTCTCGGCTCTGGTTTTCCTGTAGCTTTCGCATTGCCAGGTTCAGCAATAATTACAATTTTACTTGCTGGTATCAGTGGTTTTTTATTTACTGGCGACCCTTCCATTTATTTTCATCAAGGTGGCCCATTTCAATGGATTTCTTCTGGTGTAACAAACCTGCGTGGCGTTTATTGGGAGGTTGAAAGAGATACTTTAATTGCAATTCCCTTATTTATTTTTATGGGGATAATGCTACAAAAATCAAAAATAGCTGAAGATTTACTTGTTACCATGGCCAACTTATTTGGGCCTGTACCAGGGGGTCTTGGAATCTCAGTGGTATTCGTAGGCGCGCTACTTGCAGCCACCACTGGGATAGTTGGCGCCACAGTTGTGGCTATGGGATTAATCTCATTACCCGCAATGTTAAGAAATAACTACTCTCAGTCACTCGCAACAGGGACTATTGCAGCCTCAGGTACATTGGGCCAAATAATTCCACCATCTATTGTCTTAATAATACTAGCCGACCAACTTGCATCAGCAACAGACCAAGCTGGTTCGGCAAGAAAATTGCTATTTAAAGATGCGACGGGTGAAATATCAATGCCAAGTGTGTTTGATGTTGGCTCTACTAGCGCAGGGGAAATGTTTCTTGGTGCTTTAGTTCCTGGACTTGTTCTCGTTGCATTGTATATGCTCTTTATTCTTGTATATGCATTCATTCGTCCAAAAGTAGCTCCTGCTGTTCGATATGACGGAGCAATGGATTTAAAGTTCTGGATTAATGTTTTGCTAACATTAGTTCCACCACTTGGTTTGATCTTTTTGGTTTTGGGGTCAATAATAACTGGAATAGCAACTGTTAATCAGGCAGGCGCTATCGGTGCTGGTGGTGCATTGATTATGGCTGGTTACAGATTAACCGCAGGAACAAAGGGTAGATACTATCCTGCGCTTCTTGCAATAGGCTCTCTAGCTATAATAGCTTTTTGTTTATCGAATTTTAACATGAATATTAAAGCTGTAATTGCTACCAGCGGTGACAAGACAGGGATTTTTATAGGTCTATTTGGCACCTTAATGCTTGTAGCTTCACTTATATGGAGCGGAATCAGGGTCTTAAAACTAAACAACACGATGCATGAAGTCATGCTGGAAACTGCAAAAACAACATCGCTGGTTTTTATAATTCTTTTAGGTGCAGCAATGTTAACAGCAGCTTTTCGTGCTTTTGGTGGTGAAGACCTTGTGCGAAATTTTCTTAATTCTATGCCTGGTGGGTTTTGGGCAAAATTTATCATTGTTATGGCTGTTATATTTGTTTTAGGGTTTTTTCTTGATTTTATTGAAATTGCGGTTGTCGTTGTTCCGATTGTAGCGCCAATTTTACTAGCTGATCCGGCTGCAAACATAACTGCTGTTTGGCTGGGTGTAATGATTGGATTAAATATCCAAACATCCTTTCTTACGCCACCATTCGGTTTCGCCTTATTTTATCTGAGAGGTGTTGCGCCGTTAGTTGTTAAAACTATCAATATTTATAAGGGTGTCATTGCCTTTATCTGTTTGCAGCTTTTGGCCTTAGCGATCGTTGGTTACTACCCTCAAATGGTAAATTATCTACCAAACAGAATGAGTCTCCTTTCAGATTCCTCTCCACCCCCAAGAAATCCAAAATTGCAAATTTGCTTAGAAGAGTATGTGGCAAAAAAAATTAGTCATAGTGAAGAGGATATTACTGAAGCTATAAAAGATGCAAAAAAAATTGAACTGAGCTTTTTACCAAAAAAAATTAAAATTAACTTATTAAACTCATTTAAATCTGCAGACTTAGCTCTTAATTCTATATACGATATTGATATAAAAGCTAAAACTGTCCTCGATAACTCAAAAGAATATAGGCCTCTATTAAACGCTGTACGAGCTCTTGAAAGTAAAGTTCGGTGGAATAAGAAAAAAATTAAGGCTCTTAAGAGCTCTTTAAATTATCTAAAATCTGATGCAGACAAAGAAAAAAGGGTGGCTGTAGAGGAGGAAATAGCTCTGTTAGAGAATGTTATTTTGAGTTTGAAAAGTCAAATACCTAATAATTGGGAAAAGACGTACAAAGTTTTTAATAAATTAACTACAGCTGAAACGAAAGCGAGGCTTAAATACAGAAAATCTGCAGATCAATCTTTTACTCCTGTTTTAGATTTCATATCAATCCTAAACGCCAACAATGAATATTTTAACGTCAAAAGTGATATAGAAATCCTTAGAAAAAAAATTCTATCTGAAGATATTAAAGATGCTGAACTTTTCGCCAAAAAACTGAAAACTAAACTTTCAAAGATAAGTGGTGCAACAAAAGTAGCAGCTACTATTAGAAAAATTCAAAAGCAATTAAGGCCGGGAAAAACAGATGTAGAGAAGAGCTTGGTGGCTCATGAAAAAGCGCTTAAATTATATAATGATCAGGCCACTTGGAGGTTAGAAGCTGATAAAAAAATTAAATCCAAATTATTATTATATCTAAGTAGTATTTCTGAAACACTAGGTGCCCGCCAGCAACCAAAGCTAACTCGTTCGCAAGCCTTATATTTGGCAAAGTGCAATTCTGGACATAGGGATTTATCTCTTAATTTCTAAAAATCTTAAATAATGCTTATTTCAATGCTTTGTTGTTTATATTATACTAGCTTAATATACACAAAATAAAAGGAGCCTATTTATGGCTAATAAATTGTATAAATGTGACTTACCAGACACTTTAGATTTGGGTTCAGTTGTCGCAATTGATACAGAAACAATGGGCTTAAATCCAATTCGTGATAGATTATGTGTAGTACAGTTATCTTCAGGAGACGGTAACGCACACATAGTTCAAATTGAAAAAGACCAATCCAGTGCTCCAAACTTGTGTAAATTATTAACAGATCCTATGGTTCTCAAGCTCTTCCACTTTGGGCGCTTTGATATTGCTGTTCTTCTAAAAAGATTTAATGTCTTAACTTCGCCTGTTTATTGCACAAAAATTGCCTCCAAATTAGTACGGACATATACAGATAGGCATGGTTTAAAAAACTTAATTCAAGAGGTTTTAGAAATAGACATCTCAAAACAGCAGCAAAGTAGCAACTGGGGTGCCAAAAACTTAACCTTAGCACAAATAGAATATGCTGCGTCAGATGTTTTGCATCTCCATGATATTATGAAAACCTTGAATGACAGAATAAAAACAGAGGGGCGTGTTGAAATTGCAAAGCTTTGTTTTGACTTTCTTCCCAACAGGGCTCAACTTGATATCATGGGTTGGCCAGATATTGACATTTTTGCTCACTAGAAAAAATCTATGCACGAAAAAAATCAAACACAGACTTTTATTGAAACTGGCAAACGGGTTATTAAAGCTGAAGCACGGGCGCTCGAGCAACTGGAAAACACGTTAGAAAGTTCGTTTGCAGATGCGGTCAAAATTATTCTTGCTGCTAAAGGACGGATCATTTTATCTGGAATGGGGAAGTCTGGGCACATTGCTAGGAAAATAACAGCCACCTTAACCTCAACAGGGACACCCTCTTATTTTTTACATCCTGCAGAGGCCAGTCACGGTGACCTAGGAATGATTACAAAAAGTGATGTAGTTATACTGCTGTCAAACTCTGGGGAAACGCAAGAGTTGGCAAATATTATATCCTATTCTCATAGGTTCAAAATTCCCTTAATTGGAATTGCAAGCAATGCTTCTTCTAGCCTGTTAAAAAATGCCAATATTTCTATAACCCTTCCCAAAACAAAAGAAGCCTGCAATTCAGATATAGTCCCAACAACATCAACAACAATGACCCTTGCACTTGGAGATGCGCTAGCAATTACTTTAATGGAACACAGAAAGTTTACGTCTGAAAGCTTTAGGACGCTCCATCCAGGTGGAAATTTAGGTGCAACACTTATTACTGTTGAAAGCTTAATGCATGTGGGGGATGAAGTTCCTAAAGTATGCCCTGGAACTAATATGGTCGATGTTTTTTTGGAAATGTCTCAAAAAGGGTTTGGGACAGTTGCAATAATTGGCAATGAAAATGTTTTAATTGGGGTTATTACTGATGGAGATTTACGAAGAAACATTCATGGATTAATGGAAAAAAACTGTGAAGCCATTATGACTATTGATCCACATGTAATTGAAAAGACTACTTTAGCGTCTTCTGCATTAAGCCTGATGAACGAAAATAAAATTTCCTCTATTTATGTAACAAATAAACAAAATAATGTTTTAGGGATTTTGCACATACATGACTGTCTAAGGGCTGGTGTACAATAAACATGTTAAAGGATGACAAGTATTCCACACTAGTTGCCATTTTTAAAGTAATATTGCCCAGTCTTGCCTTAATTATTCTTAGTACCTTATTTTTATTGCCAGACAATAGAACAAAAATTCAAGCTTTAAATACAATCGATAAATCAACATTAAATATTGTCAAAAAAGCTGGGATAAACAAACCCTCACTTAGAGGCACGTTAGCATCTGGTTCCAATTTAGAATTATATGCAACCGAAATTATAACAAAAAATAATGACAAAAACATTATTGAAATTAATGAGATACGTGCTCGTTTGGAGCTGAACAAAGAAAACTGGGCCAACGCTTCTGCAAAAAAAGGAATAGTAAATATTAGTGAACAAACTGCAGAAATGGTAGGTAAAGTGAGCGTGAAGGGCTCTAATGGAATATTGATTGAAACGTCTGATTTAAAAGTGTTTTACGCCAAATCTCTTGTTAAGACAGAGGGGGTGGTTTTTATGAAAGGCCCATTTGGAACTATAAAAGCGGGGTCAGCAAAGTTTTATGATATGAATCAAAATTCTGGTACAGGCTATGTTCTTTTGTTCAACAAAGGTGTAAAAATGCAGTATAATTTTGGGGAGTAACTGACTTGTTTTTTAATATTAATAAAACTTTAAAAATTTTTAGCTTTTTGGCGTGGTTTTTTGTTTTACAGATACCTCAAATAAGCGCTGATACAAATGTATTCTTGAGCTCTATTGAAATGGGGAAAAGTGGAACAATTGAAGTCAACTCTGATAGTTTGAAAATTGAGAGTAATGTTGGGATAGCTACTTTTGATGGGAATGTTGAGATAAAGCTCAATAAAATTATTTTAAAAGCTCAAAAAATTACAGTTACATACTCAACTGATGAAAACTTAAAACAAGAAATAAAAGAAATATTAGCTATTAATGACGTAGTTTTTATATCAAATAAAGACATCACAAATGCAGACAGAGCTCTTTACAGTTTATCTGACAACACAATAAAGCTTTCAGGGAACATTTTAATAAACCAAGGAAGCACAAGCTTTTCTGGAGAAGAGTTAAGTATAAACTTAGACACTGGACAAGGCACCATGTCTGGCCGTGTTAAAGCTATATTGGGTTCGGACGAATAATGTCAAAAAGTAAAGATGATACTCTTGGGTTACATGTCAAAAACCTTGGAAAAAAATATAGAAACAAAAGAGTTATTACTGATATTAGTTTAAGCTTGTATAAAGGAGAGGTTGTAGCCCTTCTGGGTCCAAATGGCGCTGGTAAAACAACTACATTTTATGGAATTGCTGGTCTAGTAATTCCCGAAGAGGGCTCCGTGTTATTAAACGGAAAAGATGTGACATTTCTACCAATGTATCGAAGGGCTAAGCTTGGAATGGGCTACCTACCCCAAGAAGCTTCTATTTTTAGAGGTCTATCTGTACAGGATAATATATTATCAATATTAGAGCTTTGGGAACCCAGCAAATCAAATCAAAAACAGAGATTAGACGCATTATTACAGGAGTTCTCAATAAGCCATTTACGAACATCTTCAGCTTTATCTTTGTCTGGAGGCGAGCGTCGCAGAGTTGAAATAGCTAGATGCCTTGCTTCTGAACCAGAGTATATACTATTAGACGAACCATTTGCGGGAATCGATCCTGTTGCTGTAGGTGAAATACGAGATATAGTTTCGGCCTTAAAAGACCGTGGAATAGGTGTTTTAATAACAGACCACAATGTTCGAGAAACCCTTAAAATAGTAGACAGGGCTTATATTCTTAATGAAGGAAGGTTATTAAAAAGCGGCACTCCTGATGAGGTTGTTCAAGATGAAAATGTTCGGAGGGTTTATCTTGGTGAAGATTTTCATGTTTCTTAAAATTTAGCATATAATTATAAAATTTTCTTAAATATTAATAGTTTTCACAAGACTCCAGTTGAAACTTTTGACTTAGAGTTTTATATCGTCGGTAAATATCCAGAAGATTCTAAAAAACAAAACTACCTATATAAATTCCTTAATTTACTTAATAGTTCAAAAAATAATAAAACTAGGTTAACAAAATGCTACTGTCTCAAATTTTAATGCCTCAAGCTGTTAGGCTAATTTCACAAGTAGATAGTAAAAAAAGACTCCTTCAAGAAATTTCAGAAGTCATCACCGTATACAATAAAAAATTTATTCCCACTTTAGTATTTGATGCATTAATGAGTAGAGAAACATTAGGCGCTACAGGGGTGGGCAATGGTGTAGCGTTGCCCCATGCTAGAATAAAAGGATTAGATAAAGTAGCAGGTGCTTTTTTTAAATTGGAAAAACCAATGGATTTCAGTTCTGTTGATAGACAACCTGTTGATTTAATTTTTGCGCTTTTTGCTCCAGAAGGGGCTGGAGTAGAGCACCTTAAGGCATTGGCTCTTGTTTCTAGAACACTACGAGATGCATCAATTTGCTCTAAACTGCGGGCAAATTCAAACGCAACCACTATGTACACAATTTTAACTGAAAAAATGGCCACAAAAGCAGCTTAGTTTAATCGATGTTGTTTTCTAGTAATTTAGATTCAATTCGGCTCACATCCTCAGGGTTATTTAACTCCCAAAAACTTTGGCTCTTTCCATCTACCTCAACACAATAGACGTCCTTATCGTTTTCTATAAACCTTAACTGCTCCAAGCCTTCTAAAATCTCTAACTGGCCTTCCGAAAGATTTAAGTATTCATTCAAAACTGTTGATCGATAAGCATAGACACCTACGTGATGAAAGACTGGACATAACTCATCTTTTTTATATATTTTTGCCGTATATGGTATAACTTCCTTCGAAAAATACAGTGCTTTGTTTTTTGTGGTAAAAACAGCTGTTGTTCCCCCCACACGATCTGCTTTTCTGTCTTCCATAAACATTCTGTGTCCATCAGAGTCACATCGTAAAACTGGTGTGACAACTTCTGCACTTGGGTTTCTTTCCAATTCATTTATTAAATCCTCAACAAACCAATAAGGTGTTAACGGAGCATCCCCTTGTAAATTAACTACAATATCATATTGCTCTTTGAGTTTTGAACACGTTTCAGCACATCTTTCAGTTCCATTTAAGCATGATGTGGAAGTCATCATAACTTCTGCACCAAATGTATTTGCTACATTTTTTATTCTATCATCATCTGTTGACACTATTATTCTATCGACGCCCTTAACTCTTTTTGCAGCTTCCCATGATCGTTGGATTAATGTTTTTTTTTCTCCATTCGCCCCTTTTAATCGCACTAAGGGTTTTCCAGGAAATCGCTTTGAATCATATCTAGCTGGGATTATTATAATTGTTGACAGTTAACCTCTCCACAAATCGACATTTGGCGCATGCGCAATAAAAAACGGGTTTTCATACAAAGACTTACCATAAGTAAGCTCTTTATGATCTTCAAGCCTCACAACCATACCCCCAGCTCCAAGCAATACAGCATGCCCCGCAGCAGTGTCCCACTCCATTGTTCTTCCAAGGCGTGGATATAGGTCAGCCTCACCAGTAGCAATCAAACAAAACTTTAAAGACGATCCCGCACTTTTAATATCCCTCACACAATAGTTCTTAATATAATTTTCAGTTTCTTTGTTTCGATGTGACTTTGACGCCACTATCGATAGTTCTTTTCGAACCTCAGCTCTTGTAAATATCTGTTTTTTATTACCCAAAACATTATATAAGAACGGTCCTTTTTCTTCAAATGAGGCGCCTAAACCATTAGAGTAAAACAGGCGCTCCTTATCGGGAGCATAAACCACCCCAACAATTGGTTTTCCATTTTTTACATATGCAATGTTGACTGTAAAATCACCATTCCTATTTATAAACTCTTTTGTTCCATCAAGTGGGTCTACAATAAAAAATTCATTCTGGTAACTTTGATGTGAAGACTCTTCTTCTTCAGATATCAACTGAACTTCTGGATACGCTAAAGCTAAACCTTTTGATATATGTGCATCCGCCATTTTATCAGCCAGGGTTAATGGGCTTTTGTCTTCTTTTATTGAAATCAAAAAATCATCTTCATTATATATTTTTAGAATTTTTTCTCCGGCTTCGATTGCTAGTTGTCTAAAAACTAATGTCATTTTTTCTAAGTTCATCTAACAATCCTATCTTTATACTTCGTATCGGGTGTTTCTTACAAATATTTAGACTAAATAAAAAACAACCCCCACATGTTTAATAAAAAGTAATTCTCTCAAAGTAAAACGATATAGATCGTAAAAAAGCAAAAGGGTTGTTATAATTAAACCAACCACCATATATTCGTAAAAAGGACCAAGAATGAATGAAATAAATAAGTACCCCGGTTGGCACGGAACAACAATCGTAGGCGTTCGTAAAAATGGTGAGGTAGTTGTAGCAGGTGATGGCCAGGTTAGCTTAGGTCAAACCGTTATAAAAGGATCAGCAAAAAAAGTGCGGCGCTTATCTCCTGGTGGCCAAGATGTGGTCTGTGGGTTTGCGGGATCAACAGCAGACGCGTTTACTCTTTTGGAGAGGTTAGAAAGCAAGTTGGAGGCGACACCTGGTCAACTTTTAAGAGCATGTGTTGAATTAGCTAAAGATTGGCGAACCGATAAGTATCTTCGTAATTTGGAGGCAATGATCATTGTTACTGATGGACAGGATTTGTTTATTATTACAGGGGCAGGAGATGTTCTTGAACCAGAGAATAATATTGCCGCAATTGGATCTGGTGGCAATTATGCTTTAGCCGCCGCCAGAGCGCTAATGGCAACTGACAAAACTGCTGAAGAAATAGCAAAAGAAGCTATTCAAATTGCATCTGAAATCTGTGTTTATACAAACGGCAATATGACGATAGAGAGAATTAAAGGATGACTGACTTAACCCCCCGAGAGATTGTTTCAGAATTAGATAGATTTATCATTGGCCAAAATGATGCCAAACGAGCTGTTGCAGTTGCACTAAGAAGCCGATGGAGAAGAAACCAACTCTCTGAAGAATTAAAAGAAGAGGTTTACCCCAAAAAATATATTGATGATTGGGCCTACTGGTGTTGGGAAAACTGAAATCTCAAGACGCCTTGCAAAATTAGCAAATGCTCCTTTTATTAAAATCGAAGCCACTAAATTTACTGAAGTTGGTTACGTTGGTAGAGACGTGGAACAAATTATAAGAGACTTAGTTGAAAGTTCTATTCTTATGGTTCGCAAAAACATGCGAGAAGAAAAAAAAGCCTTGGCTGAAGAGGCCGCTGAGGAGCGAGTAATAACCGCACTCGCGGGCAAGGATGCTAGAGAAAATACTAAAGAAATGTTTAGAAAAAAACTTCGGAATAATGACTTAGATGATAAAGAAATTGAGCTTGATTTAGCTGATAACTTTAACCCGCTTCAAATGCTTAATATCCCCGGTCAACCAGAGGGCAGTGGTGTTGGAATGATGAATATTGGCGATATTTTTGGAAAGGCGATGGGCAAAAATACAAAACGCCGAAAAATGACAGTCGCAGAGAGTTATGATATATTAGTAAGTGAAGAAGCTGATAAAATGTTAGACCAAGAGGCTGTTAATCAAAAAGCGATAAAATTAGTTGAACAGTCTGGAATTGTATTTTTAGATGAAATTGATAAAGTTTGTGCGAGGTCAGATGCTAGAGGCGCGGATGTGAGCAGAGAGGGTGTTCAAAGAGACTTATTGCCCTTAATTGAAGGAACGGCTGTCTCTACAAAATATGGTACTGTAAAAACTGATCATATATTATTTATCGCATCTGGTGCGTTTCACATAGCTAAGCCTTCTGACCTTTTGCCAGAATTACAAGGCAGACTTCCTATAAGAGTAGAGCTCAGGGCTCTTACTGAAACAGATTTTATTAGAATACTTACTGAAACAGAAAACGCTTTGACTAGGCAGTATTCAGCACTTCTAGAAACTGAGGGTGTTAATGTTAAGTTTACTGAAAGTGGCATCGCTGCAATAGCAAAAATAGCAGCTGAGGTAAATCAGGCCGTAGAAAATATTGGAGCGAGAAGACTATATACCGTTATCGAACGTGTGTTTGAAGAGCTAAGTTATACAGCTCCAGATAGAGTTAATGAAAAAATTAAAGTAGATAAAAAATATGTTTTAGAAAACCTTGGTGCCTTAGCAAAAGCTTCTGATACAAGTAGATATGTACTTTAAATATAATTTAAGCCATTAATCATTATAAAAACACTTTATTGAGATTTTATGTCTTTTCTAAATTTTCTGACTAAAAACAAAAACTGGCTTGGTGCGGGGGCATTATTAACTCTCTCTTCAAGTTATGGCCAAACTTTTTTTATCTCTCTGTTTGCTGGTGAGATAATGGAAGGGTTTTCTCTTACTGATGGACAGTGGGGTAGTGTTTATGCGCTAAGCACAACATGTTCTGCAATTGTAATGGTTTGGGTTGGCGCTTTAACTGATAAATATAGAGCAAGAACTTTAGGTGTTATATTTCTCTGCATATTGGCTTTTACTTGTTTTTTAATGTCGTTTGTAACGTCTTTTTGGGCCTTACCTATATTAATATTTTTGCTCCGCTTTTCAGGACAAGGTATGTTAAGCCATATAGGGTCTGTATCTATGGCGAGGTGGTTTGTCGCTTCACGGGGAAAAGCATTAGCTATTGCCACATTAGGCTTTTCATTTGGTGAGGCCATACTGCCTATGACCGTTGCTTTTTTTCTAAGTTTTTTATATTGGCGGTCCATTTGGGTTGCTGCAGCTATCGTTTCACTAATCACAATTCCAATCCTAATCAATTTATTAAAAGTCGAAAGAACACCTAAATCGAATTCCGAAAATGCCGAGACTGTAGGGCGTTTAGACAATCGTCATTGGACCAGAAATCAGGTTTTATCACATTGGCTTTTTTGGCTTTATTTTCCATCAATAATGTCTATTGCAATGTGGGGAACTGCCCTGTTTTTTCAGCAAGTCCACTTAACAACAGCTAAAGGCTGGTCCCTGTTACAATTTACCTCTTTAATACCTGTTTATACTTGTTCCACAATCCTAGCTATGATGTTTTATGGCTGGGCAATTGATCGCTACGGCACAAGTAAACTTCTTTCCCTTTATCAAATTCCAATGGCCGTATCATTTTTCTTATTTGGCATAAGTGACTCTCTTTTTATGGCAGGAGTAGCTTTTGCTTTATTTGGAATAACTCATGGGGCAAACTCCACTATTCCAGGCGCATTTTGGGCAGAAAACTTTGGTACAAAAAATCTTGGCTCAATCAAAGCTATGGCAACGGCCGTCTCCGTTCTGGGCTCAGCCTTGGGTCCAGCTATTAGCGGTATTTTGATAGATTATGAAATACCTTTTTCAAAACAAATGCCCTTTATTTCAGTTTTTGTAATTATTTGCTGTTTTTTAAACTGGGTGGCTGTAAATAAGATCAAACGTGTTTACGGATAAGTTTTTTATTTTTTTTCAGATAGACATATAGGGCCCCTGAGCCCCCATCCTTCTGATGTGCTTCTACAAAATCTAAAATACAATCATTAACAGGTTGTAGTCCAAGCCACTGAGGAACTTTCTTTTTTAAAACCCCTAAACTTGATGAGCCGTATGCGTTATCGTTGTTTTTTTCGCCCTTCCCAGTTATTACTAGTACCAGTCTTTTATTTTGTTTATAACTATTTATTATAAAGGGCATTAGAACCCTATGGGCTTGTTCAGATGTCAGTCCATGTAGGTCCAGTTTAGCTTCTGGTGTGAACTTTCCTTTTTTTAATTTTTTTAATGCTTTTTGGTCCATACTTTTCGAACCATTAATCGCAGTTTTTTCACTAGTAATAGGGTGTGGAGACCAGACAACAGGATTAACAACTATACTAGTCTCTTTTTTTAAGATTTTTGTGTTTTTTTCTTCATTTAATGTCTTATCAGCATTACCTTCTTTGGACTTTTGAACTGATTCTAAAACTTTATTCCATAGCTCTTTCTCGTCAAGATTTAGTATTCTACCCTTTTTCACAAGTGACCCTTTTTATCTAAGACCCGGTTTCAATCAGTAACCAATTTGGACTTTCAGATCCGACGTTTCTTGAAAACACCCAAATATCAAATTGCTTTTTAATCTCTGTGTTTTCACCCTCTATAACGTCACCATCTTTATTCTTAACAACAGACTTTATGTCAGCCAAAAATGAGACACTAATTTCAGCAGAGCTTTTCTTATCATTAAAAACCACACTTTTTATAGCTGTGTCACGCATGCCAATAAAGTCTGATTCAATTATTAGCCCTTTTAATTTTCTATCACTTATAGCTGCTTCAAAATTACTTTTCACTTCAGCCCCTAATAAGTTGTCGACTGATCTGATATCCCCTGCTTGAAATGCCATCAGGATCATTTCATATGCGCTGGCCGCACCTCCTATAAACTCTGTTAAAGAAAACCCTAGCTCCTGTTGCTTTATCTTTTTTAATGCTTCAGCACTATTTTTGTCTCCAGGAAGGTAGTCTATGATATCCTCAGTCAAGTCATCCTTTATGGTTTCAGAATTTTCTTTTTCCTCTGACTTTACATCTTTGTTGTTCTCATTCTTTGGCTCAAAACCGTCTCTTGTGCCTAAAACGTTTCTTAGCCTAATTATTAAAAACAATGCCACTCCTACCAAAACTAGGAGCTGTATTATTGTATTATTCATTATTTAAACCTTAAAAATTTGTTATAGATATTTTTCTAATTAATACTTATGTAGGAGAGGAGAGGTTTTAAGTCCACCTAAACTCAAAAAAGAATAAGGAAAACGAATACTAATGTGGTTATTTGTTCTATTTATAGCAGTTCCCATTATTGAAATAGCCCTATTTATACAAATTGGGGGTTTCCTGGGGTTTTGGATGACTATGTTAATTGTCATTTTGACCGCTATCATCGGAACACGTTTAGTAAAATCACAAGGCTTAAATGCTATAAAGGATGTTCAAAACTCGTTTATAAACGGGGGAAACACTGCAAACAGCTTAATTAACGGAGCGCTGATATTAGTAGCGGGTGTTTTGTTGTTAACTCCTGGATTTTTTACAGACTTTATTGGCTTAACTTTTTTAATTCCATCAACACGATCACGGTGGATTAAATATGGGACAAAATATTTTAAAACCCGTGTCCATTTTAATGCTGGAAGCTATCAAGAATCTCAAGCTGAAAGCACTTCCTCACAACAGGATATAATTGATGCAGATTATACTGATTTAGATAAATAATTTTTTTAAACTGCTAATGCAAACTAAATAGAAGAGAATAAGAATGTCAGAAAAAAAACAAGAAGTTTCAACAAAAATGCAGATTTTAGGTCAGTTTATAAAGGACCTTTCGTTTGAAAATATTGCGGCGCAAGAAAGTAAGCAAGGAACTGGAACACCAAATATTGAAGTGAAAATTAATTTAGATGCCTCAAAAAGAACACAAGATGACCAATACAACTCCTCAATAAAAATTAATGTTGAATCCAAAGATACAAAAACAAATAAAAATATCTTTTTACTAGAGTTAGATTATGGGGGTATATTTAAAATTGAAAATATTCCTGATGATCAGTTGCATCCATTTTTAATGATAGAATGCCCACGAATGTTGTTTCCGTTTGTGAGACGTGTTGTACATGATGTTACTCGTGACGGAGGATATCCACCACTTAATTTGGATTCTATTGATTTTTTGGCCATGTATAAAGCGGAAGTTGATCGTCTTTCAAAAGAACCAAAGTTAAACTAAAAATCAACAGTAGTGTTTTTTCCAAATACTGTCTTCACCCAGGGCCTCCACAAACTTATTATGCGCTAACTCTTCTTCTTCTGTTATTAAGGTTTTAAGTTGAGTATATCTTTCTCTCTGTAAACCTCTTGGCTTCTCAGGACTGTTCAAATCAAAGTCTTTAGGTTGTTGCTCTAAGATTAAGTCTGGCTGCCGCCCTCCTATTAACTCTAAGTAAACATCTGATAATAATTCAGAATCTAAAAGGGCCCCATGTTTTTCTCTAACGCTGTTATCGATGCTAAAACGCCTACACAAAGCATCTAAAGAATTTTGCGCCCCTGGAAATTTTTTTCTTGCAATCATTAATGTGTCAATGGCTTGATCTAATGGATAGGGTCTGCCCCCAGCTTTTAACAACTCTGCATTTAAAAACTTCATATCAAATGCTGCATTATGTATAACCATCTTTGACTCACCAATAAATTTTGTGAAATTTTCCATTATTTGCCTAAAAAAATGGTTTGCCTTTTAAAAAATCGTCAGACAAGCCATGCACTGCAAAAGCTTCTTGAGGCATTTTCTTCTCAGGGTTTAAATATTCATGAAAGAATTTACCTGTGGGCATATGGTTAAAGAGTTCTATTGCACCAATTTCAACAATTCTATCACCAGATTTTGGATCAAGGCCCGTTGTTTCTGTATCTAAAACTATTTCACGCATTTCTTACTTGCCTTTCAAGCTGAAAAACAATCTCTTGAACTTTACTTTCGGCAGCCTCTATTGTTTCAGTCGGTATAATAAAATCTGCTTTTCTTTTCTTTTCTTCATTAGATACTTGTTTATCTAATATTTGAGTAAACATTTCTTCAGTCATTGATTCTCTATCTAATACACGTTGTTTTTGCATGGTATAATCTACTGTAACAACAGCGATATAATCCACTAACTTATAAAACCCGGTTTCAAATAATAATGGGATATCTAATACAATCAAAGGCGCATTATGTTTTTTAGAATTTTCTATAAATGCTAATCTATCTTTTGACACAAGCGGGTGAATTATTTGTTCAATTTTTTTTAAGTTATTAATATCTTCTTTAATTAATTTCTTTAAAGCAACTCTACTTACTTCTCCGTTTGATACTGCAGAAGGGATTTCTTGATTAAATAACTTAACTGCAGCTCCGTTTTTTGCATATAATTTATGCACTGTTGAATCTGCGTCCCAAACAGGAATGCCTCGTTTTAAAAACATAGCAGCAGTTGTTGATTTTCCCATTCCAATCGAACCTGTTAACCCCAATAACACTGTTTGCTTCAAGCTCATTAGATTAAGATTCTTTTTCTTATTTCATTAGTAATTTTAGGCTCAACACCAAACCATTCTTTAAACCCTGGTGTTGCCTGATGTAACAACATTCCCAACCCATTTATTATTTTACACCCTTTTTTTTCTGCATTTTGGAGTAAAGTTGTTTTAATAGGATTATAAACCAAATCTAACACTATTGTACCCATATTAATACTTGAGAGCGATAAATCTAAATTTTCACACCCTAACATCCCAAGGGTTGTCGTGTTTACTAGAGTGTTTATCTCTCCTAAAAACTGTTCTTTTTCATTCCATTTAATAACATCAATTTTCCGATCAAAATATTCTTTTAGTTCGTTCGCTCTTTCATGCGTCCGGTTTGAGATTACTATTTTCGACACACCTGACTTTAGTAGTGCTGATATAACTGCTCGCGAGGCACCACCAGCGCCAATAATTAAAACTTTTGCATTTGAAGGGTCCCACGCTGCTTCATTTTCTTCCAAGTTTTTTAAAAACCCATAGCCATCCGTATTGTCTGCTTTAAATCCACCACAAGGCAGAAAGGTTAATGTATTTGCCGATCCAATTTGGCTGGCACTTTGAGTTATTTCATTTGCGATTTTTAACACACTCTCCTTATGGGGAACAGTAACATTAACCCCGGAGAAGCCCATTTTTGGCAGTGTTTTTAATACAAGTTCCAAATCAATCTTTGATACCTTTAAGGGTATATAGTGACCATTTATATTGTTTTGGTTTAACCAAAATCGGTGTAAAATGGGGCTCTTGGAGTGCAATATAGGGTCACCAATAACACCCGCTAGTAAAAGTTTTTTTTTCATATTTATATTTCACCACGGATACATAGAAAATCTAAAATTGGTAATAAGGGGATACCTAATATAGTAAAATAATCACCCTCTATTTTCTTAAAAAGCCTGATGCCCTCTCCTTCAATCATATAGCAACCTGTTGATCTTACAATTTGATTATAGTTTCGGTCAATATATTCATTAAGATAGTTATCATTATTATTTCTCATTTTTAATATTGCCTTAGTTGTCGTACTCCATATTGGTATATTATTTTGATAAATTACTGCTGAAGAAAAGAGTGTGTGTTCGTTGTTGTTCATACTTTGTAATCTATTAAAAACATCAGTTCTATTTTTTGTTTTTAATAGTAATTCATTTTTAAATATTAAAGTTTGATCACATCCTATGACCATCACACCAGGATACTTTGAACTAATTTTTTTTGCTTTATAGTCTGCTAATATATTAGATATTTGTTCAAGTTTTATATTTTCTATTAAGCAGCTTTTTTTGATACTTTCTTCATCTATCTTCGCGGGCATAGATTTGAAATTAATATTAGCGTTTGTTAAAATTTTTTTTCTAATTGAAGATTCGCTTGCTAATATGAGTTCTGTTTTCATGTGAATCCTTTATGTATATATTTAACAGTTTTTACCAATTACTATCATTTAAGTATTAAACAACTCTTGTTCTATTTTAATACATTTTTATTCCATGTTTATAACTATTTATTTTTTTTAATTTTTTAAAGAATAATAAAAACTATTATTTTTTAATTTTTTTATCAACACCAAAAGTTTTTTTATGTCTTTTTAAGTCTTTGTTTTAAAGCTGTAATATTATTTATCAACAGGGTGTTAACTGTTTAGTTCTTTTTTAATTTATCCCCAGTTTTATGTTTATTAAAATCTTATAGCGTTAATCCACAGTATCCACTGATACTACTACATCATCTACTTTCTTTATAAATATTATTTAATTAGTAAGGTTAAGTTTTTCTTAATCTTTGACAAAACTGATTAATATCATCCCAATTTGTAAATTCATATTCTTGAGAAGTATTTGTAGGTCCGTTGGTTAACCACATTATTAGTTTTATCATTAATTTATCTAGTAGTTTATATTTAGGATAATTTATCTTTCCGGCAAATACAGCCACATGTAATGGTTTCCATATAGAAGTTTCTAAAAATTTTTTCATGTAAGGATTTGTTTCTGGCTTATTTTTTTCTAAATTTCTAGCAACGGCATTTACTGAAAAAAATGCAGTTTTTACATTATTTAGTATGTTTATATTTTCTTTAATAAATTGGTATAATTCTGGCTTATGTTTTCCATATCTAATGCTTGCACCAATAATAATCATATCAAAATGGTTTAAATTTAATTTACCTAAGTTATCGAGCGAAATTAATGTAGTATTAAAATCTTTTTGTAATAAAGATTTAATATATCTACATATAGCTTCAGTATGGCCATCAGTTGTTGAATATATAATTAAGTTTTGCTTCATAATAATTTATGCGCTTACATTTATTATATAAAATATACTAGGAAATAGCGTATACATTGCTATAAATTTGACTTTTGTTATAAGAAAAGTCTATATGAGACCTTGCCATGCCGTCCGGCTATACAGGTGATTCCAAATAAAACTCAAGTTATAGGATATACTATTATGCAAACTTCTTTGTCGTTAGCAGAATTAAAAGGAAAAAGCCCAGCAGATTTATTATCCATTGCTGAAAAATTAGAGATAGAGAATGCATCAACCATGCGTAAAGGGGATATGATGTTTTGTATCCTAAAAGAAAAAGCTGATGAGGGTATTGAAATATCTGGTGATGGCGTGCTCGAGGTAATGCAAGATGGGTTTGGATATTTAAGATCACCAGAATCTAACTATTTACCTGGTCCAGAAGATATTTATGTTAATCCCGACCAATTAAGAATGTTTAGTTTAAGAACTGGGGATACAGTCGAAGGTGTAATTAGCGCTCCACAAGAAAACGAGCGGTACTTTTCATTAATAAAGTGTACTAAAATAAACTTTGTAGACCCCAGTAAGGCTAAACATAAAGTTCATTTTGACAACCTAACGCCACTGTACCCAGATGAGCGCTTAAGAATGGAAATAGAGGATCCAACAATTAAGGATAAGTCCGCCAGAGTAATTGATTTAGTTGCTCCTATAGGTAAGGGACAAAGGTCACTAGTTGTAGCACCACCAAGAACAGGTAAAACCGTAATTTTACAAAATATTGCGCATTCAATAGCTGCCAACCATCCAGAGTGTTATCTAATTGTTTTATTGATTGATGAAAGACCAGAAGAAGTAACAGATATGCAAAGGTCTGTTAAGGGAGAGGTTGTGTCATCAACTTTTGATGAGCCCGCAACAAGGCATGTTGCAGTAGCAGAAATGGTAATAGAAAAAGCAAAAAGATTAGTAGAGCATAAACGAGATGTTGTTATCTTATTAGACTCGATCACACGTTTAGGTAGGGCCTTCAATACGGTTGTGCCTTCGTCAGGGAAGGTTTTAACGGGTGGTGTTGATGCTAATGCACTCCAGAGACCAAAAAAGATTTTTTGGCGCTGCTAGAAATATAGAAGAAGGTGGTTCTTTAACAATTATTGCAACAGCACTGATTGAAACAGGTAGTCGTATGGATGAAGTTATTTTTGAGGAGTTTAAAGGCACTGGTAACTCTGAAATAGTTCTAGATCGTAAAGTGGCAGATAAGAGGGTTTTCCCATCAATGGATATTCTTAAATCTGGAACACGAAAAGAAGAGTTGCTTGTAGATCAAGCAGATTTACAAAAAATGTTTGTGTTGAGGCGTATATTAAATCCAATGGGCACCACAGATGCAGTAGAGTTTCTGATTGGAAAGCTAAAACAAACAAAAAATAACGCAGAATTTTTTGACTCAATGAACTCTTAATATATTTTTAATTTGAGGTGGTGTAATAATGGATACGATATTCGCCCTTACTACGCCGGAAGGAAAGTCGGGTGTGGCTGTTGTTAGAGTGTCTGGTCAGAGGGCTTTTGATTGTTTCAAAAATTTTAACTGTATGCCTGTTAAGCCCAATAAGAAGGGTCTTCGGAAGCTTTACTTTAACGATAAATTGTTAGATGAGGCTTTGGTTCTGTGTTTTAAAAGAGGGCATAGCTTCACGGGTGAAAACACAGTTGAAATTCATCTTCACGGTAGTTTAGCAATTATTAAGACCTGCTTAAGTTATCTAGGTAGCTTCGATGGTTTTAGAATTGCTGATCCTGGAGAGTTTACAAAGAGAGCATTTGAAAATGGGCGTTTGGATCTTTCGCAAGTTGAGGGTTTAAGTGAGTTGATTGATGCTGAAACATCGGTACAGCTTGACCAAGCACAAAGAGTTTTTGAGGGTTTTTTGGGTAAAACAGTTGCAGTTTGGAGAAGTGAAGTAATTGATTGTAAAGCACTAATTGAGGCTTCAATAGACTTTGTTGATGAGGATGTGCCCTTAGATCTATCTGATGAGATACTGAAGAAACTTTTAAGAATAAAAACTTCAATACAAAAAGAAATTGATGGTTCTTTTGTTTCTGAAAAAATTAAGTCTGGCTTTGAGATAGCAATAATTGGTGCCCCAAATGTAGGTAAGTCTACGTTACTAAACGCGTTAGCAGGCCGTGAGGCGGCAATAACATCAAAAGTAGCTGGAACCACCAGGGATGTGATTGAGGTTAGTATGGATCTTGCAGGGATACCCATATCGATATTAGATACAGCAGGAATTCGTGCATCAGAAAACGAAGTTGAAAAAATTGGTATTAGCTTGGCATTAGCTCGTGCAAAAAGGTCTGATTTAAGGTTGTTTGTTAGTGATAATAATAAATTTGATTATTTTGGACTTAACCTGATGAAAGATGACTTAAGAGTTAATAGCAAAATTGATTTAAATAAGGGATTTCAAGGTGATGTTTCAATATCGGCAAAATACGGCGATGGAATTGATAAGTTATTGGATTTAATTAAGAATATTTTTAAGAATAAGGTCAGTAAATCCTCAATTGCGACTAATGCAAGGCATAGGAGTGCGATGAGTAGATCAGTTTCCTCTTTAGAAAGAGCTGAAGAAGAATTGTCAGCAGGCATAAATAATGTGGAACTATGTGCAGAGGAGCTTAATACTGCTATACGAGCAATGGATAGTTTAATTGGTGTGGTGGATGTAGAGGATGTTTTGGGTAAAATTTTTAGTAAGTTCTGTATTGGGAAATAGATAATGAGCTCAGATAGTAATATATTCGATGTGATTGTGATCGGCGGTGGCCATGCAGGAGTAGAGGCGGCTAATATATCCGCACGATCTGGAGCAAAGACAACCCTAATTACCCACAAAATCAATAAGATTGGTGAAATGTCGTGCAATCCTGCAATTGGGGGCCTTGGGAAGGGCCATTTGGTACGGGAGGTTGATGCATTGGGTGGGTTGATGGGAAGGGTTGCTGATTTTGCTGGCATACAGTTTCGGCTACTTAATCGGCGTAAGGGCCCTGCAGTACAAGGCCCACGTGCTCAAGCGGATAGGTCTCTATATCGTGGAGCAATGCAAAAAGAAGTTTTAAAAACCCAAGACTTAACTGTTATTGAGGGCGAAGTTATTGATTTACTGATGTTACAAAACAAAGTTTCGGGTGTTGTTTTGAGGGATAACACTGAGATTAAAGCAAAGGCTGTTGTTTTGACCACAGGGACATTCTTAAGGGGTGTTATTCATATTGGTGAACACTCAAGGCCTGGTGGCCGTATGGGCGATAAGGCTAGCACTCGCTTAGCTGAAAAAATCGATAACTTTGGTTTCCCAAAAGGTCGTTTAAAGACTGGCACCCCACCTCGACTTGATGGTAGAACAATTAACTGGGCTGCCCTTGAGGAGCAGAAAGGAGATGAAAACCCTAGTTTTTTCTCGTTTATGTCGTCAGAGATACAAAGTCGACAAGTTTCTTGCAGTATAACCCATACAAACACCCAAACCCATGATATAATAGAAAAAAATATCAAAAAATCAGCAATGTATAGTGGTAAAATATCAGGTGTTGGCCCAAGATATTGCCCCTCGATAGAAGATAAAGTGGTTAGGTTTGCAGAAAAAGATTCACATCAGGTATTTCTAGAACCAGAAGGTCTAAATGATTTTACAGTCTATCCAAATGGTATATCAACTAGCCTACCTGAGGATGTTCAATCAGATTATGTTAGAACTATTTTAGGGCTAGAGAACGCAAGGATACTTCAACCAGGTTATGCTATAGAGTATGATTATGTTGATCCAAGAGTGCTGGGGCTCTCCTTGGAATCAAAGGATGTCCCAGGTTTGTTTTTAGCAGGTCAAATTAATGGAACCACTGGTTATGAGGAGGCCGCTGCTCAGGGCTTGGTAGCTGGATTAAACGCTGCAAATAATGCACTAGGTTATGAAGCTGTATATTTTGGTCGATCTGATAGTTACATAGGTGTGATGCTAGATGATTTGGTAACTAATGGAGTTTCTGAACCATATAGAATGTTTACGTCTCGAGCGGAGCACCGGTTATCTTTACGTGCAGACAATGCAGATCAGAGGCTCACACCACTTGGCATTAGCTTGGGGATAATTGAAAGTAGACAAGCAAAGACATTTTTAAACAAGGAAAAGAAACTAGCTTCGGCGAAGCAAGCACTTATTTCCCTATCTTTAACTCCTAATGAAGCTGAAAAAAAGGGGATAAAGATTAAAAAAAGACGGAATTCGACGGACAGCATTTGAGCTTTTGGCAAACCAAGAAACACAATATAGTGATTTGGTTAAAATTTGGCCTATTTTGCAGAACACAGACCGTGAAATTTCAGAGCAACTAGTTAAAGATGCTTTGTATTCTAACTATATAAAGCGACAAGTTCAGGATCTTAATGCGATTAGGAGAGATGAGGCTAGACTGATACCTGTTAATTTTGACTATGAGGCTGTTTCGAGTCTTTCTACTGAATTGCAACTGAAGTTAAGTTCTGTGAGGCCCGAAAACATGGCACAAGCGTCAAGAATTAGTGGAATGACACCGGTTGGCTTGGCACTAATTCTTGCTCACCTTGATAGAAAAAAACTTAAAACTCAGGTGGAAGCTTGAGAGGGTTATTGGAGCTAGATGTTTCACGTGAAACATTAGATGCCCTTAAGTATTTTGAAGACTTAGTGGTCCTTTGGAACCCAGCCATCAATCTAATCTCAAATAGTTCTGTTTCTGATCTATGGAGTAGACACATCATTGATTCTGCACAGCTTTTCTTATTTACTTTACCAGATGAGGGTTTGTGGTTGGATGTTGGTTCTGGTGGCGGTTTCCCAGGAATTGTCGTTTCTATTATTGCAAGAGAGCTTGCTCCGAGTTTGCGGGTCGCTCTTGTTGAGAGTGATAAACGCAAATGTGTTTTTTTACGAACAGTGGTTCGGGAGCTTGGGCTGTCTGTAAAGGTCATTAATGACAGGATTGAAAATGTTAAGCTCGATGATGTGGCTTATTTGAGCGCGCGTGCCTTACAGAATTTAAATAGTTTGCTATTTATAGTGGAAAATAATGTTTCACGTGAAACAATTTGTGTTTTTCCAAAAGGCCGATCGTACAAAAAAGAGCTTGTGGAGTCTCAAAAAAACTGGAAATTTGATTTAAATTTAATAGATAGCAATACGTCGGAAGACAGCAAGGTTATAGTTTTAAAGGGGTTAGAGCGTGTCAGCTGAGGATAATAACAGTCTACCGAAGGTTATAACAGTAGTGAACCAGAAAGGGGGTGTTGGTAAAACAACTACAGCAATAAACCTAGCAGCAACATTGGCAAAGCTTGGGAAAAAGGTGCTACTAGTAGATTTTGATCCACAAGGAAACTCATCTACTGGATTGGGTGTGAGCCCTGAGAATAGAACCTTAACCTCATATGATGTTTTAATCGACCAGGTGCCTATAGCAAATGTGATGCTTAAAACGAAGGTTGAGAGGCTATTTATCGTGGCGGCCAACACAGACCTGAGTTCTGCAGATCTAATATTGTCTGGTAAAGCAGAAAAAATCACTACTTTCAAAAAGCTTATTGAGGATAAATCACTACTTATTTTAAATCTTGATTATATATTTATAGATTGCCCACCATCCCTCAACCTATTGACAATAAATGCTTTAGTGGCGTCTGATAGTGCTTTAGTTCCCCTACAGCCAGAGTTTTTTGCATTGGAAGGGCTATCGCAGTTGTTATTAACTATTCGTGATGTGCGAGAATCAGCAAACAAGCGGCTACGGTTAGAGGGCGTTGTTTTGACAATGTACGACAAACGGAACAATCTATCCGGTCAGGTGGAAGAGGATGCCCGTGAAAACTTGGGACGTTTGGTGTTTAAGACAGTTATCCCTAGGAATGTCAGATTGAGTGAGGCGCCTTCATTTGCTGAACCAATTTTGACTTATGCGCCTAAGAGCACCGGGAATAGGGCATACCAGGCTTTAGCGAAAGAGTTTTTAATAAGACAGGAGGGTTAAGTGGGCGACAAGAAGCTGAAAAGGAAAGTTTTAGGAAGAGGTTTGTCCGCGTTAATGGCGGAAGTTAACCCAGTTATCGGTGATTATGATGCAGACGAGGAAACTGGGGTTTTGTCTGTATCCATTGATCAAATTGAACCCAATCCAAACCAACCAAGGCGTACATTTCAGAAGGATGATTTGGATGATTTATCGAATTCAATTATAGAAAAGGGAATTATACAACCGCTTATTGTAAGAAAAATAAATGATAAAAAGGATGTATATCAAATAGTTGCCGGTGAGCGTCGATGGAGAGCAGCCCAATTAGCAAGAGTTCATAAGGTTCCTGTTGTGGTGCGAAGTTTTAGCGATGTTGAGGTGTTGGAAATAGCAATAATTGAAAATATCCAGAGAGCTGATTTGAATCCTATAGATGAAGCAAATGGATACCAACAGTTAATGGTAAAGTTTAATCATACCCAAGAGAAGCTGTCTAAAGTTCTTGGTAAAAGTCGGAGCCATATAGCAAATCTTTTAAGATTGTTAAACTTGCCTAACGATGTGCAAATTTTACTTGGTGCCGGTGAAATTTCAATTGGTCATGCTAGGGCGTTAATTACTCGAAGTGATGCGTCCTCATTGGCAAAAGAAATTATACGTAAGAAGTTATCAGTCAGGGAGATTGAAAAACTTATTAAAGTTGATTTAGGAGGTGGTTTAATAAAACCTCTTTCAAAAATAAAAGATGCGGATACCCGGGCTATTGAGGGAGATTTAAAAGCAGCGATAGGTATGATTGTTGATATAGGTCATGATGTGTCAACTGGAAAAGGATCTTTAAAAATAAAATATAATAATCTTGATCAGTTAGATAAGTTAATAAATATACTAACAAAATAGGTATAAATAACAAACGATTAGATATTAATTATGTTAATTTAACAGCAAGTTTAAAATTAAACTGTTTAAGACAGCTTTCCCATTTTGGGTTGCTTTAATATAACCTCTGTCGACCAGAACCAAGTCATCATTTATCAGATTAGTTAAGTTTTTTTCGTTGAAGTTTTTTCCTGATAAAGTTTGATAACGGTTTTTTGAGATTCCAGAGTTCAATCTAAGACCCATCATTACCATTTCTTCAGCTTGATCTGCTTTGCTTATGCAGGTTCTTAAGTTTTCACCAGAGCTCTCATGGGCATGGATTAGCCATTTTTCTGGATTACTGTAGTTTTGAGTGGCGAATCTTCCATTTGAATTGGTGATGCGTCCGTGTGCGCCAGGCCCCACACCAATGTAGTCACCATAATTCCAGTAAATTTTATTATGTATGCTTTGATGTTTCGGTTTAGAGTAATTTGAAATTTCGTATGGTAAAAGACCATTTGAAGAACATATTTCCTCTGTAATGTGATACAGTTCGCTACTCACATCTTCTTCAGGTAGTCCTAATAATTTCCCATTCTTAAACAGTTTTCCAAAAGCTGTATTTGGCTCGATTGTAAGTTGGTAAAGCGATAAGTGATCAGGTTCAAAACTTAAGGCTAATTTAAGTTCGGTTTTCCAATCTTTGATTGTTTGTTCTTGTCGTGCATAAATAAGGTCAAAACTGGTTCTGTTAAAAACTTTTCGACCAATGCTTATAGCTTCTAATGCTTCATCCACTGAATGTAATCGCCCAAGTTTTTTTAAATCGGTATCATTTAACGCCTGAACTCCAATTGATACCCGGTTAACCCCAGCATCTCTGAAATCTAAAAACTTTTGTGCTTCTACTGATGATGGATTTGCTTCAAGTGAAATTTCCACATTATCTTTGACCCCCCATAATTTTGCAATTTGATCAACTATACTTGAAACTATATTTGGATCCATAAGGCTGGGAGTCCCTCCTCCAAAAAAAATAGAATCCACCTGTCGATCAGAAGTCTCTGAATGATAGCGTTTTAATTCAGACAGATACGCTTTTTTCCAATCAATATTATTAACATTTTTACTAACATGACTATTAAAATCACAATAAGGGCATTTTGATTGGCAAAAGGGCCAATGGATATATATACCGAAACCAGCGTTTTTCCAATCAAGACAAGCAGGCATTTACTAGTTTTCCAAAAGCTATAGATCTGTGACTCATTTTATGCTTTTTGTCTTGGTTCATTTCGCCAAAGGTTTTTTTGTGTCCGTCTGGAATAAAAATTGGATCAAAACCAAACCCATTTTTTCCTCTCATTGGCCAAGTAATTCTTCCAGACACTTTTCCTTCAAAAACCTCGTCATGCCCATCTGGCCAAGCTAAACATAATACACAAATAAAATGAGCCGTTCTAGGTGAGGCTATCTTATTTTTTTCCAAAAGTGTCCAAACCCGTGTCATGGCATGATTAAAGTCTCTACCATCTTCTGTTGTTGCCCAATCTGCTGTATAAACCCCAGGTGCACCATTTAACCCATCAACCATTATCCCACTATCATCAGACAGTGATATAAAATTCGAATTTTTTGCTGCAAAGTGGGCTTTTATTCTGGCGTTACCAATAAAGGTATCTTCAGTTTCTTTTGGTTCTTTAAGATTAAAGTTTGATACAGATATAACATTGAGATTGAATTTTGAAAAAAGGGCAGAGATTTCTAAAAGCTTCCCTTGATTGTGAGTAGCTATCACAATGGTGTCTTCATTTATTTTACGCATTGGATTGATTAATTGCTTCTTCTTGAATTAACATTAGTTCCTTGACGCCCTTTTCAGCTAAGTCAGTCATCACATTTAATTCTGTCCTTAAAAAAGGTGCTCCTTCAGCAGAACCTTGAATTTCAATCATCTTGTTTGAACCTGTTAGGACAAAATTAGCATCAGTTTCTGCTTCACTATCTTCTGCATAATCAAGATCAAGCACCGCTTGGCTTCCATAAATACCGCAACTAACAGCAGCCATTTTTTCTATAATTGGATCACTGTTCAATACACCTGCATTTAACAAACTATCTGTCGCTAATTTAAGTGCCACCCAGCCACCTGTTATTGAGGCACATCTTGTTCCACCATCTGCTTGAATTACATCGCAATCTATTGTTATTTGTCGCTCCCCTAAGGCGCTTCTGTCAATACAAGCTCTAAGAGATCGACCAATTAACCTTTGAATTTCTTGAGTGCGGCCTGATTGTTTTCCAGATGCAGCTTCACGTCTGTTTCTGGTTGATGTGGATCCAGGTAACATTCCGTATTCTCCTGTAACCCAACCAAGGCCAGAGTTTCGCAAAAACGGGGGCACACGTTCCTCGACAGATGCCGTGCAGAGTACGTGCGTATTGCCACAACGAATAATACATGAGCCACGTGCATGCATTGTGATGTTAGTTTCGATCTCTATAGATCTCATTTGGTCATTATTTCTGCCTGAAGGGCGCATACTTTTAATCCTTTAAAAATGATACAAGTTAATAAACTGTCAAAAAGGTATGAGTAAAGGGCAAAAGCTTAATTGACTGATGAGAAACAAGTCATTAGAGATGTTTAACCTTTCAATGGTGTTAAATGATACAGAAACAAAATATAATTCAAGAAATGAATGAACGAAGTAAAATTGTATTTCGTAATTTGGTTGATTCATATATTGAAACTGGAGAGCCTGTTGGGTCTCAGACTCTTGCCAATACCTTAGCAGAAGAAATTTCTCCAGCAACTATTAGAAATGTTATGCAAGACTTAGAGGTGCTGGGGCTTTTAGATAGTCCCCATGTTTCATCTGGTCGAATTCCAACACAGCAGGGCCTTAGGTTGTTTGTTGACACACTTTTAGAGATTGGCGAAATTTCAAATAAAGAACAAGAAATAATTGATTATAGCATTAAGGAAGATCCAAAAAACCTTTCAAATATTTTAACGCGTGCTGGATCTGTTTTATCTGGCTTAACGAAGAGTGCTAGCTTAGTATTGGCACCCAAGATAGAAGCTCCAATAAAACACATAGAATTTGTAAGCCTTTCACCTGAACGCGCATTAGCAGTTTTGGTTACAGCAGATGGAATGGTTGAAAATCGGGTTTTTGAACCTCCTTTAGGGCAAACACAATCTGACTTTAGAGAAGCAGCAAATTTTATGAATGCTTATGCAAAAGGACTAACCCTTTCAGAGCTTAGGGAGGTTATGGAGAGGGAAGTTAGTAAAAGAAAATTGGAAATTGATAAAATAGCAGCGCAATTAGTTAAGGATGGTCTTGCTGTTTGGGATGGAAAAGATACTGATAATAGTCGCCTTATTGTTAGAGGACGAGCAAACTTAATTGATGGCACAACGGCAGAAGACGATTTTGAAAAAATACGTGAGTTGTTTGACGACTTAGAGAGAAAACAAGATATAGCTAATTTTATTAACTTAACTGAAAAAGGAGAGGGAGTAAGGGTTTTTATTGGATCAGAGAACAAACTTTTTTCACTTTCGGGTAGTTCTTTGGTTATTTCTCCCTATATGAACTCTGAACATAAAATTATTGGAGCAGTCGGGGTCATTGGACCGACAAGGTTAAACTATGGAAAAATTGTCCCTATTGTAGACTATACTGCTCAATTGGTGGGCAGAACATTATCAGAACGAGGTTAAATGAGGAAATTATGAGTGAAAAACAAGAAATAAAAAAAACTAAACCAGAAGAACTTTTATCTTTGGATGAGTTGATAGCTGAATCTGAAGAAAATGATGAGCTTATAGATGCTAGTGAAGAATTGGATGATGAGGGGCCAAACTTAGAAAAACTAATTGAGGAGAGAGATGCCCTGCAGGATAAGTTGATGCGTACATTGGCTGATTCAGAAAACCTTAGGAAAAGATCTATTAGAGATAGAAGTGACGCTGAAGTTTATGGTGGAACGAAATTAGCTAGAGATTTACTTTCAGTTTATGACAACATTACTAGAGCACTTGAGACAGTAAGTGACGAACAAAAAAAATCCAATTCTGCTTTGATTGAGGGAATTGAGCTAACCAGAAAAGAAATTATAAGTGGGTTTGAAAAACACAAGATAATAAGAGTCTTACCAGAGATTGGGGATGCTTTTGACCCCTTGCTCCACCAAGCAATGTTTGAAGCACCAATGCCGGACACAAAAGCTGGGGAAATAATTCAAATCATGGCGGTTGGTTTTAAAATAGGTGAACGGCTACTTCGTCCAGTTCAGGTTGGGGTGTCTTCTAACTCCAATTAATCAGAAAGAGATTCTTTTAATATATAAATTAGCTCTAACGCCTCTATTGGAGACATCTCGTCTGGCTTTATATCTTTTAATTTAAGTTCAATAGGATGAACTTTGTTTGGAGTTGGGGTTAATTCTGTAAGAGATTTTTCAAATAGTGGAAGCTGTGCAAGTACCCTGTTTTTATCACTAGAGGCTTTCTTATCGCTAGAGTTTAATTTATTAAGTACCTCCGCGGCTCTTTTTAAAACAGGTTGTGGCATCCCAGCCAACTTTGCAACTTGCACACCGTAAGATCTGTCAGCAAAGCCTAGAACCACCTTAAATAAAAAAACAATTTCCTCCTTGAATTCTTTGACTGAAACAGTTGCATTCGTAAGGCCAGGTAGTTTGTCTAAAAGAGATGCAAGCTCATGATAATGGGTTGCAAACAAAGCGCGGCATTTATTCTTATCATGAAGGTACTCTAAGGTAGCCCAAGCGATTGATAAACCATCATATGTTGCTGTTCCTCTACCAATCTCATCTAATATAACTAATGATCTCTCATCAGCCTGATTTAGAATAGCAGCTGTTTCCACCATTTCTACCATAAATGTTGAGTGCCCCCTTGCTAGATCGTCAGACGCCCCAACTCTGCTAAACAGTTGAGTAACAATACCAATATTAGCAGAGGCAGCTGGTATGTAAGATCCCATTTGAGCCAACACAACCAATAAAGCATTTTGTCTTAAAAATGTTGATTTACCAGCCATATTTGGTCCGGTAATTAGCCAAATATTTGCATCATTTTCACGGCAACTTAAGTTACAATTATTTGGAATAAAGTAATTGTTAGAGCTCTCTCTTAACGCCTGTTCAACTACTGGATGTCTACCATCTATCACCTCAAAACTTCTTGTTCCATCAACAAGAGGTTTGCACCAACTCCCTTCTTTTGCAACTTTTGATAAAGAGCAAATAACATCAACCTCAGCTATACTTTTAGCAGTATTTAAAATTTTATTAGCACATTGCAAAATATCACTCTGGAGTTTTTCAAAAATTCGATTTTCAAGTGCTATAGCGCAATTTTTAGCATTTATAATTTCTGATTCTGTTTCACCTAGGCATATCGTTGTAAATCTAATAGAGTTTGCAGTTGTTTGCCTGTGAATAAACATCTCATTTAATGGTGGTGACAACATGTTTTTTGAGTGACGTGCTGAAACCTCTACAAAATACCCTAACACGTTATTATGTTTTATTTTTAGGCTCGAAATATTAGCCTTCAATGCTAAGCTTTGTTGCAAATGGGCTAAAACTTTTTTGCCCTGATCTCTTAACATTCGATGTTTATCTAAATTATAATCAAAACCATTTTTAATAAACTCGCCTTCTTTAATATTAACGGGTGGGTTTGAAATTAATGCCTTCTCAATATTATCAATTATAGTTTTGTGGCCTTTTAACGAACTAAGACCAAAAGATAGAGAAGTAGGTTCTTTCAATTTAGTAAGTTCATTAAATATTTTTTGACTAAACATTAACCCAGTTCCAATAGCTTTTATGTCACGTGGACCAGATCGATTAAGGGAGATCCGTGTCAGACCACGCTCAATATCAAGTATATTTTTTAGATATTTTTGAATATTTTCTCTTACCCCACTGTTTTTAAGAAATGTACTAATGTCATTTTGACGGTTCTTTATAGTTTCAATATTAGCAGATGGATTGCTTAACCGGCTCTCGAGCAAACGTGCGCCTGAAGCGGTAACTGTTTGATCTATTGTGTTTAATAATGACCCACGCTGTTCGCCAGAAAGTGATCGCGTTAATTCTAGGTTTTTTCTTGTAAAGCTATCGATATGTAAAAAAATTTTCAGTCAGTTCTTTAATGGGTTTTTTCAATATAGGTAAAGAACCCTTTTGGGTTAAATACAAATATTCAATAATAGCATTAATTGCGGTTATTTCTGCTCTACTAAAGCTTCCAAAACCATTTAGTGTATTAACTTTATAAAGCTTACAAACCCTTTCTTCTGCGCTTGTGCTCTCAAACATAAGGTTTGAGAGTGGCGTTATAGTGGCTTTTGACCCGATGAGCATTTCATGTAGAGTATTTCCCATATTTTCAGATACAAGTATTTCTTTTGGTGTGAGTCTTGAAACTAGGGACTCTAGATGGGTTTTCTCACATGATTTCACCCAGAAATCGCCAGTAGAGATGTCCACCCACGCTAACGCATATTTACCTCTAATTTCTGACAAAGCACATAAAAAGTTATACTCACGAGCCTCAAGTAAAGACTCTTCCGTTAATGTCCCTGGTGTAACTAATCTGACTACATCTCTCTTTACTATCGCTTTATAACCACGTTTCTTTGCTTCAGCAGGGCTTTCCATCTGTTCACAAACAGCAACCTTAAAGCCTTTTTTAATTAAAGATAACAAATAGTTATCAGCAGAATGAACGGGAACACCACACATTGGTATTTTTTGTTCTAAATGTTTTCCTCTGGAGGTGAGGGTAATGTTTAAAGCTTCTGATGCTTTTATAGCATCTTCAAAAAAAAGTTCATAAAAATCACCCATTCTATAAAATAACAATGCATCAGAGTAGTCTTTTTTTATACTAAAGAACTGCTCCATCATTGGAGTTATTTTTTTTGCTACTATGGTCATTGGTCTATTTATATATTCTCATTATTAAATTCTAACCATGTTAGCTTATACATTAAAGAGAATATATTATGTTTAGGTTGAGAAGTTTTGCTAACCTTGATAAACCTAGCTTTCAAAATTAATTTAGGAAAAAAAATGGCTGGAAATGGAAAGTTTACTGATGAAGAGGCGTTGGCTTATCATTTAGAGCCAAAGCCTGGAAAGTTAGAAGTTGTAGCATCTACTCCTATGGCGACGCAGCGAGACCTTTCTTTAGCATACTCACCTGGTGTTGCTGTTCCAGTAAAAGAGATTGCAAAAAATCCTGAAAGTGCATTTGATTATACTACGCGTGGTAACACTGTTGCTGTTATATCAAATGGAACAGCAATTTTAGGTTTAGGTAATTTAGGTGCGTTAGCATCAAAACCAGTGATGGAAGGAAAGGCCGTTTTATTTAAGCGCTTTGCTGATGTAAATTCGATTGATATTGAACTTGATACAGAAGATCCTGATGAGTTCATAAACGCAGTTAAATATATGGGGCCATCATTTGGAGGAATAAATCTGGAGGATATTAGGGCACCAGATTGTTTTATAATAGAACAGCAACTGAAAGAATTAATGGACATCCCAGTCTTTCATGATGATCAACACGGCACAGCTGTCATATGTGCGGCAGGGCTTTTGAACGCCTTGTATCTAACAGGCAAAAAAATTGAAGAGTGCAAAATTGTATTAAATGGTGCAGGCGCTGCTGGAATAGCATGCTTAGAATTAATCAAGTCTATGGGAGCTAAGCATAAGAATTGTATTGCTTGTGATACGAAGGGTGTTATTTACCAAGGACGTACTGAAGGTATGAATCAATGGAAATCTGCACACGCTGTATCAACAAAGCTCAGGTCATTAGGAGAGGCCATAAACGGTGCTGATGTTTTTATTGGTGTGTCTGTCAAGGGAGCGGTAACAGCTCAAATGCTTGAAACTATGAATAAAGACCCTGTGATATTTGCTATGGCGAACCCAGACCCTGAAATAACACCCGAAGAGGCACATTTAATTAGACCTGATGCAATTGTGGCGACAGGAAGATCAGATTACCCAAATCAAGTAAATAATGTTTTAGGGTTTCCATATCTATTTAGAGGTGCGCTTGATATTAATGCGCGAGCAATTAATGACCCTATGAAAATTGCATGTGCTGAAGCGCTCGCAAAGCTGGCTAGGGAAGATGTGCCTGATGAAGTGGCTATGGCCTATGGGAAAAAGCTAAGTTTTGGAAGAGATTATATAATTCCAACACCATTCGACCCACGACTTATTTACACTATTCCACCTGCTGTCGCCAAAGCTGGTATGGACACTGGATGCGCACGACGTCCGATTATAGATATGGATGCTTATGAATTAACGCTGAGGGCGCGTATGGATCCAACGGCCTCAATGTTGCAAACTTTGCATGTTAGAGCAAAAAATGCCCAAGCCCGAATGATCTTCGCTGAAGGAGATGATATAAGAGTACTTCGCGCAGCTGTGAGTTACGTACGATCTGGCCTTGGGCAAGCTATAGTTGTTGGTAGAGAAAACGATATCAAAGAAAAATTGAAAGCTGAAGGTTTATCTGATGCCTATTTAGAATTAGAAATCATAAATGCGGCAAAAACAGAACATTTGTCAGAATATAAAAGTTTTCTTTATGATCGACTGCAACGTGAAGGTTTTGATCAAGGAGATTGTCATAAAATGGCCACACGTGATAGACACATTTTTGCATCGCTAATGTTGGCGCATGGGCATGGAGATGGAATGGTTACGGGTGCTACAAGAAAATCAGCGGCCGTATTGAGTAGGATAAACCGTGTATTTGATGCAAAACCTGGAGATGGTGTTGTTGGTGTTACAGCTATGATTTTGCGTGGTCGGTTAGTACTGATGGCTGACACCTTAGTTCATGAGTGGCCAGAAGAAGAGGATTTGGCTGATATTGCAGAAAGAGCAGCTGGTGTTGCTAGACATTTAGGTTTAGAACCTAGGGTTGCATTTGTTAGCTTCTCAAATTTTGGATACCCAGTTTCTGAGAGAGCTGAGAAAATGAGTAAAGCACCTTCAGTCTTAGATGGCCGTGGTGCTGATTTTGAATATGATGGTGAAATGACTGCAGATGTAGCGTTAAATGAAGATGTTTTAGCGAGTTACCCATTTTGTAGATTAACCGCACCAGCTAATATTCTTGTTGTACCGGCAAGGCACTCAGGATCTATATCTGTAAAGTTAATGCAAGAAATGGGTGGTGCTACAGTTATTGGCCCAATTTTATCTGGGCTTGATAAGCCAGTTCAGCTTTGCAATATATCTGCAACTTCGAATGATGTACTAAATATGGCCATTATGGCCGCCTGTAAGGTGGGTTGATTTGTGACTATATTTAACTTTGGCTCTATTGTTTCAGATAACTTTTATAGGACCCCAAGAATTCCAGCCCCCGGTGAATCGGTAAGGGTAGACAGTTACAAAAATGGACTTGGAGGCAAGGGAGCCAATCAGTCAATTGCTGCTAAGAAAGCAGGTTCTGATGTGATCCATATAGGAGCTGTTGGCTATGATGGTGATGAATTGTTAGATATTCTGAGAAATAATGGAGTTAACACAGAGAATATTCATAAAACTAATATAAAAACTGGTCATGCAAATATCACAATTGATCCAAGTGGTGAAAATGCAATTACTTTTTTTGCAGGGGCTAATGATACTCAGACGCTCGAAAGATTGACACGTGGTTTTGACAGTGCGTTGCCTGGAGATATATGTCTTTTACAAAATGAGGTTAATTTAGTTTTGGATGCTGCAAAGGTAGCAAAATCAAAAAAGATGAAAGTTATATATTCCGCTGCACCATTTAATATTGCACATGTAAAAAGTGTTTTTGACTATGTTGATCTAACAGTTGTTAATCAAACTGAGCACGCACTTTTGGTTCAAGAGTTTGGTTCAAGTTTTGATAAGCCTCTTTTGATTACAAAGGGCTCAGAGGGTTCTTGCTATTTGTCTGCAAGCAAAAAATTCAATCACACCACACCAAATGTAATACCTGTTGATACAACTGGCGCAGGGGATACATATTTGGGATACTTTGCTTCTTATTTAGATCAAGGAAGAGGCATAGATGAAGCAATGAATATTGCTTCATTTGCTGCAGCTTTGCAGGTTACTAAGAATGGGACCTCTGAGGCAATACCAAATTTAATGACAGTAACTAAGTTTTGGAAATCTTCGGGAATAGAAACGTTAACTCTTAACTGAGTCCCAGAAGCCTTTCACACTGGAAAAGAAGTTTTTACTATGTGGATTATTGTCTACACTTAAGGCTTCAAACTCTTTTAATAATTCTTTTTGTTTTGAAGTAAGGTTAACTGGAGTTTCAACAGCAAGTTCAATAAACAAATCACCATTTCCTGTACCTCGCAATGCAGCCATACCTTTACTTCGTAGTCTCATTTGCCTTCCAGACTGACTTCCGCCAGGTATCTTAACTCGACTACGTCCTCCATCGATAGTTGGGGCTTCAATTTCTCCGCCAATGGCTGCAGTTGTCATACTGACAGGGATTCGACAGTATAAGTTTTTTCCATCACGTTCAAAAATTTTATGTTCTGAAACTTCCGTAAAAATATAAAGATCTCCACTTGGACCTCCCCGTACACCAGCTTCACCTTCACCACTGAGACGTATCCTTGTACCAGTTTCAACACCTGATGGTATATTGACTGAAAGAGATCGTTCTTTTTCTTCTTGGCCAGACCCATTACATTTTCTACACGGATCTTTAATTATTTGCCCCATCCCTGAGCACGTTGGACACCCTCGTTCAACAGTAAAGAAACCTTGTTGGGCACGCACTTTTCCCATCCCTGAACATGTTGGGCATGTTGATGGTTTTGAACCTCCAGAAGCGCCTGTTCCGCTACAGCCACTACAGTTAACAGTTGACGGGATGTTTATAGTTTTTTGGATCCCAGAAAATGCTTCTTCTAAACTTATATTGAGGTTATATCTAAGATCAGATCCTCTTGACGCGCGTTGTCTGCTATTCTGGCCTCCACGAGAATCACCAAATAGATCTTCGAAAACATCAGAAAAAGCTGATGAAAAATCGCTACCACCGTGAAAACCACCTGCACTTGGTCCAGCACTGCCACCCTCAAATGCAGCATGTCCGTATCTATCGTATGCTGCTTTTTTGTTTTGATCCTTCAGAACATCATACGCTTCATTTACTTCTTTAAATTGATCTTCTGCGTTTGGGTTTGATGAATTTCTATCTGGATGAAGTTCTTTGGCTTTTGATCTATATGCCTTTTTTAAATCAGCTTCAGAGGCATTTGAAGAAACACCAAGCACTTCATAAAAATCACGTTTTGACAATATTTCCGCCCCTTTTAAAAAGATAAGGGGTGCTGATTTACACCCCTTATGAACTTAGGCTAATTACTTTTGATCTTCGTCATTCAAATCTTCAAAATCAGCATCAACGATATCTTCGTCAACACCACGTATCTCTTCTTCACTCATTCCTTCAGGCGCACTTCCACCTTCTGCTTCAGCAGAAGCCTTGTATATAGCCTCTCCTAGCTTCATTGATGCTTCCGTGACATTTTGAACACCTGATTTGATTTTGTCAGCATTTTCACTTTCTATTACTTCTTCTAAAGCTTTAATGGCTAACTCAATTGCTTCCACAGTGGTTGGGTCAACTTTGTCACCATGTTCTTCCAGTGATTTGTTTGTTGAATGAATTAGCCCCTCCGCTTGATTTTTTGCCTCAACTAACTCCTTGCGTTCTTTATCTGCTTCAGCATTTTCCTCAGCATCTTGTACCATTTGATCTATTTCATCATCTGATAGACCGCCTGATGCTTGTATGGTGACCTGTTGTTCTTTTCCAGTTGCTTTATCTTTTGCATTAACGGAGACGATTCCATTCGCATCAATATCAAAGGCCACTTCAATTTGAGGTAATCCTCGAGGTGCTGGGGGAAGCTCTTCTAAGTTGAACTGTCCTAAAACCTTATTATCAGCTGCCATTTCTCGTTCCCCTTGAAACACACGAATTGTAACGGCGGTTTGGTTATCCTCAGCAGTAGAAAACACCTGTGATTTCTTTGTTGGAATAGTTGTGTTTCTATCAATTAATCTTGTAAACACACCACCTAGTGTTTCTATTCCAAGAGATAAAGGAGTTACATCTAAAAGCACTACATCTTTAACATCTCCCTGTAGTACACCAGCTTGTATGGCAGCACCCATGGCAACAACTTCATCAGGATTAACACCTTTATGTGGTTCTTTACCAAAGAAATTAGAAACTTCTTCAGTTACTTTTGGCATACGTGTCATTCCGCCAACTAAGACAACTTCGTCAATATCGCCTTTTGCCAACCCTGCATCTTTTAAGGCCGCCTGACACGGTTTCATAGACTGTTTAATTAAATCTATTACTAAGCTTTCTAACTTAGAGCGTGTTAATTTTAGAACCATATGTAATGGCTGGCCACCATTAGGGTCCATTGAAATAAATGGCTGGTTGATTTCGGTTTGTTGACTTGAGGATAGTTCAATCTTTGCTTTTTCAGCTGCTTCCTTTAATCTTTGCAACGCCATTTTATCTTTTTTCAAGTCGACGCCAGTTTCCTTTTTGAACTCTGATGCTAAGTAATCAACAATTCTCATGTCAAAGTCTTCACCACCTAAATAAGTATCACCATTTGTGGATTTTACTTCAAACAAACCATCATCTATTTCTAAGATTGTTACGTCAAAAGTACCGCCCCCTAAATCGTAGACAGCAATTGTACGCGCTTCCTTTTTATCTAAACCATAAGCCAATGCCGCAGCTGTCGGCTCGTTTATAATTCTAAGAACCTCAAGCCCTGCTATTTTTCCAGCGTCCTTGGTTGCTTGTCTTTGAGCGTCGTTAAAATAAGCTGGTACTGTAATTACAGCCTGGTCCACAGTTTCTCCAAGATATGCTTCAGCTGTTTCTTTCATTTTTTGAAGTATAAAAGCAGAAACTTGAGAAGGAGAAAACTTGTCACCATTTGCTTCCACCCAAGCATCACCATTTCCACCATCCACTAATGAATATGGAATATTTTTTATATCTTTTTGTATGTGCTTATCGTCAAGCCTACGTCCTATTAAGCGCTTTACAGCAAACACTGTATTATCAGGGTTAGTAACTGCTTGCCTTTTGGCTGGTTGCCCTACAAGTTTCTCATCATTTGCAAAAGCAACAATCGACGGCGTTGTTCTGGCACCTTCTACATTTTCTACGACCTTTGGTTGAGAACCATCCATTATGGCGATACATGAATTTGTTGTTCCTAGATCAATTCCAATTACTTTACCCATCTAAAGGTCCTTTCTGATGGCTTTTTTGTGCCACGATTGTTCAATTATTAATTTACTTCTGTTGGTTATAAAACTCCCAACCAACGTTAAATTCGAATGTTATATAGGTTTGGTCTGCATTCCCTACAAGGGGAGGCGCAATAAAAAAATAGTTTTTATTTAAATTAGTAAATTTAAATCCCAATAAGACAAATAGTATGGTCTATTATGCAAGCTTTCTTTCTATTTCTTGTCTTTCAAAGACTTCAATTACATCATCCGCTCTTATGTCTTCATAATTTTCAAAAGCCATTCCACATTCTTGACCCAAATTAACTTCATTAACCTCATCTTTAAACCGTTTTAAAGTTTTTAATGTTCCTTCATGAATCACAACATCGTCTCGAAGCAACCTTACGCCAGATGAGCGACGGGCAAGCCCTTCGGTTATTTGACAGCCAGCTACTTTTCCAACTCCAGTCACCTTAAATACTTCTAATATTTTTGCATATCCAATGAAGGTTTCTCTAACCTCGGCTGACAGTAAACCAGAGGCAGCTGATTTTATATCATCAACCAAGTCATAGATTACAGAATAATATCGCAGCTCTACACCTTTTTGATTGGCAGATTGTCTAGCTGGCGCATTTGCACGAACATTAAACCCCATTATTGGTGCCTTTGAAGCCTCTGCTAAGGTAACATCTGATTCTGTTATTGCCCCAACGCCTGAGTGCAATACTCGTACCTTAACCTCTTCATTACCTATTTTTTCCATAGCCTGAACAATTGCTTCAGCTGAGCCTTGAACGTCAGATTTTACCAAAATAGGAAGTTCTTTCAGGTTTTGATCAGCTTTTGCATTTGCTAAAAGTTGTTCTAAACTTGTGCCACTACCTAGCGCAGATTTTTTATCTTTTGATACTTGAGCCCTATAATCTGCAATTTCACGAGCTTGAGCTTCTGTTGAAACAACATTTAATACATCTCCTGCTTCTGGAGTACCGTTTAACCCCAGAACCTCAACAGGAACTGATGGTCCAGCTTGTTTCACACGATCATTTTGGTCATTTATCAACGCTCGCACACGCCCCCATTGTTCTCCAACTACAAAAATATCACCCTGATTTAAGGTGCCTTTTTGTATTAAAACTGTTGCAATTGGACCCCTACCAACGTCAAGTTTAGCTTCGATTACTGCACCCTCTGCAGCTCGATTTGGGTTGGCTTTCAGTTCCAATAAATCAGATTGTAGAGAAATATATTCTAATAACGTATCTATGCCAGCCCCTGTTTCTGCAGAAACCTCAACATCCAAAACGTCACCAGACATTTTTTCGACAATGACTTCATGTTGTAATAATTCTGTACGAACTTTATCAGGGTCTCCCGCTGGTTTGTCGCATTTGTTTATAGCCACAATCATAGGCACATTAGCAGCTTTTGAATGATTAATAGCTTCAATCGTCTGAGGCATAACACTATCATCAGCAGCTACGACTAATATAACAATATCAGTTACCTGAGCTCCACGAGATCGCATTGAGGTAAATGCAGCATGCCCAGGGGTGTCAAGAAACGTAAACAATTTTCCATCATCCGTTGTTACTTGATAAGCACCTATATGTTGAGTAATTCCTCCAGCCTCTCCAGAGACCACGTTAGCTTTTCTGATTACGTCTAAAAGAGATGTTTTCCCATGATCTACGTGTCCCATAACTGTTATGACGGGCGCCCTTGATTCTAAACTAGCTGGGTCATCTTTTATAGCAACAATAACATCCTCAACATCGGCATCTGATACTCGTACAATTTTATGACCAAACTCCTGAACTATAAGCTCTGCTGTATCTGCGTCGATCGATTGGTTTTGTGTAACCATCATTCCGTTTGTCATAAGAGATTTTACAACATCAGAAACCCTTTCAGCCATCCTATTAGCTAACTCTTGGACAACTATAGTTTCTGGCACCTGAACATCCCTAACAACTTTTTCACGCTCTTGATTACTATCTAACAGTTTGCGTTTTTCACGCTCTTGTTTTCGTCTAATCGCCGCCATCGATCTTTGACGACCGCCCCCATCACTCAAGGCTTGAGTTAATGTCAACTTACCAGATCGACGCCTGTCAGTATCACCACCTTTGGGTGTTCTTGGTGATTGTTGCTTTCTTAATTCGTCTCTATCTGGAGTTTTTCTTGATGTTTTTGCCGCAGGGCGAGTTGAATCTTCTGGAGCTTTTGTTGTGATTGTGGGAAGTTCTTCAACTACTTTTTTCGCTTCTACTACGGCCGCTATAGCTCTTTCTTCTTCTTCAACTTTTTCTTTTTCTTTTTCTTTTCGCTCAGTTTCTTCTTTTTCTTTTGATTCTAAATCTGCACGCTTTTCTGCTCGTTCTTGCTCTCTACTCTTTTCGTCAGCATCTCTTTTTATCTTATCTAACTCTTCTCTTTTGCGAGCAGCCACTAAAGCTTTTTTGCGCCGCTCTAATTCTACTTCAGAAATCCCACCTGGTGTTTTTGACGGAGTTGATTTTTTTTGAGGGTTATTTGTTTTAGGTGTTAAAACATTAGGCTTTGGCACGACAACACGTTTTCTTTTTGTCTCAACAACGACTGCTTTTGAGCGTCCATGGCTGAAACTTTGCCTTACTTGTCCAGGCCTAGAGGGCGCCCCTCCTAATAGACCAATTTTTTTACCAGATTTATTTTCAGTATCACTCATGTTTAATCCAAAATCTAATTTAAGCCGGCATTAGCCGAAAGTTCTTTGTTAAGTGGCTCGAATCCACGTATTTCGTTTAATCTTGAGGCTTCATGTACTACACGTTTGCTAAGACCACCAGAGGTAAGGGATGCATGTACCACATAATTCCTTCCAAATGCTAGACCCAGTTCTTGACTCGACAAGCAATCGATATAACTATCCCCTCCAACTGGGGGTCTTAGTTTTGATTTTTGCCCTACTGAACCATCTCTTGCTTGTATTAAAGCCTTAGCTGATCCGTCAGTTAAGGTTGATTTAACTTTTTCAAAACCAGATACTGCAATTCCAGATTTTCTTGATAAAGAAATTAGTGCAATAACATTTTTCAATAAAAGAGCCTCAACAAGTTTTACCAAATCATTTCGAACAGAGACCTTTTCTTTCGCAGTTTTCAGAAAAAGCTTTTTTGATATAGCTTTTTCTAAGAAAGCTCGATTTGTCTTTACCCAAATCCCTCTTCCAGGAAGTTTTTCAGAAATATCAGGCACTATTTCTTTATTAGGATCCACAACAAAACGTATCATGTCAGATTTATGGCAAGTTTCGCCAGAAGATATACATCTTCTTTTTGTCTGTTCGCCAATCAATTTTTCTTGAGACTCTTTCATTATATATTATTATTCAGATACGGCTTCTTCTTCAATTTCCTCTTTTTTGAGGTCTTCTGGATCTACCCAGCCAAGCTCAATTCTGGCGGTCATGACTAAATTTTGAGCCTCTTCAAGTGATACATCAAACTTTTCTAAAAGACCCTCATCCTTGTGACGTTTTCCGTCTACAACTGTCCATCCACCTGATAATTCCCAATCTGCACAAGTTGCAAAATCTTCAAGAGTTTTTATACCATCTTCGGCCAATGCTATTAACATTTGTGGTGTTAAGCCATCAAACGATGATAGACTATCCTCAACACCTAGTTCTTGAGCCTGTGTTATTGCTTTAGTATTTTGCTCCTCTAGGTACTCTCGAGACCTTGCTTGTAATTCTTCGGCAGTTGATTGATCAAAGCCCTCAATTGTTAACAGCTCATCAAGTTCGACATAAGCAACTTCTTCTAACGTTGCAAAACCTTCAGAAACAAGAAGTTGGGCCACCACTTCGTCAACATTTAGAGATTCGGTAAACAAAGCTGTGCGTTCATTAAATTCTGTTTGACGACGCTCAGATTCTTGAGATTCCGTCATGATGTCAATATCTAAATTTGTTAATTGAGAAGCTAATCTAACATTTTGCCCTCTTCTACCAATTGCTAAAGATAACTGTTCATCGGGCACTACAACTTCAATTCTTTCAGCCTCTTCGTCTAAAACTACCTTGCTAACCTCAGCAGGTTGCAATGCATTTACTAGAAAAGTGGGGGCATCGTCATTCCATGGGATTATATCTATTTTTTCACCTTGTAATTCATTTACGACTGCTTGAACGCGACTACCACGCATCCCAACACAAGCACCTACCGGATCAATAGAGTTATCATTAGAAATAACACCAATTTTAGCTCGAGAACCTGGGTCCCGCGCAACAGCTTTTATTTCAATAATACCATCATAAATTTCTGGCACTTCCATTTTAAAGAGTTCAGACATAAATTCTATAGCAGTTCTAGATAAGAATATTTGTGGTCCACGGGTTTCTGATCTTACATCTTTAATATAAGCACGGACACGGTCACCATTTCTAAAGCTTTCTCTTCCAATTTTTTGGTCTCTTCTAAGAATGGCCTCTCCTCGCCCTACGTCTACAATTACATTCCCATACTCTTCTCTTTTTACAACGCCATTTATGATAGTACCAACGCGGTCTTTAAACTCCTCATATTGTCTTTCACGCTCAGCTTCTCTTACTTTTTGTAAAATTACTTGCTTTGCTGACTGTGCTGCTATTCTGCCAAAATCCATTTGTGGCAACTCATCTGTTAATTGATCTCCAACTACAGCATCTTCTTTATATACGATTGCATCTTCAACAGTGAGTTCTTGAAAACTATTTTCAACTTCTTCTACTACTGTTCTTATCCGCTGCATTGTTAGATCACCAGTTTTCCGATCAATATATGCTCGTATATCAAGCTCAGCACCATATCTTGATTTTGCAGCTCGTGCCATGGATTCTTCCATGGCCTGAATAACCAAGTCTGGCTCAATTAATTTTTCTCTGGCAACGGACTCTGCAATTTGTAGGAGCTCTAATCGGTTTGCGCTTGTAATAGCCATTGAATTTACCCTTTTCAGTCTAAGTCTTCTTGTTCAATTGTATCGAAATCATTTTCGTTAAAATTATTCTGCTTTTTTAATGTTTCTGTAATTAAATTATCAGTCAGAATTAGTTTTGCATCAGAGATCCATTCAAATTTCAAACCAATCGTTCCAACATTAATTGTTATTAGAACCTCATCTTCGTTAATTCCTGCAAGAATACCTCTGAAGCGTCTTTGCCCATCTATTGTGTCCGCTGTCTCAATTTTTGCCTCATAACCGTTCCAATACTCAAAATCAGAAAGCCGCGTAAGAGGTCTATCAATTCCTGGAGATGAAACTTCTAAAGTGAATGGATCTTCATATGGATCTTCCACATCTATAGTAGCGGACAGCTCATTAGAAATTTTGGCACAATCATCGACATTAATATTTCCATCTGGTTTATCTATCATAACCTGAATTAATTTTGACTTTCCATCCATTAATCTTATGCGCACCAATTCAAAACCCATATCTTCAATGATAGGTTTAAAAATTAATAACATACGATTATCTAAAGACGTGCGAGCAATTAAATTATGCAAAACTAACCTCGAATAAAAAAAAACGGGCCATCAGCCCGTATAAACTTTCGGAGAGTTTTGGTTTTGGAAGCCAAGAACTCGATGTTGTCGTGCTTATAATAATAAGTTTAACTAAAAACAAGCCCTTTGAATCCATAAACTTTGGTTTTTATCTTGTGTCTGATGTTTAATTTAATTTAGGCATTATAATTACCTCAACCCGTCTATTTTTTTCTCGACCTTGTTTTGTTTCATTTGAAGCTATTGGTGCCAGAAAACCAATGCCATTTGTTGATATTTGATTCGGGTTAACAGCAAATTTGGTTATGAACAGTTTTCTAACAGATTTGGCCCGCTGCTTTGATAATTTAATATTGCTTTCTAAATTTCCACTAGCATCAGTATGTCCAACTAGAATTATTTTCTCATGATTATTTAAAATTAAATAATTTGCTAAATCAGATAAAATAGGAATACTGGCTTCAAGAATCTCGGAAGAGCTACTTTTAAATTTTAGGCCTTTTAAAATTATTGATCCCTTAATATCGTTAAAATTTGGGGTCCAGTTTTTAGTATTGTTTAAGTTACTTTTTTGATCAAGATTTTCTCCAAACGCATTGATTTGTACAAACCCATCAATTGCACCTTTGCTAATAATATATGTTATAAAATCTATGTCATTATTTTTTGGCCCTTTTGCTGTTAAGAATTGGTAGTCACCAAGGTCCACGTGCATGTCTGGTTCATTAATTATGTTTGCGTTAAAACGAAAATCAAAACCACCACATGACTTAAAGCTGCATTCAAAAAGTATTTTGAAATTAGTTTCGTTTAGTTTCGTTTTTATTTGATTTAATAAAGTGCTAGTTGGTTTTTTTAATTGCTCAATTTGCCAAACTTGTTGAAGCATCATTGGCGAGTTGGTATTAAGTATTTTTGGGGTTGAGTTAGTCGTGCCAATTATTGCTACAAAGTTATCATCTGCTAATAACTGTTCATACCTAAGCTCCGCCACAAAGGGTAAAGTTACTTTTTCTTGAGAGCTTCCTAGAGATGGAAATACAAAAAAAGCTAAAATGGCTATTATTGCTTTTAAACTCATCTATCTAATGAATGATATTCAACATTTGGTCTCATATCTATTGCTGATGCCATGCGATTGCTCATGTTGAAAAAGCTAGCTATTGATGCAATATCCCAAATATCTTGATCAGAATATCCATTGTCGCGCAAAGTTTGCCTGTCAATTTCTTCAATTTTGTAACTTTCCTCAGTCATTTTTACAGCAAAGTCCATCATTGCGCGTTGATTAGGTTTCAGGTCTGCAAGTCTATAGTTTATCGCCATCTGCTCTCCTAGCTCTGGATTCTTAGATAGCTTTCTAACTGAATTTCCATGAGCGACCAAACAATAATAGCACCTATTAATTGACGAGACTACTACAGCAATCATTTCGCGTTCTAGAGGAGTGATATTGCTTTCACCAAGCATTAAATCATTATACATACCTGTAAAGGCGTTCAGCTTAGTTTCGTTAAACGCGTAGGCTTTAAGCACATTAGGAACTAAGCCAAGCTTGTCTTCACATAACTTAAAATACTTTCTTATATTATCAGGCATTGGATCCATTTCAGGGAGATTTAATGCTGTTACTTGTTTTGAAGGTTTATTCATGCTCAGCTCCTAATGTTACTTTAAATAAAGATTTCACTTCTTTTGTTAGTTTAATAATTTTTTCTTCATCATTAATTCTTATAACTATATCAGTGCCTAAGTTCCCATCCTTTAAAAAAGGGTATGATCCAAAGCTTACTTCGGGATTTTCAGACGCAAGCTTTTTAAGTGCTTTTGCGATTTCACCCTCTGGTAGGTTTATTGTTATAGATTGAGATATTACTGGTGATCCTCCTGTTATATTTTTCAAAGAAAAACTGACCATTGATTGAAATATTGAGGGCACACCAGCCATAACATATACATTTTCAATTTGGAATCCTGGCGCTCCTGAAATGGGATTTTTGATCAGATGCGCGCCTTCGGGAATTCTGGCCATTCGTAAACGGGATTCATTAAGGGTAACTTTACTCTTTTTGTAATATTCAGTTAGTAACTGCTTTGCATCAGATCTAACTCCAATTTTAACATTGAATGCTTTAGCAATGGAATCTGCTGTAATATCATCATGTGTTGGGCCAATGCCCCCACTTGTGAATACATAATTAAATTTTTTCTTTAATTCGTTTACAGCAAAAATGATTTTACTTTCCACATCTGATACTATTCGAACTTCCTGTAACCCTATACCAATTTTAACTAGCTCTTTGGCCAAGTAATGCATGTTAGAATCACGGGTTCTTCCAGATAATATTTCGTCACCTATGACTATCATTGCTGCAGTAGGGTTGTTCATTCAGTTGTCCTTGCAAGGTAATTTATTACGGTATAGGCATAATTTTATGAAATTTCAAAGCCCTTTAGAGCCTGCTATTTTAATTAAACGTTACAAAAGATTTTTGGCAGACGTTAGATTGAAAAACAATAACGTAATGACGGTGCATTGTGCAAATACTGGATCAATGATGGGCTTGGCAAACACCAATCAAAAAATTTGGATTGAAAATAGCAACAATCCCAATAGAAAATTAAAGTTTTCATGGAAATTAAATGAATTATTATCCAATTCATTTGTTATTGTGGATACGGGGATGGCAAACAAGATTGTAAAAGAAGCATTAAAAGATAATTTAATTCATGAATTATCTGGGTGCTCTGCATTTTTTGCAGAAGTTCCATATGGTATTAATAGTAGAATTGATTTTTTACTAGAATTTGAAGACAAGCCTAAATGTTATGTTGAGGTAAAAAGTGTTACTTTATCAAGAAAAAACCCCATAGCAGAATTTCCAGATAGTGTTACTAGCCGTGGAGCAAAACATTTGATTGAGTTGGCAAAAATGGCTAAATCTGGTTTTAGAGCTGTAATGTTATTTTTAGTGTGTCGAAATGATTGTAACTCTTATAAAATTGCAGATGATTTAGATCCTTTTTATGCCGAATGCTTTCTTAAAGCGGTTGAGGCTGGGGTTGAGGTCTTGTGCTATGATACAATGATAACTAATAAAAATGTGCAAATTGGTAGAGCTTTGCCCGCTTACTCGGGGTTAATAAATAGAAAGAATGTTTAATGATGAATGTTGAACGAAAAGTTACTCGTGATGGTATAAAAATACATGGTAGTAATGATTATAATGGTATGAGAATGTCTTGTAATTTAGCAGCGAAAACCCTCGACATGATCAGTGAGCACGTTTACCCAGGTGTTACGACAGACGAACTAGATAAAATTTGCCATGACTTTATTATCCTAAACAATGCAACTCCAGCAACTTTAGGATATCGAGGTTATCCAAAGTCTTCATGCATATCTCTAAACCACGTAGTTTGTCATGGGATACCTTCGAATAAGAAATTAAAAAATGGTGATATCTTGAATATTGACATAACTTGCATTCTGGATGGCTGGTTTGGTGATAGTAGTAGAATGTATATAGCTGGAAAAGCAAATAGAAAATCTCAACGGTTAATCCAGGTAACTCATGACGCATTAATGTTAGGAATTGATCAAGTAAAACCAGGGAATACTTTTGGAGATATTGGCGCTGCAATTCAACGCTATGTAGAGGCTCAGAGGATGAGTGTTGTAAGAGATTTTTGTGGCCATGGATTGGGAAGAGTATTTCATGCGCAACCAAATGTTTTGCACTATGGTAATTGGGGTGAGGGGGCTCGTATGGAAGAAGGAATGTTTTTCACTATTGAGCCAATGGTCAATTTGGGTAGAGCGGAAACAAAAATACTATCTGATGACTGGACTGCGGTTACACGAGACAAATCTTTATCTGCCCAATTTGAACATTCAATAGCAGTTACTAGTAATGGTTGTGAGGTTTTTACTGAATCACCTGAAAATAAATTTTTCACAACGTTTTGATTTTACAGACCAAAGTTATTTTTAAATAATGCTAATGAGTATAAAATTTATTTTTTCTAAAGCCGGCCATGGCAATGTTTGAATTTTTTATCTGAACCACAGGGACATTTATCATTTCTTCCTGGATTGCCCCAAGTTGATTTATCGCTTTCATTAAATGTGACACCATTTTCTTGCTCAGGTTTTTTACTCGAAGAGTTTAAAATTTGTTCTTCCATCATTTTTTTAATCATTTCTTGCCGCTCTTCGGTGCTTAGTGGGCGAACTTGAGCTAATTGGGTTGTTACGTGTGAACGCAATCCGTTTAACAAACTTTCAAACAAACCAAAGGCCTCAGTTTTGTATTCGTTGAGAGGATCCCTTTGAGCGTAACCCCTGAAGCTCACGACTGAACGTAAGTGATCCAATGTTAACAAGTGTTCGCGCCATTTTTGATCAATGCTTTGTAAAAGGACAGATTTTTCAATAGATCTCATTGTATCAGCACCAAATTCCACAGATTTTGCTGCCATAAACTTATCAGATGCATCATAAATTCGTTCACGAATTATTGTGTCATCTACACCTTCTTCTTTCCCCCACATAATTATTTGAGCATTCGCACCAATTTTTTCTGCAATTTCTTTCTCAAGCGTATCCAGATCCCATTGGTCTGGATAAGTTTTAGCTGGGATATATTCATCAACAAGGTCGTCTATTACCTGATGTCTCATATCTTGAGCTATTTCTGCAAGATCTTCTGCTTCCATTATTTCAAGTCTTTGTTCAAAGATAGCTTTTCTTTGATCATTCATTACGTCATCATACTTAAGTAATTGTTTTCTTATATCAAAGTTTCTTCCCTCTACTTTGGCCTGAGCCTTTTCAAGGGATTTATTAACCCAAGGATGAACAATGGCTTCACCTTCTTTCATCCCTAAGGTATTTAATACCTTTTCTAACCTTTCAGATCCAAATATTCGCATCAGATCGTCTTCAAGAGATAAAAAGAATGAAGATTTTCCTGGATCACCCTGTCTTCCTGAACGCCCTCTTAATTGATGATCAATTCGACGGCTTTCATGCCTTTCTGTCGCAAGCACGTATAAACCACCCGATGAAAGAACTGCCTCTTTTTCTTTTTTGCCAGTATTTTGTAAGTTCTTTCGAGTTTCTTCTGGATCAGCATTTGGATTTTGTTCCAATTCTTCCAAAATCCTCATTTCCACATTTCCACCAAGCTGTATATCTGTTCCTCTGCCAGCCATGTTAGTAGCAATTGTGACAGCTCCAGATCGACCCGCATTTGCTATGATTTGTGCTTCTTGTTCATGAAATCGAGCGTTTAAAACATTATGAATAATATTTTTGTCTTTCAACAGTTGGGATAGCATTTCTGATTTTTCAATTGATGTTGTTCCGACAAGCATAGGCTGTTGTTTTTTATTAGCTTCAATTATTGCTTCAATTATTGCTTTATACTTTTCACCTGCAGTTCGAAAAACTTGGTCATGCTCGTCTACACGTTTTACTTTTTCGTTAGTGGGAACCTCAACCACACCCAAGCCATATATTTCCAAAAACTCATTTGCTTCAGTTGATGCTGTTCCAGTCATGCCTGATAATTTCTCATACAAGCGAAAATAATTTTGAAAAGTTACCGATGCTAGTGTTGTGTTTTCTGGTTGAATTGCACAAGCTTCCTTAGCTTCAATTGCTTGATGAAGTCCATCTGATAGCCTGCGTCCATCCATCATTCTTCCTGTAAACTCATCGATCAATACAACTTCATTATTTCGCACAATATAGTCTTTATCTTTGTTATAGAGTTTGTGAGCGCGAAGAGCTTGGGTAATATGATGAACTAATGATGTACTTTCTGGATCATAAAGATTTTGCCCTTCTGGCAATATTTCTTCGTCTTTAAGTTTTTGTTCAATAAATTCGTTACCCTCATCAGTAAAGGTAACATTTTTAGTTTTTTCGTCTAATTTAAAATGGTTATCACCGATACCAGGAATAACTTTATTAATTTTAATATAAATTTCACTTCGATCTTCTGCAGGGCCTGAAATTATTAAGGGTGTTCTGGCTTCATCTATTAAAATACTGTCCACCTCGTCAACAACAGCAAAATGATGATCTCTTTGATACATTTGTGAAAGCTCAGATTTCATATTATCTCTTAGATAGTCAAAACCCAATTCGTTATTGGTAGCGTATATTACATCACAAGCGTATGCGCTTTGCTTTTCTTCATCGGGTTGTTTGGGAATTACTACGCCGGTCGTCATGCCCAGTGCAGTATATACTTTTCCCATCCATTCTGCATCACGAGTGGCTAAGTAGTCATTGACTGTTACAATATGTACACTTTTTCCCATAAGAGCATTTAAGTAGGCGGGAAATGTTGCCACTAGGGTTTTGCCTTCCCCCGTTTTCATTTCTGAAATATTTCCTTGATGTAGAAAAATACCACCCATTAACTGAACATCAAATGCTCGAAGGCCTAGCGCTCTTTTTGCGGCCTCTCTGACATTAGCAAATGCTTCAGGCAAAAGGTCATTCAAAGTTTCACCACCTAATGCTCGCGTTTTAAACTCTTCAGTTTTGTTTACTATTTCTTCATCGGATAACTTATCAAAATAAGATTCTAATTTATTAATTTTGGCAACAATTGGAAGAACCACCTTGATTTTGCGATCATTAGCGTTTCCAAAAACTTTTCTTTTTATTGTGCCAAGACCTAGCATGGTTATTGCCCTGTTCTCTTATTGGAAAGGTGATAAATCCTCTCCTTAAGGTTGATTTATTTTATATTTGTTACCCCATGTGCTTAATCAAAGGTATCAAAATAAAGTTTTAAGTTTTTTTATTGTTGTATTCGCATGTAAGGGTCGTCTTTATTGCTGTCAATGTTGACACAAGAATGATACAAAATAAAATGGAAAAATAAAATTTTATTTCACGTGTAAAAAGGAAAAAAAATGAGATGCATTGGTGTTTTTGTTAGCGTCGTTTTATCAATTTGTTTTTTTCCTTTTTATGACTTGTATGCAGAAGAGATAACAAAAGTAACAGAGAAAACAGTTTTGGTTTCTGTAAATGGAGAAGATATAACAGTTGGAAATATCATATCATTTCAAAGTAGATTGTCAGATCAATATCAAAGTATGGAAGATTCTGTTTTGTTTGATGGTATTCTTAAACAGCTAATTCAACAAACAATTTTGTCACAAAAAGTTAATATTCACTCTGATAGAATCAAGTATGCCTTAGAAAACCAAACGAGAGCTTTTTTATCTACAGAGTTAGTTGGAAAATTATCTGAAATTGAAGTTATAGAAAGTGAAATAGAAAGTTTATATGTGAAATTTTCCACGGACATTGAAAGAAAGAAGGAGTATAACGCCTCTCACATCTTAGTGGAAACTGAAACAGAGGCGGAAGAGCTATCGCTTAGCTTAAAAAATGGGGCTGATTTTTCAGAGTTAGCAAAAACTTATTCTACAGGCCCTTCTGGCGCACAAGGAGGAAACTTAGGATGGTTTGGACAGGGAGCAATGGTTCCTACTTTTGAGAATGCCGTTATTAAATTAAAAATTGATGAACTTTCTGTACCTGTTCAAACACAATTTGGTTGGCATTTAATAAAGCTTAATGACGTTAGGAAAACGCCAGTACCGACGATTGCAGAGGTACGCAAAGAATTAATTACAGAGATAAAGAAAAAGAAAATAGATTTTGAAATGAGTAAGATAATTGATTCTGCTGATGTTATTTATTCTGATCTTGAGATTGACCCCAAAATAATCCGTGAAGTATCAATGATAAATGATTAAATGGGTTCATAAATAAAAACTTTGTTTACATGGTGGATAATAAATTATGAGTAAAGTGTCACCACTAGCCCCAAAAAATGGATTTCCAACATTGGCCAGTATTGCTGGTGTAAGGTTTTCAAATATTTCAGCTGGGATTAAATATACTGATAGACCAGATGTTATGTTGGCAGAAATATGCGCGGGGAGTTCAATAGCGGGTGTTTTTACAAAATCTGCAACTCGCTCTGCCGCAGTTTTGGATTGCCAGACAAAACTTAAATCTGAAAGTATGTCTTCTGGTGCATATGCTCTTGTTGTTAATTCGGGAAATTCAAACGCATTTACAGGCGCAGAAGGATTCTTAGCAGTTTCAAAAATCTGTTCAAATTTTTCAAAGGAACTAAACATAAAAGAAAAAAATATTTTCACCGCATCTACTGGAGTTATTGGCGAACCGTTGGTTTGGCAGAAAATTGTAAAAGGTTCATCAAAGTTAAAGTTAGGTTTGTCGGACGAAGGCATCAAAGGAGCTGCAGAAGCAATTATGACTACTGATACTTTTGCAAAAGGTGCTTCGAGGAAATTTAATATCAATGATGAGCTAATAAAAATATCTGGTATTGCCAAAGGTTCTGGAATGATTGCCCCTGATATGTCTACGATGCTAGTTTATATTTTTACTGATGCTAAAATAGAGAGGTCACTATTACAAAATATAGTTTCTGAGTTAAACGAAGAGACATTTAATTCTATCACAGTGGATGGGGATACTTCGACATCAGATAGTTTAATGGTAATAGCTACTTGTAAAAATGGTCCAGTTATAAATGATAAAAAATCATCTCAAATAAAAATTTTTAAAGATGAGCTAAGGTTGGTTATGAAAGATTTAGCCCATCAAGTCGTTAGAGATGGAGAGGGCGCTACAAAATTTATTGAGGTAAGGGTTACGGGCGCGTCTTCGTATTCCTCCGCCAGAAAAGTTGCCAAATCTATAGCAAACTCACCGCTTGTAAAAACAGCAATCGCTGGTGAGGATCCAAATTGGGGTAGAGTTGTAATGGCTATAGGTAAATCTGGAGCAAATGTTGAAAGAGATCTTTTAAAAATAAAATTTGGGGAAGTTTTAGTTGCAGAAAATGGTTGGATTAGTCCTGAATATTCAGAAGAAAAAGGAGCAAATTATATGAAAAATAGCGAAATTATTATTCATACTGATTTAGGACTTGGTTATCATAAGGCTACTTTTTGGACCTGTGATTTTACACATCAGTATATTTCAATAAATGCGGATTATAGATCTTGAATACGATTTTAGTTGTTGCGGCTGCGTTGATTGATAAAGACGGCCGAGTTCTACTGGCTCAACGACCGCCTAACAAATCTATGGCGGGGTTATGGGAGTTTCCTGGTGGAAAAGTTGAAGATGGGGAAAGTCCAGAAAACGCTTTGATAAGAGAATTAAATGAAGAGCTGGGAATTGATACTTGGGGAAGTTGCTTAGCACCATTGAGTTTTGCTAGCCACTCATATGAAGGTTTTCATCTGCTTATGCCGCTATTTGCATGCAGAAAATGGATAGGGACTCCCATGGCAATGGAAGGCCAAGTCTTAAAGTGGGTAAGCAAGAATGATTTGAAGAACTATGCTATGCCGCCTGCAGATATCCCATTAATTGCTGCAATTAGAGATTGGTTGTAAATAAATCAAAGCCAACCTGATCCATTTTCTATTATTAAATCTTTTAAAAACTCTATATGTGGTTCGCTGGCGTTCAAGCAAGGAATATAAGTGAATTTTTCACCACCACTATTTTCAAAACTTTCTCTAATTTCCTCCTTTATCTCTTCAAGGGTTTCTATGCAGTCAGATGCAAAAGCAGGTGCTATTACAGCAATATTTTTTACGCCATTTTGTGCCAACTCAGCTACTTTTCTTACAGTATATGGCTGTAACCATTCCTCAGGCCCAAACTTTGATTGAAAGGTTGTTATAATTTTATCATCACTCCAACCTAGTTTCTCTTTTAGAAGGCGAGTAGTTTTCTGGCATTGGCAATGATATGGATCGCCCTGCGTAAGATACCTTTTAGGCACACCATGATAAGAGGTTACTAAAACTTCTGGTTTTGATTCTGCACTTTCATAACCTGCACTAACAGATTCAGCTAGAATTTTAATATACCCTGGGTTCTGAAAATACGGTTCTATTGTTCTAACCGAAGGTTGCCATGTTATTTTCATTAAGCTTCTAAATAAAGAATCGTTAGCAGTGGCAGACGTTGCTCCTGCATAGTGAGGATAGAGTGGTAAAAAAATAATACGGCTACATCCTTTTTCTAACAGCGCGTTTAGTTTAGATTCTGTCGATGGGTTTCCGTATCGCATACAAAACTCAACCTCTATACTATTACCAAATTTCAATTTCATGACTTCATTAAGTTTATATGATTGTTCTTTTGTTATTGTGAGCAAAGGGCTTTCATTTTTCTCATTATTCCAGATGGTTTTGTATGCGGCTCCTGAGGAAAATGGGCGTTTAGTTAATATTATTAACTGAAGTAACGGTTGCCAAAGCCAAGGTGAATAATCAATCACCCTACGATCTGATAAAAATTCCCCTAAATACCTGCGCATAGACCAATAATCTGTTCCATCAGGCGTGCCAAGGTTCGCTATAAGGACACCAGTTTTTCCAAATTTGACTTTGGGATGATTTTCATTTGATTGGTTTGGTAGTTTAGAATTCACTTTATTTCCTGCTTATATTTATATTGAGGGATAGTTCATTTTATAAAATCGTCAAGTAATTTTGATAAATTTACCTTTGCAGACCCAGGTTTTAATGGTTTTGGCTGATTTTCACTTGGAGCCCACCCTGTCAAGAATATAAGCTCAAATGTAGCTGAAAAAGTATTGTCTCTTTGTCTAAAAGTTTTAGAATATATTTTCGTCATTTCACTTATGATTTTCGAACGAGTAAAAGTTTTTTTTCTTAATAATAAGACGTTTGTTTCCCCCATTCTTCGAATATCGTGCATTAGAGTTAAAATACTTTTATAAGAATACTTTTTTGAAACACTATCTGCTACTGGCAACCCAAAGCCGGCTCTTTGTAAAAGATTTCCAAGATCTCGAATTTCGCCCATTGGCATGAATCTTGGCGATATACCTCCAGATATTTCCACTTCTGCTTTTGAAAATGAATAATTTAACTCATGAATTGTTTTTCCACCAAAAAAAACTGCAAGAAAAAGACCATCTTTGATTAACATATTTTTGCACTGTATTAACTGACCTACTGGATCGTCAGACCAGTGCAAAGACATCGCATGAATAATTAAATCATACTTTTCTGATTCGAAGACTAAGGTATCAGAGTCATTTAAAAAAAATGCATCTGGAAAATGTGTTGTCCAAATTTTTGGATATCCAGTAATTATTGCTATTTTCTCAAATTTACGATTTATATCCTGTAAGCGTTCTTTGATTTCCTTCATGGCTATTTCATGAAGAGCAAAATAACTGTTGTTAGATTTTAAAACACGGGCACGGTTTTTTTTTAAAGACGTTCGGTCTGTTATCTTTTTTTGTTCTACCATAATAAGTGAATTACTGAATATAGGTTTTATTACAATGATTTTGCATTAAATGTTTAAAAATAAAGTAAGAGAGTGAATTTATTAGAGATATATACAACACCTTTTTGTGGGTTTTGTGCTAGGGTAAAAAATTTGCTAACTAACAAAAATATTAACTCACAGAAATAGAGGTTTACTTGATAAACTATTTGAGAATTGGTTTGGATTTAAAAGGTGGATAATTTAGCAAGTTTATTTTTTAGTGAAATTTCAATGGTAGATCAGTTAATGCGGTACAAAATAAATCGTGCTCTGCCCAAGGGAATGGAATTGAGCCAATTTATGCTATTGAACTACTTAGCAACTATAAGTGAAGAACGTAGACCATCACAATTGGCAAAACTATTTCAATTAACACGAGGCGCTATGACTAATACTTTGAGCAAACTTGAGGAGGCTGGATATGTCCACATGAGGCCAGATTGGGACGATGCTAGAAGAAAATGTGTTGTAATTAGTTCCAGTGGTAGAAAAGCTAGAGAAGATGGATTAAAAAAAATCGATCCAGTAATTGAAGAAATGGTTGATGCTGTTGGCATTGAAAAGGTACGTGAAGTTTTGCCAATAATCAGAGAATTAAGAAATGCTTTGAAAAACTAAACTTCATTTGGTTTTTATGGAAGTAGTAACATAATTCACACTTAGGTCTCTATCAGAAGTTTTCCATTCCCAGGCTATTGGGTTTAAAATAAAACCTCGTTTGTCGACTAACTCTAGACCTGCTCCAGAAATCAAATCAAAAAGTTCGTCTGGTTTTATAAATTTGCTCCAATTATGTGTACCCTGAGGTAACCAACGCAAGATATATTCAGCACCTAATATAGCCAAAAGAAAACTTTTTGATGTTCTGTTAATTGTGGAACAAATCATAAGACCGTTTGGCTTTAGCAATTGAGCACAAGTTTTCAAATAGTGATTTGGATTATTTACGTGTTCAATTACCTCCATATTTAAAATCACATCGTAACGACTTTCATTGTTAGCTAATTCTTCTGCAGTGATAAATTGATAATTTATATTTAACCCAGATTGTTTGGCGTGTGTTTGAGCAACAGGAATGTTTTTGGGAGCGGCATCTATTCCGGTTACATTTGCTCCTAAACGTGCCATCGGTTCTGATAAAAGGCCTCCACCACATCCAATGTCTAGTATATCTAAATTTTGAAATGGGCTTTGTGTTTTTACTGACCGGTTAAATTCTATTTCAATTTGAGTGATTATATAGTCTAATCGGCAGGGGTTCATGTGGTGTAGAGGTTTGAATTTACCATTAGGATCCCACCATTCAGCAGCCATAGCTTCAAATTTTTCAATTTCTTTTGGATTTACACTTTGTTTTGATGGCATTGAATCTTCTTTTTAAATTGCAATATATAGTCTTTAAGTAAGGTAATAAAATAAAAAAAAAAGGTTATATTAAAAATGAGTGCTTTAAAACATTTATACCCTTCGATTGAACCGTTTGATAGTTTTGAATTAGATGTTGGTGACGGCCACGTTTTATATGTAGAACAGTGTGGTTCCAAAACTGGAATTCCAGTCGTCGTTTTGCATGGAGGTCCTGGTGGCGGTTGTAGTCCTTTCATGAGAAGGTTTTTTAATCCAGAAATTTATAGAATAATTTTATTTGACCAAAGAGGGTGTGGGCGTTCCACACCTCATTCCAGTGTTGAGAATAATACAACTTGGCATTTGATCTCAGATATTGAATTAATAAGGTTCAGGTTAAAAATCAATAGATGGATTGTTTTTGGAGGTTCCTGGGGGTCTACTTTAGGACTGTTATACTCACAAGCACATCCAGACAGAATAGCATGCCTTGTTTTAAGAGGAATCTTTTTACACTCAAAAGAAGAGCTTAATTGGTTTTATGGGGGGGGTGCTGGTCGTTTTTGGCCTAAAGAATGGAATGACTTTATAAAAGAAATTCCTTTGGTCGAGCGAGGTGATTTAATTTTAGCGTATAATAAACGATTATTTTCAGGCGATATTAATAATCAGACACATTTTGCTCAGTTATGGGCAGCATGGGAAAACAGAATGGCTGCTATGGCAGGAGATAGAACAAACACCCTACCCCCAGGACGTTATTCTTTAGCTTTTTCTAGAATAGAAAATCATTATTTTATAAACAATGGATTTTTAGAAATTGATAATCAGATATTAAGAGATATGGATAATATTTCGCATATAAAAGGATACGTTGTTCATGGAAGATATGATATGATTTGCCCACCGATAGCTGCCCATAATTTAGTTGAGAAATGGGCAAATTGTGAATTGAATATTTTGCCAAATGCTGGGCACGCATTGTCAGAAGAGCCAATAGCATATCAATTGGTAAAAATAATGAATGAGCTAGTTCTAAAGAAAGAAGACTTATATCTTTAATATATATAAATTAATTTTGGTATTTTTATTTAACCAATTGGAACTTTTGTTGGATTAAATCCATTATTTATTCTAATTTCATTAACGAAATGCCGAATAATATTTAAGCTTTCATCGTGCTGCATTGGTTTTTGATCAAAACCAATAATAGCCACTGCAATTATATGGCCAGAAATTTTTAAGTACGCGCGCCATGAAAAATCTGAGATAGCATTTGATTTTTTTTGCCCAGTATTTTTTACAAGAACAAAATATGAACTATCCATTCTGAAACTATCTAAAACAACTATATCGTTTGGGTTTCCATTTACACTTAAGATAGCTCTACCGTCCTCTGACCTAAAATAATCATCAAGATTCTTACTTTCCAATGGAATTTGGCTGGATTTCATTTTTGATACGGTTGCAGTTAAAACTGCGTGAACTTTAGACTGTGTAATTGAATTTGATTGTGAAATTGCTGCACAATTTCCAAATAAAATAAATGTTGGCTTAGACGAAATGTTAGAAACAGTTTCATCTACGCAAAAACCTGCAGGAGCTTGTATTACGATATTTTTAGAAGAAATAATTGCTCGGGAAGTTGGGGGTAGTTTTTTTTGGAGCTGACTTCCCAGTATGGTAGTGGTATCACAACTACTTAATAAAAGAACGCCTAGTACTGACGTAATTAGAAATCTAAAAGGTGATAAATTTTTTTTCATAAAGCTTATTTTGTTAAATATGATATCTTATTTATTATTAAATTAACCACTTATAGAACTAAGTAATTGACCAATCATGGAAGCGCAAGCATTCTAATTTTTGACAAATTTAGCTAACATATGATCTGGAGTTTAAAATTTGAAAAGTTATGACCTATACTCTTACAATGGTTTAGAAAAAAATGAATTTTGGCGAACATTAATTGGCTTTTTTTTGTTTATACTAATAGTTTTTTTTCTTTATGGTGGTGGTCTTTTTTTCCTTTCAAGGCTTGAACATACTATATCCTTAAAACATCAAAAACTTACAACCTTACTATTATTCACTTCTTTTACTATTTGGCACATTGCATTATTTTTTGTGGTTTTTTTTATACATAGAAGGTCGTATTTTTCATTGGTGGGTGTCTGTGGAAAGATTAGTGGGCGACACTTTGTAAGGGCTTTTTTAGTGACTATGTTGATATCTTTATTTGCTTTAATAATAATTCCTTTTGAAAGCTTCTTTTTTGAAGAAAAATATTTGCCAGATGTTGAAATAGTAAAAATTACCCATTGGGTGCGTTGGGTTTTTCCAGCTATTATTGTTATATTTATTCAAATTTCTGCTGAAGAATTATTATTCAGAGGTTATTTATTACAGCAATTTATAGCAAGATTTAAATCTTTTTGGATTTGGGCGATTGTTCCTTCCATATTATTTGGGGCAGGACATTTTGATTTTCACTCTTTTGGTTATAACACTTACTTTTATATGGCTAATGCAACAATTTTTGGAATTATGGCTAGTATTTTAACTGTTAAATCAAAAAACATAAGCTACGCATTGGGCATGCATTTTTTTAATAATGTTACGGGAGTTTTACTCTTAGGCTTAGGTGACTCACTTTCAGGATTGGCATTAATAAATTATTATTTCGATAAGACTGGCATTTATATGACTTATATAATAATTTCACAATCAATTCTCCATATGATTACTTTCTTAATATTATATTATTGGATAAAGAAGCAAAAAAACTAATTTGATTTTTATAACTATAAAGACTTAAGGGATTATTTTAAAATGAATTGGATTTCGAATTATGTTCGTCCGCGGATAAATTCCCTTTTTTCGCGTCGAGATGTACCAGAAAACCTTTGGACGAAATGTTCGGAATGTGGAACGATGCTATTTCATCGGGAACTTTCACAGAATATTAATGTATGCCCGAATTGTGACCATCATATGAATATCTCCCCAAGGGAACGTCTGATAAATTTATTTGATGATGGAGTTTTTTTTATAGCTGAAATCCCTAAACCCATCAGTGATCCTTTAGGGTTTAAGGATCAAAAAAAATATCCTGAACGAATGAAAGCGGCTCAGAAAAAAACGGACTCTGAAGAAGCTATGTTGGTTGCAGAAGGGGATATTGGTAGAACAAAAATTGTTGCGGCTGTACAGGATTTTAGTTTTATGGGCGGCTCCATGGGTATGTATGTTGGAAATGCTATAATCGTCGCGTGTGAATTGGCTGTTGAAAAAAAATGCCCTCTAGTACTGTTTTCTGCTGCTGGCGGAGCTCGAATGCAAGAAGGAATTTTATCATTAATGCAGATGCCTCGTACGACTGTAGCAATTCAGCTCCTTAAAGAAGCAAAACTTCCATTTATAGTTGTATTAACCCATCCAACGACGGGTGGTGTGACTGCTTCATACGCTATGCTTGGTGATGTTCAAATAGCGGAACCGAATGCACTAATATGCTTTGCTGGTCCGCGTGTGATTGAGCAAACAATCAGAGAAAAGCTACCAGAAGGTTTTCAGAGAGCAGAGTATTTGTTAGATCATGGAATGTTAGATAGGGTAATTCACAGAAAAAACCTAAAAGAAGAATTAGTAGTTTTAACAAGAATGTTGATGGGCCTATCTCCTGCTATTAAAGGTGACTTGCCTAAACCAGATGATTTAGAAAAAGATAATTAGTGAGTACTTATTAAAACAAGTTGATGGTTAAAAATAGTCTTATGAGTTTACCAAAAAGCGACGCTATTTTAGATAGATTATTATCCTTACACCCAAAGATTATTGATTTAAGTCTTGATAGGGTTTTTAGATTATTAACTAAACTAGGCAATCCAGAACAAAAGTTACCACAAGTTATCCATATAGCTGGTACAAATGGTAAAGGATCCACGCAAGCTATGTTAAGAGCAGGTATTGAGGGTTTTGGAGCATCTGCACACGCTTATATATCGCCACATTTAATAAAATTCCATGAACGAATTCGTGTTGCTGGCAGTTTAATTTCTGAAAATGCGTTGACTGAGGTTTTAAATGAATGTGAGTTGGAGAATGCTGGTAATCCTATTACTTATTTTGAAATTACAACATGCGCTGCATTTTTGGCATTTTCCAGAGCAAAGGCAGACTATACTTTGTTAGAAGTGGGGCTGGGTGGTCGGTTAGATGCCACAAATGTTTTAAAAAAACCTAAATTAACTATTTTAACACCTATTTCCTTGGACCATGTCCAATTTTTGGGTAACAATATTCAACAGATAGCATATGAAAAAGCAGGAATAATAAAAGAAGGAGTGCCATGCATTGTAGGCCCCCAAAACATTCAGGCTCTTTCTGTGATAAAAACCAGAGCGAATGAATTAAGTAGCCCACTTAAAATTTATGGCCAACATTGGGATGTTTATAAGAAAAACACACGATTAATTTTTGAAGATGAAATTGGTTCACTAGAGCTGCCATTACCTAAATTAATTGGGGCACATCAAGTTAATAATGCAGGAGTTGCAATTGCAGCGATGCGAGAATTGAGAATTTCAAATTCTGCATATAAGGCTAGTATGGAGAACGTTTATTGGCCTGCTCGAATGCAGAGATTAAAAAATGGACCTTTAGTGGATTTAGCTCAGGAGTTGGAGGTTTGGTTAGATGGAGGCCATAATCTTGCAGCAGGCATGGCTATATCTGATACACTTGAACAGCTGCCACACAAACAAAATATTTTGATTTGTGGAATGTTAAAAACTAAAGATGTTATGGGATACTTAAAGTCACTTTATGGACAGGCTAATATTTTATATGGAATAACTGTGCCAGGTGAAGAAGGAACCAATTCATCACAAGATATGATTGATGTCGCTAATGCAGTTGGATTTTCAGCTGCAAAAGCAAATAATGTTATGGACGCCATTCAAAAAATTATAAAGAGTTACCCCAAAGGCAGGATTCTTATATGTGGTTCACTTTATCTAGCGGGCACAGTCCTTCAAAACAATTCGTAATTAAAAAGTTCAAATAGAACTATCAATCCAGTCTTTAAGTGCTGCTTTAGGTGCGGCGCCAGTTTTATTTGATACTACCGCTCCATCTTTAAATAGAAACAAAGCAGGAATACCGCGCACTCCAAGTTGGGAGGGAGAATTTGGGTTCTCATCAACATTAATTTTGACAATTTTTATTTTTTCACCATATTCTTCTGATAATTCTTCCAAAGCTGGGCCAATCATTTTGCATGGTCCGCACCACTCAGCCCAAAAGTCTACAACCACTGGAGTTTCAGATTTGGTAACCTCTGTCTCAAATGTTTCATCCGTTACTGATATTGTAGCCATGCCATAGTTCCTTATTATTTTTCTTTATAACTAAGAATCGAGAGCAAAAACGTCAAGTGTTAAGGACAGATTGAAGACATTTCTTTAAAAGTATTTTATCCAAAAACATAAGATTTGATGTTTTGGTCCATAAAATAGCAATATTGATTTCTTTAGTTGGATAGATTATTTCTAAACATCTAAAATAAATTGCCATTTGTCTTAGCAAGCCATTAGGAACCTCTTTATCCATTTTGGGGACTAAAAAATTAGACTTGAAGTCAACTGCTATTATTTTTTCTTCAAGAACTACTATCCGATCAATAATACCTGAAAAAAGTGTATTATTTAATTCTGGAATGTTAACTTGAAATGCTGCTTCAGCGATAGAATTGGATTGAAATAAAAACTTTAATTTATCATCATGTAATATTTTTATGGCCTGGTCAGTAGCCTTTTCTATAGTTTTTATATCGCCATACCCACTATTTTTTAAAATATTATAACTAATACTTTCCCAAGTTTTATGAGGAAAATTGGGCAAATACTCAATTAAAACATGAATTTGAGATCCAACCACCTTGGCGTTATTGTTATCTGTTTTGTTTGATCCATTTAGACTTTTTGAGCCTTCCATTTCCGAAGGTGAAATTGCTTTGTTAGTTTTTCTAATTTGAGTTTTAGATTGGTTTACCCATTTTGGTATTTGATTTTTATTTGATTTTACGTGTATCCTATTAATACTATCTGAAGCCTTCCAGTTTTTACTTTGAACAGTCAATCTGGCTTCTTCTAAGTTCCCATCTGTTTTTATATTTAAGGATTTAATTCCATTTTCAATAGTGTCATACCAGCAATCCCCATTTTTGTTACGCCTACCAGAACCACATATTATTAACCAACTTTCTGCACGTGTCATTGCTACATACAATAAACGAAACTCTTCTTCTTTTTCTAACTTGTTTAATTCTTCAATTGAATTTTTTACTAACTGTGGTTGGTTTGGCTTGGCTCCTCTTAATGTAATTATATTGTCATTTAATTTAATAAACTTTGAGCCGCCCATATTTAATCTACTTCCAGTGTCAGGCAAAATGACTATTGGCGCTTCTAAACCTTTAGCACCATGAATTGTCATTACTCGAATGTTAGAACTTTCTGTTTCTAGTTCCCGTTTTATATAAACGTCATCAGATTCCATCCATAAAATGAAAGAAGTCAAATCAGGAATATTTAATTTTTCATAATTTAGTGCCTGATCCAATAATGCATTAATACCATCTTCAGCCTCTAGACCTAGAGTGGATGTTAGGTCTGCTCGTTTATTGTGTTTAATTAATGCGCGCTCCAATAACTCATAAGGCCGAAGAAAATCTACATTATTTCTTAAGTCTGACAAAAAATTTAAAATATTTTTGTGCTGGTTTGCGTTTTTAAGTAATGATTTCCATAATGATCCTTCTCTACCTTTGGCTAAATGAAAAAGTTCATTTTCAGAAAGTCCACATAATGGAGATTTTAAGAGAGTAGCTAAGTTAAGATCATCGTCTGGAGTTACTAGAAAATTTAGTAATGATAGCAAATCCTTTACAGCTAATTCAGTGGCTATATTTAACCTATCTGCTCCAGCAACAGGCAGGCCAGAAATCTTTAAACACTTAATAATAGAATGAAATAAAAAATTCCTGCTCCTTAGGAGAATTAAAAAATCTCCAGGCTGAACTATTCGACAGTCATTTGGAGATCCAAGCATCTGTTTGCTGTCCAATATGTACTTTATTTCAGTTGCAATTTTATCAGCTAATTTAAGGTTTGGGTTATTTGGTTTTTTACTATCGATTGGTTCAAACCATAGAGAAGGTTCTTCATTTCTTTCAGCGTCAATAAATGGCCAAAGATCTACCCGACCAGGTAACTCATCTTTAAATGCAATATGTTGATCAGATAAGTTAAGTGACGATCCACCATCTTTTAGAACTTTATCTACAAGCTTTAATATAATTGGAGAGGACCTAAAAGAGTACAACAGCCGCTGTTCAGACAGTTTATCATTTGCTTCAATTAACTTATTAGAAAAATACTTACGCATTTGCTCGAACGCAAAAGGATCTGCACCCTGAAACGAGTAAATTGATTGTTTTTCATCACCAACAGCAAAAATAGTCCTGGGTTTATTTTTTTTTGCTTCACCAGCGTTGAATTCATCAGTCAATAGCTTTATTACATCCCATTGATCTGGACTTGTATCTTGCGCCTCATCTATGAGAATGTGTTCGATTCCACCGTCAAGCTTATACATAACCCATTGAGCCATGCTGCTTTGAGAAAGCAGCATTTTAACCAAAAGAATTTGGTCATCAAAATCTAAATAACATTTTTGAGATTTTATATTTTCATAATTGGTTAGGTATAATTTAGAAAATTCATAAATTAATAATGCGTCTTTAGCGGCAACAAGATTTATATGTAAAATTTTTGCTACTTTTAAATTGATACAAAATTCACTTTTAAACCTTATAAATTCATCTAGATCAGATCCAACAACTTTTAATGTTTCTATTGTTGGAAATGACTTTTCTTGTAAGGGACTTGCAGCTTCATTTTTGCTTAGGAATATATCTGAAAGGTTAGACAATAAATCTACATTAATTACATCTAACTGTAAAAATTTTAATTTTTCAGCAACCTTGATATCATTAGCACTACCTAATTCTAGAAAATGCATTCCAGTTTTAATTATAGAAGAATCATAATTTGAAAAGCCTGTTTCCAAAATATCTGTTAATTTTAGATTAGGCTTTATATCAAATGTTTTAAAGATTTCTTCCTTGCTACGATTTTTACTAAGTAGCTGCCTATATTTTGATATTTCATTCAATAGTGTGTTTATATCTGGAATTTGCAAAATTGACGCGATTTTAGTAAATATACCAGAGACATCATTAGTTGCCATATTGTCTAGAATTTCTGTTTGTATGAGCTTTGTGTTTCGTTCATCTAATTCTATAAAATTTGGTGAGATACCAGCTTCTAAAGGAAAGCGCCTCAATATGGAGGCACAGAAAGAATGAATTGTTTGGATTTTTAATCCGCCTGGTGCATCTAAAGCTCCTGCAAAAAGCTGTCGTGCTTGAATAAGTTTTTGATGACTAATTAAGGACTTTTCTTCACCTAAAGAGTTTAATTCAATTAATAAATTTTCGTCAGATAGCATTGACCAAGCCCCAAGTCTTTCAAAGAGCTTGTTTTGCATATGTGAAGCGGCGGCTTTTGTGTAAGTTAAGCAAAGAATGTGCTGAGGTAACGTTTGGTTTAATAATAACCGTGTGACACGGTCAATTAACACTTTGGTTTTACCAGATCCTGCATTTGCTGATACCCAAGTTGAGTTTTTAGGCTGGGAAGCATTTATTTGAGAAATGTTAGGGCTTGAATTTTGTTTCATTTTAGAACCAAATTTATTGGGATATTAGTTTCATCCCATTCTCCATATCTTGATAGGTGATCGTAATCTGATGAAAAACCAACTTTTTCCATTCTAAGTCTAGCAGTATAGCCTGATTTTGGATCTTTATAGTGATTGATAAGTGCAAAAAATTCTTTTCTAGTCGTTTCGATTTCTTCTGGTGATATGGATTTTGGGGTGTTTGGGTGGACATGATGTAAGCTGACGTAGTTAACCAGGGTTACATGTTTTGCGGGAATATCTTTAAACCCACCGTCTTTGGCAATTAATGCTTCTAACATAAGCTGTTTATGGAAAGAGTTTATTTGTTTGAGCGTGGGCGGTTTGCCAGATTTATAATCATATATGATTAATTCGCCCGAATTTTTTTCATCTATTCTATCAGCAATAGCAGTTAGGGTCATATCAATTTCTTTAAAAGAAATTGAACCAGGGTGCTCAAAGAAAAGTGGAGTCGTATTGACTCGCCGAAGAGCTTCTGCTTCTAAAAATAGAGGAGAAACTTTTTTAAATTTTTCTTTCCATATAGCTCTAATTGCTGGCCAAGGGACTTCTTCGTTAAATATCTTTTCTGTTAATGCCTCTAAAATACCATTATTTATTTCGGTCGGGTCATTTTTTGTTTTCTCTGAAAACTTAAATATTATTTTATGAATTATATTCCCTTTTAACAGTGGGGTTGCTTGCTGTTTTAAAGGTTGGAGTTTTTTTAATTTTAATATGTGGCGAGCGTAAATGGAGTAAGGGTCTCTGATTAAAGTTTCGATTTGGGTTACGGATAGCTTGCTAGGACGCGCCATTAATGGTGGAATGGGAGAGGGTCGTTGTGAATGCCCTTTCATCTTTAGTGGCGCTTCTAGTTCTTTTACCATGTTTACCCAAAATTCACCTCTATTTTTCATTTCGATTAATTGAAGCGAACCATCTTCTCCCAATCCTTTTAGTAGGTTTGTAATTCTATTTAACCATCTTGAAGGGATTGCTGGAGTGTCGTTAAGCCTTTTACTTCTAGATATTATGACTTGAGTGCCTGAAATACCTTGTTGAAAATCGTGTGCTACAAGACCTATTTTTCGTTCTGGGGATAGCAAGCCTGCTTCTTTTCTCATGGAGCGGCTCAACCACGGATCAATCTTTGCTATCTGAGGCCAGGTTTCATCATTCATACTACCTAAAATTGTAATTTCCGTAGTGGATGCCCGAGCATCTATTGTCCCCCAGATTTTTATTAATGGATGGGCATTAGTCGTTTCCCGATTTTTTTCTTTATTTAAAATTGAAGTGATAATTGTTTTGAATTCAAGGCAAGTGATTATATGTATTTTTTCACCTGCTAAAATTAGATTATTGAGAGTTTTTTTTGCCAACTCACCACTATTTTGGTCCCACAAGATTCCTTGCTGACCACTTGGACCATTTGAAAGATTTTCACTTAGATCGATTAAATATTTTACAAAATTATTTAACTTATCAGTTTTTAGATTTTCAACATCTTGGAATAATTTATTAATCCAATTCACCCATAGGGTGTTATTATTTTTGGTTTTATCTTTCACTATTTGAGTCTTTAAAAACGTGAGTATTGGTAAATATGATTCTTTGCCACCTCTCAGTTTAATTTCCATCTCCCTAACATTATTTAAATGTTCTCCCCTAAGTTGTGCTCCAGTATTAGTTAATGGGTTCTTAAGCAGTGGAATTAAATTTTCAGCAGTTACTTCCTGTCCAATAAGATTACATACTTGTCTTAAAAATATTCCTGGTGGTGTTGAAGACAGTGGTTGGCCAGCGCTATTATCTGGAACTAAATTCCATCTTCCAAGTGCTGCCGTGACTTGTCTTGTTAAATCGTGATCAGGGGTTATTAAAGATATAGACTTGTTGTCTTCAACCGCTTTCCTAATACATAAAGCGATAGCACTAGCTTCTTCACGTAAAGTTGAGGCTTCTATCAATGATAATCCAGCACAGACAGCTGTTAGGTTTCCTAATTTTGGGCCTTCTTCGAGCCATTGATCCGTTACGGGCGCTGGTCTTAATGCTAATGAAACAAAATTATTTCTTATTAATGCATTTGATTCTGAAGGAATCCATTTTTCAATATTTTCTGGTTTTATTGATAATGCATTAATCAATTGATAGTATCGGTATTGAGGGTGATCTTCAAAACCTGCAGTTCGATCGAAGCTATCCCAGACTTTTTTTGTTTGATTAAAATCAAATCCTGGTAACACCACAAAACCAAGACGTTGCTTGGCAACCAATTTCATAAATGTTTGCGTTATGCCCCTAGAGCCTGTTGAGCCAGCAATTATTATGGGGTATTTTGGAGGATTTTTTGCCCATTTTTTATTTAAAATATAAATCACCTTTGAATTTATAGATTCCATGCTTTCTTTTGGTTTCTCAACACTCCAGTAATCAAAAATAATGTTTAAAAACTTTAAGCTTTGTTGCCAATGTATGGAGATGTCCGCTTGAGAAAGGCTTTTCACTTTTTGAACAGAAACATTTTCTGAATGCATCTCATTTTTTAAATTTATAAGTTCATATGCCAGGTCAAAAGAAGCAGATTTTGGTGCTGTATTGGGCGATTGTTCCAAATATTTTTTTATTAATTCATTTAACTCAAGCTGTTCTTCTAAGGGATTTAAAAGATCAGGTAAGGGGTGCTCAATGGCAAGATGGCGAAGATCAGCGATGCTATATATTTTGGGTAAAAAACCTGGAGCTAGTCTTAGAAAGCTATCCTTTATATTTTCAGCCATACGATTTGTATTCACATATAAAGTGATATTCGTGGTATAATCGGGCGGGCAGTTTTTAAAACGTTCAATAAACCCTTTTGTAAAATTATTTGAAAAATCATGTCCAATGCTGATGCCATATATATTTGGGAGAATTGCAATGTCAGACATTTTTTTCATCTATTAATTTTTCAGCTAGCCCGATATTTTTTGTTGTCCCAACGTCCGCCCAAATTCCTTTATAAATTATACCATAAAGTTTTTCTTTTGATATTAAATCATCCCAAACCTCATTTAGTGAGAATACGGTTTTTGGATTTTCCAAACATAGTTCATGCTTTATTATTTGAAGGCCTGAGTATACTAACTCAGAAGTTTTATTACGACTCACTAAACCATTTTTACTTTTCTGAAAATCTCCATTGCCCGTATAACCGATGGTATTTTTAACTGGTATAAGCATTAGTAATGAATCCATTTTTTTTCCACACCAACTTTTGCGTAATATTTCAAATGGGTTGGGACCTTTCCAAATACAGTCAACATTTGATGTAAAAATAGGTGATTTCTTTATCTGTGGCGAAATAGCTTTTAGGCCACCGCCAGTATCAAGTATTTCTGGATGTTCAAAGTTTACTTTAATATTGTTCATATTTTCAACATGTTTTTCAATTTGATTTGATAAATAATGAGTGTTGATAAAAATTGTATTTACATGACCATTTTTTGCTAAATTTATAGTGTGATCTAATAATGTTTTATTACCTACGGTTACTAATGGTTTTGGTGTTTTGTCAGTGATTGGAGACATTCTTGTACCAAATCCAGCTGAGAAAATTATTGCAGTATCCAAGGTTTGATTCATACTGAGTTTATCTTTTGTAGGGTACTAACTGTTGGCTCCGGCACGTTTATTTTAATAAAACTTGATAGCTCTGTAAGGCTGGGGTGTAAAAGATCATCCTGCAAATTTTTCCAAACTCTGGGTATTAAATTTAAATAACCAGGCTTGTTGTCTCGAATACTTAGCCGGGCAAATATACCTATTATTTTTAAATTACGTTGTGCACTTAAAATGGAGTAATCTCTTAAAAATAATTCTTTATTAAATTTTGTTTGTTTAAGAAAATAATGTGTTAATTCATCTCGTAATTTAAAGGATACATCCCTCCTTGCGTCCTTTAAAAGTGAAGCTAAGTCATAAGCTGGGTGCCCTGCTAAAGCATCCTGATAATCTAGCAAACCAACCCTTTTATTTTTATTTCTCTTTGGGAGCCATATAAGATTTTCCGCATGGTAATCCCTTAATACTAAAGTTGGTTTTTGTTTTAAAACTTTTTCAAAAAGAGGATTTAAGATATCTAATAGGTTTTTTGATTTTTGAGGTATTTGAAGAGCAGATAAATACCAATCAGCAAATAATAAAACCTCTTTTACTAATACTTTAAAGTCATATGGTAGTGTAAAAGTAGGTATGGTTGTATTCTGAATTTCAATTAATTGGTTTATAGCTTCCCGATATATAGTATTTTCTAAATTAGGTTGATTTTTTAACATGCTTGCAAAATTATTCTTTCCAAGATCTTCTAAAAGTAAAAAACCATTATTAACATCTGAGCCATAAATTTTTGGTGCAGAGAAATCATGACTTCTTAATTCATTTGTATAATAGATGAAGTCTTGAATGGATTCATTTTCTGTAGGATTTGAATCCATTAAAACTAAGGTATTTTTTTCTTTAAATAATCGACTATATTTTCTATTTGATGCATCACTAGTGATTTCTTCACTTTTAGCATTTTGCCAACCGTGCAGTTTTAAAAACTGTTTTATTTCTTTGTTTCTTATCAAAATTTAATACTCTCAAATAATTTTGAGAATTTTTTCCATCGCGAGCTATCACTGTGGAAATGCAACTCTCTTTCAGAATGGGTGGAGTTTGTATTTATTCTTAAGTGTGCAACCCCATCTATTTTTAGGCCTTTTAATTTATCTGGCCACTCAATTAAACATAAAGCATTTTGAAAACCTTCCTCTAAACCTAGTTCAAATAACTCTTCATTATTTTTTATTCGATATAAATCACAGTGCCAGATTTCTAAGCTATTGAAGTTGTATGTTTGAACAAGTGTAAATGTTGGAGAAGGCACGTCTTCAAAATGATTAATTTCTAGCTGCTGTTTTGCTTGTATTAAGTGTCTGCATAAGAATGTTTTGCCTGACCCAACAGTACCATCAATTAACAAAGCACCACTTTTGGGTAAGTGTGGCGCCAACATATACGCGAGGTCCAACATTTGATCTTCGTTTGATACGCTGAGTCTTAGTATTTTCAGATCCTTTTTCATTAAAATTAAATAAGATAAAATATTGGTAATGAGAGTTATTATAACTGTGATTTATATAAATTGGTAATCTTTATGATTGAAGTTTATTTTATTAATTTATTTTTACCAAGGGGTGCAAAGATATCATTTTTTTCAAGAGCGATTTTTATAGTTGGCCAGGATACTTCTACCATTGCTCCATTATTATTGTCTTCATTAGAATTTGATCCTTTAAAGTTATTTGAAAATGATAAAGACGCTCCTGATCTTTCTAAAAGAGTTTTTGCAATGAAAATTCCTAGACCCATACCTTCATACTCTGGCCTCGCATCCAACAACTCAGAAGTGTTCCGTCTTTTAACAAAAGGTTCACCCATTACACCTAACATATCGAGAGGAAACCCATTCCCATCGTCTGTAATTCTTATCATAATGTTGGCATTAGACCAATTTGCGTCTATCCACACATTCTTTGACGAAAAATCTACAGCATTTTGTATTAAATTTCTTAACCCATGTATAATTTGTGGAGATCTTAATACGATTGGCTCATCATTTTTTGTATCGTCCTGCTCATCACTAAAAAATGTAAAGTTTATTTTTTTCCCTCTGTTTGTGTGTGGTTCAGCGGCTTGTCTGACCAGTTCGGAAATGGGTGCGTGTCTTAAATGTAAATCATCTTTTCCAGCGCTGCCCATACTTTGAAGTATATCACGGCAGCGATTAGCTTGTTCACGAATTAAAGCTGCATCTTCTTTTAATTCAGGCATACCGCTTAATTCATCCTCAAGCTCGGCACTAACAAGTTTAATTGTAGCTAAGGGAGTTCCTAATTCGTGGGCAGCTGCAGCGATAACGCCCCCAAGATCAGTAAGTTTCTGCTCTCTATCTAAAGCCATCTGTGTTGCAAGCAAAGCTTGGTTCATTGAGTGCGCTTCTACGCTCACCCGCCTAGCATAAGATGCTAAAAATATAATACCGATTATTAAAGCATTCCAAAATCCTAATGTGAACAATAATGGAAGCTCATAAACTGTTCCGTCAAATCCCATTAATGGCAAGTGAAACCTTGTAACAATTGTCACAAATATTATGGCGCAAATTGCTAAAACCAGCGTTGATTGCAATCGCAAAGTTGTAGCTGAAATTGTTACTGGTGCTAATATCAAAAGAGCAAAGGGATTATTTAAACCGCCAGTAAAAAACAATAACAATATTAACTGAGTTAGATCAAAAAGAAGTGTGAACATTGCTTCTTTATCATTGAGCCTCTTATTTTCAGGGTATTGTGTTATTGCAATTATATTAGCTAGAATTGACGTGCCAATAATTGCAAAACATAAGAAAATAGAAATATCTAGAGCCAAAAAATAAATTGCAACTAATACAGCTGCTGACTGGCCAATAATTGCCATCCACCTTAAAAGAATTAATGTTCTAAGACGTACCCATTCAGAGCGGGCATCAGGGTTGAGAAAATGAACCGAATTATCAGACATTATTAAGCCTTCTTGTCGCAATGAGAACTTCATGACTTGAATACATTGGTATGTTTGGTCAATCAATATTTATAATTGGAGGAAGATACTTGCAAAAATTTTACACGTTAATTGCTTTGATCTGTTTAGCTGTATTTCTAATTGGTACTACAGTTTATATTTTAATTTCTCGCAATAGCGAAGGTAGATATGCAAACTGTAGAGGAGGCCAAGTTGCGGGAAATATTGGCGGCTCTTTTTCATTAATCAATCAAGATGGCATTATAGTATCTGATAAGGATATAATTAATGAGCCTTCATTGATATATTTTGGTTATACATTTTGTCCTGATATATGTCCGTTAGACAGTTTTAGGAATGCTGAAGCGGTTACAATTTTGGAAGAAAGCGGATATTCTGTTACCCCAATATTTATTACATTTGATCCTGAAAGAGATACAGCCCAAGTATTAAAGCAATTTACGAGTTACATGCATCCAAAAATGATCGGTTTAACTGGTTCAATTGAGCAAATTAAAAATGTTGCAAAAAAATATAGGGTTTATTTTAAGAAACAAAACAATGGGGATTTAGAAAATTATGTTGTTGATCATACAGCTTTTACATATTTAGTTCTTCCTGAAATTGGTTTTGTTGATTTTTTTAGAAGGGACCTTACGGCCAAACAATTAGCTGATAAGGTAAGTTGTTTCATGAATTAATAATCATTAATTTGACCGATCATACCGATAGCACTATTATATATAAAAACTAGGAAATTTTAAATGGTTGAAAGAACACTTCGTGAGATAGGCAGTGATGCGTCCATTCTTTTGGTTGATGATGATGAGCCCTTTTTGAAGCGCCTTGCGCGGGCTATGGAAAAAAGAGGTTTTTCTGTAGAAATGGCTGGATCAATAGCAGCAGGAAAGGCGATAGCCACAGTTCGGCCACCAAAATACGCAGTTGTTGATCTGAGATTAGAGGATGGAAATGGTCTTGAGGTTGTGGAGGTTATAAGATTAAAAAGACCTGAAAGCAGAGTAGTAATCTTGACGGGGTATGGTGCTATAACTACAGCTGTAGCGGCGGTAAAAATTGGTGCAATTGATTATTTAGCAAAGCCAGCAGATGCAAATGATGTAACCGCCGCGTTGTTAGCCCAAGACGATGATCGGCCTCCAGCACCTCAAAATCCTATGAGTGCAGATAGAGTAAGGTGGGAGCATATTCAAAGAGTTTATGAGCTTTGTGATCGGAACGTCAGTGAGACCGCACGAAGATTGAATATGCATAGACGAACACTTCAAAGAATTTTAGCAAAACGATCACCAAGGTAAAATATTTGTTATATTGAGGCTATGCGTCAGTTGTTAGGGTGAGCGAAAGACGGGCCGTTTGAAGATGTTCTCGCATCATTTTAGCTGCATTTTCAGGTTCTCTAGCTCTTATCGCACTTAGCGTATCCCGATGTTGAGCATTATATTTTTTTATTATATTTTCATTTAAGGTTAAGTGTCTCATTCGGGCCCATTCGTCTTGATTTCGAACTGAGGTTATTTGTTCTATCATCCATATTAAAAGACTATTTCCAGTACTTTCTGCTAAGGCCCGATGAAAAGCAGTATCAGAATCTCCAAATACAACAGGGTCATCAGAATTTTTTTCCATCTCTTCTAAAAACTTTTCAAGTTTATCAAAATCTGTTTGTCTGCCATGTAAAACAGCTAATCTGCAGATATGGGGCTCTAAGGCAAATCTAGCATCAACTAACTCTAAAGGCCTGGCGTTTTGAATGACGCTGCTATTTTCGCCAGAAACCTTTTTCGAAATATAGGTACCACTCCCTGCTCTAGTTTCCACCAATCCTTCAATTTCTAATTTATTTATGGCCGACCTTATGGTTCCTCGGGATACATTATAATTTGATGCTAAGGATCTTTCAGGGGGGACTCTTTCAAATCTCTGCAGAGACCCACTATTTATTTCTCGTCTTAATTGAGCTGCAATATCACTTGACCCAAGTTTAGTTTGTTTTTTTTGCTCCACATCATTCCCCTATTATGATCCAATTATGAACCAAAATCTATTGATAGTCAATTAATTGTATTAAATTGGCACAAAAAAGGTTGATCTTTTTTGAAGGTTAATTCAGGGTTAGAATTGAGCCGAATCCACTTTCTGGGTATTGTGAATTCGTTTATTTGGTTAGGGAGTTTTTAATTTACACGGTATTATTTACTGAAAATCAAAAATTAAAGTGGCACTTAGGTGTCAAATTTAACAGATTAATAGGGAGTTAAGCACAGTGGCAGAGATGGAATTAGAACGATTTGTAGAGGCGCCAGGGCGCGCTGAGAAAATCAAAGAAGTCCGTAAAATGATAGATGAATTAGGTATTGAATACCTATACCTGCAATTTGTTTCAATTACTGGTAAAATTATGGGTAAAGGCATTCCATCGGATCATTGGGAAAATATTGCTCAAAAAGGATTTCAGCTGGTATATGGAGCTACAGTAAATCTCTTTACAGATAGATCAGACAATTATATCGGTTATGGCCCAGAAGCAGCCGAACTGGTTGGAATACCTGAACCTGAAACATTTATGCAGCTTCCATGGGATAAAAGAATAGGACGATTTTATTGTACCTTATTTCGTAATAGAGAAGAGAAGATCAATCCGGGTGGTTTTTTAACGGCTGATGGACGTGGCAACCTCAGAAGATTGCATGAAGAATTTAAGAAAAAACATAATGGATTAAGTTTGCGTGTAGGAACTGAGCCAGAAATGATGTGGTTAAAGTTTGATGAGAATGGAAAACCTAAAGATGGATTTTCAAAGCCGTATTGTTATCATATTGATCAGTTCGAAAGTTTAAGACCTGTTACAATGAAGGTAATGGAATATACACGTAAAATGGGATTTGATATGATCCAGGGGGATCATGAAGATGCCCCTGGTCAGCTCGAATTAAATTGGATGTACGATGACGTGCTCCGCAACGCAGATAGATTAACGACGTATCGTCAAATATGTGCTCAAGTGGCTCGTGAACAGGGAATATTTGCTTGTTTCATGACAAAGCCGTTCATGGGTGTTTCTGCATCAGGATGCCATCACAATATGTCTTTATGGCATGGTGGTGAGGATCGATTTGTAAAATGTGGTAATGACCCAGAAAATTTACCAGGTATGCGTGACAACTATATGTATGTGGGTGGTGGAGAGAATACTTTTATGCCTGATGGCTCTGATCCACAGATGCCTCAAAAAGCTGGTCTTGATGCAATAGGTGGTATTGTACATCACTTACAAGCACTAACCGCAATTGGTTGTTCAACGGTTAATTCATATCGAAGGCTTTGGGACACGGGTTTTTGGGCACCCGTTTTTGCTGATTGGGGATTTCAAAATAGAACTACTGGCCTCCGAGTGTCAGCACCGGGACGATTTGAATATCGTTCTGTAGATTCGATGGTTAACCCTTATATAATGGGTTCAACTATTCTGGCGGCAGCTGATGATGGAATTGTAAATCAATTAGATCCTGGTGAACCAGAAGAAAGAAATATTTACGAAGCGATTAAAGAAGGCAAAGACGTCAAAAAATTGCCTATGTCACTTGGTGCAGCCCTTGAAGCTTTGGAAGCGGATGAGGTGGTTAAACGCGGGATGCCTGGTGAAATGTATAGGCTTTATCATGAATATAAGTCTGATGAGTGGGCGCGTTTTATGTCAACGGTCACTGACTGGGATAGTGACACCTATATGGAATGTTTGCCTTAAATTAAGGCAAGCAAGGATAATTTGGATTTGATTAGATGGATAAGAAAGCCCTTGTCCAGAAATAAAGAAAATAAAAGGAGGCACTATTATGTGTGGAATTGCTGGACTTATTCATCGAGGTAAGAGTTCTAACGTCGGTGGAGAAATGACCTCAATGCTTCAAGCACTTAAGCATCGAGGCCCAGATTCAACTGGTTATGCAGTTTATGGAGACGCCTCAAGTGGTGATTATATCATGAGGTTAAAAGCAGCAGAAGCAGATGACATGAAAAAAGGCCGTGGAGTTGCTCAGATATTAGAGAACAGGATTGCAGAAGTTGATGCAATATTAGCTGAGAATGGTGCCGTTATTAAGTCGAAAGAAAACATAACCCCATACGCACTTCGGTATGTTTTAAGTCATGTCGGTGATACGGGCACAATGGCAGAGCATATAGAGGAAACAGAAGGAGTTGAAATTCTATCGATGGGTAGCAGTTTAGAGTTAATAAAGGATCTTGGTGATGCGAATGTTGTATCAGATTTGTATGGATTAAAGAGTTTTACTGGAACGCATGGTATAGGTCATACACGAATGGCAACTGAATCTGACGTAGATATTAAATCTGCTCACCCTTATTGGGCTTTTCCTTATAACGACGTAAGCGTCGTACACAATGGCCAACTTACCAATTATTGGATCATGAGGCGAATGATGGAGAGAAAAGGTCATAGGTTTATGTCAAATTGTGATAGCGAGTTGCTAGCGGTTTATATTGCTCATGATTTATCCAATGGTGTTTCCTTAGAAGATAGTTTGCGTAAATCTATTGAAGAAATTGATGGTGTTTTTACGTATTTGGTAGCAACTAAGGATCAGCTGGGAATGGCTAAAGATACTATGGCAGCAAAACCTTTAGTTCTCTATGAAAGTGAGGATATGATTGCTATGGCATCTGAAGAAGTGGCTATACGAGCAATTTTACCCCAAGAAATTGATACATATGATCCGTATGATGAGGAGGTTAGAGTATGGCAAGCTTAAGCAGTGCTGATTTAAAAAAACTATCTCAAGAGGAGCGAGTAACAGCTCTTGGAATGAGAACTGAACAGTTGACTGGTCGATCAATGTTTATTGAATTTGATGAGGACGCGGAAGAACGTTTTACGTATCCTTGGGCACCTGAAGTTGATTACAATAAACGTACTGAAATCGACACTGGTGAAATGACTGAAACCGAAGTTAATTCGGAGATCAGATCATTGATGGAGCAAGGTTATGGTACAATTGTAATAAAAGACCCTAGGGGCAAACACTCTCTTGGTGTTGGTATATTAAATCGCCTAAATCTTATTTTTGAAGGATCTCTTGGATATTTTGGAGTAGGATTGATAGATGGACCCAATGTTAGAATAAATGGACGAGTTGGTTGGTCATGTGGAGAAAACATGATGTCAGGAACTATAGTTGTCGAGAAAAATGCTGGATCTACTTTTGGAGCTGCAATTCGAGGTGGTGATCTGGTTTGCAAAGGTAGTGTAGGTTCTCGAACTGGAATTGATATGAAAGGTGGTTCAATTATTGTTGGGGGAGATACTGGGGCATTGTCTGGTTTTATGATGCAACGAGGTAGAATGGTTGTATGTGGAGATGCTGGAAAAGACCTGGGTGATAGTATGTATGATGGTACTATTTACGTGGGGGGTAAGATCAAATCTTTAGGTGTAGATGCGATTGAAGAACCATTATCGGATTTAGATCGTGCGTGGCTAACAAGAAAACTTACTCAGTATGGTCTAATGCCAGATAATGGTGTCGATCATTTTACAAAAATTGTCGCAGGTAAGATGCTATGGAATTACGATAATTTAGAACCAACTGAAAAAAAATTAATTTTATAATTCAAGGAGAACGATTATGGCTGACGGTAATATGCCAACAAAAAAACCACTGGGTCGGGATCCATATCGGTTAGGTAATTCATTTGTTTTTCCACCCCATGTTATGGATGACATTCATATTAAGTCTGAATTGGGACGATATCGAATGCGTGGCTTTTCACTCTTTAAAAAAATCCCACATTGGGATGACCTTACATTTATGCCTGGTACACTAACTAGATTTGTAATTGAGGGGTATCGTGAAAAATGTGAAACTAAAACTATAATAGGCCCAAGAGCCAAGAACCCTATTGTTTTAGATATCCCAGTTTATGTTACTGGAATGAGCTTTGGATCGCTTTCTTATGAGGCAAAAACTGCCCTCGCAAGAGGAGCCACAAT
>JAOGYN010000029.1:0-9187 GCA_028112705.1 Paracoccaceae bacterium | reverse complement strand
ACATGAAATTTCAGATGATGATTTTAAACGTATTGTGGCATCAGAAGGGGAAGATTATTTGATAGAGGATGTCTCAATTGAGACAGATTCTGGGCCACAATTATCAAAAACACTAATTTATAAATCAGACATTAAAGAATTGAGAACTTCTCGTCGTTATTTGAGATTAATTGTAACTGCTGCGAAGGAAAATAATTTAAGCGTGGCTTACATAGATGAGTTGTTGCAAAAACAATCTGTATATTATCCAGTATTTTCAGAGCTTTATTCCATTGTAGTTTATTTTTGGGTAAAAAGCAGAGCACGAAAAATCATAAAGTAATTAATTTCACAGAATAGAAAATTGGGAGAAAACATATAATGAGTGAACGCATACCTAGGCCTCGTAGGAGTTTTATTTTTACACCTGGTTTGAAACCAGAAATGTTTCCAAAAGCATTAGTTTCGGGGGCAGATATGGTCTGTATTGAATTAGAAGATGGCATAGCGCCAAAAGACAAAGAAGAAGCTCGAGCGAAAGCTTTGAAATTGTTTGAGGTTCCTCAAGCTGATGATGGAGTTGAGCGAATTCTAAGAATAAACTCAATGCGAGAGAGGTTTGGAATTGAGGATGTGCTTGCTATTTTGGCAACAGATACTCCCCCTCCAAGCTTAATGATGCCAAAGGTTCGATCTCCAGATGAAATAGTTATGCTTGATCAACTTTTGACAGAACGAGGGCATAAAACAAGATTGCACGTAATAATAGAAACAAATGCAGGACTTGAAGCAGCATATGAGATTGCTAACTGTAGTACTCGGATCGAAGCTATGTTTTTTGGTGGAGTGGATATGGCTGCTGAATTACGTTGTGAAAACAACTGGCAACAGTTAATTTATGCTCGTTCAAGAGTGGTGCATGCTGCTGCGTCGGCTGGTTTAGATGTAATTGATGTACCCTATTTGAATTTACAAGATCTTGACGGTATGTGTGATGAAGCACAAAAAGCAAAAAGCCTTGGTTTTGCTGGTAAAGGATCTGTGCACCCAAAACAAATTGGAGCATTGAATGATATTTTCACACCTTCTAATGATGATATCGCAAGGGCTAGAAGAATAATCAAGACTTTTGAAGAAGCTGATACTGGCCTTGTTGTTATAGATGGAAAATTAATTGAAAAACCAGTAATGCGTGAAATGTATCGCATTGTTGCAATAGCTAATAAACTAGGAAAATAATTAAAAGGTTAGACTTGTTGAATAATAAAAAGACCATAGACCCAAATAAAGTATTCCCAGTCTTTGTGGGAAGTACAGAATTGTCTCCGTTCCATCAGTGTTACAGTAATAAAGAAACTATTTTGAGAGCCGCAGCTGGAAGGCTCTATGTTCATTACAATGGTGAGAGTGTCACTGATACTTATTGGGCTTTACGACAAAATGCTGCTTTATACGACGTTCCTGAAAGACCAATAGAAATAAGTGGTCCTGATGCAGTAAGTTTTCTTAATTTAATATTTTCTAGAAGAATTGAGAATTTGAATATTGGTCGTGGATACTATTCAATATCTTGCACTTCTGATGGTGGAACGTTCATGGATGGTATTTTATTTAAGCTTTCAGATGATCGTTTTTGGTTTGTTCAACCTGATGGTGACATGAACACGTGGTTACTGGCTCATAAAAACGATTTTAACGTGGACATATCTGATCCAAATTCAAGGGTGCTACAGCTTCAAGGCCCAAGCTCCCTTAAGATCATGGAAGCTGCATCTAAAGGTCAAATCGATTCAAATTTTAAATATTTTAATTCTGGGTTTTTTATGATCGATGGTCAGGAAGTCTATGTTTCCAGAACCGGCTGGTCTGGAGAACTGGGGTATGAAATTTACACCCAAGGAGAGATAACTGACTGTCCAGCTCTGTGGAATTACCTGTTAAAAGTTGGCATGCCCAAAGGTATGCTGTTCAGTAGTATGCAATCCATAAATATTAGAAGAATTGAAGCAGGTATTTTAGATAGTGGAAGTGATTTTGATACAACTATGACGCCTTTTGAAGCAGGTTTGGGAAAATTTGTGGATTTAACAAAGGAGGCCTTTATTGGGCGCGAGGCTTTGTTGAAATTAAATGCTCCAAGCGAAACAAGAATTTATGGGGTGCAGTGTGAAGAGTTCACGCCGCAAGGAGGCTTTAAAATATTTGATGGAAAGAATGAAGTAGGCTCTGTGACAACAGGTGCATATTCACCATATCTTAAGCTTGGTATTGGTTATGTAAGGTTTAATAGAATTTCAAATTGGGACGGAAAAAACCTTATAATGCAAACAGTGGATAAACAGTTGTTCTCTTGTGAAATTCTAAGTCTGCCATTCTATGACAAAGAAAAAGAATTGCCCAGAATGTAAATTATTTGCCAAATTTGAATTTATGAAATTAATTGATTAGAAAATATATTAGCTTTTAATAGGATTGAACATGATTAAGAAATTTGATGCCTCTACGGCGATGCTTTTAGTGGATGTCCAAAAGGGAGTTAATGATACCTCCTATTATGGTGGCAGCAAAGGTAGGCGTAATAACCTTAACGCAGAGAACAATATTATTCATATATTAACTGAATGGCGTCTATCTGGTAGACAAGTTGCATTTACAAAGCATAACTCAAGAGAAGATAATTCACCCTTAAAGTTAAGTCTTGATAGTGGGCAGCAACTTGATGGAATGGAACCAGAAGTGGGGGATATCGTTGTTAAAAAAGATGTAAATAGTGGGTTTATTGGTACATCTTTGGAATTAGATTTACGGCGTTCGGGTGTTCAAAGACTATTAGTGGTAGGGTTCTTTACGAATGTTTGCATAGAAACAACGGTACGAATGGCAGGAAATATGGGCTTTGATACATATTTGGTTCATGACGCTTGTGCTGCTATGAATGGTATTGGCCATGATGGGGAAGATTATGATCCAGATCTTGTCCATAATATGGCTATTGCAAATATGCATGGTGAGTTTTGCACGGCAATTACAACAGAAGATGCAATTTCTTTATGCAAAAGTGATGTAGAGCATTTGAACCGCGTGCAGGGCAACGAATAATGTTTAGTGTTTCATCAATGACTGCTTCTTTAAGAAAAGTGGCCCTTCTTAAACCAGGCGCTTGTTTAAAAAATGCTGATCCAAGTAAATGGCATTATGGGCCTACATTTGATCCAGGAAAAGTTGAAGAAATTCATGCCTCATTTGTTAGTTTATTAGAAAATGAAGGTGTTGAGATTTTTTGGATAGAAGACCACAATTCAGAAATTGCAGATGCTGTATTTACTTATGATGCTTCACTAATGACTAAGTTTGGCGCAATTTTAATGTCTCCAGGTAAATTGCTCAGATCAGGGGAGCAAGATTTACATAAGATATTTTATAACTCACATGACATCCCTATTATCGGATCTATTTCTGACTTCGCAAGAGCGGAAGCAGGAGATACGCTATGGTTAGACGAGACTACACTGGTTGTTGGAAGAGGATTTAGAACAAACCAGCTCGGTGTTGAGCAAATAAAAGATATTTTAGAACCGAGGGGCATTAATGTATTTTCTTATGACCTGCCATTTTATACTGGGGCTGCTGCATGCTTGCATTTAATGTCTTTGATAAGTTTAGTTGATACAAAAGCTGCTTTGGTGGCTTTGCCACTATTGCCGGTAGGATTTTATGAGTTATTAACTTCGAAAGGCTTTCAATTAATAGAAGCCCCTATGTTAGAATTTGAACAAAGCAATACATTAAGTACAAATGTGCTAGCAGTATCTCCTGGTAACTGCGTTATGCTTAGTGGATTACCACAAACCACAGAAAAACTGCGAAAGTCTGGAATTAAGGTTCAATTATTCGATGGTGATGCACTTTGTGTTGGTTGTGAAGGCGGTCCTACTTGCTTAACGCGACCTTTATATCGGGTCTAATTGGTCAAAGATTTGCTATAATGCTTCGACGTTTGAAGTGTTAGATAGGTGATTTGTCAGGAATTCTTGTTATTTATAGTCTTGTGTTAAATGGGAAATAAAGGTGTTATGCAGAAAATTTTTGATAATCGCGCATGGTTAGGTTCAGAATTACAAAAAAAACCGGACTTATGGGAATCTCATCTCTCTTTGAAATTTATCAGTGATATTGAGCAGGCAGCCAATTACTTTTTGAGTCTGGATATTGATTTGAGCGAAATCAATCGTGATAGATTCCCATTAAAGGTTTTTGATGGGTATCTAAGTGAGTTAGCATTGAAACTATTGGATGGCATTGGTTTTGAAGTTATTAAGGGTCTTCCAGTAAAACGTTATAGTCCAGAAATGATTGCGACAATATTCTTTGGGATAGGTGCGCATTTAGGAGATGCACGATCGCAAAATGCAGATGGTCATTTACTTGGGCATGTGCGTGATATTGGTGCAAATTCTAATGATCAAAATACTAGAATCTACCAAACTTCTCAAAGACAAACTTTTCATACAGATTCAGCAGATGTAGTGGGATTAATTTGTATTAATGATGCTAAAAAGGGTGGAGATTCTTTGCTTGTCAGTGCAGTTACAATTTTTAATCATTTGGTTGAATTGCGACCAGATCTTGTAGAATATTTATTTGATCCAATTGCAACTGATCGTCGAGGAGAAGTCCCACCTGGAGAACTACCATATTTAACAATACCACCACTAAGTTTAGAAGATAATCTTTTAACGGTTTTTTATCAAAGGCAGTATATTGATAGTGCTCAAAGATTTGATAATGCTATGAAATTATCAAAGAGGCATGTCGAGGCGTTGGATTTATTTGACACATTGGCTAATGATCCAGCTTTGCACCTGTCAATGCGTTTGAAACCGGGGGACATGCAGTTTGTGTATAATCATGCTTTCTTGCATGATAGGACTGGTTTTGTTGATTGGCCAGAGCCTAACAAAAAACGACATTTGTTACGTCTTTGGCTCTCAATGCCTAATGATCGTAAATTACCAGAAAGTTTTAAACAGCGTTATGGATCAATTGAAGTTGGAAATAGAGGTGGTATCATAACTCAAAAAACCAAACTGCAAGTACCATTAATTTAGCTCATAAGGCTTAGTTATAGAAAATGGAGTTCTAATGATTGATTTCTACACTTGGCCGACTCCCAATGGTCGAAAAGTTTCCATCTTACTCGAGGAACTAGGTATTCCGTACAAAATATATCCTATCGATATATCAATAGATGAACAATTCACTGATGAGTTTTTAACAATTTCACCTAATAATAAAATACCTGCTATTTTTGATAGTGAGAAAAATATTGCTCTAATGGAATCTGGAGCAATTATGTTATATCTTGCACAAAAATATGATAAGTTCATCGTTAAAGGGGATGAATATTGGTATATGATTGAATGGCTCATGTGGCAGATGGCTGGTTTAGGTCCAATGCTTGGTCAGGTTCATCATTTTGGTAAGTATAATAAAGGTAAATCTTTATATGCAGAAGAGCGTTATTCTAGAGAAGCTCATCGTCTATATGGTGTGCTAAATAGCAGGCTGAGCGGCAGAAATTTTATAGTTGGGGATGGAAAAGGAGAGTATACAATTGCTGACATGGCCATTTGGCCATGGATCTCTCGCTTTGAATGGCAGAATATAAATTTAAATGATTATATTGAGGTAAAACGATGGTATATTAGTATCTCTGGAAGATCAGCTGTTAAAAGAGGTTACCATGCAGCAAAATATATAAGTGAAATTCCTATACCTTCAGAGGAATAGAATTCAAAATACTATTAATCCAAGTATTAATTATAAAAACATAAATGAATAGTTCAATTCTTGTTACCTGTAGTCATCCTTTAGGTGGCATTTTATCTAGATGTTTTAGCATTTCTACAAAAGCCAAAAGTCGATTTTCTTGATATTTTTTGACATCTAAATTTTCATAATTTAGGAAGCCTTTTCCATCTTTAAGGCCATTTCGATTTTCTTTCATATTATCATTAATAATTTTAGGGGCTGCAAACCTATTCTCACCAGTTGCCTTAGTCATATACTGGCTTGCATAATATAAAATATCTCCACCACCCCAATCTATAAATTCAAGAAGGCCTAAAACAGCAAAACGAAACCCAAACCCATACTTAGTAGCTTTGTCTATGTCTTCTGCTGATGCTACACCTTCTTCGACTAATCTGGCGGCTTCATTCATAGCTAATGCTTGTATTCTGGGTACTATATAGCCAGGGCTGGCGGAGCAAACTATCGGAACTTTGCCAATATTTTCCAAAATTTGTTTTAGATTTTCTGTAGTATTTTTATCAGTATGATCGCCAGGCGAAAGTTCCACAAGTGGAACCAAGAAAGCTGGATTAAGCCAATGTGCATTTAAAAATCTTTCTGGGTGTAACACATATTTTTGCAAATCATTTGATAGGATTGTTGAAGTCGTTGATGCAATTATAGTTTTTTTGGAAGAGAATTTAGAGATAAGACTTAGAGCATTTTTTTTTGCCTCGATTGTTTCTGGAACCCCTTCAAAAACAACATCAATATTTTTTAAAACGCTTTGGCTTTCGTTTAGATCATGGAATGAGATACGCTTTAAGATTTTTTCTTTTTCTAATTGTGTTAATATCTCAAAATTTTGAAACATTGATAATGTATTATGAATGTCTTCATTTGCCTCTTTTATTAATTTTGTAAAATCTGACCTGTCCCGTTTCTTTAAGTCAATTAATTGAACATTGTATCCTGAATAGGCAAAGGATATGGCAATTCCACGTCCCATTCTTCCAATGCCAACGGCAGCCACATTTTTCATTTAAAGCCTTCCTTCAGCAATGTTTGAATTTCAGAAATTTTATAATTTGACAGATTTAGATTTTCTATTGTCCGACCATTTTTTGCAAAATCACTACAACATACCGCTGATCCAATACTTAGCAATCCTTCTGCTACTGGGGTCGCCACATTTGCCCATTTAGCTACAGAAACCATGAATGCTAACCCAATCTCGATATCTTCTCTCATGTATCTATGTTCTGTTAGAATAAGTTTCTCTCTCCAATCTCCACTATCAATCAGCTTTTCGTGTGCAACATTTCCATACATCCATTCTTCACCTTCTGGATTGTAATGGTCTGCTAGGGGAAAATGATGTGTGTGATAGCCAAGAGTTTGTCGAATTTTTATTCGCTCATTATCTAAAGATGTTGTAACTTTTCTGATTGCGGGCTGTGTTCCTTCATTGTGAATGTCCCAGTAATCAAAATGTTCGATTGGACCAGCATTCATAACTATCAATGGTGGGTGTATTATGGGCCCCGCATTCATTAGCGCAGCAGATAATATATCCCCACAATCCTCTACAGCTGGATATGCTTGTTTAATGACTGACAAGGCATGAGTTTTATTTTTCAATGGAAAAACACCAGTTGGCAATCTGGTTGCTCGCGTTGTGATTGCAATAGTTAAAGGTCCGTTTAATCGTGCCAAATATGGAAGAGTCCCTGACTCAGCAAAGCTCACATTTGCATTATTTTTTGAGTCAGCTAATGATTTAGCAAATATCCAACTTCCAAAACTTCCAGGTGGTAGCAATACTACTTGCTGATTTTCTAAATGTGGTGCAATTAAATTGGCGACATCTAATTGGCCCGTAGCCGGTATCGGGCATACTATTAGTTCGGCGCCTTTGATAGCTTCAGAAATACTTTGAGTAACTTTAGAGATTTTAACTTCTTGTATACCACTGAAATCTTTTAATTTCATGGTATTGTTTGCTGACTTTAATGTGGAAATAGCTTTAGAATTCCGTCTCCAGAATCTTACTTCATGTCCTTTGGTGGTGAAGTCTATTGCTGCTGCTAAAGAACCATTTCCCCCACCTAATACTGCTATTTCCATCTACTTCCCCATCAACTTATTTTTCATAATACACTTACATATAATACTAAGCGTTTACGTTTATTTTTTGCAATTACAATTTATTCTTTATTGGAAGAAATATTTAGTATTATCAAATTTAGTAGAATAAAATTTAGGGCTTATAATTTTTTAAAGGTTTTTGTTTTAAGGCTATTAATGCACCAGCAAGTAACAAGCCTGCAGCGACTAACAAACTAACCCCAATGTCGTTAAAAATATCCCCAACAAGACCCGCACCGTATGGTCCCATTGTTTGTGCAATAGCAAACACCACTGTAAATAGGCTCATTGCTCGAGCCCAACTTTGTGGAGGTAAGTTTTGTCGAGTGAAGCTAGTTACGGCTCCTGGTGCCATAAAAACTGATAATCCAAATACTAATGCCGAAATTAAAAGTGTTATGGTATTGTTTATTAGTACTGGAAGTGCTGATCCTATTGCGATGCAGGTAAGAATTAATGCTAATGGTAGACCAGATGAATAACGTGTCAAAATGGGCCCCCAAATAATTGGTGAGAAACAAATGCTTAGGCCAAGTATGACCCAAATTAATGTAATAAAACTTGCACTGGCTGCATGGTCTGTCATCCAAGCTGATAAAAATGTTAAATAAACAATATAACCCAAACCAAATCCAGCATAACCGGCTAATTCTGGTATCATTTGACTTAACGGTAGTGGGATTGTGCTAGTTTTTGATTGAACTGGCGAGCGCACTTGTGAAGCTGCCCAAAGTCCAAGTGGTAAAAATAATAGACTAATAATCCCAAGAAGAATCCAAGCTGTTGACCATGCACTTGGCCCAAGTTTTTCAAGCATTAAAGGTAGAGAAGCACCGGCTAGAACAATCCCTAGTCCACCCCCTGAACCAAATAATATTGCTATTGCCAATGCATTTTTTTTAGGTTCGTTTGGAAATAACCTTGCTGTTAGGGCACCAGCTGTAGAAAAAGACATTGCTCCAAAAACGCCGGCCAGAATTCTCCAAAGAGTTTGCCATGACATATTGGCATTAAGACCAGTAGCAAGTAGCGCGAGAGTAGTTGTTATTAAACCAAAAGCAAAAAGCCGAGCTGGTGATACATTTCGAATGAGTATCATAGTTAAAATTGCACCAATTATATATCCAAGTGCATTAGCCGTATTTAACCATCCAGCCTGTGCATAGTTCCACCCCATTTCTGACTTCATTGCCGGTAATATTAGACCGTAGGCAAATCTAGCAAACCCATTTGTTACTGTTAGTCCTAAAGCTAATCCTGTTAAGAT
>JAOGYN010000028.1:0-9344 GCA_028112705.1 Paracoccaceae bacterium | reverse complement strand
TCTTTTTGCTCGCATTATTTCTTTCAGCTAGTGCTTTTTCTGCAGCTCTTATCTTTGTTCTACGTATTTCATCGAGTGTTAATACTTGGGAGGAAATATTCGAAAGTTTACGTAACTCCATCTTGGCGTCAAATTCTTCAGGGTTTTCACGTATTAAACGAATATCATGCATGTTTTTTTCCAGTTGTTTATTTGTTTTTATCGTTATGCATTATTTTTTAGTTAAGGTTAAGTATTGAATTTAAATATAAAAATATGATTAATTTTTTTTTAAATAACCTGTTGTGTTTTAGTAACTTATAGAAGTTTACTTGATTTAGAATCGTGATTTTTTTATTCAACTACTAGAAAATTGTAGGGTCACTGTTGAAAAATAAAATTATGAATAGCCTAATATTTTCAATATGAGATAAATTTTATATTTATACTCATTTATTATACCAAATTGATGGTGATTTATCATAAAATTGTACTGTGAATACTTGCAAATTTGAGAGTGTAGGGTTAGGGTCGCCTTCGTTCAGTTGTGGTATTACTCACAACTTATAAAAGGAAAAAACATGGGCGACATAACACAAATTCTACCATTTATATTAATTTTTGCTATAATGTACTTCTTGCTAATTAGGCCGCAGCAAAAAAAAGTAAAAGAACACAAGGCATTAGTGGAGGCGGTAAAAAAAGGTGATGAGGTAGTGACTCAGGGTGGTTTGATAGGAAAAATCACAAAGGTAAAGGGCGAAGGCAGGCTAGAAGTGGAGATTGCTTCTGGTGTTAAGGTACAAGTTGTGCAAGCAACAATTGCTCAAGTTATTAATAAGACTGAAACAAAAAATAAAAACTAGGAACTTCTTAAAATGCTTCAGTTTTCTTTATGGCAAAAAATAATAATTTGGAGTGTATGCGGGTTTGGAATTCTATTTGCTCTACCAAATGCATTTTATACCCGGGTTGAAGTTAGGAATGATCTTTATGAAGCGAGAGCAAACGGTTTAAACGTAACTGATGGAGAAATAGCTAATATTGGAAATTGGCCGTCTTTTTTACCTTCAAGTTTAGTAAATCTAGGATTAGATCTACGTGGTGGTGCTCATTTATTAGCAGAAGTTAAAGTTGAGGAAGTTTATGCTCAAAGACTAGATGCTATGTGGCAGGAAGTTCGTGATGTTTTGAGAGCTGAAAGAAGTAGTATAGGAACTATTCGACGACAAGATGGTCGAGATGATCAACTTAGGGTAAAAATTTCCAAAAAATCTGGAATGGCAAAAGCCATTAAGGTGATAGAGAATCTTGCCCGTCCTGTCAGCTCTTTAACTGGAGTTGGTCAGAAAGATATTGAAGTGTCTGCAGATCAAAATACGTTAATTATTCAATTTTCTGATGCTGAAAAATTAGCGTTAAATGAGAGAACTATGGAGCAATCTCTCGAAATAATAAGGAGACGAGTCGATGAGGTTGGTACGCGTGAACCTACTATACAAAAACAGGGTGATCGAAGGATTCTTATTCAGGTGCCTGGACTTGGTTCAGCTAGTGAGCTTAAAACATTAATAGGAACAACTGCAAAATTGGGATTTTATCCTGTAGTTAAGCAAACTTCTAACGCTGATGAAGAAGGAAACGGTAGAACTCAAACCCTTCCAGCCCGTGATGATAAAGGTGTGTTTTATATCTTAGACAAAATGGCTGCGGTAACTGGTGAAGAACTTGTTGATGCTCAACCAACTTTTGATCAAAATGGCCAACCTGCTGTGAGCTTTAGATTCAATCCAGGTGGTGCAAGAAAATTTGGAAATTATACCGCAAATAATGTTGGTTCATTATTTGCAATAGTCTTGGACAACGAAGTTATCTCAGCTCCACAAATCCGAGAGGCAATTACTGGAGGAAGTGGTCAAATAACTGGAAACTTTTCTGTCACAGAATCTGCAGAACTTTCGATTTTGCTGCGAGCAGGTGCATTACCAGCGCCAATGCAATTTGAAGAAGAAAGAACTATTGGGCCTGAGTTAGGGCAAGATAGCATAGATGCTGGAAAAATTGCTTGTGCTGTAGCATTTGCGGCTATCTTAGCTTTTATGTTTTTGAGTTATGGGTTGTTTGGCATATTTGCAAATATCGCCTTGATTATAAATGTATCTTTAATTTTTGGTTTGTTGTCTATTATTGGGGCTACTTTGACACTTCCAGGAATAGCTGGAATCGTCTTGACTGTTGGAATGGCCGTCGATGCAAATGTATTGATCTTTGAACGAATTAAAGAGGAACTTAAAACAGCAAAAAGCCCATATCGCGCTATTGAGTTGGGATATGAACGTGCATTTAGTGCAATTCTTGATGCTAACATTACAACATTTATTGCTGCATTGATTTTGTTTCTTATGGGTTCAGGACCGGTAAGGGGTTTTTCCATCACACTTGGATTAGGGATAATTACTTCAGTATTTACGGCAATTTATGTGACCCGGCTTTTGATGGCCATTTGGTTTGATATGAAACGTCCAAAAGCAATCATTGTTTAAAGGTTTATTATGCGATTAAAACTTGTACCCTCAGAAACTAAAGTAGATTTTTTTAAGTTATCAAAAATAACTTTTGGAGCTTCTATAATTGGAATGATAGTTGCCTTGGTTCTCTTCTTTCTCTTAGGTTTGAACTTTGGAATTGATTTTAGAGGTGGAACCACAATTAGAACTGATGCCTCCATACCTATAGAAGTTAGCACTTATAGATCGGCCTTATCTAAACTTAACCTTGGTGATGTGTCGATCACAGAAGTATTTGATCCCACAAAGCCTGATCAAAATGTAGCGCAGATAAGAATAGAACAACAAGAAAATGAAGGTAGTGCCACAGTGAAAACGGTAAAGGCAGTGCAAGCAGCATTGTTGACAATTGACTCTAAAATGACATTTCCTTCGATTGAGAGTGTAGGCCCTAAAGTATCTGGTGAGCTTATCCGAACTGCAGTAATTGCAGTTATAGCTGCAATATTTGCAGTTCTATTTTACATCTGGTTAAGGTTTGAATGGCAATTTTCCGTAGGTGCAGTAGCGGCTTTAATTCATGATATTGTTCTTACTATTGGAATATTCAGTTTACTGCAGATAAAATTTGATTTGGCTATAATTGCTGCTTTGCTTACTATTGTGGGCTATTCCTTGAATGACACCGTTGTTGTTTTTGACCGAGTAAGGGAAAATTTACGTAAATACAAGAAAATGGAATTACAGAAAGTTTTAAATCTATCTATAAATGAGACTTTGAGCAGAACAGTTATGACATCAGTTACTACGCTGTTAGCCCTTATATCATTATTTGTTTTAGGTGGCGATGTGATAAGGGGTTTTGTATTTGCAATGATCTGGGGCGTGATTGTGGGAACGTATAGCTCTGTATTTATTGCTTCGAATATACTTCTTAGATTGGGTGTTAAACGAGATTGGTCCAAGCCTTCAGCCGGTGCGGGAACACAATTTTCAGGTATAGATGCTTGATTTATTTTATGAAGCTTTAAACTTCAATGGTCTATTTTGGGTCCTATCAGCTGCATTTTTAGCTGGAATTATTAGAGGTTTTTCTGGCTTTGGGACCGCCATGGTTTATCTACCTCTTGCTGCACAAGTTCTTCCACCAGTTCAGGCAATTGTATCGATGGTTTTGTTTGATTTAATAGGGATATGGCCAACTGTACCTCGCGCATTAAAATATGCAAAATTACCAGATGTTTTTAGACTTGGGTTGGGAATGGTTTTGACAACGCCACTAGGGTTGCTGGCATTATATTTTATGTCGCAATCCTCTTTTAGATTATTGGCTTCGGTATTAATTATTTTATTACTATTACTGTTGATAATGGGAGTTCGTTATCGAGGTGCGTTAAGTAATCGTATAATGTTAATGGCGGGTGCGTTGGGTGGCTTATTTGGTGGCAGTTCTGGTCTGTGCGGACCTCCAGTTATAATGATTTATATGGCAAGCAAAAGTGCTCCTGAAATAGTTAGGGCAAATCTGCTTTTATATTTAATAATCACAGATATTGTACTTTTGGTTTTATGCTTTTCGTCATTTGATATTTCCCTTTTCCCAATATTTATTGGATTTTTTGCGGCTGTTCCCTTTATGGTTGGAAATATCTTTGGGTCAAAGATGTTTGATCCAAAGAAAGAGGGAGCATATAGAGTGGTTGCATATATTGTGATTGGTTTTTCGGCTATTTATGGCTTGCCATTTTGGGGTTTTTAATAAATCTAATTAATAGGCCAAGTATCTGAAACTCTGTATCCAAAAGGCCATGGATCAGAAGGGTCTCGCATAATTTGATGTGTGCCAGTAATAAAGCCTCTTCCACTAATTATTGGGATAATTAGTTGGTTTTTGCCATCAAAAATGATGTCTTTTATTTTGCAATCAAAGGTTCCGCCAATAATTGACTTTCCAACAAATTCGTCACCTATTTTCATTATTCCCTTTGCTGCCAGTACCGCCATTCGAGCAGAGCAGCCTGTTCCACATGGTGACCTGTCAATCTTTCCGGGTTCAATCACCACGGCACTTAGGCCTGTCAATACATCACCTATTTTTTCAATAGGGTTTGTGAACTGACAAAAAGAAATATGGTTCCAATCTTGAGATGGATGGTTGAAGCCGATTTGCTCATTAGCAGCTTTGATTATCTTTTTGCCAATATCTGCTATCATACTTCCAGATTCTGGATTTAGGGTTAAGCCACAACTGGCAGCATCAACAAGTATAAAACTGTCGCCTCCAAATGCAGTATCTACAGTTATTGGGTTCATATTTTTTACTTTTAGGGGGACGTCTAATTTATCAGCAAAACTATTTATGTTTTTGATTTCAATTTTTTTTGCTTCTCCATTAATGCATGAAGCCTTGATTTCTATTAATCCAGCTGGAGTTTCTAGATTAAAAGTGGTCAAAGGTTCTTGAATTTCTATCATGCCAGTTTCTAAGAGAACTGTTGCAACACATATAGCGTTGGAGCCTGACATGGGAGGCGTGTGAATAGGTTCCATTATTAAGAAGCCAAAATCTGCCAAGGGATTTTTTGCAGGAACAATTAGGTTTATGTGTTTAAAAACGCCTCCACGTGGTTCGTTCAAAAGTAAATTACGCAGTTTTTGATCTTTCTCGAGGAATGTTCTCATTTCCCATAAGTTGTTTCCTGGTGGGGTGGGAACGCCACCAACTATTACGTTTCCAACTTCACCTTCTGCATGCGCAGAAACAATATGTATTGATATGTTGCTTTTCATTTGCCAAAATCTTAATTTATATAATTTTTTAATGATTATCTTATAGTTAAGTAATTTGCGATCTGTTTCTTTTCGTTGTATTGCTTTCGTTGAATCTGAATGCAGAATTGGCAAGGAGCTTATTGAATGAACGAAATCTTGCAAGAGTTGGAAAAGCGCAGGGAGCAAGCACGACTTGGTGGTGGCCAAAAACGAATTGATGCACAACATGCTAAAGGTAAACTTACTGCGAGAGAACGAGTTGAATTATTGCTAGATAGCGATAGTTTTGAAGAGTTAGATATGTTTGTAAAGCATCGGTGCGTTGAATTTGGAATGGAGGAAACACAAATTTCTGGAGATGGTGTCGTTACTGGTTGGGGCACAATTAATGGTAGACAAGTATACGTGTTCTCTCAAGATTTTACAGTTTTTGGTGGTTCTCTTTCCGAAACTCACGCACAAAAAATCTGCAAAGTTATGGATATGGCTATGTTAAATGGCGCTCCTATAATTGGGCTGAATGATAGTGGGGGTGCTAGAATACAAGAAGGGGTAGCATCGCTTGCTGGATATGCAGATGTTTTTCAAAAGAATATTTTAGCCTCTGGGGTTGTTCCCCAAATCAGCGTCATTATGGGTCCTTGTGCAGGTGGTGCGGTATACTCTCCAGCGATGACTGACTTCATCTTTATGGTCAAGGATAGCAGTTACATGTTTGTAACGGGCCCAGATGTCGTAAAAACAGTAACAAATGAAGTAATTACGGCAGAGGAACTTGGTGGTGCAATAACGCATACAACAAAGTCATCGGTTGCCGACGGCGCTTTTGAAAATGATGTGGAGGCATTAGGACAAATTAGACGATTATTTGACTTTTTACCACTTAGTAATCGTGAAAAACCACCTCAAAGACCATTTTACGATGATGCATCACGGATAGACAATTCTTTAGATACTTTGATACCAGATAATCCAAACCAACCTTATGATATCAAAGAATTAATTTTAAAGCTATCAGATGAAGGTGATTTTTTTGAAATTCAAGAAAAATTTGCTGCAAATATAGTAACTGGTTTTATTAGGCTTGAAGGTCGTACGATTGGTGTTGTTGCTAATCAACCACTCGTCTTGGCGGGTGTATTGGATATTGATAGTAGCAGAAAAGCTGCAAGGTTTGTGCGATTTTGTGATGCCTTTGAAATCCCAATACTTACCTTGGTTGATGTGCCAGGGTTTTTACCTGGAACTGCTCAAGAATATGGTGGTGTGATTAAGCATGGTGCCAAACTGCTGTTTGCATATGGTGAGGCGACGGTCCCAAAGGTTACCGTAATTACTCGAAAAGCCTATGGTGGTGCCTATGATGTTATGGCTTCTAAGCATCTACGAGGTGACTTTAACTACGCTTGGCCAACAGCAGAAATCGCGGTTATGGGCGCTAAAGGTGCAGTGGAGATTTTGTATCGTCAAGAATTAGTAGATCTGGAAAAAATAAAAAAACGCACAAAAGAATATGAAGAACGTTTTGCCAATCCATTCGTAGCGGCTGAAAAAGGCTTTATTGATGAGGTAATCTCCCCAAGCTCTACACGAAAAAGAATTAGTAGAGCATTCGCAGCGTTACGCGGTAAGAGTCTAAAAAACCCATGGAAAAAACATGATAATATACCATTATAATTTTTATCTTGATGGATTTTAAATTAAGAAATTAGTAAATAAAATGACAGGTCAAACACTATGATTAAGCATCGAGGGTTTCCAAGCAGATTGCCTGGTTCGGATTATCAATTCACTATTAGGCGAGCTGCAAAGAGTAAAGTTACAAAGCTGATGGAACGGCAACGATTTGCGGATAGAAAACATTCTGACAAAGTAGCAGATAAAGCTTTCATTCGTGCGGTGTGGGAGCATTTTGGAGACGGTGAATTTGAAAGAGGCAATTTAGATGCTGGCAGATTGAGTTGGTTTTTAGGACGTGAAATCAAATCAGTAGGCTCGACTTTCGATCCGTCATCTTACGATACTAAACTGGTATTAGATAAGGCAACAACAAGTAATTCTTTCCCTGATATTTTTGAAAATAACGATTGATAGTAGAAAGCTTATTTGTATTAAAATTATTATAAAAACCATTAGAATGCCATTATAAAAATTTAATTTTCATGTTAAGATAGTTTAACCAGGAATAAAAAGGCAATTATGTATGTTTAAAAAAATACTAATAGCAAACAGAGGCGAAATAGCCTGTAGAGTTATAAAAACGGCCAAGCAAATGGGTATTAAAACTGTTGCAGTTTATTCAGAAGCTGACAAGGAATCTGTGCATGTAAGAATGGCAGATGAGGCTGTATATATTGGTCCAGCAGAAGCTAATAAATCTTATATTGTAATTGATAAAATACTGGAAGCTATTAGAAAAACTAAAGCAGATGCGGTTCATCCAGGCTACGGATTTTTGTCTGAAAATAAATTATTCGCTCAAGCACTAGAGAAAGATAATGTTACGTTTATCGGACCATCTCCCAAAGCCATTGAGGCTATGGGAGATAAAATAACCTCAAAGAAGTTAGCAAAAAAAGCTGGGGTCTCCACAGTGCCTGGTTATTTAGGTGAGATTGCGAATGAAGAAGAGGCAGTTAAGATCTCAAATGAAATTGGTTACCCAGTTATGATCAAAGCCAGCGCTGGTGGCGGTGGAAAGGGGATGCGTGTTGCATGGAATGATTTAGAGGCAAAAGAAGGTTTCAATTCATCCAAGAACGAGGCTGCTAATAGTTTTGGTGATGATCGAATATTTATCGAAAAATTTATCACCCAACCAAGACATATAGAAATACAGTTACTGGCTGATAAACATGGGAATATTATTTATTTGAACGAAAGAGAATGTTCAATTCAAAGAAGAAATCAGAAAGTTATTGAAGAGGCCCCATCTTTATTTCTTGACGAAAAAACAAGAAAAGAGATGGGACAACAGAGTTGTGCATTGGCTAAAGCTGTTTCATACTCTTCTGCGGGAACAGTTGAGTTCATAGTTGACTCAAATAAGAAATTTTACTTTTTAGAAATGAATACAAGACTTCAAGTTGAGCATCCAGTAACAGAATTGATAACTGGGATTGATCTTGTTGAGCAAATGATACGTATTGCTTGGGGCGAAAAACTAATGATTGAACAAAAAGATGTGACTATTAATGGATGGGCAATTGAAAGCCGTATTTATGCAGAAGATCCTTATCGAAATTTCCTGCCGTCTATAGGAAGGTTAGTGAAGTATAGACCTCCATCAGAAAAATCTGAAGATGAAATAGTGATACGCAATGATACAGGTGTTTGTGAAGGTGGTGAGATCAGCATATACTATGATCCGATGATAGCAAAACTTTGCTCATGGGCTAAATCACGGGATAAAGCGATTAAAGTAATGGAGAATTCCTTAAATGAATTTGAATTGGAGGGTATTGGACATAACATCCCATTTCTATCAGCGGTTATGCAACATGATCGGTTCTTGAAAGGTGACATAACCACTGCATTTATTGACGAAGAGTATCCTGACGGATTTTTAGGAGTCAATTTGGCAAAAGATATGCTTAAATATATAGCAGCAGCTTGTTGTGCAATGTACCGAGTGGCTGAAATTAGACGTACTCGGATTTCTGGGCGAATGGATAATCATACAAGAACTGTTGGATCTAATTGGGTCATAAGTTTATCTGGTCATGATTTCTTTATAGACTTAAATGCTGACAAAAGTGGATCAACTGTGATCTTTTCTGATGGATCTTCGTTCCGTGTGGAATCTAGTTGGAGGCCTGGTGATACTATTGCTCATGTGAATATAAATGAAGCGCTAGTTTCTATAAAAGTTGACAAGATACCGAGTGGGTTTCGAGTCCGCCACAATGGCGCTGATTTAAAGGTTCTTATTAGAAATGAACGTCAGTTCCAACTTTCTAAGTATATGTTGGAAAAAATTGCTCCAGATATGTCCAAATTTCTTTTTTGCCCAATGCCTGGAATGTTGGTATCAGTGAATGTGTCAGTGGGTCAAGAAGTGCAAGAAGGTCAGTCATTATGTGTCGT
>JAOGYN010000027.1:0-9387 GCA_028112705.1 Paracoccaceae bacterium | reverse complement strand
TTACGTTACCTCTATTTTTTTTTCATCTGTCAAAACTAATAGATTCATTTTTTTAAGTTCTTCAATTTTGTTTAAATTTGTTATAGTTTTAAATTAATGGGCCAGCGTAGGCAATAAAGCATAATAATAAGACTTCTAATTAAAAAGTACTTGGTCGGAACTATAACAAATAAAGGTAATAAATGGATCCAATTATTTTAACTACCGAAATGATTGTGATGCTTGGTTTATTATCACTTACAGTATTTTTATTTGTTTCTGAAATAATTCGCCTAGATCTTGCGGCAATCTCAATCTTGGTATTGTTAGGATGTTTAAGTTATGTGCCAGGATTAGAAGGCTTAGTTGATGCAAAAACTTTGTTTGATGGTTTTTCCTCTAATGCAGTAATATCAATTATTGCAGTAATGATAATTGGTGCTGGATTAGACAAAACAGGGCTAATGTCACAACTGGCTGCTATAATATTAAAATATGGTGGAAAGACTGAAAAAAGAATTATACCTATAATTTCTAGTTCGGTTGGTATAATCTCAAGTTTTATGCAAAACGTAGGTGCTGCAGCTCTATACATACCAGTAGTTTCACGAATTTCTAGCCGAACAGATATCCCACTTTCTCGACTTTTAATGCCAATGGGCTTTTGCGCAATACTTGGTGGAACGTTAACCATGGTGGGTTCATCACCCTTAATTTTATTAAATGATTTAATATTGACCACAAACGAAAATTTACCAATCGGTCAGAAAATTCCACCTTTTTCATTATTTTCAGTAACACCCATAGGTCTTGCTCTGGTAACTACTGGCATCCTCTACTTTGTTGTTTTGGGGAAATGGGTATTGCCTGGGGTGCCAGCACGATCAGACGCCACTTCAGGACAATCTATGAAGGAATACTTGAAAAGGCTTTATGGTTTAAAAGCTGATATTATCGAAATAGAAATACCTGAAGGAAACATTCTTTTAGGGCAAACATTAGGCGATCTTATGGATGCACACCACTGCTATGTTATTGGAACTAACTTTAGTGGAAAAAATTGGATAGCGCCTCCTCTAACAACTTTAATTCAAACCCCTTGTCGGTTGGCTGTATTAGGTAGAGAAAAAGTTATTCGTGAAATGGTTGATGATTATGGGTTAAAGGTCTTACCTGCTCTTAAAAACTTTTCTGAAGATTTTGCACCAACAAAGTCAGGTGTTGCTGAAGTGGTACTACCGCCTGATAGTGCACTAATTGGCAAAGATGCTCGGGAACTTTTATTTCGAAAAACTTATCAAGTTTCTATGTTAGCGATACATAGGAGTGAAGAAACCTATAGCAATGTTGAAACAGACGAACATGAGGCATCACAAATTTGGTCAATTCCTTTTAAGGCTGGAGATACTTTAGTTATACACACAAGTTGGGAGGCTTTAACCCGATTAACTAATGACCGCAATTTTGTGGTAGTTACAACAGATTTTCCCCGTGAAGAGCTTCGACCACAAAAAGTGGGTTGGGCATTATTGTTTTTTTTAACGGCACTTGGAATGATTTTATTCACAAATATACAATTATCTCTGTGTCTATTAACTGGTGCTGCCGGCATGATAATCAGTAAAGTAATAGATATAGATGAGGCCTATAATTCAGTGGGTTGGAATACAGTATTCCTTTTAGCCAGTTTAATTCCACTTGGCCAAGCTGTTCAAAATACTGGAACAGCCGAGTGGATTGCACAGTTAATTTTAACTGTATTAGATGGTTGGCCAATATGGGCCTTGCAAACTGGTGTAGCAATCCTGGCAACAATATTTACACTTATTATGTCAAATGTTGGCGCTACGGTACTATTGGTTCCGTTGGCGATTAGTATCGCAATAGCTGCAGGAGGCGATCCAGGATTATTTGCAATGACTGTAGCGATTTCTACATCTAATTCTTTTTTAATTCCAACTCATCAGGTAAACGCATTAATAATGGGCCCTGCTGGTTATCGCGTAATAGATTTTGTAAAAACCGGTGGAATAATGACTATCTTATTTTTGATTGTATCTATGATAATGATAAACCTAGTTTTCTGAATTTTTGTTAGGTTTTCAAGTCACTGGTCGACAAGGGTTTTAAGGGTTTTGAAAGTCTATAGCGAGTTACCCAAAACAATTTTTTTTGAGCACGCGTTATGGAGACATAGGCCAACCTCTTCCAGAGTGGTAGATCAGACTCAATTCTTCCAGTTCTAGCTGCTGCGTAAATATCAGGCGCAAACACCTGTACATCTGGCCATTGGGAGCCCTGAGATTTATGAATTGTGACTGCAGCCCCATGCAGAAATGCTGCTCCCATTTTTGCTGCGAATGGAATAAATGGCTCATCTTTATCATTTTTTTCTATCTTTATTATACTCGCAGCACTAACATATGGATCTTCTGCGCCAACAACATGTAATCTAGAAAATCCTAATTTCCGACCATTACCTAAAAAGATAGCATGAGCCCCTTTGATTAAACCTCGAGCCTCCAAATCAAGGCGTTTCTTCCTGTGCTTTAACGGCAATTCAATTCCGTCACATATTAGAGGCTCACCCACAATCAACTCATCATCTGGAGCATTATAAGAATTACGAAAGGCTTGTATTAGTCTAACACGTGTAGAATTTCGCCAAACTAAAACAGGTGATCTTGCCATCATATCACTTATCACCCTTTCGTTAACAATTATCCGGTCATCCACTTTAGACGCTTCAAAAATTTTGTTCTCAAAATCTTTAAAAGTAATATCAGGATCTGCCAGGCAATGAGCTAGATCTAAAATTGGATTATCAGACTCCTGCCGGTGAACACGGTAAAGGTTAATTTTTTTAGTGTCATCAATATCATCAAAAACCATTTTTCCAGAGTTTCCAACAGGCGCCAACTGAGCTGGATCACCAAATAAAATTAATGTTGAGAATATATCTCTTAAGTCCAATAATTGCTTCTCATCCAACATTGAACTTTCGTCTACAAATCCAATATCTAAAGGTTCATCACGTCGCTCCCAACCCGTAATAAAATCAGATCCACGCAATCCTGCAGCTGCTAAGGCTCCTGGAATTGATTTATTAACTTTGAAAAAAGCCTCAGCTCTTTTCAAAGCATCTTCGCTCAAACCAGCTATAATTGGTTTTTCTTGTTTTCCATTAAGCCAGTCAGCTATTTTTTCATATTCAGGATCATATATTGGAGTGTATAATATTCTATGAATAGTAGTAGCAGCCACCCCCTGCTGGCGAATGACACTAGCAGCTTTATTTGTTGGTGCCAGTATTGCTAAAGTTCGTTTTTTTTGGGTTCTAGTAGGTTGGTAATCCCCAGAAACTGTTTCGACCCCCAATTGATTCAAGTCTGAAACTATTTTGGCAAGCAATAAGGTTTTACCAGAACCGGCTTTTCCAACAATTGTGAGTTCTTTATTTTTGTTTCTAACTAATGGAGAAATGTTTTCTTTTTTAATATCAATTCCAGATTCAGATAATACCTCTAAAATTTTATCATAAGCATTTGTTTGGTCATCAGAAAATTGCAATAGAAACTCATTTTTTCATGAGTTTATCCTTAAGACCCATCACTTGCTAGCCCAAAACTATAAGTTTCCACTCGCTTCTAAAGTATCCTCAAAAGTACGTAGACCAGTTTGTGGTGCCGAAACCAAAACGGCCATGTTTCCGGGTTTATGTTCATTTTTTCGCATTTTAGCATGAGCATTGGGTATATCAATCCAAGGAAAAACTTCAGACATACACGGATCTAATCTTCGCTCTAGCATCAATTGATTAGCCGCCGCCGCCTGTTTTAAATGTGCAAAATGACTTCCTTGAATTCTTTTTTGATTCATCCAGACGTAACGGGCATCCATCGTTAAATTATATCCTGTTGTTCCAGCACAAATGACTATCATACCACCTTTTTTGCAAACAAACGTTGAGACAGGGAATGTAGCTTCGCCAGGATGTTCAAATACCATGTCAACATTCACACCCTTTCCAGTTATTTCCCAAATAGCTTTTCCAAACTTTCTGACCTCACCAAACCAAGCTTTATATTCATCAGAATTTACTACTGGCAATTGACCCCAACAATTATAATCTTTCCTATTAATTACTCCTTTAGCACCCAAGCCCATGACAAAGTCACGCTTCTCTTCATCTGAAATAACCCCAATTGCATTAGCACCTGCAGTATTAATTAATTGAATGGCAAATGATCCAAGGCCACCTGAAGCTCCCCATACTAGAACATTTTGGCCTGGTTTTAATTCATGTGGGTGATGACCAAATAGCATGCGGTATGCTGTTGCCAAGGTTAAAGTATAGCAAGCACTCTCTTCCCAAGTTAAATGTTTTGGACGCAGCATTAATTGTTGCGCTTGCACACGGGTAAACTGTGCAAAAGATCCATCTGCCGTTTCATACCCCCAAATCCTTTGACTAGAGGAAAACATTGGATCACCACCATTACATTCTTCATCGTCACCATCATCCTGATTACAGTGAACTACAACTTCATCACCAACTTTCCACCTTGTTACCTTATCACCAATTGCCCAGACTATTCCTGCTGCATCTGACCCGGCGACATGGAAATCTTCTTTGTGTACATCAAAAGGGGAAATAGGGATACCAAGGCCTGCCCATATACCATTATAGTTCACTCCAGCCGCCATAACGAAAATTAAAACTTCAGTGCTGTCTAAAACTGGCGTTTCAACAACCTCTACTTTAAATGACTTATCTGGCTCACCATGCCGGTCTCTTCTAATCACCCATGCGTACATTTTTTTTGGTACATATCCTAACGGTGGAATCTCCCCAACCTCATACAATTCTTTTTCATCAGCTTTGTAAGAAATCCTACTATTTGGTGTGTCCAGCATAATACTCTCCAGAATCAATCATTTTTACAGTCACTAACTATTCGCAATATAAGAAAGTAATCGCAAGAGTAATTTTCATTGTCATTAAAATAATTATATGTAACTTTAAGTCACCTAAGGGTATTAAAACGTAATTTTATTGCTTTGATGAAATTATTACATCAAATGGATAATAGAGTTTGCATAAAAATCTATAAGATTTCCATCAGAATTATCTATTACAATACCATCCTTACTTCTCTTCAGCGCGCCTCTATTCAAAAGGGTTTCTAACGCATGCTCAATGACGTAAGACTGTGTTTCAACTGGCACATGCACCTGTGCACCAGAAGACTTAAGTTTTTTTAATAAATCAGCACATAGTTCCTGGATTTGCGCATCTTGCAAAGGCGCATTTGCAGATTTTATTGCTGTTGCAACTAGAGGGACCGGCAAGACTGGCACAACCTTGCTGACTTCATCCATAACTTTTCGACCTAACAAAACTGTCCGGCGATCCGAACTTTTAATATCACTATTTGCCATAAACGTTCTCATTGAGATAGGCTGTCCAAAGCTAACACTAGCATACCCAAAACGATTAAATCGACCAGTCAGCCGTAACCATATTTGCCTGAATAAAAAGCCAACTGCTGACAACAAACTGAATTCAAAATGCTCCTCTGGATGATTTGAGGCTTTTAAAAGAATACGATCTTCTAAAACTCGGTCATAATTCAATCCCACAGGCACTAATACAATATCTCGCTTTTGCCCTATGTCAAACTTCGAAACCATATAACTCAAGATTCCGAGCTTACCCCTTTTTAACTTACCATCAAGACTTAAGGCCCCTTCTGGAAAAATAGCTTGTGTTACTCCACCATCAGTCGCCATTTGCACGTATCTCGTTAACACTTTACGATAAAGTGGTCCTTGATCTGTACGTCTGATAAAATATCCACCCCAGGCTCGTATCAATTGCTGAAATGGCCAAACTCGCGCCCACTCACCAACAGCGTAAGAAAGAGCTGAACGATCAGAAGCCAGCCATGTTAAAATAAAATAATCCATATTAGATCTATGGTTTATAATAAACACAACGGTTGCATTCTTATCTAGTCCAGAAAAAATTTGCTTCTCTTCAAGACCTAAGTTTACTCTGTAAATCAGTTTAGAGATCAATCGAGCTAACCTTATGGCAAACCCAAAGTAAGCCATAGCCGAAAACGAAGGGATTATTTCTCTCGCATAAGTAGCCACTTCGTCAATCACAACCTTTTCAGGGATCTGATTATTCTGAGCATATTCTATCGCTGCATCCATGACCTCTGAATCGTAAACTAACCGGTCAATCATCACTCTTCGTTGCATTAACTTGAAAGGTTGTATCTTTAAGTCCAACTTTTTATTTAACCGGTTTATAAGGCGTTCAAACCGCCTTTTAAAATACCATCTAACTGAGGGAACTAACACTCGGTCCAGTAGACCAAATATCATTAGTAGACCTCCAACGACCGCCAACCAAATAGGGATTTCTATGATTCCAAACATAGGCTGCACCCTAAACTAAAGTAACTTATGGACAACATGCCTTTTCAAATATTACACTGCGACGATGGGACCAAACAAGTTTTAGACATAATGTTCCCATTTGGGTTAGTATGATGTTATTATCTTACCAATCAATTTTTTTTAGGATTTTGAAAGTGGCTCAAAATAAAAATCAACCTTGGCTTTTTCGGACCTATGCGGGTCACTCCACTGCTAAAGCATCGAATGCGCTATATAAAAATAATCTAAGTAAAGGGCAGACAGGTTTATCTATAGCTTTCGATCTACCAACTCAAACTGGATATGATAGTGATCATATTTTAGCAAAAGGAGAAGTTGGAAAAGTTGGCGTACCAATATCTCATATGGGTGATATGAAAACTTTATTCAAAGACATCCCTTTAGATAAAATGAACACGTCAATGACAATTAATGCAACAGCACCTTGGTTGCTATCATTATACATAGCTGTCGCACAAGAACAGGGCATCGATAGTACCAAACTTAAAGGTACGGTACAAAATGATATAATTAAGGAATACCTTAGTCGTGGGACTTATATCTGCCCACCAGAGCCTTCAATGCGTTTAATAACAGATATTGCAGCATACTGTTACGAATTTGTCCCAAAGTGGAACCCAATGAACGTTTGCTCATATCACCTACAAGAAGCAGGAGCAACGCCTGAGCAAGAGTTAGCATTCGCATTAGCAACCGCAACTTCAGTATTAGATAATCTGCAAACAAAAGTATCAAAAAAAGACTTTCCACAATTAGTTGGGCGCATTTCATTCTTTGTAAACGCAGGTATACGCTTCATTACTGAAATTTGTAAAATGCGAGCTTTTGTTGAGCTATGGGATGAAATTTGTCTTAATCGATATGGAGTAAAAGATCCAAAGTTCCGGCGATTTCGTTATGGTGTGCAAGTTAATTCATTAGGTTTAACTGAGCAACAACCAGAAAATAACGTCTATCGGATATTGATTGAAATGCTTGCAGTAACGTTGTCAAAAAATGCACGGGCTAGAGCCGTTCAGCTTCCCGCCTGGAACGAGGCACTTGGATTACCAAGGCCCTGGGACCAACAATGGTCTTTGCGAATGCAACAAATTATGGCTTATGAAACTGATCTATTAGAATATGAAGATATATTTGATGAAAACCCTACTATTGATAAAAAAGTAAAACAGTTAAAAGAAGGCGCACTAATAGAATTAAATCAAATAGATAGTCTTGGAGGTGCTTTGAATGCCATTGAGTATATGAAAACTCAATTAGTAAAATCTAATTCCGAAAGAATTTCTAAAATTGAAGACGGCTCATCAACTGTTGTAGGCGTAAACAAATTTATCGAGAGTGCAATTAGCCCATTAACAGCAAATGATGGCTCAATAATGACAGCAGATGTCGGCGCAGAAAGAGATCAATTAGATCGATTGGATAAATGGCGGAGTACCCGAAATCCAGACAGAGTAAGACATGCCCTACATTCGCTCAAAATAGCAGCCAAAAACGGTGATAATATTATGCCACCATCCATCGAAGCCGCAAAATCTGGAGTTACTACTGGCGAATGGGGTCAGGTTATGAGAGACGTATTTGGGGTTTACAAAGCACCTACGGGAGTTGGTAAATCCATATCTAATGATGTCTCAAATTTAGATCACTTACGTTTAGCTGTTGATGAAGTGTCAGACAGGTTGGGTAGACGTATGAAATTACTTGTTGGCAAGCCAGGATTAGATGGGCACTCAAATGGAGCTGAACAAATAGCAACGCGCGCGCGCGATTGCGGCATTGAAATAACCTACGAGGGCATACGATTGACACCAAATGAAATTGTGGATGCTGCAATATTGGAAAATGTGCATGTAATTGGATTATCTATTCTTTCAGGTAGCCATACCCCTCTAGTTAAAGATGTGCTCAAGCGACTAAAGGATAAGGATAGGCAAGATATTCCTGTTGTAGTTGGTGGGATAATTCCAGAAAAAGACACAATAGATTTAAAAAAAGCCGGTGTATCTCAGGTTTACACACCCAAAGACTTTGAATTAAATAAAATTATAGCAGACCTTATAGAAATAGTTGATGTCTGATGCTCTTCCAATTAGCATATCAAATATATGCTAATTGGAATTTAAAATGCAAAATGATCAAACATTAATGTCAGAAATAGAATCTCGTAAAGAAGATCTTATTCAACTAACACAAGATTTAATAAGAATACCCACTATAAATCCACCCTGTGGAAATTATCTTGAAATTTGTGAATATTTGGAAAAACGATTAAAATCATCTGGATTTGAAACTCAAATGATACGGGCTAAAGGAGCAATTGCTGATAGTGATAAATACCCTAGATGGAATATTATAGGTAGGTATGAAGGAAAGAATTCTGGGGATTGTGTGCATTTTAATAGCCACACCGATGTAGTAGAGGTTGGCAATGGGTGGACAACTGATCCTTTTGGAGCAGAGCTTCGAGATGGTAAAATTTTTGGCCGTGGAGCCTGTGATATGAAAGGCGGTCTTGCGACCTCAATCATTGCAGCAGAAGCATTTATAGCTACTTATCCAAATTTCAATGGTAGTATTGAAATCTCAGGTACTGCAGATGAGGAATCTGGGGGTTTTGGTGGTGTCGCTTATCTTGCAGAAAAAGGGCATTTTAAAAATGTAGATCATGTAATTATCCCAGAGCCGTTGAACAAAGATAGAGTTTGTGTTGGGCATCGTGGTGTATGGTGGGCGGAAATTGAAACCAAAGGACGCATTGCGCATGGTTCAATGCCTTTTTTAGGCGATTGTGCAGTAAGGCATATGGGCGCTATTTTAGAAGATATGGAAAAAAAACTTTTTCCAGCTTTAAAAAATAAAAAAACGAATATGCCTGTGGTTCCAGAAGGTGCGAAACAATCAACGCTAAATATTAATTCCATACATGGAGGGGAA
>JAOGYN010000026.1:0-10392 GCA_028112705.1 Paracoccaceae bacterium | reverse complement strand
CTTTGGGTTTGAAAATGGTTTGCCAATTGGATTACAACTAATGAGCAAAATTGGAACCGATCTCTCTCTTCTTGAACTTGGTCAGAAATTAGATCAAATGCATGTGATAAGAAAAATTTCTTTTAATAGGCTAAATATTTAATGAACACTGTTCTTGAGATAGACAAAATTTCTAAAAGATTTGGCTCCTTAGTTGCAAATGACTCAGTAAGCTTAAAACTTGGTCAAGGAGAAATTTTGGCATTACTTGGTGAAAATGGTGCTGGTAAAACAACACTTATGAACATAATTTATGGGCATTATACTGCTGATAGTGGCAAAATAAATGTATTGGGTAAAAATTTATCTGGTGGAAAACCGAGAGAAGCCATTGACGCTGGAATAGGCATGGTTCACCAACATTTTTCTCTTGCTGGTAATTTAACTGTTTTAGAAAATGTAATGATAGGTTCAGAATCATTATTTAAGCGTAGTTCAGACAAACAGTTTGCTAAAAATAAACTACTTTCAATTTCAGAAAAATTTGGACTCCCCGTCTCACCTGAAGCTCTAATTTCCTCATTATCGGTAGGTGAAAGGCAACGCGTTGAAATCTTAAAAGCGTTATATCGAAACGCTAAGATTTTAATATTGGATGAACCTACCGCTGTATTAGCAAGACCTGAGGCAGAAAAATTATTCAAAACTTTAAGGGAAATGACAAAAGAAGGTCTTTCATTAGTTTTTATAAGCCACAAACTTCATGAAGTAATGTCCGCAGCTGATCGCGTAACTGTATTAAGAGGTGGGAAAGTAGTTGCTGAACGTGAAACAAAAAAGACATCTAAGGAAGAACTAGCGGAGTTAATGGTTGGGCATCAAGTCAACAGACCAATACGAAAAGCACAGTCTATTGGAAAAAAAGTTATTGAAGCATCTAATATAACAGTAAAACATAAAAATCAAATTCAACTTGATAATATCTCATTCTCAATAAATGAGGGTGAAATATTAGGAATTGTGGGTATTTCTGGTAATGGACAGGCGGCTCTTGGGCGTCTCGTGTCTGGAATTGGAGAGCCAACTTCTGGAGAGTTAACCTTTTTTGAGACTAAAATGAATGGATTTACGCCTCGAGATTGCATTAACTCAGGTATTGGACGCATTCCAGAGGATCGGAACACCGAAGGAATAATAGGTGAACTGAACATCTGGGAGAATGCTATTATTGAAAGATTACATGAACCTAGTTTTTCTAAGGGTGGGTTTGTTCGCAAAAAATCCGCACTTGCTTTTGCCAATAATTTAATCAAAAAGTTTGATGTCAGAGGCGCCACATCAGAAACACAAGCACGTCTTTTATCTGGCGGCAATATGCAGAAACTTGTATTAGGTAGGGCTCTTTCAGTATCCCCCAAATTAATCGTGGCTAATCAACCAACTCGAGGTTTAGATGAGGGTGCTATAGCTGCTGTTCATAAAGAGCTTCTAAAGGCCAGAAGTGAGGGCGTTGCAATTCTATTGATATCTGAAGAACTAGAAGAAGCTGTTGGTTTGGCTGATAGGCTCCAGGCAATAGTAAAAGGTAAATTATCCGAACCTATTACTGCAGAAAATGCAGATGCTACCCGCTTAGGTTTAATGATGGCTGGAGTTTGGGACACAATTGATGAGACTTGAAAGGCGCACATACGTCTCGACTAAGTTAGTTATAGTTGCGCCTATTCTAGCAATCTTGGCTTCTTTAAGCCTTTCTGGAATTCTTATAATTTTGGCAGGAGTGAATCCTTTTATAGCGTACTTTGAGATAGTAAAAGGAGCATTTGGATCAAAACTGGCAATAACAGAAACCTTAACCCGAGCAAGCCCCTTAATTCTTACAGGACTTGCAGCAGCAGTAGCCTTCAGGGCTCGCTTGTGGAACATTGGAGGAGAAGGACAGTTTTACATTGGTGCACTAGTTGCTGCAGCTGTTGGAAATAATCTTTTACTAGGCCTCCCAGTAGTCATCTCGATGACATTAATTATGCTGTCTGCTATGATAGCAGGTGCCGTTTTACTTGCAGGTCCTGCTTTACTCAGACTGCGCTTCGGAATCGATGAGGTTGTTACAACTTTACTTCTTAATTTTATTATTATTCTTTTTGTAGGCTTGATGATCGAGGGACCACTTAAGGATCCATTTGCATTTGGCTGGCCCCAATCAGTTCCTGTAGATAGATCCCTTAGATTTGCAGATCTTGTTCCAAGCTCACGCTTGCATAACGGTTTTTTGATCTCAATATTTGCCGCATTTTCTATATGGATCGTAGTTACTCGAACAGTATTTGGCCTAAAGGCCCGAGCAACTGGTTTTACCCCTCAAGCAGCTGCATTTTCTGGTATATCCTTGTCCAAAACAATTATGGGTGTAGCGTTAATATCAGGTTCTTTGGCAGGTCTCGCTGGAGCAATAGAAGTAATGGGTGTAACTGGATATGTTACTACCACTTTATCTCCTGGATTTGGATATGCAGGTATAGTCGTAGCTATGCTTGCAGCATTGCATCCAGGTGGCGTAATCGCTAGCGCTATATTCATTGCATCTATTTTTGTGGGTGCTGATGCAATGAGCAGAGCTACTGGTGTGCCTAGCTTTATTGCAGACGTGATAATGTCTTTATCATTACTGACAATGTTAATTGCAATCTTCTTTACAAATTACAGGATAAGAAGATGATAGAAGCCCTTGAAATACTCACAAATGCAAGTCTTTGGTCAGCAGTTTTAAGGATTGCAACTCCACTAATTTTTGGAGTTCTTGGAGCCTTGTTGTGTGAGCGTGTAGGTGTTTTGAACCTCGCCATTGAAGGTATTATGACTATGGGTGCTATGATTGGCTGGCTATCAGTTTACTTGGGTGCTGATCTGTGGACGGGTCTTGCCATAGCGGCTATCTCGGGCGGCCTCATAGGTTTTCTTCATGCCTTTCTTACCGTACAGTTGAGCCTTTCACAGCATGTGTCTGGTTTGGGAATAACACTTTTTGCATCATCTTTAGCGTATTTTATTTATCGGCTAGTCGTAAATGTTGGATCATTACCACCGACTATTGAACCATTCCAACCCATAGAAATACCGGTATTATCTGAACTTCCATTTGTTGGGGAGGTCTTTTTTAGCCAAATGGGACCAACTTATCTCGCAATCTTTTGTGTTTTATTAATGGCCTATATACTGAGACGAACCCCACTGGGACTGGCAATTCGAATGACAGGCGAAAATCCTCATGCAGTGGATGCTCAGGGATTAAATCCAATAGTGATCAGAGTTTTTGCAATCGTAGTCGGCTCAGCCTTGATGGCTTTAGGAGGGTCATTTTTAACAACTGCTGCGTTTAATAGTTTCTTTCCCGAAATGGTACAAGGTAGGGGTTGGATCTGCATAGCCCTCGTTATATTTGCTTCGTGGCAACCTGGAAAAGCATTCTTTGGTGCAATTTTGTTTTCATTTTTTGATGCCTATCAGCTGCGTCTTCAACATGTTGTAGAAGATGTTCCATATCAATTATTTTTGATGGCACCATATGTATTATCTATTTTAGCATTAATTCTAGTCTCTCGACGTTCAAAAGTGCCTGAAGCTTTAATGGAACCCTACAGAAGGGGTGAAAGGTAGAATTTAATTTATTCACATTTAGATGTTGACTGAGTGAGAAGCTACAAGTATCCACATCCTCGGTTTGGGCGACGCGCTGCAAGGTGCGGCAGGGGACTGTAACTCCCCCGAGGCGACTCACGCCTGGTTCGATTCCAGGGTCGCCCACCACTATAATTTTTTTATTTTTCTGTGCTAAAATTAATTTTTTGGCTATAAGCTTATCATCATGAATAAGAATTTACGAAAAATATCTTTAAAAGCTTTTAAATATGGGGTGTTAGCCGCCGACCCAACTAAGTGTTTAGAAAGTGCTATAAAAAAAAATCCTATACCTGTTCCAAATGGTGGTAAATATATTGTTATTTCACTGGGTAAAGCAGCTTGTTTACTTATGAAGACAATGATTGATATCCTCCCAACTCATGCAGAAAAAAATTTATTGGCAATTACAAATTATGAGAATTTTCAGTTAATAAACGAATGTGAAGTGATTGGAGCTAGTCATCCTATCCCAGATAAAAATGGAATAAAAGCAAGTCAAAAAGTTACCAATATGTTACAGAATACCTCTCTTGAAGATACTCTAATTATATTAATAAGTGGAGGATCTTCAGCTTTATTACCAGCGCCAGTTAATGGTTTAACTTTACAAGATAAGATCGAAATAAATCAATTATTATTGAATTCAGATCTAGGTATTTCTGACATAAATTTAATACGACAATCAATGTCCTCATTAAAAGGTGGTGGAATTACAACAATTGTGAACCCTGTTCCAATTTATTCTTTCATTCTTTCTGATGTAATTGGAGATGATCTAAAAGTAATAGCAAGTGGCCCAACCGTAAGGCCAATTGGAAATATTGAAGACGCATATAGGCTATTAATTGATAAAAAACTTTATCCAAAACTTTCTTCAAACCTTCAGAAATTCTTTAAATCCAAATTTCAAAAACTTTATAAATCTAATATTTTAAATAAAAACATATTGATTGGTAACAACAAACAAAGTGTTGAAGCGATGGCAAAAATTGCAAATGCTGAAATAATCTCTTACCCAATTATTGGTAATGTACAAGTTGCAGTTGAAACAATCTTTAAAGAAATAAGCATCCGTCGCGATAAGAAATACGTCGCATTAGCCTTCGGTGGAGAAACAACAGTAAAAGTTTCAGGCAATGGCACTGGTGGTCGTAATCAAGAACTTGCTCTAAGAATTGTGGAGAAGCTCCATAATGAGAAGTTAAAAGGTAATTGGTGTTTTCTAAGCGGGGGAACTGATGGCAGAGATGGACCAACAAAGGCTGCAGGCGGTATTGTAGATCAAGATACAATAACGAAACTACATTCTAAAAATATCTCTATTGAACGTTATTTAATTAACAATGACAGTAATACTGCACTTAAGGGAACAGAGGATCTTTTAATAATAGGAACCACTGGAACGAATGTTGCTGATCTACAATTGTTTTTATGGGAGACAGCTCCAATTTAGTTGTTTTTATGATGCAAAGCGTCAAAAAGCTTGAACAATTCTAAGTTTTGTGATGATTGTTTTGATATAATAACAATAAAAAAGTTTATTCATAGTAAAATTTAAGGAGAAAAGTCAGATGGTTGAATCATTTAATGGATGGATATTTTTAGTTTTATATTTATTAAATTGGGTTGGTGGAGCAATGTATGCTTACCAAACTGTTTTCAATACTGTACCTTGGTTAAATAAATATGGCATTCATGAATCAGGCGTTTTGCCAACAAGAGTTTTAGGCACCTTTGTAAGTGCTGGAACACTATTAGGTCTGTACATTTTATTTACTGGGCCAGAAGGCACTTGGCCATTTTTCATATTCAACTTCCTTCAAGCACTAATTTTTGTTATAGTGGGTTATACTACAGTAACAAATTCAAATGCTGCTAAATTAGAAGGTGTTAATTACACAGCTGAAGCCTATATTGCACCAGCAATATTTACAGTTCTAAATGGCTTACTTATTTACGGACTTAGTGATAAAATCTGGTAAGAAAAATAAAAATAAAATCTCTCAGCAGGGTATTATTAATGTTGAGAGATTTAATTATTTTCTAACAGCGTCTTCTGCAACCAAATATGCTTTGTGAGCCCAGCAGATAAAAGTGTCAATATCTTCTAATATTTCTGCGGGAACTCTCCAATTTGATATACTTATCGTTTTTCCTTTTTTCTGATAAGAAAAAGGTTCACTTAGCAAAAATTGATAATCAGCTAAGTTTCTATCATTTACTTTAAAATATAATTCCTCATCAAAAATTAACCCAATCGGTAAATCATATCTTCTAATAACATACCCACTAAACATTCGACCCCAGGTTATACCATCCATTGGCTCCAAACATTCTAAGATGTAATCTAAAAATCCATTTTCACTTAGTTTCATAAGATCATTTCTCGATATGTATCTAAGATTGCTACAACTTTGTCTTTAAAAGTCTTAAAGACTAACATAGCCTAGGACAATACTGGTAGATGGAGATAAAAATGCGTCATGGTGGCCAAATTTTAATTGACCAATTAAAGATTCAAGGAGTGGATCGAGTTTTCTGTATTCCTGGAGAAAGTTACTTGCCTGCTCTGGATGGTCTTTACGAAAGTGGTATTCAGACAATTGTAGGCCGTCAAGAAGGTGGTGTGGCAATGATGGCAGAAGCATCAGGAAAACTAACTGGGAGACCTGGAATTGCATTTGTCACACGAGGTCCTGGAGCAAGTAATGCATCAGCGGGCATACATATTGCATTTCAAGACAGCACCCCAATGATACTTTTTGTTGGACAAGTTGATAGTTCTCATCGTGATCGAGAAGCTTTTCAAGAAGTCGACTATAAGAAAATGTTTTCTCCATTAGCCAAATGGGTTGCAGAAATTGATAATATCGAACGTTTACCTGAGTATATTTCAAGGGCTTTCAATATTGCATTATCTGGAAGGCCAGGACCAGTTGTACTATCTCTTCCAGAAGATACTTTATTTGCTAAGGCAGATATCCCTGATGCTCCAAAAGCAAATCCATCAAAACAAATGGTATCTGAAGAAGATGTAAACGAAGTCATTGATAAATTAAAACTGGCAAAGAATCCTTTTATAATCGTAGGTGGCAGCGGGTGGTCTTCTGAAGCGGCAGAAAACCTTGGCAAATTTGCAAAATCAATGGGGATTCCTGTTGGAACATCATTTAGGTGTCAAGATTATTTGGACAATCGCCATCCAAACTATGTTGGTGACGTTGGCATCGGAATAAATCCAGCTCTGTTGAAACGAATAACGTTGGCTGATTGTGTGCTCGTTTTGAATGCACGTTTAGGGGAAATGACTACGGGTGGTTACTCTATGTTTGATATTCCAAAACCGAAACAATATCTTATTCATATTCATCCAGATCCAAATGAACTTGGCAGTGTTTATCAACCAGATATAGGTCTTGTGTGTAATAGTGCAGAATTTATTAAAAAAGCCGTAAATAATTCTAAAGAGCATCAAAACAAATCACCCACTAAAGAACGCGCAAATTACCAAGCGTGGCAAAAACCATTAACAACGCCTGGAAACGTAAAAATGGAAGTCGTAATTAAGACACTATCAAATATCCTACCTGAAGAAACAATTATTACAAATGGTGCTGGAAATTATAATGGCTGGCTTCATCGATATTTCACATATAAGGGTTGGCGAACCCAAGTCGGATCAACAAGTGGATCAATGGGATATGGCTTACCCGCGGCAGTAGCGGCAAAGTTAATCCATCACGATAAAGAGGTTATTTGCCTCTCAGGTGATGGTTGCTTTCAAATGACAATGCAAGAGTTTGGAACCGCCTGCCAATATGGGTTAAATATAATTATTATTATCTCTAACAATTCAGTTTATGGGACAATTAAAATGCACCAAGAAAAAGCATTTCCGGGCCGTCCTTCTGGAACATCCATGGTTAATCCAAATTTTGCTGAGTTGGCAAAATCATATGGCGGGCATGGTGAGGTTGTGCTCTCAACTGATCAATTTTCTGGTGCATTGGAAAGAGCACGCAACTCAAATAAGCCAGCAATTCTTGATCTAAGAACAGATCCAAAAGCTATAAACCCCCAAACATTAGAAGCAATGTAACCTAACTTCCAATATTTAAATTCAATCTAGTGGTTGCGCATTTTCAACTAGTTTCACAAAAAAACTTGCTCCAATTGGGGAAAGCTCATCATTAAAATCATACTCTGGGTTATGCAGGGCCGCACTATCTCCTTGGCCAATATTCAAATAAGCACCTGGTCGTTCCTCCAACATATAAGCAAAATCCTCAGCAGCCATAATTGGTGGTGCTTCTCCATCTATATTAGCATTTCCTGATATTTCAGAAGCCACCTTTAAAGCAAATGCAGTTTGTTTAGGATGATTAATAGTTGGTGGGTAACCGTACTCATATTCCAAATCAGCTTTCGCACCAAACGCCTGTGCAGTGCCATCACAAATTTCTTTTAATCTTTTAACCACGATAGCCTGAGCATCTTTTTTCAGTGTCCTTACGGTTCCATTAATAAACGCTTCACCCGGAACAATGTTATTAATAGTTCCAGTGTGAATTTGAGTTATTGAAATAACCACCGAGTCTAGCGCAGATAAGTTTCTAGAAGAAATTGTTTGAATACTTTGCGCTATTTGAACAGCCACAATAACAGGGTCAATAGTTTCTTCCGGGTTGGCCCCGTGTCCTCCCTGCCCTGTAATCCAAATAGAAAAACTATCAGCTGCTGCCAAAACTGGTCCAGGATTTGTTGAAAAGAAACCAAGCGGTGACCCAGGTGAGTTATGTATCCCATATACTTGACGAATATCAAAGTTATCCATCACACCCTCTTTGCACATGACCTCTCCACCTCCACCACCTTCTTCAGCAGGTTGAAATATAAGAGCAACACGACCACTAAAGTTTCTAGTTTCTGAAAGGTATCGGGCAGCACCTAATAACATTGTTGTGTGACCATCATGTCCACATGCATGCATTTGACCATCAACAGTAGATTTATACTCATGATCTTTAACCTCCTGCAATGGAAGTGCGTCCATATCGGCTCTCAATCCAATAGTTGGGCCTGAATTTTTCCCATTAATGATTGCAACAACTCCGCTTTCAGCTATTTTTTCATGAATTTCATCTACACCAAATTCTTTTAACTTTTTTACAACAAAAGCTGCAGTTTTATGACAATCGAAGTTCAATTCTGGATTTCGGTGAATATGCTGACGCCACTCCTTCATTTCATCATGATAGTCTGCAATTCTATTTATTATGGGCATATCTTAAATCCTTAACTTTTTATTTGGTTTTAGTTTTTTGATGTCGTGGGTATCTTTTGGTTTCCTGCGCCACAAGCCAATCCATATGATTTCGAACAAATTCATTTGAAGCGTCTCTTGGTGGATTATAGTCCCAAGAGTGGCGTATTCCCGCCTCCATTGCGGCGTGAAGCCCTCGCCTCTGCTTTTGAGTTGCTATTACATTTTTTCGAATAGCTTCACTATCCCAACGAGATAAAACTTCTTTTTTAAATGATTGAGCCATCTTTTTAAATGCAGTATCTGCGATCAGATTGTTTAATTCTTGTGGATCAATTTTGATATCGTAAAGCTGGGGGGGATCCACGTCACAATGAATATATTTGTAATGACCTCGTCTGATCATAAATATTGGATGCGAAGCACACTCTGCGCAATATTCCGCAATTGCCTCACCGCCTTCTTGGCTTTCACCTTTGGCAAGAGCCCATAATGATCGACCATCTATTGGCATAGCCATTTCAGGTTTTTCTTTATTTGCCATATCTAAAATAGTAGGTAACAAATCAACCAAAGAGCATGGATTATCACATTTCCCTTGCTCTACTCCAGGGCCAGAAATTATTAAAGGTACTCGGGCAGAATGTTCGAACATATTCATTTTATACCATAGCCCACGTTCACCTAGCATGTCCCCATGATCAGATGTTACAATGATGATAGTATTATCAATTTGACCACTTTCTTCTAAGGCTTGTACAACGACTCCAACATTCTCATCAAAATAAGAACAATTTGCGAAGTAAGCATGCCTAGCATTTCTAACCTCATCATCTGTAACCTTTACTATATCAGCCTGAATTCCACGTCTTAGCCGTTCTGAATGTGGATCAAGCGTAGCTGGTATACTAGGCATTTCAATTTCATCATGATTATAAAGATTCCAATGCTCTGGTCTTGCTAAATATGGATCATGAGGATGGATAAGACTAACAACCATACAAAACGGTTTGATATCTTCCATAGCGTATTCAAATATTCTTCTACGGGCATAAAAGGTTGTTTCCTCATCAAACTCATATTGAAAAGTGGTATTGGTTATACCAGCCTCTCTCACACTCTCCATATTATGATACCATTTATCGATGCGCTCATCGGGGGCTTCCCAATCGGGTGTCCAGGCATGGTCAGCGGGATATATATCAGTGGTTAATCTTTCCTCAAAACCATGTAGTTGATCCGGTCCAACAAAATGCATTTTTCCAGACAAACAAGTTCGATAACCCATTAGTCTCAAGTAATGCGCAAAAGTCGGAATAGTTGCAGGAAATTCTGACGCGTTATCATAAGCAGCAATACTTGTGATATGTTGACCTGACATAAAGCTAAATCTGGAAGGAGCGCATAGTGGAGCATTGCAATAGGCTGCATCAAAACGCATCCCTCGCACAGCTAATTTATCCATATGA
>JAOGYN010000025.1:0-14508 GCA_028112705.1 Paracoccaceae bacterium | reverse complement strand
AATGTTGCTGTTTCAGTAACCCCGTCACTGTCCGCAACAACTGGAGCACTTACCGTATATGTTGCACTATTCGTTAAGGCGTCCAAAGTAAGCCTGTAAGTATTATCTGTTGAGTTAACCTGTGTAACAGCAGAGCCAGATAGTGTTAAATCTACGGGAGCATCTATAATTAATGTGACATTATTAGTTCCAGATGGTGTTCCTACAAGTGTTGCAGTTAGCGTCTGTGTTGTGCTTGAATTACCCTCATATAATACTGTTGAGTTAGATCCTGAAATTGTAACGCCTGCATCAGACGTAATATATCTATATTTAATTAGACCACTCGTATCGGCAGGATTAGTTATGCCCAGAGATGACGCACTCGAGCCTGATGTATCCACAGCCCACGCATATATTTTTTGATTATCATCAGCGCTACTACCTGCAACATAACTGGCAGTTGCAAATTCAGCAGCTGATAAAGAATTGAAAAACCCTGATCCACTATCTGAGCTTTTTGCTGTTATTGTTGCGGTCGCACTTGTATCATCGTCCGTGTAAGTAATGGTTCCTGCGGTCGTAACTGAAGCTGAGGTCGAGTCCAGTAAACCTATTACATATGAGCCAATTGTCGAATTAATTGAATCTGTATCCGTATCGCTGACCGAAATTATATTTGAAAGGGAGGTGCTACTACCCCGCGAAACATTTGCATAGACATTGTCATTTTCTGTTTGAGTGCCATAAGTTCCAGAAGAGACTGTTCCAATCGTAGTTACAGGTGTCGCATTGTAATCAGTAGTGCCAGCTAGAGTTATTGCGTAATTATTTCCAAATTCTGAAGATGCGGCAAAAGTGGAGCTATCGTTTGCTGATACATTCAAAAAATATGTACCCGCCGTGGTTGAACTTGACGCGGCAACATTAAAGGTTAGAGAAGCAGCAGAGGTGCCCGCCGTGGTTGAAAGGCTATCACCACCAGTTTTTGTTAAGGTTGTTCCATTTTCATCCGTTATTTTTACATTGTAAAAAGTCGCATCACTTGCCGTGGGAGCAACCGATACTGTCACTGTTGATCCGTCAACATTACCAGTTGTAAAGGCGTACCAGTCGCTGTCTGTTGCTGATTGTAAACCACCTACAAACGAAACATTATCTATTAGATGGTTTGAACTAGCGATAGTGTTATTATTTACCGACGCACCTGCAAATTCGTTCTCGGACGTTGCCGCAACATCAACCTTTAAACTATAGTTACTATTATCAAAAGTACTACCGTCCTCAACCCTTATATAGTAAGGTTGACTTGATCCAACTGGAACACTAACCGAACCACTTACACCAGTCGTTAAGGTATTTAAAACCGTATCAGATGCATCTCTTATCGTAACAACAAATTCATTATTATTTGTGGTTGAGGACAAGCCTGTAAAAGTTACTGTTGCAGTTGAGGGGACACTAATATCGCTCGATGATATCTTGAAGTAGTCAACATCTGACGTACTTGCAACATTGTCCGTATATGTTTCACCTAGTGTTAGTGAAAGTGGACCCGCACTTATTGAACCTACAGCATCAGCCATAACTTTTTCCTATCTTACAATAATAATATTTCTACAGCACTAAAATTATCCACAGTTAAATCATCTGCGGATACACCTGCGAGTAGAATTGTATTATCTACCCCATTATTAGTCCCCAAATTAATTAAAGCACCATCAGAAGTTGAAGTAACTCGAGACAAAATATCTGCTGCTGCTGATATGCTTGTTCCATTTACCGAAGTTTTAACTTCAATAACATCTTCAGTCGTACTGAAACCTTTAACCTGATCAGTACCTGTAATCTGCTCAATACCTGTGCCAAAACCAAATGAGTATGTATCAGCTCCAGCTCCTCCACTAAATATTTCATTAGCCGAACTTGACGATATTTCATCTGCAAACCCAGTTCCCGTAACCGTAGTGATCTCAATTAACCCTGTCGCAACTGAAAAGCTCACTGCTGTTTCTTCGATCGCAGTTAATTCCACAACCTCGTCTTGGAATTCAATTTGCTCAATACCTATTAAGGTATCAACGTCAGAGCCTTTTGTGACAGTATAAACATCTAAGACTTCATGCGTATCGTAAACTATTACTGAGGCGCCCCCATCAACATTCGCAGAGGTTGAAGCGACGGCTGCAGTGGTACCTTCCACTCCTCGCGTTAATCCAGTTAAGGTATTGGCCGTATCTGAAACTGTGATCCCACTATAGAGTATCACCTCACTACCGACCTTAATTGAACCACCAGAGGCATTTAAACTCGCTACAGAATTAACCGTCAGAGAAGTTGCATCAGCTGTAATATCTGCACTTAATGTCGCCACGTTATTTGCAGTGCCACTAAAGCTAGTCGCCTGATGAACCTTCGTTAGTGTCATATTATCACTATCAAAGCTACTATCAGAAGATCCTGTAAACGTATCAGCCTTGCCATCATTATTAAGATCAACAACGTAACCGGTGCCGTAGGCTGTGGATCCATCACTTTCTGTAACAGCAACAACATCAGCCGTGCCATCAGCAGAGCCACTTACAACTCGGTCATAATCTGATGCAGTTGTTGCCACATAGACTTCCGTAACTGAGGAGAAGATTGTCGGCTGTACGGTTGAACTTAAACTCGCGTCTGAAATTTCTCCAACTGTGGTTCCGGAAACCGAAACAACAGTACACTGGCCAGTTGATGCATCAAAACCTGTACATAGTACAATGCCACCATCTGCAACTGTGTAATCGGCGGCAACATCAATCTCACCATCACCATCGCTATCTACACTATTTTTATTGCCACTAAACACTGCTGTATCTTTAAGAGCGCGGCCCTTTTCATCAGTTCCAGTATTTGCGCCACCAAACATTAAATCTGACCCAGCGCCATTAATCAATATATCGGCGCCATTACCAGCACTCATGACATCATCGCCGGCGCCTGCATCTAGGTAATCAACAGTATTTCCTGTCGCGACCATATCCTCATTGCCAGTCGTTCCTTTGTAATTACGTTCGTCAGTTATACCGTCACCGTCACGGTCGATATCAGTTTGAATTGCCTGAGATGCAACTACCCCATCTTCGTATTCAATTGCCTCAACATTTTTGATATAAACTTCAAGACCAACAATATTCGTATTTGTTTCAGTATTAGTGTAGGTGTATTTAGAGTAACCATCATTGCTATTTGCATCCGTTTCCAAACTTGAGGTAGAAGTCCAATCTGCAGCATTACCCAATAACGTTACTGTATCATCACCAGCTCCACCGTCGATGAAATCTTTATAGGCTGAACTCGCATTTCCTGAACCATCTCCAGGATTAATTGTATCATCACCAGCCCCAGCACTAATCGTGTCAGAACCGTATCCACCATCAATATAGTTATCAGCTGCGAACAATTCGGAAGCATCCGCCCAACTCTCATACGATGCTAAGCTGTCAATAGTAGCAGCGCCTAAGATATCATTTGATAACCCGCCACCAATAACTGCAAAGTCAGCAACTCCATCAAAATCATGGTCTTCAGCTACTGCCTCAACATCAAATCGCGCAAAACCATCACTAAATTCAATTCCCTCAATTTCTGCAACAATATCAACAACTGCTTCGCCATCTTCTGTTGATGTAAAGCTGTAGGCCCCAACCGCTGTGAAGCCTGCAGAGACCGTGCTGCTTGTATATGTAACCAAATCACCAGAGCTATTAGTTTCATAATTCCCTGACGAGTCTTTTGCGATCCACTTGTCTTGCGCAATGGTAAAGGTACTCATTGCTGTATCAAATCGCGCAATATCCATTTCGCCTGCAGCGTTATCCCCACCAACGATTAGATCAGCACCAGTACCACCATTTATAAAGTCAGCACCGCCACCTCCAAGCAATGTGTCATCACCACCTTTGCCCTCAAGTTTTTCATCAAGGTCAGCACCAGTTAAAGCGTCGGAGCTACTCGTCCCCCTTTGTCCACCAACATCCGCTTTGCCGTCTCCATCAAGATCTGTAAAGCTATTGTTTACATAAAAGCTTACAAAATTATCAGAAAATTCAATTCCTTCAACACCATATAACTTGTCAGTACCTTCAGCCACACCGTCCGTAGTCCTACTATCAACTACTTTTATGTAACCATCGTCTTGGTAAGAAGTTGCTGATTCACCATCTGAATCATAGAAGGAAACAGTGTAATCACTCTCATTGCCCGAATAAATCGCGACATCTTCACCGGCATTACCCCACTCATCGAGACCATTTGCACCACCATAAATATTGTCATTACCAAGACCGCCTTCGATACGGTCCGGACCTGAGCCACCATTAAGTGTATCTGCTCCTTTGCCACCAGTTATATAATCAGCACCTGAGGTACCGGTAATTGTATCCCCAAAAATACTGCCCTCATAACTTGTACCAATTGCATTTCCTTCCCAACCAGTTATTTCGTGGGACGTTATGCCAATATTTAAGTGCATATCGTTAAATTCTAAAGTTTCAACATTTCTGATTTGAGCAGAGCCATCACCATCTGGATCCGTATCAGTTACTGTGATTACCTGAACTCCACCAACATCTGCATCTTCAATCTCATAGTCAGCGTAATTAGATGTGAAACGAACAATATCACCCATTGATTGGCCTGACCATATGTCAACACCATTTGCACCACCGTCAATGATATCATCACCAGAGCCCGGCGTAATATAATCCCCACCCGCACCACCGTATATGGTATCATCACCATCGTTACCAAGTAAATCATCATTGCCAGAATAGTCATATGCACCCTCAGCCACCGTTGCATCAGGTGCTAAGCCGATTGTATCACTGCCATCTGTGCCATCTACAAATGCTCGGATCGCAGTTCCTTCAAGATCATAATCAATAAATTCTTCCATAGTCAGAGCAACAAACTTATCTTGGAAATTTATAAATTCTATATTTCTCAGAATATCAGTTCCAGTTCCACCCATAGTGGAAGGAAGATCATCAACGACCACTGTGAAGCTATCACTAGCTGTCCAGGCAGATGTATCCAAAGTCGAGAATTTTGCTGAAACAATTTCTAGGAAATCGCTGTTTGTCCCTGAATACTGCGTCACAGTATAATTTGCTGCAGGTCCATCAAAAATAGCTTCGTCTTTTCGCGCCCATCCATAAGCATCTGCAATCCCGTCTGCTCCGCCATCTATATAGTCGTTCCCTTTCCCACCATTAATGCGATCACCCCCGCCAAAGCCAAAGATTATATCATCGCCACCTTTACCACGAAGTTCACTATCAGCATTTATGTCATCAGTTATCTCGCCATCACCATTTAAGTCGACCCCGTTGCCCCAGTTTGAAATATCGTCGGCTCCATCAGTTCCTGTTACCTGAACCCAGTCATAACCATTTGCATCATTTCCATCCCAGTTATCACGACTAATTCTAAGTCCAAGATCCACCTGGCTTTCTTGGAATTGGATAGTTTCAATATCTAAAAGAAGGTCATTTCCAGTTCCCCCAAGAGCCGCGCCAAGTGCATCTGACACAATGTAAGCAGTACTTAAATCTGCTGCAGTTACACCTGATGGAAGCGCACCCTGCAAAACATTATAACCATCCATTGTGCCGCCTGTTATCTTACTTCCTGTATCATAAATTGTAACTATTGACTCATCTACATCCGTTGTCGCTGCGTCATCACTTAATTTATTGGCGCGTAGTGCAGAGGCATCAACCTTAACTTGATAGACATTGTAACGTGCTTCTATACCGTTATATTCAGCTCTATCGCTGTCGCGCCACTCATCACCACTGGAGCCATTTTCGCCACCATCTAAAACGTCATTGCCTTTACCACCATTTAATCTATCACCACCCGCGCCACCAAATATTGCGTCAGCCCCAGCTTTCCCTTCTAATGTATCCGAGCCCGTTCCTCCAACCAAGGAATCTGTTCCAACATCAGAAAATGGCGTTCCTTTTTGGAAACTTTCTGTGATTGTTTCATTTGTGAACCAATCGGTAAAGGACCAAGTATCTGAAAAAGGTTTAACATCCAAATATTCATCAGAAAAACCTATAGAGTCAACGCCAACAATTAGGTTGGTACCGATAGACCCTGACTCAGAACTCGGTAATGTATCTGTAACCAAAAATCCACTTTGCTGAGTATAATCAGTTGGAGTAGATCCTGAGAATATTTCCCAAAGGTCAGAGCCAATCGCAGCTTCTCCAGTGTATCCACTAATTGACCATTTACCATCAGATGTTGTTAAGGCGCGCCCAGTAGTGTCATGCGTCCATAGAGTGACTTTTTCAACCTCAACACGGTCGTAAGACACACTGTGGAAATTAACGTCATCCCGTGAAGCCCATGAATCATTGGCATCAACTGCTTCACCGATACCACTATTTACGTAGTCATTACCCTCACCTGGATTTATGTAGTCACCACTAGCACCAGTAATAATAATGTCATCTCCCGCACGCCCCTGAACGTCTTGTCGCCCTTCGTCCGCAGTAAATACATCACCGTAAGCAGTTCCGCTAAAGTAGTCTACATATCCATCGCCATCCCAGTCATCAGAGCTTGGAGCTAGATCAACATGCGTGCCATTAAAACCACTTCGATATTCAATATGCTCAATACCGTAAAGAGTATCTGTTCCAAGCCCACCAGCATCATCCGCACGTGAATCTTGAACAGTAACCTGATTGATCACTGTACCACCAAACTTAGCCTTTAGCACACCTGATAATGTTGTATCTGCACTATCAACGTCGCCATCACCATCCCAGTCACTCGTTGCAGAAGCACTGTCAGCAACAAAAGTTAATTCCTCGACTGAGATATCAAAATTTCGTTCCTCAGCTTCGTAGACAGCACTATCGCCCCAAGAGTATGTATCGCCCGTTGGCTCAGCGCCACCAATAATTAGGTCATCTCCAGCGCCACCACTAATATTATACTCTTTGCTTGCCGGATCTGCTCTATCGTCCGTGTAACTCGTGAAGTCATCATCTCCAGATGTCCCAAAGAGTTGCGTCCATGTATCCCAACTATTTCCAACATCTCTTATGGACAGGTGGTAAGTTCCATCTTCAAATCTAATCTTTTCAATATCAATTAGATAATCGGTGCCATCACCGCCCTGAGCCAATGACAAACTATCGGTTACAGTAAAGTACGATAATGTATCGCCAGCTGTATCTACTTTAAATTGTCGAACATCTGTATAGCCATTACTATCAGCATCCACATCAGTGGTAGGACCACTAATAGTATATCTTGCTTGAACGCCAAGATACATGGCAGTGTCGCCTGTATTGAAACTATCCCACCAGTCAGTTTGGTTTTCTCCACGACCATTAAAGACATCATCTCCAGGGCCACCTATAAACGTGTCATTCCCGGCTCCACCGTATAGGACATCATCATTACCAAATCCTTGGAACTCAGCCTCATAGACATTAACTTCTGCAAGACCTTCTGATGATGTACTTCCGTCAAAAGATGAGAAGTCTCTGGTTTGTGTAACGCTTACATTTACAGCCTGTTCAGTTGCTTGCGTCGCAGGTGTTGATCCAAATTGTTCAGGTGACAAACTACCATTTGTTCCATCTAAGAAAGGCTTCACATGCACATTCATGTCTAATGGACTTAAGTTAGTTCCAACGGAATCTCCAAGCATTTGATCCCACGTATAACTTGGCGCATGCTCAGATGGTGTCTGTGATACGGCGAACAAATTGAGGCCACCGGCGGTTAAAATATTACCACTACCATCAAATGTTGCTCCCTCGGCTATTTTTATCGTTCCAAGGGTCGTATGTTGCATATATAAACTGTAATTCGTTGCAGCTGATGCATCACCACCAGCAATTCTCAGGTCAAATACATTATTATAGAAACGTATTGATTCAACATCTTTTACGTTAAGCGTTCCATCACCGCCAAGATTGCTTGCTAATGAGTCAACAATTTCTAAATGCCCATCGGTTGCATCATAATTGATCGCATAACGGCTATAAAAGCCACCCATTTCTAGAGTATCCGTACCCGCACCCGCATAAAAATTGTCTGTACCACCACCAGACCTCGCAAAGTAATCATTGCCACCCAAGAGACCAGCAAAATCACCAGAGGCATCATCAATATTATCATTAAACATTGTCCCTTTGAAAAATCTTGACGAACCCCCTTCCGATCCAGTTTCAACATTCAGTCTAACAATTTCTTCACTTTCGCTGTACGCACCAAACTTAATAGCGTCAATATTTGTTAAAGTATCAACGCCTGTTCCGCCAAGGGCATCAGGAATTTTATGTGTGACGGTAAAGACATTTGTATCACCTATTTCAGCAATATTGTAAGCTGCTTCACCACCAGTGTAGACAGCTATATTTTTCACGCCAGCGGCAGTGCTTCCAATAAATTGGTCATCACCACTGCCACCACTAAAGGTGTATTTATTAACGTCACCTGACGTAAAGCTAGACCCCACTTCAGATTTAAAACTTGCAGTATTATCGTAGGAAATCTCATCATCAAAATTTGTGCCAGTGTAGTTCACCTTATACTGCTGAACCTCACTCCACTGATTAGAAGTTGGATTATAATCCCAATGGACAAAATCTTCTGCCATGTACGAAACCGCTAAGGTGGTAAGGCTCTTCTCACCAGCGTCGGTCGAAACAGTATAGCCACCCTCACGACTATTAGCACTTGGCAACCAACCGTGATCACCTGAACTTACGAAACCAAACAATAGGCCTTCAACTCCAGATAATACATCAATACCGTCACCTCCAGCTGCATCGGACAAGCTATCAATAACAATTGTTGCGGCATGATATTCACTCGACGCTCCAGCGATTATTGTCGAGGAATCTGTAGAAGCTGAAACAACCCCTTTTGCACTTACAGAAAGTACTTCGTCAGAATATAACTTGATATTACCCGATGAGTCTTTTTCAACCAAACCATTCACTGATGCTTTTACAAAAATATCTCTTATAACAGTATATCTTGCCTCTGAACCTGAGAAAAATGCGATGTCCCCTTGGTAATCCCAACTATTGCTTGCAACATTGGTTCCACCCCAAATAACATCATTACCTTCACCACCCATAATACGATCAGTTCCGGCACCTGCAGCTATTAAATCATCACCAACTTTACCGAATATTTCGTCTTTTTGATTTCTAACAAGACTTGTTATCGTATCATTCTTGATTGTTCCACGACTAGAGCCCTCGTATGATGTTGCTGAATACTCTGTCCAATCATATTCATTGCTTGCATCAACGTCCGCAACTACATATCTATCTTGGTAACTCCAACTTCCATAAGAATCTGAATAGACCTGTACGAGAGCATAAGCGCCAGATGCTATAGTGTCATCTCCAGTATACTCAACAACATTCCAAGTTGTGTCTTCACCGCCCCAGAGATTAAAGCCATCACCATGATCTCCAGCATAGCTAATTTTGTTAACATTAGCCCCTCCAGAAACGATAGTAGCGCTCGCAATCTCTGCTTCAGACATACCATCGTTAACGTGTACCATCGAGTCATATGCCCAACTAAAGGTATCAACTTCCAGCTGTTCTTGGCCATCATAAAATTGTGCTTCTTCTACATTTATAAGGTAATCTGTTCCATCTCCACCCGCAGCAGCTGGCAAGGCGTCCACAACCTTTACAACAAGCTGGTAGTCTGTTTTTCCTGAACTGAGGGCATTATACTCTGTTGTCGAAAGTTCTTGGTATGCGCCTGCAGCAGTTAATTCTGGACGGCCAGATGAAATCTTTAAGTAAACTTCTGAAACATCGTACCTGATTTGATCTCCAGAAAAATGCGCACGGTCATAAGTTGACCATCGATCGTTATAAAAGTCGGCATTAACTGTTTCCTGAAGCTGTGATACATTTGAACCATCCACAGTCACTTTAAAATAAGACGGTGTAGATTGGTTTCCATCCCAAGCCCATTTTACATTAGAATCGGAAGTATCCTGATAAACTGAATAAACTCCAGAACGACCCGTATCTGGATCTGTTAGCTGTTTATTTTCAAGTAAGGCAGTTGTCCCAACAAAGCTTGCAAGGAAATCACTTTCAGAACCACCATCAATAAAGTCATCACCCGCACCACCTGTAATTTCATCGCGACCCTGACCAGCCATAATAATATCATTTCCACGTCCACCCTCAATCCAGCTATTGTGAATACGTGCAGCAGGCGGATCAGAAGACTCCATTCTTTCTGAAGCTTGAGCATGGTCACCATAATCAATGATCCAGTCAGATCCTACAAGTTTAACTGCATCAGAAACAAAGTTCCATTCCGTGTCATAGGCTAAAAACTTTCCAGCTTCATACTCATGAATCGCAAAAGAACCCTCCATATCAAAAGACTCTGAGCCACCATCTGACCATACAATTTTTGTAGCAGTAGCATGCGGGTCGGCACTTTCCGCTTCCGTTGGTGTCCAACTCCACATCCCATCTGAAACCTGATCTGCTGATGTTTCAAATGCTTCATATGGCTTAAAGGTCCACCCATCAGTCACATTTCCCGTTACAATATCCCAAACATAATTAAATTCTGAGTTGTAAGCTACGTATTCATCAGTACCACGCAAATAAATATCCAACTTCACTTCTGTATCTACAAAACCATCATCGTAAGCGACATTTACAGCTGTTGCGACTGCAGTATCACTCTCACTTGGTTGCCAATTCCATGCATCATCCTGAACCTCAAATACAGCGCCGTCGGCTGCTCCATCGTAATGGATTTTCCATACACCACTTGTAGAGGTCTCTTTAACTTCCTCTAAAACCCATTCATTTTCAGTATCGTAAGCAATCCATCTGTCAGTTGTGCCATCCACAATTTTATAAATACTTATTGAAACATCAGAACCATAATCCATATCGCTTGCATCGGCAAAATCTCTTAGGTTCGTAAATGTTAAGGCTGTATCATTCACTTTAGGCTGCCAGTTCCAAATATCAAACCCTTGAACGGCATCTGCACCTGTGAAGAACGCATCACCATCCCAAATATCAGCACCATCATTAAAGTCATCAAATCCGCCATAACCACCAGTATTGTCTGAAGCTTTACCCGCTCTTAAATCAATAACATCATTAAATATTGTACCTTCACCTCGAACTTCTCCTTCATCAGCACCCCAACTGTTGACTTGGTAATTTACTTGGAACTCTACCTCGCCCTCCCAGTCAAAACCAAACTGAGCCTTTTCCATTCCAAGAAGAATGTCTGTTCCAACACCGCCGTAAGCTAACGGCAGGCTATCTTTAACAACAATAAAGGTTTCGCCCTTATCAACTTGGTAAAGCACATCAGTGCTTCCAACTTTGGAAATCTGGCCAATTATATTATCACCTTTTGTAACCGCCTTAAGAACAAATACGCCGTTACCTTGATCATCAGAAATATTAAGGTTTTTCCCTTCAAATATAACTTTTTCTAATGTGAAACGATCAATGCTACCCGAATATTCAGCAACATCGCTATCACGCCAGCTATCGCCAGTCGTTCCGTTGGCGCCACCATCAAGAATGTCATTACCAATACCACCAATAAGTCGATCACCACCCGCACCTGATATTAAAATATCATCTCCAGCCTGACCATCCATTCTGTCTGTATCAGGCGCTGTAGCACTACCAGACAATAAAAGAGACGAAGAATTTATTGTATCATCAGCAAATGTACCTCGCCAATTTGCGTCACCCATTGTGACTTCTTCGTCTTGATACGTATTTGGATTCCAGCGATATTCAGTCCAAGAATTTACATTGGTTTGGACACTTAAAAGATATTCCTGATCATCAAATTGAATACGCTCAGCATTAATTAAGACGTCGGTTCCAAAACTTTTAGATCCGCTATTGGTATCTTGCACAACAACGACCGTATCATCATTAGTCCAGGCACTAATATCAACGTCAGAAAAGCTATCTGTCAATATGGTATAAAGGGCTGAAGATGTATCAGCTGAATCGTCTCCCTTATACGAAGTGACGGTATAGCGATCAAAGTCACCATCATAAAATACCGTATCACCACGCACTTGAGCAGCTCCAACTTCTATAGCCATGTCCATCATAGCACCGGTATCTTCTGAACTAGAGAAATCTGCAGGACTCATACCAGGCATAAAATCATAAGTACCACCAAGATCTTCTACTTGAACGAGTGTATCATCTGGTATTCCATAGCCACTCATGCCTTGAATAATCATCATTGGTAAATCAACGCCATCTACATTTACGTCATAGACCCTCATTTCAAACGTCTGCTCCTCTCCAAGGAACAAACCCGTCCACGAGGAAATAGACACTGGAGCACCTGGATCAAACGTCGGATAATTAAGTGTACCAGGCGAAACAATTACAATACTTGATCCACCGCCACCGTCACCGCCGGTGATAGCAAATTTATCGCCAAAGAATTGCTCAGCATCAAAGGTTCCAAAGTTACCCCCTAAATTTGTCATGTATGCTTCAGTGTCAAAATCTTCAGCGTCTGCACCACCATCAAAGAAGTCATTACCGCGGCCTAATTCTGCGTCATCAGAGCCGGCACCACCAAAGACCCGATCATCACCGCTTCCAGCCTCGATAAATTCACTTACACCTTCACCAACAATGGTATCCGCAAAATCAGTTCCCTCGATAAAACCACCCCAAGGATCTTTAAAGACCGAGAGGCGAACATTCGCGTCATTAAAGTACAGCTCATCAATATTTGTTATAATATCTGTTCCAAGCCCCGCATCACCATTTATATCAGAAATAACCCAGTACTCTTGATCTGCAACGAAGCGCGTTGAAATATCCATACCAAGAGCAGTCGCAAGACCATCTAATTGCGTCGCACCGGCACCCGCATATATAATTTTTGTAATACCAGCCGTTAAACCAAGAGAATTTGCTGTCTCTAATTCCCATTTAAAGCTTCGACTTGGAGCTTCATATTCCGCGACATTATCATTTTCCCAAGGCATCGCACTCGTTCCGCGCCCAGCACCATCAATAAAATCGTTACCAGCCTCACCAGCAATATGATCCTGGCCACCACCAATTGCAGGGTCACCAATAATAATATCATTTCCAGCGCCACCACGTAAGAACGATCTACCTGCCTCTGACGGAGCGATTAGATCAGCAAAATCAGTTCCCTCAGCCCAATCTTCACTTACTGTTTGCCCAGTGTAGTGATCAGTAAAGCTGAAAGAACCCGTTTCAGCCACTAGTAATTTTTCTTTGTCACTAAATTGTAAAATCTCAATGCCTGTCAGGGTATCAGTTCCATCATCACCGTCGGCAGTGTTAGTATCAGTAACAGTAAAAGACCCTGGGCCAGTTGATGTAATTGTATAATCACTCGCCTTACCGTCATAAATAGCTCTATCACCCCATGACCAGATTGAATTTTGCTGAGTATTTCCTTCGCCATCTAAAAAGGTTTCAGTTCCGTTTGCTCCCCCATCAATAATGTCGTTACCAGCGCCACCTTTAACAATGTCAGAACCAGCACCACCATCAAGTGTGTCTGCGCCCTCACCACCATCTGCATAGTCCGAACCAGCGCCCCCGATCATCTCGTTATCACCAGCACTTCCAGATAACACAAAATCATCTGTTTGATCACTCTTATCTAAAACTACACCTTCAGTTACTGTATCTGATTGCCCTCCACCAATATTGCCACCGCCATCTTCTGGCTCTTCCATACCGAAAAAATCAAAAAATGTTCCGGCTACACTCATAGACGAATTAACAGCAGTATTAATATTTGTTGTAAGCGACCTTTCAACAAGTACAGCCACCTCAATACTATCTGCAGAGTTGGCATCCCCGTCTGGTGCCCAATGAGCCACATATAGATCCCAATCACCCTCTTTTGGAGCCTTGTAATCACTCGCAGCTAAACTTGCTTTTTTCCAAGTAACGTCCCCATCCGAATAGGCGAGTAAATTCACAACACTTTCAGTACCCGTTTCAGTGGCCTTAATGGTTGCCACCTTATTGCCACTTGAAGTTGTCTTACCAAATGCCCCAACAAAGCCGGCGTCGACTGAAAAAGAACCTGGGGTTTCTGCACTGGTGCCTTCAAAGTCTAATCGAATATTACCTTTTGCATCCTCTATCCCCCTAATCATCTCAGGAGCATAAAATTCAATTTCTTTAATATCTTCTCGTGTAATCTGCACTGAAGGCAAAAAATCAGGATTCGCTGCATCTTTATTTGTGATAACTAGTTTTCCACCGCTAGCAATCAAAGGTCCTCCGTCTGAACCCCCTCCTGAGCCGCCACCAGAACTTTCGTTCGAATCGCTAACTGCAAATAATTTGATGTCGCCGTCCATCATTTTGAAGTCCCCCAAATAATATACTAAATATAAAAACAAATGTTTTCATATAGTTAAACGTCACTTATCACTATTAAATAAACGTATCTGCT
>JAOGYN010000024.1:0-14612 GCA_028112705.1 Paracoccaceae bacterium | reverse complement strand
GAAGTTTGGCAGGTCAACTTGCAAAGGCTAAAGGAATGAGGGTCATTGGTGTTGCTGGTGGTTCTAAAAAATGCGCATTTGCAAAATCAGATTTAGGGTATGATGAATGCCTTGATCATAAGCTAGCCTCAGATGCCTCAGAATTAAGAAAATGGCTTTTGGATGCAGCACCAAGTGGTGTGGATGTGTATTTTGAAAATGTTGGAGGGAAAACTACAGAAGCAGTTTTACCAATAATGAATGATTTTGGCCGAATATCAGTTTGTGGAATGATTTCTTGGTATTCCGGTGTTGGCGTTGATGAGGCTATGCGCTTACCTGGGGCTTGGCGCGCAATTTTGACGAAAAGGTTGCAAGTTCGTGGCTTTATAGTTTGGGACCATAATGATGTATTTGATGAATTTTTATCGGAGGTAGCGCCGTTAGTAAAATCTAATAAAATCATTTATCGTGAGACTGTAACTGAAGGTATTGAAAATGCTCCAGAAGCTTTTATCAATCTTCTTAATGGTAAGAATTTTGGTAAACAATTGATTAAAGTAAGTTAAACCTCAGACATGATCAAGGAATTCAGACAACATAAATATGAAGTACCAAAAGATGCAGTTGACTTAACTTTGGTAAGGCATGGAGAAAGTTCAGCTGCCATACCAGGAAAGCCCTTTCCGTTACACAAAGGTCATGGTGATCCAGATCTGCATGTAAATGGAATATTGCAAGCCAAGGCGGTTAAACGGGCTTTGGAGAAAAAACATTTTCAAAGTATCTATGCAACTGATTTAAAAAGAACACAGCAAACAGCAGAACCTTTAGCCACGTATTTAAGTTTACCGATAACTATTGAAGCAGGACTTCGAGAGGTATATTTAGGGGCATGGGAAGGTGGGTTATTTCGAATGAAAGTAGCTTCTAAAGATCCTATGTATCAAGAGTTTTTGAGGCACCAGGAGTGGGGTAAAATTCCAGGAGCAGAAACTAATTCTATGATATTTCAGCGAGTTCAAAAATCGTTGGATTTAATTTATGCACGGCATCAGAATCAAAAGGTGCTAGCAGTACTTCATGGGGGAATTATTTCAGCGATAATGGCAATGGCTACAGGTAGTAATCCATTGGCATTTTTGGGATCCTCTAACGGTTCAATTAGTAGAGTAATTTTGGAAAGTGGTAAAATAACCTTACGAACTTATAATAGCTGTGAGCATTTGTAATTTAAATTAATGAATTCTTTTAAGGATGTTTAAATGGATCAAAAAATAGTGCTAATAGTTGGGGCTGGTGACTATATAGGTTCTGCAATAGCTAGAAGATTTGCTAAAGGTGGGTTTACTGTTTGTCTAGGGCGAAGAAATGGTGAAAAGCTTGAACCAATTATAAAAGAAATAGGGAATCTTGGTGGTGTAGCTTATGGTTTCACGTTGGATGCCAGAAAAGAAGAAAACGTTGTAGAGATATTTAAAAAAATAGAACAAGAAATAGGTAAGATAGAGCTTGTTATTTTTAATGTAGGTGGAAATGTATGTTTCCCAATTCTGGAGACTACTTCAAGAGTATTTAGGAAAGTATGGGAAATGGCAACTTATGCTGGGTTTCTAACAGGTAGAGAGGCAGCTAGATATATGGTGCCCCGTAAAAAAGGTTCAATTTTTTTTACAGGAGCAACAGCTAGTTTAAGGGGAGCAACAGGTTATTCAGCTTTTGCTGCTGGTAAAGCAGGGTTACGAGGAGTTGCTCAAAGTATGGCTCGAGAGCTTGGACCCGAAAATATTCATGTAGCTCATCTTATAATTGATGCAGGAGTTGATACTGCCTTTGTAAGGGAAAGAATAAAAGCAGCAGGCCTTGATCCAGACACTTTAGCCTCAGATACCTTAATGAATCCTGAATCAGTAGCAGAAGCTTATTGGAATATGTATCATCAAAAACGTGATGGATGGACTTTTGAAATGGATATTCGGCCATTTGCAGAGAACTGGTAAAACAGATTTATATTATTGCTGAGTAAAAAGCATTCGACTTTTAAACCAGCTATTTTGTTACCTAATAAATTTTACTTAACGTTTTAATTGTGCTGGAATTGTTTGGCGTAATTCAAATTTTAGAACTTTGCCAGTTGCTGATCTTGGTAAATTTGAAACGCCTACCATAAACGATGGTATTTTATATTTTGCTAAATTTTTAACACAATGAGCTTTCATGTCTTCATAAGTTAACGTTTTACCATCATTAAAACTAATCACGGCGCATCCTACCTCGCCCCATTTTTCATCAGGGACGCCTATAACTGCTACCTCATTAATTTCTTCAAGTTCATAAAGTACATTTTCAATTTCTGCTGGATATACGTTCTCTCCTCCAGAAATATACATGTCCTTTAATCTATCTTCGATAAATATATAGCCCTTTAGATCTTTTTTTCCTATGTCGCCTGTTTTAAACCAGCCATCAATAAAACTATCTTTATTTGCCTCGGGCCTATTCCAGTATCCAGGTGTTACAGCGGGCCCCTTCATTTGTATCTCGCCTAACACATCAGGTGAGGCTTCATTGCCTTCGTTATCCACAATCCTAATCTTACTTCCCATTAGGGGCCTACCCGCACTACCAACCATATCAACTACGTCATCATGAAGTAATAAACACCCAGTACCACTGGTTTCGGTCATACCCCAACCTTCTTGCAAACATACCCCACGTTTATTCCACCATTTTACTAATGAAACTGGTACAGTTTCAGCACCTGAAAATGCACCAATAATATTGGAAAAGTCTGTTTTTTCGGCAAGTTCACTGCCTTTCAGAGCATTGTAAGCAGCAGGTACTAAAAATATGTGCGTTACTCCAAAAGCTTTATTTCCAAGTGTTTTTAGAACCATATCGGGATCAAACATTCTCATTACTACAAGGCAACCACCAATATAGATTATTGGGCAGCAAGAAACGTTGACTGCGGCAATATGAAATAATGGCATGACCACTAAGCTAACGCAATCGCGTGTAGTACGCCCCGCACTCATTCCACCAACTGCTGAAAAAAGCATCATTCCATGAGTTATTATAACCCCTTTAGGTCTGCCAGTAGTTCCAGATGAATACATTAGCATGCATTGTTCATCCAACGTTTGTTCAATCATTTCATGCATAGGCGTTGCAGAGGATATCCCTTTTTCATAATCTGTATCCCCGCCAACGCCATCTAACATAATTGTGTTTGGTACATTTGTTTGGCTATGAACATCTCGCCACACCATTTCTAGAGAGGTGTCAACAAACACCAATTTGGGAGTGCTATCATTAATAATAAAAGTTAACTCTGTTGCTGTTAAACGAAAGTTTAAAGCAACTGCTATTGCACCTATTCTCCAACACGTGAAAATAATTTCCACAACATCTGTAGAATTAAATGCAAAATATGCGACCCTATCCCCTTTTGTTATTCCCAGGCTTTGAAGATGGTTAGCTAACCTACCTACTCGATCATTCATTTCTGAATAAGTGTAATGCCTATTACTTGCCAAGTCTATTGATGCCAACTTATCAGGCATTGCCATACTATGCTGTGTTATCCAATCATTTACACTGTAATCGCTCAAATACCCGTCCCCTCGTTTATTTGAGATTATTTTCTAGTATCATTCTGTTTTACAAAAAAGATAATCTTGCGTCTACGTTACGTCAATTAATTTCAAAATTACCAAAACAAATAAGTTTTCTTATTTATTTGCAGGTATTATCTTTCCTATATTTTCTCCAAAACCTATCTTATAATCCCCTCCGTCAGCAGCACCACTCATTCGGATAATGTCACCATCCTCTAAAAACGTTCTAGTCTCTGAACCTTGAAGTTGAATAGGATTTTTCCCACCCCAACTAAGTTCTAACATAGAGCCATATTGATGTTTTTCAGGACCTGAAATAGTTCCAGATCCAAGTAAATCTCCACAACTCATGGCACAACCACTGGAGGTGTGATGGGCTAATTGTTGTGCAGATGAGTAATACATTTCAGAATAATTTGTTCTAGTGATCTCATTAGACCCGTTGCTGCTATTAGTTTCAATTGATACGGATAAATCAATATCATATAGCATCGGCCCTTTTTCTTCCAAATATTTTAACAAGGGCACTTCACGTTTTGGCGTAAATTTTCTAAAGGGTTCCAGCGCTGCCTTTGTTACTATCCAAGGACTTATAGTAGTTGCTGTAGCTTTAGCTTGGAAGGGCCCCAAAGGTTGATACTCCCAAGCTTGTATATCTCGAGCTGACCAGTCATTTAAAATGACATAACCAAATATCATCTCATCTGCTTCTTGAGTTGTCAGTGTCGTGCCTATGTCAGTGTTCGTGCCAACAATTGCTCCCAGCTCTAGTTCAAAATCAAATCTCTTCGAGGGTCCAAAATAAGGTATATCTTCTGTTGGTGGTTTAAGTTGTCCCCTAGGTCTTTTTACATCAGTACCAGAAACAATAACGGTTGATGCCCTTCCATTGTAACCAATTGGTATATGTAACCAATTGGGTGGCAACGCATTTTCAGGACCACGAAACATTGTGCCAACATTTTTTGCATGATGATAACTAGCAAAGAAATCTGTAAATTCTGATATGACAAATGGCATATGTAAGATACAATCTTTTTGAGGAATTAATGAATTTTCTAAAATGGATTTAGTGTCAACGATTGCTTCGTCAAAGTTTTCTTTTAATAGGTCGGTTAGATTTTTTCTAAACAAGGCCCAGGTTTCTGGCCCTAATTCCATGAAAGAATTCCAATATGGCTCATTGAACACTTTCTCATTTTTTGAAGGTTCTAAGATTTCTAGTTCTTCTAGCGATGTCACGTCTAGCACCATATCACCAATGGCCACACAACAATGGGGGTCACTATCTGAAACTGTAAAAACGCCATAAGGTAGATTGTTTAAAGGAAAATCTGTTTGCTTTGTGTTGGCGGATTCTATCCAAGATCGTATTAAAGTCATCGAAGCGCTCTCTTAATTGTTTAATTTATTAATAAAAGTTTAAACCACTTAATCATTATTAATTTTTGATGAGAAGTTCTTTTTTAATGATGACCAACAATCGATGTAATCATCCTGAATGGGTGCCTCTTTTGCTGCAAAAGAGGTTAAATGTTGTGGAAACCTAGTTTCAAACATGAAACTCATTGTGTTTTGCATCTTTTGTGGGATCAGCTCAGAGTTTGTTGCTTTTTCGAAAGCATCCATGTCTGGTCCATGAGGTAACATCATATTGTGAAGACTCATTCCACCTGGGGCAAAGCCTTCGGGTTTAGCATCGTAGATGCCATGAATATTTCCCATTAACTCAGACATTATATTTTTATGGTACCAGGGGGGACGAAATGTATTTTCAGCAACACTCCATCTGTCTCGGAATAGAACAAAGTCTATATTGGCAGTCCCATCTACACCTGACGGGGCAGTTAAGACTGTAAATATTGATGGGTCTGGATGATCAAAAAGCAATGCGCCCACAGGAGAGAATGTTCGCAAATCATATTTACATGGAGCATAGTTTCCATGCCAAGCTACTATATCTAAAGGTGAATGATCTATTTCGGTAGTATGAAATTGTCCACACCATTTTATTGTTACTATAGATGTTATTGATTTGTCCTCAAATGCAGCAATAGGTGTTTTGAAATCACGGGGGTTTGCTAAGCAATTTGCACCGATAGGGCCTCTATTTGGCAGATCAAATTTAGCACCATAATTCTCACAAACAAATCCTCGTGCTGGTCCATTTAAAATTTCTACCTTAAACAGTAATCCCCTGGGGATAATTGCAATTTCTTGTGGTTCTAGGTCAATAATCCCCATTTCGGTAAAAAATCTTAATTGTCCTTCTTGAGGAACAATTAAAAGCTCGCTGTCCGCGGAGTAAAAATATTCATTCTCCATATTCTCAGTTGCCACATATATGTGTGCAGCCATACCAACTTGAGTATTAACATCACCAGCAGTTGTCATTGTACGCATGCCATTTATAAAATTGGTTTTTGTATCACTTGAAATTGGGTTCCATCTGTATTGACCAAGACTAATGATATCATCCAAAATATGTGGTGCTGATTTCCAAAAAGGCATCTCTATTTTTTTAAACCGGTTTGTATGCTTAACGGAGGGTTGAATTCTATAACACCAACTTCTTTCATTTTTTCCTCTTGGCGCAGTGAATGGTGTGCCTGATAATTGCTCAGCATAAAGGCCGTAAGGACATCTTTGAGGTGAGTTTTGTCCTTGGGGCAGAGCGCCATCTAAGGCTTCAGTTTCAAAGTCATTTCCAAACCCAGACATGTAAGACTTAGAATTAAATTTCATAATAAGCTCCTTATTTTCTACCTTTTTATCGTTGCAAATGCAACGAAGTCAAGGTTGTGGCTTTTCAATTTTACTTTTGCATGCTAAGTCTACCTCTTTATTGGAAGATTTATAATGAAATTATTGGCTAATAATTTACGAGGTGTAGGTTTGAAGTTCTCACCTTCAAAACCTGTATCGAGTAACGCAGAAAATGTAAAAAAATTGATATTAAAGTGCCCTGTTTATGCCCAAACGCCACTTCATGAGTGTACTGATTTAGCAAAATTACTAGGGATAGAATCTTTATATGTAAAAGATGAACGACCTCGAATGGGTTTAGGAAGTTTTAAAGCTCTTGGTGCTACCTATGCTATTGCAAAAAAAGCAGCAAAAAGTCCATTGATTAATGAGCAACCTGAACGAACTCTTGAAGGTGAAACATTTATTACTGCTAGTGCAGGAAACCATGGAATGTCTGTCGCAGCTGGTGCACGAGTTTTTGGAGCGAATTCTGTTGTTTATCTTTCAGAAACGGTTCCAAAAGAATTTGCTGGGAAGCTTCGAGAAAAAGGTGCCAAAGTCATAATTGAAGGAAAAGATTATGAGGCAAGCATGCAAGCTGCAGCTGCACGTGCGAAACAGGAAGGATGGATATTACTTTCGGATAGTACTTGGGAAGGTTATTCTGCTGGTTATGACGTAATGGAAGGTTATTTAATGATGCCTGAAGAGGTGCTTGTGCAAATGACCACCTCTCCAACACATATTTTTTTGCAAGCGGGGGTGGGGGGTTTAGCGGCAGCGGTAACAGCCTTTGTAAGATCTAAATGGGGTTCATCTCCAAAAATTATAATAGTAGAACCTTCAGAAGCTCCCGCAATAATGGAAAGTATAAAAGCTGGAAAACCTGTTTACGCTGAGGGTAAAGTCTCAATTATGGGTCGATTAGATTGCAAAGAACCATCTCATCTAGCATTATATTGTCTAGCCAAAGAAGCAGATTTTTTTATGACATTAAGTGATGCTGAGGTTTTGGAATCTATTATGGAGTTAAGCAGTTATGGTTTGCAGACATCCGCTTCTGGAGGAGCTGGTTACGCTGGGTTAGTAAAAGCTCTGATTAATCAAGATTGTAATCTAGACACAAGCTCCCGCGTTTTATTGTTTTTATCAGAAGGTGTTGCAGATGATTGATTTTGAAGAAGCTGAATTTCAATTAAGGACTGAAAAAGTTCAAAAAATTATGTTCGAAAAAGAATTTGATGCAATCTTACTTTGTACTGAGCCTGAGGTTAGATATTTTACGGGTTTCAGAAGCTTATTTTGGCAAAGCCCAACCAGGCCATGGTTTGTTGTGATACCAAAAAATGGTAAACCTATAGCAATTATCCCAGAAATCGGTCGTGAGCTTATGGCAAGAACCTGGATTGATCAGATAATCACTTGGCCATCACCTAGGCGAGAAGATGAGGGAATTTCATTACTGGTGGACGTATTAAAGGAAGCCAAAACTATTGGCCTTTTAATGGGAGAAGAAGCATCATTAAGAATGCCTCTTAGTGATTTTGAAGAACTAAAATCTAGAGTTAATGGATGTTTCTATGATTGTAGTGATATAATAAAAAAAGTCCGTTTGATAAAATCGGAAGCTGAAATTCTTATTTTAAAAAATATTTGTGCAATTGCTGATCGGTCGTTTGATCGAGCAGAGAAACTATTCTATTGTGGGCAACCTTTAAATGAAGCGTTTAGGGAATTTAAAATAGCTCTGTTGGAAGAGGGTGCTGAAGAGGTCCCATATTTAGTAGGAGGTGCTGGAATTGACGGGTATGCAGACCTTATATCTCCTCCAAGTGATAAGCCATTAGAGAGTGGTGACATATTAATGTTGGATACTGGTTCTACATTAAAGGGGTATTTTTGTGACTTTGATAGAAATTGGGCAATCAATACAGCGAGTGATTTAGCTAAACGTGTATATTCGAAACTACATTATGCTACTGAAGTGGCATTAGAAGAAATTCGACCAGGAATGACTTGTGAACAAGTGTTTATACTAATTAATAACGCCTTAGGTGGCGGCAGCTCGGATGTCGGTAGAATGGGCCATGGTTTAGGTATTCAGTTAACGGAGTACCCATCTTTAATGTTAGATGATAAGACTGTCTTATTAGAAAATATGGTAATAACGATTGAGCCGAGTATGTCGTATGGTGAAGGACTGATGATGGTTCATGAAGAAAATATTTGCATAAGAGAAGGTAAACCTGAGCTTTTAACAAAACGTGCTGCGAATGAGTTGCCTATATTAAGCTAAATAATGCGAGGTACGTTTTGTCAGATTTTATTTTAGAAAATTTTCTTCCTTATCAGCTGAGTTTACTTGCTAACAGAATTAGCAAAGACTTTTCAAAAGAATACATTTCCCGGTTTAAATTAAATAATGCAGAATGGCGAATTGTCGCACATCTTAGTCAGGAAAATAAAGCAATAAGTATTAGAGAAATTTACTCAAAAGTAGATTTGGAAAAATCAAAAGTGAGTAGGGCTGTTTCGAGATTAAGCTCTCGGGAAATTCTTACCAAAACAGTGAACCTCAAAGATAGGCGCTTAGTGGACTTGAAATTAACAAAAAATGGGAAAAAGATTATTGAAAACATGGCAAAGGTAGCCAAAGATTTTGAATCTGAAGTTTTAATAAAGATTGAAAATCCGGACTATTTTAGAAGAATTATTATATCGTTAATCAAAGATCAAATTATTTAATCCAAAGTGAACGCTGTAGCGTAATCATTTAGACTTAATAATATTTAAACAATCTTAAAAAGGTTTTAATTTGAAAAAAATACTCATTTTGGGGAGTGCACCTGACGCTATTAGGGCAGCCGACTTTGACATAAATTCATTTACCTCGATCGTTGCCATTAATAATGCTTGGAAAATAACTCCAAGATGGACTCATTCAATATTTCCAACGGATTTTCCATTTGAAAAGAGGCCGAAAGAAAATCCAAAACAAACACTTCATACAGCACAAGAGTATGTACCAATTCAAAATAATTATGGTGGGTTTTTGTATGCTGGAGGAACTATGGCATTCACAGCCGCTTATTGGGCATTAGATTACTTAAACCCTGACCTTATAGCATTTCTGGGTTGTGATATGGTTTACGAAGGTACCAATACCCATTTCTATGGTTGTGGTACAGCTGACCCATTAAGAGTAGACCCCTCACTTCGATCAATTGAAGCTAAAGCTAATAGATTTGAATTTTTTGCCGATAAAGAGGGTTGTTCAGTAGTAAATATTTCTGAAAAAGATGTGAGCCGGCTCACATACCAGAAAATTGGAATCTCTGAACTGAACGATTATCAGCTCTCAGATCGTAATTTAAATAGTACTATTGTTACAAAAGCATTGGAGATGGAAAAAAAATTAGATTACTTTGTGGCAAGTGGTAAATATTGGAAAGAAACTCATAGATTCGATTTGGCAAAAATTGATGAGTTAGATCAATTATGGCTAAATTGTTTTCTGAAAAACTAGAGAATTAGTGATGACATTTAATAAGATTATAACTTGGATCCTTTTTTATTCATGTACATTGGTAGCGACTAGTAATGCTTTAATTTGGGAAATAGATTCTACCTGGTATAAAGCACTCCTGGCTCCAGCTTTTTCACCTCCTAGTTGGTTATTTGGTCCTGTTTGGACAATTTTGTATGTTTTAATTGCAACATCTGCATATCGTTTTGTATTTATGAAGACTACAAATATAAAGCCCATCTTATTGGCATTATGGGCCTTGCAAATGACCTTAAATACAATTTGGGTTTCCATTTATTTTGGTGCAAAGGATTTGTTTAGTGCACTTATTGTAATAATAATTTTATGGCTATGCATTTTTATCTTAATAACTTTAAGTTGGCGTATTGATAAAATATCTAGCTTTCTTTTAATGCCCTACTTGCTATGGATTAGCTTTGCCACAATATTAAATGCCTCATATTGGTATTTAAATTAAATAATGCATTATCATTCAATAAAAACTTACTGAGGCTACACTTAGATCAGCTTTATGATCACGGCCATATGCAACCAAACCAATGCTTTTTAAAGAACTTGGATTAATATTTTTCCGTAGAAAACTACCCGATCTTTTAAAGGTTTTTAATGGAATTTTTATTTCTTTCCAATCAGACGTGACAGAAAATTTAGCTTGATAGTATTGCCATGGTAAAATTGTTCCTCTGGTGCGCAGATGTAAATAATAAACAGTATTATTGCCTTTTGCGTTTAACACTATTCCTTCTATATTTTTTGTTAATGGCTGTATTAGTTTAATTCTGGCTTGAATAAATCCACCCTGATTTTGCGTACTAACATTCCCAGTTAAATTTATATAATTTAACTGATTTTCGTTATTAAAAGAAATCTTACCAGTGGAAATCCCACCCATAACTTGGTCACTGAAGAACTCCCATCTTTTTTCTGGTTGGACATCAAATTTTTCTAGCATTAAATCATCGGCCTTTAGAGTATGAGAAAAAAATAAAGTCATAATTATGATTAATGTTAGTTTGCTTAATACTTGTTTCATGAAATTACTTTTTATCCTCAGATGAAGGTTCTTTTATGTCATTTAACTCACCAATTATCAACGGTAACAACTCTGTAGACTTATCAATTTTTGATGGAATTTCAGTTTCCATCCATTCCAATGTATCAAACGCTTTACACTGATCGCAAATAGGCAACCACTCATTGTATATGTTGTTGCATTTTGTGCATGTCCAGATAGGTCCATACTTAGCTCCTAACGCTTTTGCTAGCCAGCCACGAACTACTGCATCTTTTGCGCCAGTTCCACGTTCTACAGCAGCCATAATTGTAAGGCATCGTGCAGTAGGTTTTTTCTCTGCAAGGTCTCCCATAATTTTACGAGCTCCTGTATAGTTTTCTGCAGCAAGAGCTAATTCAGCTTCCAACATTTGGACTTCAGGTGTTCCATTGTGTACTTTTATCCAAGGTTTGAAACGATTGTAACGTTCATCAGCGCTCTCTGAAGGTTCTAAATTTGCGAATGCTGCTGCCAAATCAGGATGTGGTAATTTATTCCAGGCCTTACGTAATACACTAGTTGCGAGACGTTTTTTCATATTCCTTAGATGAGCTGATGATGCTAAAATAGCTGCAGGAACCAATTCTGGTGAAGCTTTATTTGCTTGAAAGGCCGCCTCGAAGGAATTCTCACTAGAACCTTCTTTTGCCGTCGCAAGGTTCAATATAGCATTTCTACGAATAAAAATATCTTTTGGTAGTAGACCTGATTTATATTTTGCACTCAAAGTTTTTTGCGCACCTGTCCAATCATTCCCTTCCACTTGCAGTTCGAAAAGGGTAGTTAGGATTGTGCCATCTTTAGGCTTTATGGAAATGGCTTTGTGAGCTAACTCTAAGGCCGTTTCTTTATCACCGTCTTCTAATTTTTGCTTCATTATACCAAGAATTCCCACAAATTTTGTTCTTTCTTGATTAAGAAGTTCTTTATAGAATTTCAGGGCTTCCTTACGGTCTCCAGATTGTTCAGCAGCTTGGGCACTTAATAGATTCGTTACTTCAGGCTTTCCTAGTAATTTGTTGGCACGAGAAGCTTTAATTGTTGCTGTTTTATTTTCACCTAAAGCTAATGCAATCATACCATCAGAGAGAGCTTGGAACCCTTTTTTCTCTCTATTTCTATCAAAATAGCGAGAAATAGCAGTTTCGTCACCATTTAGGAAGCGGTATGTGGCAATTAAAAAATTGCAAATTTTAAACATAAACCAGATAATAAAAAGACCTATAGCTCCCACAATTATAACAGCAATTGGAGAAAAAGTGATTTCAATATTTGACAATATAATTTGAAACTCATCGTTGGTTTTTGCGAACTGAGTTACAGCAAAGGAAAAAACACTTACTATGCCAATAAATATTATTATGTTGATTATTGATTTAATCATTGGTTTCGCGCATTTCAGTAATCTTAACGAAGATCTTGTCTAACTCTGCTTTAGTTTTATAAGTTATTTGAGCCTCTATCATCCAATTATGCATGGATTTTTTTGCATCTTCAGGTAAGCTTTTTAGTTCTTTTAGTGCATCACCTAAGTTATTTAATTTTAAACTTCTTTCTACTCTAGAAAGAATAGCATCGATACTATCTCCAGAAATAGGTTTTAAGGAACGAGTTGTTATATGTGTTTTCAAAAATACTAAGATTTTTTGTGATATTTTATCTTTATCATTCTTTGTATGGAATTCTTTTAATACACTTCTAGCCTCTTTAGGAAAAGTATTACGAAGCTGTCCTAATGGTTTTACACCATTAAAAGCATTCTTTAGTATTTCTTTGGATATTTTTATATTTAATTGTGTTGCTATGTTAGAAAGGGGTTCTCCAAAGGGGTTTCCCTGAAGAAACGCTGACTGCACTAAGTTTAAATCTGATAAAAGATTGTTTTTGATCTTATTAGATTTTAATTTTTTTTCTAGGATCTTTACAGCTGACTCAGCTTTTTTAATGGCTAAAATTAATTTGCTATTTTCTGATTTAACTTTTTGATCCTCAGGAAGTTTCTGTTCATCAAAAATGGCAACATCAATTTTTTGAGTGCTGTCAGGAGTAGCTTTAATCTTCGGTTGAACTATTATTTTATTGATTTTATTTGCTAAATCTTGGTTTTGTTCAGATAAAAAAGTATTTGCTTTCAATACCTGGTTAAGATTCTTATTAATCTCTTCTATTTTAGCATTTTGATCATTCACCAAAGTATTTGCTAAGTTTGTCTGAAAGTTCTCTAATTGCCGCTCTATTTCCATGAATTGCGATCTATCACTATTCTTAATTTGCTCTGATTGGTAATAGTATAACCCTATTAAAATGGCAAAAATTATTGCAAAAATTAACCATTTAATATTGCTAATAATAATATTATTTTTAAATTTTTTGGTTAATTGGGCATCGATTTTTTGAAGGTTTGAGTTTTCCAACTCTGCCACTTCTTGGGTTGATTTAGTTTTAAAACTCTTTGTTGGCGTCGAAACTTTATTTATAGATTCTTTTTTTGCTTTTGGTTTAGGCAACTTATTTGTTTTCTTAGAGTTACTTATAGTAGCTGGATTTTTATTGGCCACAGTAATGAACTCCTATAAAATCCATTCTAAATTTATAATTATTCTTGAAGTAAGTTAAAACTTCGAGCTTAAGTCTACAAGTCATGTTATTTGCTTGTCGCCTTTATTAAACTTTTTACCATACTTTCTGCCGTTGGTTGTGCTGCTACTTTAATATTTTGAAAGCCCTGGTTCTGTAAAACGGTTTTAATATTTTTACTTAGACATAAGAATTCTAGATTTAAAAATTTTAAATTTTTGAGTTGGCTAGCCATCGTAGAAGCAGTATTAGCTGAAAATATAGTTATTAGTGATTTCTCTTTGGATTCTAATAAAAGTCTAGTTCTTTTATTAACTTTTTCTGGTTTTTGTTCGTAAATAATTGTTTCATTAATATTAATACCTTGTCTAAGCAGATATTCCTTTAGGTTAAATGAGACATATTTACCTCTTAAATAATGGTAATTTTCACTAATTTTTTTAGGAAAGTTGTTTGTGAACTCTTCGATATTAGAACCTATGCATTCTGCATTTAAGCCTAATTTTTGTGCAGTTTTAGTTGTTTTTAATCCAACACAGTAGCAAGAAAATTCTTCTTTATAATCACAACTCCAATTAAATAATGCATTTTCTGATGTAAAAATTAAAATAGTAGAAGTTGCTATTTCAGGAGTTGTCATTGTGTTTATTATTTTAGAAATTGGTGATATTATAATTTGGCTTTTTTTAATTTTGGCATCAATCAATTGCTTATTAAATCTATTAGCCTGTCGCACTGGTCGAGTTATGATGATAAATTCTTTAACCATGTTTATATTTAACGGGATTGCAGGTGGCAACGCAACGATGTAACCGTTTTTAAATGATAACAATGCTCGGAATAGAAAGTAGTTGTGACGATACAGCGGCGTCGGTTGTTCGTGAAACATCTGATGGCCGACCTTTGATATTGTCGAACGAAGTTATTGGACAAAATGAATTACATAAAAATTTTGGCGGTATTGTGCCAGAAATAGCTGCTAGAGCCCATGTTGAAAAATTAGATATAGTAACAAATTTGGCTTTAAAAAGTGCAAATTTAACTTTAGAAGATATAGATGCAGTTTCAGTTACTGCAGGTCCTGGAC
>JAOGYN010000023.1:0-15362 GCA_028112705.1 Paracoccaceae bacterium | reverse complement strand
TTGAAAAGGCTTATGAGATGAGAAATTTAATTTGAAATGATCTTAATTATTAGTGCCAATATTATTTCGAAGACTTAAGACAAGACGTTTAAACTCTATTTAAATTTTACTGCATAATGTGAAAATATAAGGAAAATATGTAATGTTATCAAATAAAACAAAGCTCAGAACCGTTGGTGTATTAATAGCTAGTTTGTCCCCATTAATGATTGCTAGTATGGCTTCTGGAGACTCTTCCAACAATTATGGTCCATTTCCGGTAACTGTAAAAGGTTATGATGGATCTGCAACTAATTCAGTATCATATTCTGGTCAGATAGCTAGACACGTGCTTCATGACAGCCTTAAGAAACTAGCATCAACTGGTGACGGTGGCTCCAATGCAGCCGCTGTAGAAGCAGAAATGATGGCTTATTTTGCTGGTTCAGACAAAAACAAGATGATCGTTTCGCCTGCTTCGAAAGATGATTATCAAATCAAGCAAACTTTGATGAATAGTCTTTCAAAAGGCAAGAAACTTTCTAACAAATCATACAAGGGTGTGATAAATGGATGGCCTGGACAGATGACTGGGCCTGAAGTTTTAGAGTTTATGATTAAAAAAGCAGCTATGTCTAAAGGTGGTTTTGATCCTTTGACAGGCTATAATTATCCACAGTTAATTTCAAAGTTTGCTATGGGCGCAGTGTTTTACAACCAAGCAGTCGATGGCTACTTAGATGAAAAGTTAGCAGCAGATAACAAACCAAATGGTAAACCTTATAAAGCAGGAAAACATTACACAGGAAAAGAACACGTCTGGGATGAAGCTTATGGTTATTGGGGAGCAGCGGCTCACAGCTTGAATTTAAGCGCCAAGCAAAGTTACGAAGTTGCAAAAAAGAAAAATTTCGCCATTTCCGATGCAAATGGTGACGGTGTTATAGATCTTAAATCTGAGATGACTTTTGCGCATGCATACTATGCGTCAAGCTTTGATAAAGGTGGCAAAACTAACTATCTTCAGACAGTATCGCAGGCTTTTCTTGATGGTAGAAAATTAATTACTTCTGCTAATGGTGAGAATCTAACAGATGCACAACGTGCTCAATTGGTAGCATATGCAGGCGTTATTGGAGAAAACTGGGAGCGTGTAATTGCTGAGTCAACGTTTAAATATGCTGGATCAGTATATAAGGACATTAGCAAGATGGAAAAAATGCTCGATGCTGGTGAAGATGTAGCTAAAGTTTTTGCTAAATATTGCAAACATTGGGGCGAACTAAAAGGTTTCTCAATGGCGCTTCAAACGGGCAAAGGGAATCTAGGCGAAACAGCCGTAAAACTAAATCGCTTGATTGGCTTTGGTCCAGTTTTATTAAATGCTTCTCAAGTGACTGGAATAGACTCTAGTGGTGAGTACATGAAAGATGAGGCTCTCAGTTGGGGTGAGTACAAATTGCATATGCTGAAAGTTCAAAAGTTAATGATTGATAAATTTTCAGTAGTTGCAAGATCTAAGGATCAGACGGCTAATATGGAAGCGCTTGCAGAAAAATTGGGTGGTTCTGATAGTGCTGAAAACGATTAAGGTTATATAATAAATTGCTCGGCAAGAAATAACTCTTGCCGAGCTTTAAATATTATTTTATCGGATTATATTATGTGGGTGTTTGATCTCTTCTATGATGTTTTTGAACACTTCAGTGATCCAAAAAAACGTGTCTTTATTGGGTATGTATTTATTTCGATAGGAATAGCGTTTCTTTGGTTAATAGTTCTTAAAAAACTTTCAGTAAGGCAAGCTTTTTGGAAGGTCTTTGATAAAAAAGTATTTTTTTCTCGATCTTCAAAAAGTGATTATTCAGTTTTTTTGATTAATAGAATTTTTACTCTTTTTATTTCACCACTCTTAATCACTCAAATGGCAATAGCGACTGTGATTTTTCATTTATTACATAAAATTGAATTATTCGATATTAACATATTTTCTAATTTATCCAAAATTTGGATAGTTCTATTTTTTACGATATTTATTTTTATTCTTGATGATGTTACAAAATACTTTGTCCATCGGTGGATGCATAAGTGGCCAATTTTATGGTCTCTACATAAAGTGCATCATTCTGCAACAAAACTGACCCCGTTAACAATTTATAGGACACATCCTTTGGAAGGAATTGTCTTCTCTTTAAGGGGAGCATTTACTCAAGGAGTGTCAATCTCTATTTTTGTTTATCTCTTTGGTAATGGTGTAGATTTAATGACTGTATTGGGAGCAAACATATTTATTTTTACATTTAATGTGGCTGGTTCAAATTTAAGGCATTCTCACATTGGAATTAGATATTGGGGTTGGCTGGAATATGTTTTTATTTCACCTGCTCAACATCAACTTCATCACTCCATTGATGAGGCGCATCATGATAAAAATTTTGGAGCAAGTTTGGCTATATGGGATTGGCTGTTTGGCTCATTGCATCATTCAACTGACGTGGAAAGCTTGACCCTAGGATTGGATGGTGCTGAGCACGATGGAAGCCATAGTTTAAGAACTTTATATATTACTCCTCTGAAAGAGGTTATTCTTCACTTATTAAATAATTTTAAAATCGCAAAAAAATATATTTTTAAATTTGGTATTTATATTCAAAATAAATTTTTTGCATTAGTTAAACAGTAAATAAAAATTGGGATGTGTGGCATGAATAAATTTAAAATACTGGGATTAGTTATAGTATTATTTTTTACTTCTGTAAATTTTTTGAAATCTGAAGAATTGAATATATATTCTCATCGTCAGCCTTTTTTAATAAACCCATTTCTTGACGAGTTCACAAAAAAAACAGGCATAGCTACTAATGTTATATATTCGACTAAAGGGTTGGCTCAAAGGCTCAGGTCTGAAGGAAAAAATAGTCCAGCTGATGTTGTATTAACTGTCGATATTGGGAGATTATACATCTATCAGGATATGAATTTGCTGAGTTCTATAGACTCTAAGAAGTTGTTAAGAAATATTCCATGGCATCTAAGAAGTTCAGACAATACTTGGTTTGGTCTTTCAAAAAGAGCAAGAATTATTGTAACTTCAAAGGACAGAGTGAAAGTGGGTTCAATAAACAGAATAGAGGATTTGGCTGATCCGCGCTGGCATGGTAAAATTTGCACTAGACCTGGAAGTCACGTGTATAGCCGAGCCTTGATGTCATCAATGATTGCTGCACATGGTTTGGAAAATGCAGAAAAATGGGCAGGAGGATTGGTTTCCAATCTCGCAAGAAGACCGCAAGGGAATGATCGAGCACAAGTTAAAGCCATTTTTGAGGGTCAATGTGATATAGCAATTATAAATAATTATTATTTTGGTAAATTAAAATACTCTGATAAAGAGGACCAAAGGGCATGGGCGCGTTCTCTTAATTTAGTTTTCCCAAATCAAGGAGAAAATGATAGGGGTGCACATGTTAATATTTCTGGAGGTGGTGTGGCAAAATACTCAAAAAACAAACACCTAGCTGTAAAGCTATTAGAGTTTTTGACTGATGAGTTTGCTCAAAAATTATACGGTGAAATAAATTTTGAATATCCAGTAAATCCAAAGGTAGAGGCTACAGAAGAATTAAAAAGTTGGGGCAGTTTTAAGGAAGATAAATTACCAATTTTAACAATTGCAAAATTATCTCGTGAATCTCAAAAGATTATTGATCGTGTTGGTTGGTAAGCTGAATGTCATTAAATGCGAGGACCTTAGATTTTTGGCAAATAATAGTTTTAGCATTATCTATTTTAATTTTTTGTCCGTTGATTGCATTAATATTAATTAGCTTTGGTGATAGTGAAGGCTTATGGGGACACTTATTAGAAACTGTCTTAATAAGATACGTAAAAACTACATTATTCTTAATGGTTGGGGTGTCATTCTTTTCACTATTATTTGGAATTATTTCGGCTTGGATATTAACTAATTATGAGTTTAGGTTTAGTAAGGTATTAGAGGTTTTAATGCTTCTACCATTAGCCTGTCCTGCGTATTTGGTAGCCTACGCCTATACAGATTTTTTTGAATACGCTGGACCAGTTCAAGGTTTTATCAGAGATTTAATGGGGTGGAAAACAGCATCTGATTATATATTTCCTGAGATTAGATCACTTGGTGGAGCTATATTTGTTTTATCTTCGGTTCTTTACCCATACATTTATTTACTTTCCAGAACAGCTTTTAGAGAAACACCAAATAGTTATTATGAGGTTGCACAGTTGTATAATAGAAATATTTTTTGGTCGGTAAGTTTGCCTTTGGCTCGCCCAGCAATTGTGGCTGGATTAGCTTTAGTCTGTATGGAAGTTGTATCAGACTTTGGTACTGTTGAGTATTTTGCATTGGAAACACTTACTCTTGGTATCTTTAACGTTTGGATTGGAATGAATAATATTAATGCTGCAGCACAAATATCAACATTTACATTTATTTTTATTCTTATGTTACTGCTTGTTGAAATTAGGTCTAGGGCAGGAAAAAGATTTAACGACACCAGTTCTCGACAAACAAACAAAAAAGCCAAATTAATAACAGGTATTGAAGCATTTTTTTGCATAGCCGGTTGCCTGATTCCTGTCTCATTAGGTTTTTTTATTCCAATTCTAATTCTACTTTCAAATGCTTTAACTTCTTTAAATTTCCATAATTATTATGAGGTTACAAAGATATTTACTAACACTTTAATAATATCATCCATAGGCGCTTTTTGCATAATGGGTGTGTCAACTATTATTGCATGTACAGCATACTTAAGTGGGAAAAAATATTTAAGAACAGTCGCTAATTTTTCAGCTTCTGGTTATGCCTTTCCAGGCACAATGCTTGCAATAGGAATTCTTGTGTTTATTGGATTTGTTGACAGAACTTTAGATTTATTTAGTTCGACTGATAGTACTTTTTATCTGAGTGGTACTATCTTTATGTTAATTTTTGCTTACATAGTGAAATTCCAAGCAGTAGGATATGGGGCAGTTTTATCGGGGTTAACTAAAACTTCTCCAAATCTAATTTGGGCTAGCCGGACATTAGGAATGTCTTTTCAGAAAACTATTTCCCGCATTACGATCCCTTTAATAAAGAAATCAATTATTGCAGGTGGAGTTTTAGCTTTTGTAGATATCATGAAGGAGTTGCCAATAACCCTCTTACTGCGTCCATTTGATTTCGAAACCCTTGCAACATTTACATATCAGTTTGCGCATGATGAATTGATGGGAAAAGCATCAATACCTGCGCTTCTGATTATTTTGGTTGGGTTAATACCTGTTATATTCCTTAATAAAATTTTAAGAACAAATGTTTGACTTTATATATCCAAGGTGTTTTCTTTTTCCCATGAAGAAAAATGTGAGCAAAAACTAGTCCATTCTTCGTGTTTCAATTTTAAGAATGCATTAGAAAACTCGAGTCCCAGAGCCTCTTTAAGTGCAGTATCTTTGTTAAACAAACGTAATGCATCAAGTAGATTCAAAGGCAATTTTGGTGCGCCTTTAATCTTATAACCTTCTGCATACATATCTATATCATAACGTTTTCCTGGATCTGCATTTGTTTCTAAACCATGCATCCCTGCAGCGATTATAACTGCTTGTAAAAGATAAGGATTTGTTGCTCCATCAGGAAGGCGAAGTTCAAACCTACCTGGTCCAGGAACTCTTACCATATGTGTTCTATTATTCCCAGTCCATGTCACGGTATTTGGAGCCCATGTAGCCCCGGATGTCGTTCGGGGTGCATTAATTCTTTTGTACGAATTTACAGTTGGATTTGTTATTGCAGCCATAGCGGTTGCATGTTTCATGATACCACCAAGAAAATTATATCCCTTATCTGATAATCCAAGTTCATTCTTGTCATCTGCAAAAGCATTTATTGTGCCTGATTCATCCCAAACAGAAATATGCGCATGACAACCGTTGCCAGTTAAACCTTCAACCGGTTTTGGCATAAATGTTGCTCTCATACCGTGCTTTTCAGCAATTGATTTAGTCATAAATTTGAAGAATGAATGTTTATCAGCAGTTTTTAAAGCATCATCAAACTCAAAATTCATTTCAAACTGCCCATTCGCATCCTCATGATCATTTTGATAAGGTGCCCAGCCCAATTTCAACATATAGTCGCAAATTTCAGCTATGATATCATATCTTCGCATCACTGCCTGTTGGTCGTAACAAGGTTTTGCGGCAGTATCATATTCGTCTGAAAGTTCGGATCCATCTGGAGTGAGCAAGAAAAATTCTGCTTCAATGCCTGTTTTGACACGTAATCCTGCAGCCTTTGCTTTTTCAATTTGCCTTATAAGTACATTTCTGGGTGCTTGATTTACCAAATCACCGGCCATTACACAATTCCCAGCAACCCAAGCAACTTCCGGCTTCCATGGTAGTTGAATAACTGAAGACGGATCGGGAACCGCAAGCATATCTGGAAATGCTGGAGTCATATCCAAATATGTAGCAAACCCAGCAAACCCAGCACCATCTTGCTGCATATCTGCTATTGCCTGTGCAGGGACCAATTTAGCTCTTTGCCCACCAAATAGGTCTGTAAAAGAAATCATGAAATATTTCACACCATTTTCTTTAGCAAATTCTTCAAGATTTATAGTCATTATATGATGCCTTTCATTTTTATTATGCGTCAGGTTTACCTGGTATCCAATTGGTGCCAGACAAGGGGACTTGAGCCATTGCAGCCGCTTCCATTGTTAAAGCACACAAATCTTCGGGTTCCAAATTAAGAATGTGATTTTTCCCACAGGCTCTAGCAATAGTTTGTGCTTCTAAGGTCATTACTTTTAAATAATTTTTCAACCTCTGACCTGCCAAAATTGGATCAAGTCGAGCTGAAAGCTGTGGATCTTGTGTAGTGATACCTGCTGGATCTAGTCCCTCATGCCAGTCGTCATAGGCTCCTGCTGTTGTGCCAAGCTTGTTATATTCTTTTTCCCACCGAGGATCATTATCACCCAATGCGATTAACGCGGCAGTTCCGATGGATACAGCATCAGCACCTAACGCGAGAGCTTTTGCGACATCGGCACCAGTGCGAATTCCTCCAGACAAAACTAATTGTACTTTTCTGTGCATTCCAAGATCTTGGAGTGCCTGTACCGCTGGTCTAATGCAGGCAAGGGTTGGCTGGCCTACATGCTCGATAAACACATCTTGTGTAGCAGCCGTTCCTCCTTGCATTCCATCAAGAACCACAACGTCTGCTCCAGCTTTTATTGCTAGTGTTGTATCAAAGTAAGGACGAGCACCACCAATTTTTATATAGATTGGTACTTTCCAACCAGTTATTTCGCGTAGCTCAAGAATTTTTATTTCTAGATCGTCAGGACCAGTCCAGTCTGGATGACGACAAGCAGATCTTTGATCAATACCCTTTGGTAAATTCCGCATTTCTGCAACTCGATCGCTTATTTTCTGACCTAATAACATCCCCCCACCACCAGGTTTTGCTCCTTGACCTACTACTATTTCGATTGCATCAGCTTTTCTCAAATCATCAGGATTCATACCATATCTTGATGGAAGATATTGATAAACTAATTTTGTTGAATGGCCTCTTTCTTCTGGTGTCATCCCACCATCACCGGTTGTTGTCGATGTGCCTGCAGCGCTTGCACCCCGCCCAAGTGCTTCTTTCGCTTGTCCAGACAAAGCACCAAAACTCATCCCTGCAATGGTTATTGGTATATCAAGTTCAATCGGGTTTTTTGCATAACGCGTACCTAACTTAACACTTGTGTCACATTTTTCTCGGTACCCTTCGAGTGGGTATCTTGACATTGAAGCACCTAAAAATAGTAAATCGTCAAAATGTGGTACCCTTCGCTTTGCACCTCCACCCCTAATATCGTATATGCCTGTCGCGGCAGCACGCCTTATGTATGAGTTGGTATGATCATCAAATGTCCATGATTTTACTGGTGTTGTATGTGGTTTTCTATGATCTGTCATTTAATAATCTCCAGCATTATCTATATCAAAATTGTAAAGGCTACGTGCAGAGCCATAACGCTTGAACTCTTTCGCATCTGCGTTTGTATCGGAGCGATTAAGAAGGTCCTGTAATATATTGAGATGCTCTGGGCGCATTTCTTTTTCCACACAATCTGCACCTAGTGATTTAACATTTCCTCTAACGAAAAGCCTTGCTTCATAAAGGCTGTCGCCCAGTGCGTCTCCAGCATCTCCTAAGACGACAAGATTACCAGATTGGGCCATGAAAGCTGACATATGCCCTATATTCCCATGCACAACGATATTTATTCCTTTCATAGATATTCCACATCGTGACGCGGCATTTCCTTTAATTACTAACAAGCCACCTTGTCCTGTGGCGCCAGCATACTGACTGGCATCACCTTCAATAGTTACACAGCCTGACATCATATTTTCGCAAACACCTGGTCCAACTGAGCCATAAACTTTAATATTTGCTTTTTGGTTCATACCACCACAGTAATAACCTGTTGAGCCTTTGATTGATAATTCTAATGGAGCATTTAAACCAACCGCTACGGCATGCGCACCTTTTGGATTTATTACTTCCCATTGTTTTTGATTGGTAATCTCAGATTGTCTTTGTAGTATTTCGTTTAAATCTCTTAATGACGATTTAGTTAGATCAATGGTTTCCATTAATTAATGCTCCCAAAAATAAACTGTTGCAGGTTCTGGCTCCCAAACCTTTGCACTATCGATGTTAGGTAAATTTACTAAAGCTCTATATTCGGAACCAAAAGCAACATACTGTGCAGTTTCAGCTAAAACTGCTGGTTTGCAAGCTATTGGATCTCGCAAAACTCCAAAACCATTTTTTGTACCAACTAAAAATGTATAAAACCCATCAAGCTCAGTTATTCCAGCTTTCAAAGCATCCCCTAGATTATATCCCTCATTCATTTTGTAGGTTAAAAAAGCCGCAGCAACCTCAGTATCGTTATCTGTCTCACATTCAATCCCCTCTTTGCGCAATTTACGTCTTAATGAATTATGGTTGGATAGTGATCCATTGTGAACTAGGCATTGATCATTTCCTGTAGAAAAAGGATGCGCTCCCATTGTTGTTACTGCAGATTCTGTAGCCATTCTGGTATGACCAATTCCGTGACTTCCAGACATCTTAGATATGTCAAAACGATTTGCGACGGTTTCAGGCAATCCAACTTCTTTGTAGATTTCTATTGAATCTCCAATGCTCATTATTCTTAAGTTAGGGAAAGATGTGGCTAGTATCTCTTTAATATTATTCAAATACTTTGTTTCGATTGTAATTATCGCATGAGTATCAATTATCATAATTTCTAGATTTTGATAAAACAAATTATCTAATTCAATCTTAATATTCTCAAAATCTATTTGTGGTTGAGATGATTGAACAGTTATTTTTGTAAAAGAATTCTTTGGATTTTTATATATAGCTATGCCAGCGCTATCAGGGCCTCTATCAGACATAGTTATTAACATTTGAGTTAACATTTCGCCCAATGTTAATTCCAATGATTTATCTTTTAGAAATAATCCAACTATTCCACACATTTAATACTCCATAATGTAATCAGAAGATTGATATCCATCAGCAACATTCTTTGCAAGAACGTATTATAATTCTTTCCCTGTAGCTATTATTCTATTTGAAAAATATTTATGAATTAGCTCACTTTTTTACTTATTTTCCATTTGATAAAGTAATTGATAAACTTTGCATTTAGATAGCAACTCTGCATGTGTACCTTGATTCACTAAATTACCTGCATCCAAAACAACAATCTTGTTTGAATTTTTAATAGTTGAAATTTTATGGGCTATTACCAAAGTAGTTCGACCTTTAGATAAGGAATCTAATGCGGTTTGAATTTGTTTTTGAGACTCATTGTCGAGCGCAGAAGTTGGTTCATCTAACAATAATATCGGTGTGTCACGTAATATTGCTCTAGCGATAGCTACTCTCTGCCGCTGACCACCTGATAAGTTAGATCCACGAGGTCCAACAGGCGTTCTCTCCTTCTTTGGCATTTCAGAGATAAATTTGGTAGCACTTGCGGCAGAGACAGCAATTTTATATTCATGATCAGAGGCATTTAAATTCCCGATTTTTATATTCTCTTCAATACTTTCATCAAAAAGCCAGGCGTCTTGTGAAACGAACGATAGGTTTGTTCTTAGGTCTTGCAAAGATAAATGATTAACTGGAACTGTTCCTATTTTAACGCTACCGCTGTCTGGATCTACTAATCTGCCTATTAGATTAAAAAGTGTCGTTTTGCCTGCACCAGATGGTCCAACTATAGCAGTTGTTTCTCCTGCATTGGCTGTAAATGAAACACCATTTAAAATATTTTTTTCATTAATCGACAAATGTAAATTTTCAAAAGTTATTTCATTTGAGAAATCGGTTTTTTTAATAGCGCTTTTCAGTGGAGAAACTATCTGTGCTTTGAGATCAAAAATATTTCGTATGCGCTCTAGGTTTGTGAAAACTGCTTGTGAGGCTCCTCCAATAGTACCCAAACGTCGAACTGGTTCAAATAAAAGAGCTATAGCAGTAAAAAAACTCATAAATTCACCGACAGTTTTTGTCCCATCAATGATTTGATAACCTCCGTAAGTTAAAACAACTACAAATCCGATTCCTGCAATTATATCCATAAGTGAAGGAACGGCTGCAATACCTGCTTCTGAATAAATTGAATTTCTTACAAACTTATTTAATCGATTGGAAAACTTAGAGTATTCTCTTTGCTCACCACTAATTAATTTTATAGATGAAATACCATGAAATATTTCATCTAATCGTGTTGCTATTTCCGCTGCAGCTGATCTAGATTCTCGCGCAGTTCGTTGTATCAACCCTCTTAAAAAAAATACTGGAATTACAAGCAATGGCGCTCCTAAAAGCGCTATAGCGGCCCAAATTGGGTCTATAGATATAGCTACTATCAAAAGAGAAAATACTGCAACTATATCACGGAATGATCCTGCCAAAACAGTCGCCCAAACTCTTTCTATCGCAGCAGTATCGCCTCTTACTCTTTCAATTAATGAGCCAGGTGCATTTTCTTGAAAAAAGTTTGGGCTAAATGTTAAGAGATGTGAAACAAGATTTTTTTGTAATGCGGCTATAACTTTTTGACCAATAAAGGTAGTTATTAATTTATTAAAGAAGGCGCTGAAAGCTCTTAAGATAAAAATACCCGCAACACTTAAACCTACCCACTTTATAGCACCATAATCACCTTTTGCAAAAACTTGATCGAACATGGGTTCAATAAAGTAGCTTAGTAAACCAAATGTACTTCCCTCAATAGTCATTAATAAAATAACTAATATTATTAAAGCTTTGTATTGCCGCAGGTAATCAAACCAAATCCATTTAAAAAGTTTGCCTTGTGAATAATTTCCAGTTTTAGAAATTTCATATTCAGAATTTTTATTTTGTTTCACAGTGTTTTCTCAAAATTGATTATTAAGTTTCTTATAATATTTGTATGGCTTCAATAAGAACTTTTTATAATTTAATTCTCTAAATGTTTTTTAAAATATCTTAAGACTTTTGTGTAAGTTGTTAGTTTGAATGGCACAATACTTTCAATTAGTTCATTTGGAGCCATCCATTGCCACTCTGCAAATTCTGGATGATTTGTTTGGATATTGATTGCCTTATCATTATCTTCAAACTTGAATAAAAACCATTTTTGTATTTGCCCTCGAAATTTCCCGTTCCATAACTTTGGAACAAGTTCCAATGGAAGATCATATGGTATCCATTCATCCATGGTATCTAGATGGGTCACAGATTTTTTTTTGACTCCTGTTTCCTCCTCTAATTCACGAAAAGCTGCAGTTAGGGGATCTTCTGGATTATCAATACCACCTTGGGGCATTTGCCAAGCATTGGTGCTATTATCTATTCGTTGACCAGCAAATATTTTATTATCATGATTTATTAACGTTATGCCAACACAAGGTCTGTAAGGTAATAAAGAAGTTTTTTTAGAATTCATGATATATTGTCTTTTTCAATTTATTTAATTTTTTTGCTGCAAAACTGAAAAGCCTTTAAGTAAATCTATAGCATAAGATAATTGATAGTCATCGCGCCGAAGTTTTGCTTTTTCGTTTAATTCTTTTTCTTCTTCCTCTAACCGTTTTTCATCACTTTCAGATAAACTATCATTCGTTAAGCTTCCGCGCAAACTGGCCTCAGTGCGAGTTTTTTGCGTTTTATCGCTATCATCAGGTGCTCTGGCTTGCTCAACCAACACATCGGGAACCACGCCCACTGCTTGTATTGAACGACCTGATGGCGTGTAGTATCGTGAAGTAGTCAACCTGATTGCGCCATTACCTTGCAAAGGCATAATTGTTTGAACTGATCCTTTTCCAAAGCTTTTGGTACCTAAAATTATTGCACGTCTATGATCTTGAAGCGCACCTGCAACAATTTCTGATGCTGAGGCTGATCCTCCATTTATCAGTACAACAATAGGCTTTCCCTTAGTAATATCACCGCGCATGGCATTAAACCGATCTCCTTCGCCTTTGTGTTTACTACGAGTCGATACAATTTCACCTTTGTCTAAAAAGGCGTCTGAAACTTTAATTGCCTGACTCAAAAGTCCGCCTGGATTATTTCTTAAATCTAAAACAAATCCATTTATATTCTTAATGCCCCCAGCTTCTTTGATCATTGATTTTACAGCCTTTTCCAGTCCTTTATAAGTTTGGTCGTTAAAGGTGGTAAGCCTAACATAACCAGTATCACCTTCTAATCGATGGCGCACAACTACTAGTTTAATGGTGTCTCGTATAATTGTTACGTCATATGGTTCTTCAACCGTTTCACGAAAAATTGTCAAAATAATTTCAGATCCGACGGGCCCTCTCATTATCTTAACGGCTTCATCCAAAGACATTCCTAGTAAGCTTTGCCCATCCACTGCAGTAATAAGATCACCCGATTTTATTCCAGCTCGAAATGCTGGTGTATCGTCAATTGGTGAAACTACTTTCACATAACCTTCTTCTTGGGTGACTTCGATTCCAAGTCCACCAAATTCACCCCTGGTTTGTACTTTCATTTGATCAAAATCACTTGGTGGTAGATAACTTGAATGAGGGTCTAATGATGTCAGCATGCCGTTTATTGCAGCTCTTATCAGCTCCTCTTCGTTTACTTCTTCAACATATTTTTCCCGGATACGGTCAAATATATCACCAAATAACGATAAATGTTCATAAGTTGATTTGTTTACGGTGGATTCATTCGCACTAATAGGTTTTGCAATTTCTAAAGTTATAAGGGCGCCTGTGATAAGACCAAAAACAGTAGCAATAATAAATTTTTTATTCATTTCAATTCTCTTTTCCGTTGCACAAACCATATTTCTAAAACTTGTTTAGCATATATTCCATCAATGTGTTAATTCAACTTTTTATTTAAAATAGTTCAATTCATAACTTTCCTAGAAACTATCATTGACCTGGCAAAAGTTTAGCATAATAAGCTTTCACCAGTCATTTCCGTTGGTTTGGGTAAATCCATTAATTCTAATAACGTAGGAGCAATATCTGCCAGTCTACCAATTTGTCTAAGTTTTCTGTTACGGCCTATTAGTATTGCTGGAACTAAATTTGTGGTATGTGCAGTATGCGGTTCTTTAGTCTCCAAGTTTATCATTGTTTCACAGTTTCCATGATCTGACGTGAGAAGCATACAACCATTAGATTCCTCTAAAACGGGTAGTATTCGCTTTAGAGCCCGATCGATTGCCTCACAAGCTTTTACTGCTGCTTTTAAATCTCCGGTATGACCAACCATGTCTGGATTGGCATAATTAACGATGATTAAATCAATTTTATTTTTAATAGCTTCGATAAGTTTGTCTGTTACTTCTCTGGATGACATTTCTGGTGCTAAATCATAGGTAACAACTTTTGGGCTCTTTGGCATAAATCTGGTTTCACCAGCTTCAATACTTTCGCGACCACCATTGAGAAAAAACGTGACATGAGGGTATTTTTCAGTCTCTGCTAAACGAAGCTGAGTATAGCCATGTTTTGAAGTCCACACTCCTAAAGTGTTGTTTATAGGTTTGTTAGAAAATAAATTGGACATGAAAGTACTGTGCTCATCTGAGTATTTTGTCATGCCAGTGACTAACTCCCAATTGGGTTGTTTTGAAACATCAAATTTTTCAAAAGTTGGGCTTGCAATAGCTGACATTATTTGCCGAGCGCGGTCAGATCTAAAGTTTAAACATAAAAACCCATCTCCATCTTTAGCGCCATCATAAGAAGAAATTACAGTTGGATAAATAAACTCATCTGTTCTGTTGTTTGCGTAGCTATCTTGAACAGCATTTAATGAAGATTCTGATGAGTGCCCCTTTGCAAACACAATAGCATCATAAGCTTTCTTAATTCTATCCCAATTATTATCTCGATCCATCGCGAAGTATCTACCTGTGACTGTTGCAATTTTAGCAGTAGGAGGTAGTTCTTTAATTATACTTTTAAAAAATTTTTCTGCAGATTTAGGAGCAACGTCTCTACCGTCTGTGAGTAAATGAAGAAGTACTGGAACATTTTGGTCACTAATTATTTTTGTTGTTTTAATCAAATGGTTCAGTGAAGCGTGAACGCAACCATCAGAAGCCAAACCCAATAAATGTGCGGACCCTTTACTTTTTTTTAATTTATTTATGAAATTTAGTAACTTAGGATTTTTATTATAATCACCGTTTTCTATCGCGTCATCAATTTTGGGTAAGTCCATATAAACAATTCGACCCGCACCAATGTTTGCATGACCAACCTCAGAATTACCCATTTGATTTTCTGGCAATCCTACATCTAAACCATGCGTAATTAATTGGGTGCTTGGGTTGTTTGATAAGAGATAATCATAATTTGGAGTTTCTGCTAGGTCTATTGCATTGCCTAACTTGTTTGAACTCAATCCCCACCCATCCATTATACAGAGAATTGTTGGAGAACGGTTTTTCATTGCGTTACCTTTAGAATGCTAAACACGATGATAGGGGCCATTTAGCAATATAGTTGATGCGCGATAGAGTTGTTCTGATAACATAACTCTTACAAGCATATGAGGCCAGACCATTCGACCAAAAGAAACCAGTTTTTTGCAAGACTTTTTGAATTCTGGAGTTAAGCCGTCAGCGCCACCTATTAGAAATCCTAGATCACTTTGATTTTGATCACGCATGTTCTTTAGAAATGATGCAAACTCAATTGAAGATAATTGTTCGCCAGATTCGTCTAAACCTATTAGAGTTGCAGACTTGGGGATGGCGCTGTTAAGCAAT
>JAOGYN010000022.1:0-15620 GCA_028112705.1 Paracoccaceae bacterium | reverse complement strand
GAGAAAATATTACTCAACAATTCTTTGAAAATAAATTCTATGTTTTGTTTTTTTACCCACGCGACGATACGCCAGGTTGTACCATTGAGACTAAAGATTTCTCAAATAACAAGAAACAATTCTCTGACTTGGGAATTGAGCTTTTTGGGGTTTCAAAAGATGATCAATCATCACATGAAAAATTCAAAAAAAAGCATCAATTATCAGTAGATCTACTTTATGACCATGAAGGTCTAATGTGTGAAGCCTTTCAAGTTTGGAAAGAAAAAACAATGTATGGTAAAACATATAAGGGTATTGAAAGGTCAACATTTTTGATTAGTAAAGATGGAAACATTTTAAAAACTTGGCGAAAAGTTAAAGTAGAAGGTCATGTCCAGGAAGTAATCAAAACTGCACAGGCATTATGAAAACTAATTCCTTAACCGAAATGGCAGTTGACATATTGTCAGCAAAAAATACTGAAGATAAGGTAAAACTTTCAAATAAGTATGCTGAACTTTGGTTGAATGACAGAAAGAATGAAAATAAGATTTGTATTGGAAATGCGCTCTGTCCAGACACCCCAACAAGGCCAGAAAAACCAAATTTATTACCACCACGCTTAATGCCTAAAAGAAAATTTGGATCAGAAAAGGGCAGAATAGCTTTAATCCATTCAGTGGCGCACATTGAACTTAATGCTATTGACCTTCATTGGGATATAATAGCCAGATTTTCAAAAGTGAAATTCTCCTTAAGCTTTTATGACGACTGGGTAAATGCAGCCAAAGATGAGACCAAACACTTCGAACTTTTGTCACAATTGCTACAAGATCGAAACTCATTCTATGGTGCTTTACCTGCTCACAATAGCATGTGGGACGCAGCAAAACAAACTGATGATGACATCTTAGGTCGTCTAGCAGTTGTTCCTATGGTTTTGGAAGCTCGTGGTCTGGACGTGACACCAAAGATGATTGAGCTTTTTAAAAATGCGAACGAACAAAAAGCTGTAGAATACCTCAACATAATTTATTCAGAAGAAGTAAACCATGTTTCTTATGGATCAAAATGGTTTAATTTTTTGTGTGGACGAAATAATCTCGATCCAAAGCCAACATTTCACAAGCTGGTTCGGAAGTATTTTCACTCCACACTAAAACCACCATTTAATGAAGAGAAAAGAGCTGAAAGTGGATTGCCACCAGATTTTTACTGGCCTTTAACAGAGCAAGAAATTTGAATATCAAAAAGATTATACAAACTTGTTGCGACATAGCGTAATTTTTATTATACTAAGCAAGTTATTAAGTACTTGAAAACCTTTAAGAGAGCTTATAAAATGAGTAAATTTGTTAAATTAAGCGAATGGTTTGCAAATAGATTTAATACAAAAAGAGTATTTATTAAATCAAATAACAGAACAACTTATATGGCCATAAAACCTTACCAACAGATATCTGGATGCATACTCATTATCACTCTGGGGCTTTGGACAATAATATCCACTTCTTATATTGCGATAGACACCACTTATTCAAAAAATGCAACCACTCAGGCCTTCAATAAAGAACAAAAATACCAAGAGCGCCTAAATGCGCTAGCTTACGAAAGGGACGCCCAAGAAAAAATAGCAACTATTGCACAGCAACAGTTTCAAACAGCTATTAAAGAGATCTCGAAAAACCAAACATCATTTTTAACTTCAGAAATCTATAATAAAGAACTAAACTTAGCCATTAAAGAATTACAAAAAATTGTAACAAAGGCAGAATATCAAAATAACATAAATCAAGAATCTTTAAGATTTACTGATAAAAATATAGATACAAATGTTGTTACAATTCAGAATACAATAAACTTCTTGTCGGTGGCCCTTGAGAAAAATGGCATACAAAGAGAGTTAATAGCTGAGGAAAATAACGAATTAAAAATAGCCATTGCTGATTTGAAACATAAAGCCCTTATCTCGACAGAAAGAGCAGAAAGAATTTTCTCTAGATTAGAGGAAGCTGTATCCGTTTCAATCTCACCTTTAGAAAAGATGTTTGAAGATGTCGGCATTTCAACTGATAAATTACTTCAAGATGTACGGAGAGGCTATTCTGGCACTGGAGGACCTTTGATGCCATTACTAATTTCCAAAGGTCATTCCAGCGATACTCGTGTGAATTTCAGAGCAAACGAAATCTTAAGTGACCTTGACACATTGAATTTATATCGATTAGCGGCTTTTCAAACTCCATTTTCTCATCCTTTAAATGTAAACTACCGCTTTACTTCTTCTTTTGGCGTAAGAACGGATCCTAAAAATGGGCGCAAACAGATGCATAATGGTATTGATTTAGCAGCATACTCAGGCTCAAAAATTCATGCAACAGCTGATGGTACAGTAACAAAGGCATGGGCAAGTGGAGCTTATGGAAAACTAATTGAGATTCGCCACGGGATGGGATACAAGACAAGATACGCTCATTTAAAGAAAATTCGAGTGAAATCTGGGCAAAGAGTTGCCCGTGGAGATGTAATAGGAAATATGGGTAATACTGGACGAAGTACGGGTACGCATTTACACTATGAAATAAGAAAAAATGGAAAAGCAATCAACCCCATGAATTATATTAAGGCAGCAAAAAATGTTTTCTAAAAATAAGATAAACACTACTAAATCAAATATTGAAAGTGAGAAGCTTTCGGCTTCCACACCGATAGGCTCAGCATTAAAACAGACAAGTGATGGTAAATCACTTTCTTCAGGGCCGAAAATAAAGCCACCAGTTTCAAGTCTCTCGTCTGACCTAATTGTTAAAGGAAATCTCCAAACAACCGGAGATATCCAAATTGAAGGAACAGTTGAAGGAGATATTCGTGCGCACCTTTTAACTGTCGGTGAAGGCGCAACGATCAGAGGTGAAGTTATAGCTGATGATGTGGTTATAAACGGAAGAGTGATTGGGAAAGTAAGGGGTTTAAAGGTACGCTTAACTTCTAGTGCTAAAGTTGAAGGTGATATAATTCATAAGACGATAGCAATTGAAAGTGGGGCACATTTTGAAGGTTCTGTTCAACGGCAAGATGAACCCTTAAATAACTCAAAGTCAGATAATGATTTAAAAAAACCAATTTAAATAATAATTAATTTTCTGAATTTGCTTCTGAACGAGACTTACCTGCTACATTCAAGGCTAATGCACCTGCCATAAACTTATCCAAGTTGCCGTTCAATACGCCCTGCGTATCAGATGTTTCAATATTGGATCTAAGATCTTTAACCATTTGATATGGTTGTAAAACATATGATCTGATTTGATTTCCCCAACCCGCATCACCTTTACTCTCATGTGCTTGGGAAATTTCCGCAGTACGCTTATCCAATTCTAATTGATACAGCCGTGATTTTAATGCTTTCATCGCAATATCACGGTTTTGGTGTTGAGATTTTTCTGAACTAGTTACCACAATTCCAGTCGGATGATGAGTTATTCTAACGGCTGAGTCTGTTGTATTAACATGTTGCCCACCCGCTCCACTAGATCTGTATGTATCAATCCTTATATCAGCTGGATTGATTTCAATTTCAATATTTTCATCAATAACAGGATACACCCATACTGACGAAAAAGAGGTGTGCCTTTTGGAATTGCTATCAAATGGTGAAATTCTAACTAATCTATGAACACCACTTTCAGATTTTAACCACCCATACGCATTTAAACCATGAATTTTATAGGTTACAGATTTTATCCCAGCTTCGTCCCCAGAACTCTCTGACATTAATTCGACTTTATAATCTCGCTGCTCCGCCCATCTGACGTACATACGTGAGAGCATAGATGCCCAATCACAACTCTCGGTGCCACCAGCACCAGCATTAATTTCTAAAAAGGCATCATTTGCATCAGCTTCTCCATCTAACAATGCCTCTATTTCTTTCTTTTCAGCAAAAATTAATAACTTTTTCAAATTACCATCAATTTCGTCTAAAATACTAACTTCATTTTCTTGCTCAGCTAATTCAATTAAATCAACGTTTTCTTTCAGTTCAGAACTTAGATTTTTATATGTTTCAATCTGATTGACCAAAAATTGCCTTTCACGCATTAATGTTTGCGCCTTTTTTTGATCCTGCCAAAAAGAAGGGTTTTCAGACAATGCATTAAACTCTTCCAATCGATGATCAACAGAACCTAAATCCATCCTTTGCTCTAAAAGCTTCAAAGATTTAGTTATTTTATCAACAATATTTTGTAGTTCAGCGCGCATTTATTAGCCTAATATCTCATTATAATTGGCTTTAGATTGTAACGAGCCCTAAGATCAACGTAAAGAGATTAAGAAATATATTGATAATATAATAAGTTGGAATTTCGATTTTTTGAAATAACATTGTACTTACCCATAAGAGGAGTGTATTATCATTAACAATGGCAAGTTTAATTAAGGTGCCTTAAAGTTTCTTTGGATTTTCACATAATATTATCTGTGACTAACTAAAAAATAACCACAGAGTGGTTAGAAAGTGAAGCAAAGCTTCAAATTAACATTGGGTAATCAACCCAGAATTGTAACGCGATGAACTACAGAATAAAAAATCCCAATACTTTTGAAAATACTTTTAAGTATGATATTTTATCGATTCTAAATAGTTTATTGCCCATAAATAGGTTGTCATTTATTTTTAGAATAAAATTAAATGTACAAACCAGAGTAGAGAAAAAATGGGAAAAAAAATGCTTATTGACGCCACTCACGCAGAAGAGACGCGTGTTGTCGTTGTTGAAGGAAATAAAGTTGAGGAATTTGATTTTGAGTCACTGAATAAGAAACAGTTGGCTGGAAGCATATATTTAGCAAAAGTAACGAGAGTAGAGCCTTCATTACAGGCTGCTTTCGTAGATTATGGTGGAAATAGACATGGATTTCTAGCTTTTTCAGAAATTCACCCCGATTACTATCAAATTCCTGTGGAAGATCGAAAGATACTTATAGAGGAAGAGCGGGCTTACGCAAAAAAAATTCAAGAAGACGCTGACAAACGAGAACAAGCACTTGAAAATGAGTTACTTGCTAAAGAAACTCTATCAGACGAAACAAACTTGGAAGAACAAAGTGAAGAGAATTTGCTTAAAACTGACGGAGATTCCAACTCAGAAACCCAAGACACTTCAAACGAAGCCAATGATCATACTGACGAAGTAAACGTCAGTAATGATGAGCAAAATGAAAACGCTACCATAAAGCCAAGGCGACGAAGATACAAAATCCAAGAAGTGATAAAAGTACGGCAAATATTACTAATCCAGGTTGTTAAAGAAGAAAGAGGTAATAAAGGAGCTGCTTTAACTAGCTACTTATCAATTGCAGGTCGTTATTGCGTCTTGATGCCCAACACAGCAAGAGGAGGAGGAATAAGTCGTAAAATTACAAATGCAAGCGATCGCAAACGCTTAAAAGTAATTGCAAATGAATTGGATATTCCCGAAGGAACTGGACTCATTGTGAGGACAGCCGGCGCTAATCGAACTAAAATTGAAATCAAAAGAGACTATGAGTATCTATTACGACAATGGGAAGAAGTACGTGATCTTACTCTTAAATCCATAGCTCCATGTCAAATCTATGAAGAAGGTAGCTTGATAAAACGTTCTATACGAGACCTTTACACAAGAGATGTAGATGAGATTTTTGTGGAGGGCGAAGAAGGTTTTAAATCGGCAAAAGAATTTATGAAAATGTTACTGCCAAGTCATGCGAATAAAATTCGTCAATATGATAATCCAATGCCATTATTCGCGCGATATCAAGTTGAAAGTTTTTTAAGTGGAATGTTCAATCCTACTGTACAACTAAAATCTGGTGGTTACATTGTGATAGGTATAACAGAAGCACTTGTTGCCATAGATGTTAACTCGGGTAGAGCCACAAAAGAAGGCTCAATTGAAGACACAGCTTTAAAAACAAACCTTGAAGCTTCCGACGAGGTTCCACGTCAACTGCGTTTACGTGATTTAGCTGGTTTAATTGTAATTGATTTCATCGATATGGATGAAAGACGTAACAACAACGCAGTTGAAAAACGTTTAAAAGATAAATTAAAGGATGACAGAGCAAGAATTCAGGTAGGTAGAATATCTAATTTTGGTCTCCTTGAAATGTCTAGACAGCGATTGAGGCCAGGTATGCTTGAAGCTACAACATCCCCATGTGCTCATTGCCACGGAACAGGTCTTATTAGATCAGACGACAACTTAGCATTAATGATATTAAGAGAAATTGAAGAGGAAGCGGTAAGAGGTAAAAATAAAGAGATACTAATTTCCACTTCATTTGATGTTGCTAATTATCTTATTAACAACAAAAGAGACCATATCTTAGAAATCGAAAAAAGAAATGGCATTTCAATACGTATCGAGGCACAACCAAATATAACAAATCCAAACTATACAATAGAAAAATTTAAAGAGGCTACAAGAATAATTCCAAAACCAGATGAAAAACTTATTTCTGTTGATACCGGTATTATTAATTCCTCTGAAACCCTAATTGAACCCACAGAAAATAAAGTAAATTCAGAAGATATTGTGGAGGAAAACGAACAATTTAAGAAAAAAAGAAGGCGTAGAAAACGTAGTGGAAAAGGTAAGAATAACAATCTTAATGACGAAAAATTAAGTAATGACGGTGAAGCCACTAAACTTGAGGAAAATTCAACTATGCCTCAAGATTTAACAATTAAAGAAGATATCAAAGTATTAGAGACTGATAAAAAAGAAAAGGCTAAGACTAAAAGGAAGTCAAATCGTGCATCACTCCAACAAGAAACATCAAATTCAGACGTAGCAAAAACAGAAGTACCCCAAATAGAAAAGAAAACTGAAGATATAGAAGTAAAGAAAAAGAAGGGTAGACCACGAAAAATAAAATCTGAAGTCCTTGAGGAAGAACCAAATCCTAATTTGCAGATTGAACCTAAAGTAGTGCCTAAATCGATTTCAAAAAAAGAAAAAGTAGTTAATACTAAAGATAGTAAACCAAAAAAGGTACCAAAAGCAAAAGATACAAAACCCAAAAAAGCACCCGAAACAAAAGAAAAACCAAACAAAACTCCAAGAAGTGGTTGGTGGTCTAGAAATAAATAATTTCAGATGATGTTGCTGATTAAAAGTGAATAGTTATTTTTATGAGTTTTAAGATAAATTATAAAAAGTATTATGGTATTTCTGCTTACATCTATTGGTTTGGAAAATCTTTAAAATGATATTTTCAAAGTCTGAAAGATTATCGACTTATCTATTAATATTAATATTAATATTTGGGACGAGTATATTATTTCCAAACACGTCAAGTGCAATAATCTTAATAAAAGATGCTGAGATTGAAAATAGTTTACAAATAATAGCTAAACCGATTTATAAAGCTGCTAAAATTGATCATAATTCTATAAAAATTATTTTAATTCAAGACCCCAATCTGAACGCCTTTGTCGTCGATAATAAAAATATATTTTTCACTTCTGGTCTATTATTAAAATTAAAAACTCCTGAAATGCTTCAAGCAGTTATCGCTCATGAAGTAGCACATATCTCATCCGGACATCTTTTGAAAAACTCACTTAATTTGAATGCAATCCATAATCAAACAAGTTTAGGATTAATTCTTGGCATTATTGTTGCATCCACTTTGAGTACAGATGCAGGATTAGCAATCTCACTTGGATCAAAAACAGCAGCACAAAATAAATACTTTAGCCACTCAAGAGGTCAGGAGGTTACTGCAGATGCTATTAGCATAAAATTGCTGCAGCTAGCAAAAATCGATCCTGCTAATGCCGTAAATGTAATTGACATTTTTGTACAACAAGAAAAAATTCTTACTTTAAATCAAAACACATATAGTCAAACTCATCCATTGAGCACAAAACGTACTAATAATATGACTAATATAATAAAACAGATGCAAAAAAAAGAATACCATGTGGATGCAAAAATAAATTATTTACATAAAAGAATGCTAGCTAAATTAAGTGCCTTTTCAGAAAACCCAGCAGACACTTTGAAAAAAACTGCTCTCTCTGAAACAAATGAGATATCATTGTTAAAAAGAACGATAGCTCTACACCTAAAACCTGATCCAAAAAATGCTTTCGCCACCCTAAGAAAATTACAAAAATTAAAGCCTCAAGATCCATACTTCATGGAACTTGAGGGCCAAATGTATTTAGAAAATGGTTTACCTATTAAAGCTATTGAGGCATTTTCGAAAGCTTCAAAGATACTGCCACAAGAACCTACAATGCTGGTTTGGATGGGCATATCCCACCTAGCAATCGGAAATAAGCAAAATAATATAACGGCATTGAAAGTGTTAAAAGCAGCTTACGATTCTGATCCAGTAAATCCCAAAATGCTAAAATACCTGGCATCTGCGTATGCCTTAAATGGTGATATGGGCCAAGCAAGCTTAATGACTGCAGAATATTTTGTGCTTTTAGGTGCCTTTAATGCAGCTATAATGCATGCTAAGAGAGCCGAAAAGATACTAAAGCCGAATTCCGTCGGATTGCAACGAGCAAAAGATATTCTAAATATTAGTTCAAAACTGGAGTAAATAATTGAAACTTATTACCAAATTTTTTGTAATTCTATTTGTTTTTATAACGTGTTCAGCAAACGCAGATATTTTTACGAATTTATCAGATAATGATCGTTTAATAATACAAAAAGAAATACGCGCGTATATAATGAATAATCCAGAAGTGATCATTGAAGCCGTACAAAGTTTAGAAAACAAAACTCAAGAAGAATCAGATTTATCACTAATTCAATCAAGTTATGATGAATTATTTAATGATAATATTTCCTGGCAAGGAGGTAACTTAAACGGTGATATAACTATTATTGAATTTTTGGATTACCGGTGTGGTTATTGTAGAAAAGCGCACAACGAAGTTATAAAACTTATTAAATCTGATAAAAACATCAGATTAATAATAAAAGAATACCCAATTTTAGGAGAAAAAAGCACTTTATCATCTCGTTTAGCAATATCTGTTTTACAAAAAAATGGGCCTAAATACTATAAAATAGTTCACGATAAACTAATGACCGAAAATATTAATCTAAATGAAAGTAATATAATAAAACTTCTCGAAAACCTTAATATCAACGCCTCTGAGGTTTTAAGACATATAAATTCTAACGAAGTAACTAATCATTTAAGAAGAATTAGAGCCTTGGGCCAAAGGTTAAAAATATCTGGAACCCCGACCTTTATAATAGAAGAAAACATAATCAGAGGATATGTGGATTACAATCAAATGAAAAAGATTATTAAAGACATTCGTTAGATACTACAGCAAACGTAAATCATACTTTGAATTTACAATCTATTTATGTATAAAGCTTTAATAAGGGTACAAGAGATACCCAATGTGAAAGGCTCAAGAGCAAATGGCAAAGAAAAATCATGGATCAGATGTATCCTTTATTCGAGAGTTGGCTGTCTTATTAAGAGAGCATGACCTTACAGAATTGGAGGTAGCACGTGATTATGGCGAAAATGATAATTTAAATGTACGTGTTGCTAGACAAATACAAAAAGTTCAACAAAATGATATTGCGATATCACCTGCTACAACAATCTTATCAGAAATACCTTCAAATACAGAAAAAGAAAATAACAAACTGAATGACCCAGTAAACAACCCTGGTACTATAACATCTCCAATGGTTGGAACAATTTATTTAGCACCAGAACCAGGAGCTTCCGAATACAGCCATATAGGTAAAATTGTAAAAGAAGGTGATACTTTATTAATTATCGAAGCTATGAAAACAATGAACCAAATTCCTTCACCTAAGTCAGGTAAAATTACAAGAATTTTAGTTGACGATGGAACTGCTGTTGAATTTGGATCACCTCTTATAATAATAGAATAACTAATTAAAAATGTTTAAAAAAATATTAATAGCAAATCGAGGGGAGATAGCCCTTCGAGTGATCCGAGCATGCAAAGAAATGGGCATACAAACTGTTGCTGTCCACTCCACTGCTGATACTGACGCAATGCACGTTCGGATGGCAAATGAAAGCGTGTGTATTGGCCCACCTGCCAGTAGTGAAAGCTACCTATCTATTCCTGCTATTATTTCTGCATGTGAAATAACTGGCGCAGAAGCAATACATCCTGGTTATGGGTTTCTATCCGAAAATGATAATTTTGTGGATATAGTAAAAGATCATGGAATTGCATTTATTGGTCCTACGGCAGATCACATACGAATAATGGGAGATAAAATCACTGCTAAGGAAACAATGGCTAAATTAAATGTTCCCTGCGTACCTGGTTCAGTTGGTGGCGTTAGTGACACAGATGCAGCGAAAAAAATTAGTAATGACATTGGCTATCCAGTGATTGTAAAAGCAACAGCCGGTGGCGGTGGCCGTGGTATGAAAGTAGCAAATAATATAAACGAAATTGAAAACGCTTTTTTGAGTGCACGTAATGAAGCAAAAGCTGCCTTTGGAAACAAAGAAGTTTATATTGAAAAATATTTAACAACCCCAAGGCATATTGAAATTCAAGTATTTGGAGATGGTAAAGGAAACGCTGTTCATTTGGGTGAGCGTGACTGTTCACTACAAAGACGACATCAAAAAATCTTAGAAGAAGCTCCTGGCCCCACGATCACTGCAAAAGTAAGAGAAAAAATTGGCAAAATTTGCTCTGATGCAATTGCTTCTATAAATTATGCAGGTGCAGGAACTATCGAGTTTTTATATGAAAATGATGAATTTTATTTTATAGAAATGAACACGCGGCTTCAAGTAGAGCATCCAGTAACAGAAGCGGTATATGGCGTAGATCTCGTAAGAGAGCAGATAAGAGTAGCAGCTGGATTGGAAATGTCATTTCATCAAGATGATTTAAATCCTACTGGCCATGCCATTGAGGCAAGAATAAACGCTGAAACATTACCCAATTTCATTCCAAATCCAGGGACTATAAGTGCATTTCATTCACCTGGTGGCTTGGGTGTTAGGATGGATTCAAACTTATACAATGGGTATAAAATCCCTCCATATTACGACAGTCTTATTGGCAAGTTAATAGTTCATGGGCGAGATCGTGCAGAAGCTATCGAAAGACTGAAAAGGTCACTTGATGAATTAATTATTGATGGCATTGAAACTACCACTGAACTTTTCAATAGTTTATTGACTAATCAGGATATTATAAATGGGGATTACAATATACATTGGTTAGAAAATTGGCTTGCAAATAATGACGAATGATAAAAGTAAATAAAAAAATAGACTCATTTCCCCACCTTGATTTGGATGTATTACTTAATTCTTACATGAATGGTATTTTTCCAATGGCTGAATCAAAAATAGATGAAAGTGTTTTTTGGGTGAAGCCCAAACTAAGAGGAATATTACCTTTAGATTCTTTTCATACTTCCAAATCCTTAAAAAGACACATACAGAAAAACCGTTCAATTATAAAATTTAATGAAAATTTTGATTTAATTCTGAATGGCTGCAGTAATAGAAAAGATACTTGGATTAATTCAACACTTAGTAATACTTATAAATTACTCTTCAAAGCAGGTCACGCCCAGAGTATCGAAGTGTTTGAAAGTAACAAATTAGTTGGTGGTTTATTTGGCATAAATATTAATGGCGCTTTTTTTGGTGAAAGCATGTATTCAAACTCTCCAAATGCTTCAAAAGTTGCATTAAAGTTCTTAATTGAGCGATTAAATAAATGTGGATACTCTCTATTTGATACACAATTTATTTCAGATCATTTAATTACTTTGGGAGCTATAGAAATTACACAAAATAGTTATTTAACTCGTTTAGACAAGGCTCTTAAACAAGAAGTAAAATATGCATTTTACTGATAAATTTATTCTCAGCTAGTCTTAGTTTGATCCCGTACCAAGACGCATCAAGAGTGTAATCAAACTGACCGAACCCTGGGTATCAAGTATAACATTTCCCGGTTCCAGATAATCAAAACTACCACCTGGAACTAATTCTAAAAAGTTACCACCTAAAAGGCCTTCAGAAGTAATTAATGCTTGACTGTCATCTGGAATTTTTATCATTTTATCGACACTAAACACTGCATTCACACGGTAAGTATCTGAGTTCAAATTTAATATTTCCACAGTACCCACTTTTACACCAGCAAGTTTTACATCAGTTCCAACTGAAATACCTTCCACGGAGCGGAAGTCAGCACTTAAGCTATAAGAATCTCCAGTAGAAACAACATTTGCTCTGTTTCCAGCATAAATTAAAAACCATACTGCCGTTATTATAACGACTGCTCCAATCAATATTTCTGTTGTATTTCTATTGATCATTATTCTGGCTGCCAGGCATCATAGTCTTTTCCACGCGCTTTTTCCAAAGATTTCAATGACCCCGTTGGGGCATAGGCCAAATCTGTCCCCGTTAAATTAACAACATGTGTCTTTTCCCATTTTTTATGCACGAATGGGTCGTTTAAGGGCGTTGAGGAAAATGTACCGTGTAACCATCCGTGCCAGTTGGGATCGATACGTGACGCTTCTGGTTCACCATTGTAACAAACCCATCGACGAGACCCATCTTTGTTTTCATAAAATTTATTACCTTCCAAGTCTTCACCTACAAAAATACCATTTCTCCAAGTAAACAATTGTGTCCCAATCGTTTGCCCGTTCCACCAAGTGAATAATCTCAACAAGAAATTCATATACTCAATCTCACATACATTTCATAAAAAATCAAATTGACCATCTTAAGTCAATTATTAAGCAGAGGCGCTTTCTTTATTTGCCTTTTCTGAATATATTAAAAGTGGAGCTCCGTCAGCCGATACGGCCTCCTCATTAACTACAACCTCATCAACACCAACCAAACCAGGCAGATCAAACATCGTATCTAACAAAATATCTTCTAATATTGATCTTAACCCTCGGGCACCCGTTTTCCGAACAATCGCGCGCTTTGCAATTGCTTTTAAAGCATCATCTGTGAACGATAGCTTAGAACCCTCCATTTCAAAAAGACTCTGATACTGCTTTACCAAAGCATTTTTTGGTTTAGAGAGAATTGTAACCAACGCTTCTTCATCTAGATCAGTTAGCGTTGCAATAACTGGCAGTCTGCCAACAAATTCAGGAATCAATCCAAACTTTAGCAAATCCTCTGGTTGTAAATTTTTTAAAGATTCTCCAACACTGATTTTTTCTTCCTCTTTCACATCAGCACCAAAACCGATGGAAGAACCTTTTCCACGTTGAGCTATTAATTTTTCTAAACCTGCAAAGGCTCCACCACAAATAAACAAAATATTAGTGGTGTCTACTTGCAAAAATTCTTGTTGTGGATGCTTACGACCACCTTGGGGTGGAACACTCGCAATGGTGCCTTCCATAAGTTTTAACAGTGCTTGCTGAACACCCTCTCCCGATACATCTCTAGTTATCGACGGATTGTCTGACTTACGAGTAATTTTATCTACTTCATCAATGTAGACTATTCCTCTTTGCGCGCGTTCAACATTATATTCACTCGATTGCAGAAGTTTCAAAATGATATTTTCCACATCTTCGCCCACGTATCCGGCCTCTGTTAAAGTCGTAGCATCCGCCATGGTAAATGGTACATCTAAAATTCGAGCAAGAGTTTGAGCTAATAATGTTTTTCCACAACCAGTGGGTCCAATTAACATTATATTCGATTTTGCCAGTTCTATTTCGGAGTTTTTTGAAGAGTGATTCAGTCTTTTATAATGATTATGTACTGCAACTGATAACACCTTTTTAGCCACTTCTTGGCCAATCACATAATCATTCAAAACATCACATATTTCTTGTGGAGTTGGCACACCTTCAGAAGTTTTTAAAGTAGAGCTTTTCGTCTCTTCTCTAATAATATCCATACATAGCTCAACGCATTCATCACAAATGAACACTGTTGGGCCAGCAATTAATTTCCTCACCTCATGTTGGCTTTTCCCACAAAAAGAACAATATAAGGTATTTTTGCTGTCTTTATTGCTCGAACTACTCATCAATCACCTCAATAAAAATAGTATAAGTTAAAAAGTTATCCACCAGGATTGCAGGCTTTAATTCTATTGTACAAAATCTAAGGTTACAACGCCTATTATCCATAAACGATAGCTCTTTGATAACAAGAATAATTTACTCACTATCTTCTGATCTCTTATCAACTATTTGATCGATTATTCCCCAATCTTTGGCTGCTTCTGCAGTCATAAAATTATCTCTATCTAACGCTGCTTCAACTTTTTTTAAGGTTTGTCCACAATGTTTAACGTAAATTTTATTTAGCCGTTCTTTGAGTTCGAGGATTTCCTTGGCTTGTAGCGCTATATCAGATGCTTGTCCTTGGAAACCGCCAGAGGGTTGATGTACCATAACGCGTGAGTTTGGAAGTGAATAACGCATACCAGGGTCACCAGCTGCTAGAAGTAATGAACCCATTGAAGCGGCTTGACCAATACATAATGTTGATACTTTTGGTCTAATATATTGCATAGTATCATAAATTGACAAACCTGAAGTCACCACTCCGCCTGGAGAATTAATGTACATGGCGATTTCTTTTGATGGATTCTCAGCTTCTAAAAACAGTAATTGGGCTACAATAAGGGTTGCCATACCATCATGGACAGGTCCAGAAACAAATATTATTCTCTCTTTTAAAAGTCGTGAAAAAATATCATAAGATCTTTCTCCTCTACTGGTTTGTTCTACCACCATTGGGACCAGTGTGTTCATGTACGTATCAACTGGATCTCTCATATTCGATCTCCTCAATTTTAATTCACCAAATTACATTCAACGAGGAATGTTACTAAAAAATATTAATCTTCACTTTCAATTGCTTTTTGTAGTTCGTCCTTACTAACTTTTTTCTCAGTAATTGTTGACAATTCAAACACAAAGTTAACAACTTTATCCTCGAACAAAGGTGCTCTTAATTGTTGCTGAATCTCTTCATTTTTCTGAACAAACTCGAAGAATTCTTTTTCTTGTCCAGGATATTTCCGAGCTTCCTCAAAAACTGACTGCTGCATTTCTTGATCAGAAATAGTTATCTCATTTTTCCGGCCAAGTTCGGCTAATAGCAAACCTAACCTCACTCGTCTTTCGCCCAATTTTTTAGCTTCATCGTTTGTTTCTATCTCTGGATGATCATGTCCCTCAACATCCGGATTCTCATCATGCCACAATTGATGAGCTATTTGAGAAGATTCCGCGTCAACCAGTGATTCTGGTAGTTCAAATTTTACCATTTTATCGAGTGAATCCATCAACTCTCGTTTAGTTAGTTGCCGAGCGGCAGCAACATACTCCGCACCTAATCTTTCCTTTAGTTGTTCTTTAAGCGCTTTCAAATCTTCCGAACCAAATTGCTTGGCCATTTCATCATCTATTACAGCAGGCTTAGGTTGTTTAACCGCATTAATCACACAGTCAAAAATCGCATTCTTTCCAGCTAAGTTTTTTGAGTTGTAATCTTCAGGAAAGGATACCTTCACTTCTACTTTATCCTCAGCTTTCTTCCCAACTAACTGCTCCTCAAAACCTGGAATAAATGAGTTGGAG
>JAOGYN010000021.1:0-15810 GCA_028112705.1 Paracoccaceae bacterium | reverse complement strand
CGCTTGAGGATCTTTGATGATGCGCATAACAATTTTGTCAAGATATGGGCGACCTTCAATAAAGAATTCGTCAAATCTTTCGAGAATTATGTGTTCACCAGGTTTGAATTCCACAAGTTTAAACGGTCCAGATCCTACAACATTTTCGTTATTGCGTGGATGAGATTTTGGGTTTTGACCATCACCATAAATATGTTTTGGAATAATTGCCATTAATTGACCAGACATAGCTAGCATTAGAGCTGGGTGTGGTTGGCTTAGATTTAGTATGGCTGTGTGTGCGTCCGGGGTAGAGACAGACGTCACTGGAGCAAACATTGATTTAAATGGGTGGTGAGCTTTAATTACATCAACTGAAAACGCAATATCTTCAGATGTTATAGGAGCACCGTCATGGAATTTAGCATTTTCGACTAAATTAAGAGTGACAGTCAAACCGTCTTCTGAGACGTTCCAACTTTTTGCTAAATACGGTTGTGGCGTCCAATCTTCATCATAGCGCAATGGTGAGGCAAATAACTGGGCACCTGGATAACCAGTGACGATTCCAGACTGAACCGCTGGATTTAGATTTCTTGGTGATGTACCAAGAACTGTAATAAGTGTCCCACCTCTTTTGGGCACATCATCAGCCAGCACGGCAGATGCCAACACTGATATTGCTGCTGTGGCAGAAAGTAGATTTTTAACTAAAAAATTCATTGAAAAATTCCCCCTTTTTAATTTATGTATTCATATATTCACATATTTATATAACGTGTGGTAAGCTTAACTGCCCATTTTTTGAATGCAAGAGAATTTTGAATATAAACACCTTAACCTTAATGAAAGAGCTCATCTCCATAAAATATATTGAAAAGATTTAAAAAAACTGTTTAGGCTTGGGTATATAAAATCAATCTAGCTATATTTAATTTTAAAATATTAGGTACCTTTATGACGATAGTATATTCAGCTAAAAAAATAATCACCATGAATCCATCGCGCCCGATTGCTACCCATGTAGCTGTAAGGGATGGAAAAATTTTAGGAACTGGTGATTTAGATGAATTACACAAATGGGGCGAATTTGAATTAGATAATTCTTTTGAAAATAAAATAATAATGCCTGGGTTTGTTGAAGGGCATGCACACACAATGGAGGGAACACTATGGCGATATGTCTATTGTGGCTTTTTTGATAGAACTGATCCTGATGGAAATACCTGGGAGGGTGCTAAATCGATCGATACGGTAGTAGAAAGACTTATAAAGGCTGATAAAAAAATAAAAAATCCGAATGCACCGCTATCTGGTTGGCAGCTTGACCCGATTTACATGAATAACAAACGTGTTTCACGAAAGGATTTAGATAAAGTTTCTGAAACTCGGCCAATTGGTATTTTACACGCTTCGGGACATATTATGAATGTAAATTCAAAAGCTCTAGAATTAGGTGGGTTAATGAAAGCTGGAATTAATCATCCAGGGATTCCCTTAGGTAAGGATGGTTACCCAACAGGGGAGCTTTATGGACCTGATGCAATGACACCTATCGGTATCCACGTTGGTTTTAATCGTTCGATGACCGATAGCGATAAGGATGGCCTAGTTGCATTTGGCAAGTTGTGTGTTCGTACTGGAGTGACAACGGTTACGGATTTGGCTGCCCGCCTTACTGAAGAAGGTGTTGAGGCAATGCTTCAAATAACTGGTGAAAAGAATTACCCAACACGGGTTGTTCCTTTAAAAGTATTTCTGGGTGCCACTCCTAAAGAGACAATAGAATTAGTAAAATCTTTAAAGAAAAAGAGTACTGATAGGTTGCGGCTTGGTCGAATTAAGGCAGTTGCAGATGGTTCAATTCAAGGGTTTTCTGCGCGTATGCGGTGGCCAGGTTATCACAATGGCGCACCAAATGGTCTTTGGTATACGGCTCCTGATCAATTATCTGAATTGTATGAATTAGCATTAGTGGCTGGTATTCAGGTGCACACTCACACAAATGGCGATGAGGCAACAGAAATGGCTCTTGATATGTTAGAAGGCGCATTAAAAAAACATGCAAGCCCTGATCATCGGTTCACCCTACAGCATTGCCAATTAGCAGACGCAGCTCAATTTAGGCGAATGAAAAAGCTTGAAATGTGTGTTAATCTTTTTGCAAATCATCATTACTATTGGGGTGATGAGCACTATAAGCTCACAGTTGGACCAGATCGAGCTTTAAGAATGAATGCTTGTAAAACTGCGTTAAATACAGGCGTGCCAATGGCAATCCATTCTGATGCTCCAGTAACGCCACTAGGACCGTTGTTTACCGCTTGGTGTGCCGTTAACCGTCTTACTGCATCGGGGAGAGTTCAAGGGGAAGAAGAGAGAATAACAATTGAAGATGCGATGTATGCTATCACTTTGGGTGCGGCTTATACATTGCATATGGATGGCGAAGTAGGTTCTTTGGAAACAGGTAAAAGTGCAGATTTTGCGATTTTGGAAGAGGATCCATACCTCTGTGCTCCTGATGAATTAAAGAATGTAAAGGTTTGGGGAACAATGCAGGGTGGTCGGATTTTTGATGCAAAAAATTTGTGAATGTTGCTAATTCAATCCCAGTCACAATAATCTCTGGTTATCTTGGTGCTGGTAAAACCACATTAGTAAATAATGCATTACGCAAAGCTAATGGTTTGAAATTAGCGATATTGGTTAATGAATTTGGCAATCTTGCAATTGATGAGGATTTAATAATCTCTCAAGATGAGAACATGATTTCGTTAGCTGGTGGATGCATCTGTTGTTCATATGGAAATGACATGCTTTTATCACTAAAAGAGTTAACAAGTTTAGATTCAAAACCGGATCATATTATACTGGAAGCAAGTGGTGTTGCAATTCCAAGTTCTATTGAGAGATCTATCTCTCTGATCGACGATTGTTATACTGAGAGCATAGTGTCAATTGTAGATTCTGAGCAAATACAAGATCAATTATCTAATAAATATGTGTCGGATACTGTTTTGGCGCAGATAGAAAATGCCGATTTGATTTTTGCAAACAAGACTGATCTGATAATGGACAAAAAATCTTTTTTGAGTTGGATTAAAAATCATCATTTGTTAAATAAAGCCATTATGGTTTCTCACTCGAATGTTGAATTAGATGTACTTCTGGGTGCGAATAGACAACTTGGGGTGTTAAGACAGCCCTCTCAAGAAATCAAAGCAAACCATACGGGCATATTTTGGTCTAAGGTATTTATTCCGAATGAATTTGTGGATCCAATAGAGTTTTCTAAAAGTTTAACTCAGCAAAATATGCATTTAGTAAGAGCAAAAGGCCATTTAAGAGGAATTGATGGGAACATGTATTTATTACAAACAGTTGGTCATCGTTATTATGTTGACATTGCTGATAATGAGAAAAAGTTAGGTTTGGTTTTGATCGGCACTACAGAGACTGAAAATTTAGATGCATTAAGAATGAATTTGAAAAAATATGGTGATTTTAGTTATTAAGTGAAGAAATGGATATGTTATAAATGAGTGGTATTAAGGTTTTTGGGTTAAAAAATTGTGATAAGTGTCGCCTTGCTTTAAGAAAAATGATTGATCTTGGGTTTAATTCTGAATTAATTGATGTGAGACAAATACCTCTTACTTTAGAAAAAATAGAGGAAATGTGTGATCTTTTTGGTGATTATATTTTGAATAGTCGATCGACTACATACAGAGGATTGAACTCCTCTGAAAAACAACTGTCTACAATCTCGTTATTACAAAAATACCCAGCTTTGATGAAAAGGCCGGTGATATTAGCAATGTCACATAAGAGTATTGGTTGGAGCGACGATATTTTCAAAGAATGGGAAGCTCTAGTTTCAAAGAGTTCTTAATCAGTACCTCTGTAAGGTTCTACGTATTGTAGAGCCATATCCCAAGGAAAGAAAATCCATGTGTCTTGGCTAACTTCTGTAATATAAGTATCTACTTGAGGTCGTCCCATGGGTTTAGAATATATTGTTGCATAATGTGCTTTTGGCATTTTTTCACGCACGACTTCAATTGTTTTACCACTATCTACTAAGTCATCTATTATTAATATTCCTGTTCCGTCGCCAACCAGTTTTTCATCTGGAAACTTTAATACTTTTGCTTCGGTCCTGGAGTGCCTGTCGTAGGATTTTATTGCTATAGTATCTACGGTTCTAATGTCCAATTCCCTGGCTACTATCATTGCTGGGGCCATTCCACCTCTGGTTATAGCCACAACCGCCTTCCAAGCGCCATTGTCTGGACCTTGCCCATCTAAACGCCATGCCAGTGCGCGTGAGTCTCTGTGCAACTGATCCCAACTTACGTGAAACCCTTTTTCATGAGGTAATCTATCTTTTGACATCATTCTCGTCCTTTTACTGCGTCGATGTCTGGCGCATCAACAGCTTTCATTCCAACCACATGATATCCAGCGTCTACATGTAAATTTTCACCTGTTACACCTGAACTTAGATCACTCAAAAGGTAAACTGCGGTTTTACCCACTTCATCTTGTGTAACATTCCTTCTTAATGGCGAGTTTAACTCATTCCATTTTAAAATATATCTAAAATCTCCAATGCCAGAAGCCGCAAGGGTTTTTATGGGTCCAGCTGATATTGCGTTTACTCTAATCCCGTCCTTGCCCAAATCTTCTGCTAAATATTTTACAGAGGCTTCCAGGGCGGCTTTTGCTACACCCATGACATTGTAGTGAGGCATTACTTGTTCAGCTCCATAGTATGTGAGAGTTAAGATAGAACCACCATTATTCATTAGCTTTTCAGCTCTTTGAGTAATAGCAGTAAATGTGTATACTGAAATGTCCATTGTCATTTGAAAGTTCTTAGAGCTTGTATCGACGTACCTTCCTCTTAATTCTTCTTTATCCGAGAAGCCAATTGCATGAACAACAAAATCTAAATTCCCCCACTCAGCCTCAAGTGCTGAAAAGACATGGTCCAATGATTCTGAATCTCCGGCGTCACAGTCATAAATATTTGTTACATTTATTGAACTTGCTAAAGGTTCAACCCGTTTCTTAAAAGCGTCACCCATGTAAGTAAAAGCTAGTTCTGCTCCTGCATCATGGCATGCCTTTGCAATTCCCCAAGCGATTGACTTATTGTTCGCCAATCCCATGATCAAACCACGCTTGCCTTTTAATAAATCTGACATATGTGTTTCCTATAGTGCAATCGTTACTTAGTAGCGTTATTTAACAAATCATATTATAGTGTGTTTAGCGTTTCGCCAAGGGCTGTATTAGATTATAATTAAAAAGAGAAAAAAATGATTAATATTTTTGATGGATCAGATCCTGTTTTGATTTCAAAGCGATGGTTAGAAGAAGCAGAAAAAACTGAATTAAATGATGCTAATGCAATGGCTTTAGCATCAGTTGATCAGGCAGGTATGCCTAATGTGCGAATGGTGTTACTAAAAGAAATCGATGAGACTGGTTTTATTTTTTATACAAATTATAATTCGGTAAAGGCGACTGAAATATTTGACTCTGGGAAGGTTGCCTTAGTTATACACTGGAAATCGCTTAGGCGACAAATTCGTGTCAGGGGTGAGGTTGAGAAAACGTCAGAAGAACAAGCAGATAAATATTTTAATACACGTTCTTTGAATAGTAGATATGGTGCAATTGCATCAGAACAATCCAAGCCATTAAGTAGCAGAGATGAGTTAACGAAGCGTGTTTCTGCTGTTATGAAAAGTACTAGTGGCAATCCCGAGCGTCCAAAATATTGGGGAGGATTTAAGATCAAACCAATTGAAATAGAATTGTGGGCTGACGGCGAAGATAGATTGCACAATCGTTTTAGGTACACCGGTGGATCGACAAACCATGAATGGAATAGTCAAAGATTGTTCCCTTAAAAATTCTTTGGTTATATAATCTAAAGAGTTGGACAAATTGAGAGACTAAGTCATGACAAATTTTAATTTAGTAAAAAAATTGATATGTTTTATTTTATTTATATCGGCATCCTCTCAATTACTTGCTTCTGCGTGTCAGGAAGATGTTGTCAGTATACAAGGTGATTTTGGGGCCGTGGATTTTAACGTAGAAATTGCTATAACTTCTATCCAAAGAACACAGGGTTTAATGGGTCGAAAGAAATTGGATACTCAATCTGGTATGCTTTTTCTATATGAAAAACCTCACAAGGTATCTTTTTGGATGAAAAATACTGTAATTCCATTAGATATTATATTTTTGTCTATGTCAGGTGAAATAAGTCATATTGAGCACAATGCTCAGCCATTCAGCATGAAAAGAATTTCTGGAAGGTCAGATACCATAGCGGTTTTAGAAATTAATGGCCAAAGTGCGATTCGTGAGGGCATAAAAACTGGAGATTTAGTACGGCACCCATTTTTTTTACCATTTGATGTCAAATGGTCCTGTAAAATTAAAGATTAGGGCTTTTAATTTTTACTTCAAAAGGCTAAACGATCGCTGATGTTCGGGGCGTGGCGCAGCCTGGTAGCGCGGCGGTTTTGGGTACCGTAGGTCGTAGGTTCGAATCCTATCGCCCCGACCATCTATAATCTAGTATTTTTATAACAAAGTGGTGGGGACTTCGTCCTGGAGTGCTAATACCCACTCAGTGTTGTCTTGTTCTAGTATTCTTAATCAAATGTTAATTTTATATACCAATTTATTTTTATCTTATTTTCTAAATAGTAGTTTTTTTGTTTCATATTTAGATTCGTTTTGAGGTCAATGAAAATATTTAAAAAAAAAGTAAATTTATCGTTGACCATTGCCCCATTTTTACGTCAACTAGTGCTTACAGGAGCTTTTGATACCACATGTTGTGTTAATGAACCTGAAAAAATCGCACTAAAGCGATAGAATATAATAAGTTTTACCGTAAAAATACGGTTATGATAACAAAAAAGAGGCAAAAAATGAAGGTTGAGCACAGATTTACCGATTCAAAAAAAGACGCATATGCTGGAATGGATTTTTCCAGAACAACCTCGGAAATTAGAAATCCAGATGGAACTGTGGTCTTTTCCCAACACGATATTGAAATTCCAACCAGTTGGTCGCAAGTTGCTGCTGATGTTATTGCACAGAAATATTTTCGGAAAGCAGGTGTTCCAGCTCGATTAAAAAAAGTGAAAGAGAAAGGGATACCTAGTTTTCTCTGGAGATCTGAGCCAGATGTTGATGCTTTGGAAAAGCTTCCTGTGGAGAAGAGGTATGGTGGGGAGACTTCCTCAAAGCAAGTTTTCGATCGTTTGGCGGGCGCATGGGCTTATTGGGGATGGAAGGGCAAGTACTTTACATCAGAAGAAGATGCGATGGCATATTACAACGAAATGCGATTTATGCTTGCAAAGCAGATGGCAGCGCCAAATTCCCCGCAATGGTTTAATACAGGGTTACACTGGGCATATGGGATTGATGGGCCTAGTCAAGGGCACCATTATGTAGATTTTGAGACTAAGGAGTTAGTTCGGTCAAAATCTTCATATGAGCATCCTCAACCCCATGCTTGCTTTATTCAATCAGTCACTGATGATTTGGTAAACGAAGGCGGCATAATGGATTTGTGGAACCGAGAGGCAAGGCTATTTAAATATGGTTCTGGCACTGGGACGAACTTTTCGTCCCTTCGCGGTTCGGGAGAAAACTTAAGTGGTGGTGGTAAATCATCGGGCTTGATGAGTTTTTTGAAGATAGGTGATAGAGCAGCTGGAGCAATTAAATCTGGTGGAACTACCAGAAGAGCCGCCAAGATGGTCATATGCGATATGGATCATCCAGATGTTGAGGAGTTTATTAACTGGAAAGTTAAAGAGGAGCAAAAAGTAGCTTCTTTGGTGGCAGGCTCGAAACTTCATAAGCAGAAACTGAATGAAATATTTGAATCTATTCGCAGTTGGGATGGTTCTGAAGATTCAGCTTGTGATCCAAAGAAAAATGCGCAGCTAAAGGCAGCGATAAGATCTGCAAAGAAAGTTATGATTCCTGAGACATATGTCAGCAGGGTGCTTCAATATGCGAAGCAAGGATATTCTAGCATAGAATTCCCAACATATGACACAGATTGGGATTCTGAGGCTTATGTTACTGTTGCGGGGCAAAACTCCAATAATTCAGTGCGAGTAACAGATAGCTTCTTACAGGCAGTTAAAGATGATTCTGATTGGGAATTATTGGGGAGAAGAGATGGTAAAGTATCAAAAGTTGTAAAGGCTAGAGATCTTTGGGATCAGGTTGGGCATGCAGCTTGGGCTTGTGCTGATCCTGGCATTCAATTTCACGATACAATAAACAGCTGGCATACTTGTCCAGAAGACGGAGAAATAAGAGGTTCAAACCCTTGCTCAGAATACATGTTCTTAGATGATACTGCCTGTAATTTAGCTTCTATGAATTTGCTAACTTTTTTCAAAGATGGAAAGTTTCTATCTGAGGATTATATGCACGCGACAAGGTTATGGACGATAACTTTAGAGATATCTGTGTTAATGGCGCAATTTCCTTCTGAACAAATAGCTAAATTATCTTACGAGTTTAGAACCCTTGGTTTGGGATATGCAAACATAGGTGGGCTATTAATGAATATGGGGCTTAGCTACGACTCGGTTGGTGGAAGAGCTCTCTGTGGAGCACTGACCGCATTGATGACTGGTATTTCTTATAAAACCTCAGCAGAAATGGCAAAGGAACTTGAACCGTTTAATGGTTATAAAAGAAACTCAAAGCATATGTTGCGGGTGATTGATAATCATAGAAAGGCGGCGAAAAGTCAAAAGGATGGATATATAGGATTAGCAGTTAAACCAATTCCTCTAGACGCTGATAATTGTCCAGATCAAGATATTGTTCGATTGGCGAGAGAAGCGTGGGACGATGCTTATAGCTTGGGTAAAAAATATGGCTATCGTAACGCACAAACAACTGTAATTGCGCCAACTGGAACAATTGGTCTGGTTATGGACTGTGATACAACTGGCATTGAGCCAGACTTTGCGTTGGTAAAGTTTAAGAAGCTTGCGGGTGGAGGATATTTTAAAATAATAAATCAATCTGTTCCTGCAGCATTGGAAGCGCTGGGTTATACTGGAGAGCAGGTTGAAGCAATAATTGGCTATGCTGTCGGCCATGGTAGTTTGGTTTCAGCGCCTGGAATTAATCATGATATGTTATTGGGCCATGGTTTTGGTGAGCTAGAGCTTAAGAAAATTGAAGCTTCACTTCCAGCGGCCTTCGATATTAGGTTTGTTTTCAATCAATGGACCTTGGGAGAGGATTTTTGTAAGGGCACATTGGGTATCCCTGAAGAAAGGTTGATGGATCCAACATTTGATTTATTGAGGCACTTAGGTTTCACAAAGGAACAAATGGACGCTGCAAATGAGTATGTTTGCGGTGCTATGACACTGGAAGGTGCACCGCATTTACTAGACGAGCATCTTAACATTTTTGACTGCGCTAATCCATGTGGTAAAAAAGGAAAAAGGTTTTTAAGTGTTAATAGTCATATTTATATGATGGCAGCGGCGCAATCATTTATTTCAGGAGCAATTTCCAAAACAATAAATATGCCAAATGATGCAGCGATTTCTAACTGCTTAGAAGCTTATGAGTTAAGTTGGTCCTTAGGTGTTAAGGCAAATGCGTTATATAGAGACGGTTCAAAGCTGTCACAGCCTTTAGCAGCAGCGTTAATTGAGGATGATGAGGATTTAGAAGAGGCGTTATTAGATGCTCCAGATGGACAAAAAGCACAGATATTGGCAGAAAAGATTGTTGAAAAAATAATCATAAAAGAAGTAGAGCGTGCTCAAGATCGAGAAAAATTACCTCAAAGGCGAAAAGGATATACTCAAAAAGCAATGGTAGGTGGTCATAAGGTTTATCTTCGCACAGGTGAATATGAGGATGGAAGTTTAGGGGAAATTTTTATCGATATGCATAAAGAAGGAGCAGGTTTTCGTGCGATGATGAACAATTTTGCCATCGCAATCTCTGTAGGCCTTCAGTACGGGGTGCCCTTGGAAGAATTTGTTGATGCATTTACGTTCACTAGATTTGAACCGGCTGGAATGGTTCAGGGAAATGATAGCGTAAAAAATGCAACTTCCATATTGGACTATATTTTTAGAGAGCTAGCAATCTCTTATTTAGATAGAACAGACCTTGCGCATGTCCCACCTGTGGGTGAACACTTCGATGACCTTGGTAAAGGTGTGGAAGAAGGCAAGAGAAATATTGAAGATTTAAGCCAAGGCGCTGCAATGCGTTCTGTGGAAATGTTAAAGCAGGTTTCGTCAACTGGTTATCTGCGCAAACGTGTTCCACAGCACCTAATGGTATTACAAGGTGGGGCCGAGCAGTCTAGAGTAATAACTTCTGAGGTGGCGAATGGCACTACAGGAATAGTAGAGAATGCCCCTGAAGTGAACCCATCACAAATGGACGCAAAACCTGACGTGCTTGACGATAGATTTAAGGCCAAAATGCAAGGTTTTGAGGGAGATCCATGTGGTGATTGTGGAAATTATACGCTTGTTAGAAACGGTACTTGCATGAAATGCAACACATGTGGATCAACATCTGGATGTAGTTAAATTGGAAGATAATTAAATTAAATAAGAATTAGAGGTATGAGTTTAACCTCTATAACGATCAAGCCGCAGGCAAGAAAAACCGAGTAGTATCAATGATGAGCTTAGATCGTTAAACTAGGGCGAATTATCGCCCTTTTTTTTTATTCACGCCGTAATGCAATGACACCGGTTCGTGCAATTTCTGTTAATCCAAGGGGACGCATCATTTCAGCAAAAGCATCTATTTTTGCAGATTTACCCGTGAGCTCAAATGTATAACAGTCAATAGTGTTATCAATTACCTTGGCCCGATAAATGTCCGCGGTTCTCATTGCTTCTGCTCGTTTTTCACCTGACCCCATTACTTTAAATATAGCTAATTCACGTTCAACGGATGGACCTTCAACAGTTAAATCATTTACTTGATAAACTGGCACCATTTTTCCTAATTCTGCTTTTATTTGCTCTATAACTCGTGGAGTCCCTGTCGTTACAATTGTAATTCGAGATCTATGCCCTTCATGGTCAAATTCAGCTACTGTTAAACTCTCGATATTATAACCTCTACCTGAAAATAATCCAATGACACGAGCTAGGACGCCTGCTTCATTATCAACAACCACAGCAAGAGTGTGCGTTTCAATATTATCACCATATGATGAACGTAAATCATAAGCAGATTGTGAAGATGTACCTTGTTTAATATTTAGTGCACACATTTTGTTTCCTTTACACCAGAACAGCGCCAGTTGCGCTAATTGCATCTTCAGTTGAGGCATCTCCAAATAACATCTCATTATGTGGAGCACCGGATGGTATCATTGGGAAGCAATTTTCATGTTTCTCAACTTGACAATCAAACAGAACAGGGCCGTCAAAATTAATCATTTCCATTATAGCGTCGTCAAGATCATTTGGATCACTAATACAAATGCCTTTCCACCCAAACGCGTCTGCAAGCTTTACAAAATCAGGTAAAGATTCAGACCAGCTACTTGAGTATCTTTCTCCATGTAATAACTCTTGCCATTGCCTGACCATTCCAAGTCTTTCGTTATTCAGAATAAATTGCTTAACTGGAAGTTTATATTGAGCAGCAGTTCCCATTTCTTGCATATTCATTAACCAACTGGCTTCACCTGCGACATTAATAACCAAGGACTCCGGATGTGCCACTTGAACACCAATGGATGCCGGAAAACCGTAACCCATTGTTCCTAACCCACCCGAAGTCATCCAGCGATGTGGAGAATTAAAACCAAGGAATTGTGCTGCCCACATCTGATGTTGCCCCACTTCAGTGCATATGTACCGGTCATATTTTTTTGTTAATGCCTCTAATCTTTCTAAAGCATACTGTGGTTTTATTGTTTGTTTTGATTGAGAGTAACTCAAACAATTTTTCTCACGCCATTTGTTAATTTGGCTCCACCATTTTTCAATTGATTGTGAGTTTGTTTTTCGTCCTCTAGATTTCCAAATTTTAAGTAAATCTTCTAAAACATGGCCTACATCACCGATTATGGGTATATCCACATTAATTACCTTATTTATTGAAGATGGATCTATGTCTATATGAGCTTTTTTAGAATTTGGACTAAAGTCTTGGACTCTACCAGTGATGCGATCATCAAATCGTGCGCCAATGTTTATCATTAAGTCACAACCATGCATGCTTAAATTAGCTTCGTAAGTTCCATGCATCCCGAGCATGCCAAGCCAATTCTTTCCAGAAGCTGGGTATGCTCCAAGACCCATTAAAGTCGACGTAACTGGAAAATTAGTGGCTTCTGCCAACTCGCAAAGCAATTGACTGGCTCCAACACCTGAATTTATTACACCACCACCACTATAAATGATGGGTTTTTCTGCATTTTCAATTAACTCCACTAATTGTGTTATTGCTGAAATATCTCCTTTTATGATTGGATTGTAATTTCCATTAGGAGTTTGATTTTTAGTTTGATAAGTACCAGTTGCAAATTGCACGTCCTTTGGGATGTCTACTAATACCGGTCCAGGTCTACCTGTAAGGGCAACATGAAAAGCTTGGTGAATAATACCCGAAAGTTTCTCAGTATCCTTTACGAGCCAATTGTGCTTCGTACAGGGTCTTGTAATACCAACAGTGTCTGCTTCTTGAAATGCATCATTACCAATCATGAATGTAGGAACTTGACCTGTTAATACAACTAAAGGAATGCTATCCATTAAGGCGTCTGTTATACCAGTTACGGCATTTGTGGCTCCAGGACCTGAAGTGACTAAAACAACACCTGGTTTGCCTGTAGATCTTGCATAGCCCTCGGCTGCGTGAACAGCACCTTGTTCATGGCGCACCAAAACGTGTTTAATGTCATTTTGTAAAAATATCTCATCATATATTGGAAGTACCGCACCACCTGGGTAGCCAAAAATTGTATCAACCCCTTGGTCTTTTAGTGCTTGAACAACCATTTTTGCACCAGTCATTTTTTGTGACATTGTTATTCTTTCTTTTTAGCCTAATTTTACACATTTAGATCAGCTCATTAGAGCGCACATTATGAAACCAAAAAGTTGGGGTCAACCGTAATAATTTACTAAAATAACAAAAATAGGCTATTTTTGAGTAACATTATTACGAAAATATAATATTTTTTGTATTAATAAAAATTATATACTTAAAAAATCTCTGGGAAGTTGGAGATTTGTAACTTGGTTTTTAATAGATTCACACTTTGAAAATTTAGAAATTTGTTGATTTACCAATTTAAAAGGTTGCCACTTGTTACCACAATAAATTTCTAAACCACTAAAGTTACGTTTGTATTCCATTTTTTTACTACCAGGTACCCAATACCCAAGATAGACGTAAGAAAGGTCTAGTTCTTTAGCATATTCGATATGATCCAATATGATATGTGTTCCAAGTGATTGCTGGTTAAAATCAGGATCAAAAAAAGAATAAACTAATGATACTCCGTCGTCTAACATATCTGTTAAGCTGACGCATTTCAATGTTTGCTGATCATTATAGTTATAGTCTGTATATTCAATAACTTTGCTGAAGACTGATGTTTCTTCGATCATGGCCGCGAATTCATATACTTGCATTTCTGCCATTCCGCCGTCTGCATGCCTCTGATTTAAGTATTTTTTAAATAAATCAAATTGTTCTTCTGTAGCCCAGGTATTGTTTATTTTTCGTTGAATATTTCTATTTTTGTTTTTTACGCGCTTTTGACTTTTACTATAGCAAAAATCAGAAACCTTTATTCGAGCAGAGAAACATAAATTACAACCTTTACATGCTGGTCGGTAAAGAATGTTTTGTGATCTCCTAAATCCCTGTTTTGAAAGAGCATTATTAAGTTTGTCGCCAGTATTCATTGAAAGTTTAGTAAAAATCTTGCGTTCAAAGCGATTTGGCAAATATGCACATGGCTGCGGGTGGGTAACAAAGAACTGAGGATTTATGGGTGCGGTATGCTTCATACATAGTATTTATTTTAATTATTTTGAAAATTAAAGTTAAATATCATTATTATTAAATGAATTACCAATATCCTTAATATCAAAAGGGGTATTTTGATAAATTTCATTAATCCAATTCCCGTATAACAAATGCGCATGACTTCGCCAGCGATTTAAGGGCGTAAATTCTGGATTATTATCTTTAAAATAATTGATTGGAATTCTAGCATTATCATTATTTACAAGATCGCGTTCAAATTCTTTTTTTAGAGTATCACTGTCATATTCAAAATGATTAAAAATATAAAGGCCACGATGTTTCTTATCTTCTATTAAGCATGGTCCTGTTTCAGAAGACCCTAATAGGGTTTTTAATTGTGCATGTTGATCAACTTCGGTTTGCTTTATCTCCGTCCAACGGCTGATTGGAATTAAACACTCATCCGAAAATCCTCTCAAATAGGGTGAGTTTTTGGCAAGATTTTTTTGCCAATAACAACCAAACTTTTTTTCAGGAAGTAAGTGCTTATTTATACCATGAAAATAATTTATCATAGCCATCCCACCCCAACATACGCCAAAAGTTGAGTGTACGTTAGATCGGCTCCACTCAAAAACTTCACAGAGCTCTTTCCAGTAAGTTACTTGCTGAAAAGGTAAATGCTCAATCGGAGCACCTGTTATAATTAACCCATCAAATTTTTTTGATAAAATTTTTGAAACAGGTTGATAAAATGTTTCCATATGAACGGGTGAAGTATTCTTAGAATGATGTTCTGACATTCTAATTAACGTTAATTCAATCTGCAGTGGTGTTGCCCCAATTAATCTGGCAAATTGTGTTTCTGTCTGAATTTTAGTTGGCATTAGATTTAACAATCCAATTTGGAGTGGCCTTATATCTTGTCTTGTCGCTGCTTCTTCAGATACAACCATAACACCTTCTTTGCTTAATTCTTTGAATGCTGGAAGGTCTTTTGGTATTTTTATAGGCATTTTAAGTCTCAATCCTTATTAAGTTAGTGCACCCGCAATAATTGAATTAAAATCAGAACATGATTTAATATTACTGACCTCACTTGCTGCCACTGATACACCCCAATTTTGACTTATAGCTTCATATTTTGGTTGGCGCGCGTTAATTGCTTTTTCATAAGCGTAAATTGCAAATTCTCTTGGTTCGACGTCTTCGTCATTTAATGAATAGAGATTTTTAAAAGACTTCCAAGACTCTTCAAGTAAATTAAGATTATAATACATTGGCTTTGGATTTTTTTTAAACCTATCAATCAAATTTTTACTATGATTGTTATCTCCTTTAATCCATACCATTAGAAGGTTTTTTGATAGTTTTTCTAGGATTGGATCATTTGGGTCTTTACCATCAACAACTTCACATATTGACCCACTACTATCACATACAAAATTAGAGTAGCCGTAAAGGCCTTGTGATTTATTTATGAATTCAGATGTATCTAATAAGGCAGACTTTTCAGCTTTGCGATGTTGATTTTGACGATTTTGGTATTCTTTGAAACTTAAACCACCTTTAGTCTGCCCACCGGGTTGTCCTAAGTATGTAGATAATGGTGCTAGATTATCAAAAGTAATATTTGAACGAATATATATACTATCAGATTTTAAAAGGTTGGCTAAAAAAGGGTTTCTCATAGCTTCTAATTTAACATTGTCTACAATATGATCGCCCATGTAACGGGTGCCGATACGGTAATCTATCGAATAATGAAACCAATCC
>JAOGYN010000020.1:0-19095 GCA_028112705.1 Paracoccaceae bacterium | reverse complement strand
TGCTAGATATGCACTTAATGCAGTTAATGCGAGATGGGGCTCCCTTTATGATGCCTTGTATGGCACTGATATGATCGATGGAAAAAATGAAGAAATCGGATATTCAAGAGAACGTGGTTCAAAGGTGGTGGCATTATCAAAAAAATACCTAGACGAAATTTTTAGTTTAAAAAGCCTCAAGTGGGAAAATGTAAAAGATATTGAATCAGTTAAGCTATCTTTAATAAAAAGTGAACAGTATGTAGGGCGAAATAACAGTGGAATTTTATTAAAAAACAATAATTTACATGTGAAAATTTTAATTAATAAAAAAGATCCAATAGGAGCTTTAGATCCTGCTGGGATTTCTGATGTATTACTTGAGTCAGCCATTTCGGTTATTATGGATTGCGAAGATAGTGTTGCGACAGTTGATGTGGACGATAAAATATTAGCCTACTCAAATTGGTTAGGTCTAATGAAAGGAAACTTAACAGAGGTTATACAAAAGAATGGTAAAGAAATTCTGCGTGAAATTAATAATGATGAAACATATGAAACAAATTCTGGTATTAGCTCTTTAATAAAAAATAGATCCTTAATGCTGGTTAGAAACGTTGGGCACTTAATGACCACTTCAGCTATTTTAGGTGTTGATAATCAGGAAGTGGGTGAGGGTATTATGGATGCTTACTTCTCAATCTTATGTGCGCTTCATGATGTGAAATTAAAAAATAAAAATTCTATTTTTGGGTCTATTTATATTGTTAAACCTAAAATGCATGGGCCAGATGAAGTAAAATTGGCGGATGATATTTTCTCACAAGTTGAAGATGCCTTCGGTCTTTCAAGAAATACTGTAAAGATTGGAATTATGGATGAAGAACGTCGTACAACTTTAAATTTGAAGGAATGTATTAGGGTTGCAAAATCTCGGATCGCTTTTATAAATACTGGCTTTCTAGATAGAACGGGAGATGAAATTCACACTTCAATGGAATTAGGCCCTTTTCTACCTAAATCTCAAATAAAACTAGAGCCTTGGATAGAAGCTTACGAAAATTTGAATGTAGATATTGGGTTATTATGTGGTTTAAGAGGGAAGGCCCAAATTGGAAAGGGTATGTGGGCTGCGCCTGATCAAATGAAGAAGATGTTTGAGGAAAAAATAAATCATCCAAAAAGTGGTGCAAATTGTGCTTGGGTTCCAAGCCCAACTGCAGCAACCTTACACGCTTTGCATTATCATAAAATTAACGTCACTAAGCGACAAATTGAACTTGAAAATAATGGGATAAGAAACTCAAGTAATGATTTACTAAAAACACCTATTTCTGACAGAAATAATTGGTCTGAAGAAGAGATAATTAGTGAAATTGAAAATAATGCTCAGGGTATTCTAGGCTATGTGGTTAGGTGGATAGACCAGGGGATTGGATGTTCGAAGGTGCTAGACATCAATAATGTTGGTTTAATGGAAGATCGAGCCACATGCCGTATTAGCAGTCAACATATTGCTAATTGGATACATCATGGGGTTGTGACGGAAGAAAAAGTCCTGCAAGTAATGAAAAAGATGGCGACAGTTGTTGATAAGCAAAATGAGAAGGATAAAACTTATGAGGCAATGGGACCATCATTTTCAGGGGTAGCTTTTAACGCTGCATGTGAACTTGTTTTTGAGGGCCGGAAGCAACCGTCAGGATATACAGAGCCAATTTTACATTTAAATAGAATAAAACAAAAAATTAAAAAAATGAATTAATAATCTTAGAGGAATTTTAATATGGCAGCTACAAAAAATAGCTTCAAAGAAGCCCTAAAAAACCATCAATTACAGATAGGTTTTTGGCAAAGTTTATCTTCAGTAACAACGGCAGAAATTTCTGCTCAAGTTGGATTTGACTGGTTGTTAATCGATGGGGAGCATGCACCAAATAGTGTTGAAAATATTGCTAATTTATTAAGAGTTATCGATGCGTCTGATAGTAATGCTGTTGTACGAGTGGTTGCAGGCATTACTCATGATATTAAACAAATTTTAGATGTTGGTGCTCAAACAATTCTAGTTCCTATGGTTGAGACTGCTCATCAAGCACAAGAAATGGTTCGTGCTGTACATTATCCACCATCCGGAGTTAGAGGTGCAGCATCAATAACGAGAGCAGCAAAATATGGTAACATATCAAATTATGCGGTAAGTGCTAATGACGAGATATGTCTTCTTGTTCAGGCTGAAAGCCAAACAGCCTTAGACAATTTAGAGTCTATCTGTGCTGTCGAGGGTGTGGATGGAGTATTTATTGGCCCTTTTGATTTAGCAGCAAGCATGGGTTTTATAAATGATCCCAATAATGAACTGGTGCAACAAGCGATAGAACAAGCAATAGTTAAAATCATTTCATGTGGAAAAGCTGCTGGCATATTAATGACAGACGAAGTGAGAGCAAAAAAATATATTGAGATGGGTGCGTTGTTTGTTGCCGTAGGTACGGATGTAAGTACTTTTTTAAATGGCACTAAGTCATTACTTTCTAATTACAAGAATTTAGAAAAGTCTGATAAAACTCAATCAATTTATTAAGTTTTTCCATCAACCCATTGAACTACTTCATTTATATTAGATCGGGATGTTCTAAAATTATTTATAGGATGTTTGCTATTTTCGTAACCAAATGAAATCGCACAAACAATACTCTTTTCCACTGATATTTTCAAAGTACTTCTAACTATATCGGATAAGGATGCTATCGCTGCTTGTGGAATTGTATTTATATTTAGTGCAGTAGCTGCCAGAGTAAATGCGGTTACATACGCACCACAATCAATAGCCCCGTATGTGCCTAAGGACTTTTCACTTGTTATGATAGCAACGTGTGGCGCTCCGAAAAATTTAAAATTTTCATGCATTTGCATTATTGCTTTACTTTGCTCTCCTTTCTGAATGCCAACAGAATTGTAAAGCTGTAATCCACACTCTTTTCTTCTCACCCTGTAAATTCCGTTATACTCAAGGGGAAATGCGATATCTGGACCTACGATACCTTTAGATGCCGCTGCTAATAAATTGTTTGAAAGCTCCTTTAGAGCTTTACCGCTGCAAACTGTGACAGTCCAAGGCTGAGCGTTGCACCAAGAAGGTATCTTTTGAGCTATGTTCAATATTTCTTCTATTATCTCTTGTTTTACTCGTTTTGGAAGAAAAGACCGGCAAGAATATCGACGTTCCAGAATATTATTTAATACTTTTATGTCAGTCATATTATTTTCAATCTCTTTTAAGTTATGGTTCATACTTTGTTTGTCAAAAGTTCATTAATTCTTTAGCTATTTTTGTAATTATTGGGAGAGCATCTTTATTGTTCATACCTGGTTTTAATCGATTATCGTATAATATTTTTAGTAAATTTTCATCATGTGTTGTTAAGAAGGCGAATTCTTCATCATCGTTAAAAATTGATGGTCTAGCGATTTTACTATCATTTGACAAACCTAACGATTGAGCCATTTCTTCGTGAATGCAAGATTTTCGCATAAGTCGTGAATGTTCAGATTTAATTAAAATTATTGCAGCGGTATACTCATAAGCGTTGGAAGGCTTTGACAAGGCGAAGGCTGAACAAAACGTCGTTCTTGGGCTTGAAGTGATAGCTTCTATCATTGCAGATGTTAGCTGTGGCATCAATTCTTTCAGTTTTTCACCAAAGTTTCTTTGTTCATCTAAATCAAGAAATAATATGATAAAATTACTCTCACTTTTATTACCTTCTATCGATAGTCCAGTTAAATTTGAAAGCCGATGTGAAAAGTTAGAGATATTTTTTTTATCAATTTTGATCTGATTTATACTGTTTGTTTTACCATGAATAACATTAATTTTAATTGCTGTTTCCCAACGCTTTATCTTACTTTCCGTTTCTTCAGAAATAAATTTGCCGTCTTTTATAATATATTCATCATAAAGTGCTATTTTCTCGAAGTTTTTGATTAAATTTCTTGAAGTATAAGGGCTGTCTGCTACACCCTGATCTGTTCTAAGCAACCCTCGAGATTTTAGTCGTCTAGACGTTCTATAGTAATATCTTTTGAGTTGAGTACTTTCAATCGACCGAGACATTGTGGTATTATTGAGTCCATGAGAATTCATACTTAAGTTGGAGCACGAGACAACAAAAAATGACAATGTAATTAAAATAAACTTAAAAAATACACCCAATTTTAAATTCTTTCTAATTCAAGCAATTATTTATTTTTTCGATCTCGGTTTAATCTACGTTGATATCTAGTCTGAATGAATTCAACTAAAAATAATACTACTATCGAGAAATAAAACGTGGATTTTGACATAGGAATCAATGGGTAGCCAAATATTTTAATCTGTAAGCTTTCATTGTGCATCGCGTGCGATGCTGCAGTTCCACTTTCACCCAGTAAAACCACACCTACAATCAACAGAATGAACAAACCTAAAACTTCATACATTCGATTGCGTTCTAAAAATTCAGTGACTTTGTCTGCTAGGACAATCATAGCAATTCCCGAAGTTAAAATGGCAATTATTAATAATATTAAAACGTTAGTAATTGCTATTGCTGAAAGTATTGAATCAAAACTAAATATTAGATTCATAAAAACTATTAATAAAATTACTTGAAGGGCTGATTTTTTGTTCAATTGACCATTAGATGCATCTAAATGTTCATTTGATAGAAGGTGATTGATTTCTTTTACTGCTGTATAAATTATGAAAATTCCACCAAACATAAAAACTACAGAAGCAAAGTTAATTCCACCTTCAATCCACCCTTGAAATTCAAATATATAAAATGGTTTTTTTAATCTCTCAATTAAATGTATCATAATAAAGAGCAAAACAACTCTTAATAAAACTGCAATTATTATACCCCAAAACCGCACCTTTTTTTGAGACTCTTTTGGAGCTCTTTGGCTTTCAATTGAAATAACAACTGAGATCAATCCACAAGCCAATACTTCATTGGAAGGGCTCTACTTATCAAATGGAATGTACTGCACACAATGCGAAGCAGAAGGCTTTAGAAAGATAACATACTACTTGGATCGTCCAGATATTATGGCAAAATTCAAGGTAAGGGTGGAAAGTAAACATCCTACAAAATTATCAAATGGCAATCAAATCGATGGAGGTGAGGGTTGGGCTGAATGGGACGATCCATGGCCAAAACCTTCTTATCTCTTTGCTCTAGTGGCTGGTGATCTGCTAAGCTTTGACGATTATTTCGTTACAAGGTCTGGAAAAGAAGTTGTATTAAAAATTTGGGTAAGAAAAGAAGACATTAATAAATGTGCTTTTGCTATGGATGCATTAAAAAGGTCAATGTTATGGGACGAAGTAAATTATGGAAGAGAATATGATCTAAGTATCTTTCAAATTGTTGCAGTAGATGATTTTAATATGGGTGCTATGGAGAACAAAGGATTAAATATCTTCAATTCCAAATATGTGTTAGCCTCGCCAGAAACAGCCACAGATAATGATTATAAGTTGATTGAAGGAATAATAGCACATGAATATTTTCACAATTGGACCGGGAATAGGATCACATGTCGAGATTGGTTTCAATTATCTTTGAAAGAAGGTTTAACAGTCTTTAGAGATCAACAATTTAGTGCTGATCAAAGAGGGTCAGGCATAAAACGAATAAACGACGTCATTCAATTACGAAACCGTCAATTTGAAGAAGATAATGGGCCACTTGCACACCCCGTACGTCCCTCAGAATATAAAGAGATAAATAATTTTTACACGGCGACTATTTATGAAAAAGGAGCAGAACTTATAAATATGCTCCACAAATTGGTTGGACCAAAAGCCTACAAAGAGACTTTAGACTTATATTTTGAAAGACATGACGGACAAGCTTGTACGATAGAAGATTGGATAAAGGTCTTTGAAGATAATAATGAAATAGATTTGAAACAATTTAAACTTTGGTATGAGCAAGCTGGAACGCCAATCGTAACTGTTCAAGAAAGTTTCAAAAACTCTCAATATGCTTTAAAATTCAAACAAACACTAAATAATAAAACTGATGAACCAATGTTAATACCAATATCTGTTGGCCTATTAAATAAAAAAGGTGAAGAAGTATTAGAAACAAATTTATTAACTCTTTCAGAAAGAGAACAAGAATTTACTTTTAATAATATCAAAACGAAACCAATACCATCTATCCTTCGAGATTTTTCGGCACCTATAATAATTAATTATAAAACAACAGATGAACAAAATGCGTTTTTGTTACAATATGATACGAATGAATTTAATAAATGGGAGGCAGGACAAAAATTAGCTCGTTCATCTATTATCCAAACTATTTTAGAGGGAAAACCAATTGATGGTTTATTTGCCAACTCAATTAAAAAGGTTATTAGTAACAAAGGTTTAGAACCGGGATACAAAGCTGTATTATTAAAATTACCAACACAGGATAGTTTAACAGATGATCTTATAAAGCTAGGCGAAACTCCTGATCCACTTGAAATTCATAAGGCGTTAATCAAAACTGAAATAGGATGTGCAGAAATTCTAAAAGATGACTTTGTAAAGTTATTTAAAGAATTAAAAACAATGAACAATCAGTCTTCTGATATGGCAGATTCTGGAAAACGAGACTTACACTCAGCTCTACTAAAACTAAACACTTATAATGATGGGGGGGAACTCGCATTCTCCAGGTATAATCAAGCAAAGAGCATGACGGATTTACAGAGTGCATTCATCTCTTTGATGACCACAGATTTCAGAAAAGAGATTATAAGTAAGTTCTACGATACTTGGAAAAATGATAAATTAGTCATAGATAAGTGGTTTTCTTTACAATCCATAAACTGTGATCCACAATACGCCCTCGAAAGTGCCATAGATTTATCAATGCATCAGGATTTCAATTATAAAAATCCAAATCGATTTCGTTCATTAATAGGCAGTTTTTGTGCAGGCAACCCAGCAGGTTTTCATGTTATTTCTGGGAAAGGTTATAAATTTGCTGCCGATTGGATTATAAAGCAAGACAAAATAAATCCTCAAACCGCAGCAAGGTTATGTGCGGTATTTCAATCTTGGAAAAAATATGACAAAACTCGTCAAAACAGCATAAAAGTACAATTAAATAGGATTTCAGAAACTGCAAATCTTTCTAAAGACACAAAAGAAATGATTGATAGAATTGTTATTAAAACTTAAAAAAACCATCAGAAGATTAAATTTGTAAATAGTTAGTAATTCAAAAACACTAAAATCTAAGGAATTCCAATGCTTGATGTAAATTATTCACAACCTCAGCCAAAAATAATCTCTGGTGCAAAAGGAGATTGGGAACTTGTGATTGGAATGGAAATCCATGCTCAAGTATCATCTAAAGCAAAGTTATTTTCTGGTGCGTCAACAGAATTTGGAGCTGAGCCAAATTCTAATGTATCATTTGTCGACGCCGCTATGCCCGGTATGTTGCCTGTTATTAACAAATTTTGTGTAGAACAAGCTGTTCGGACTGGTTTAGGTTTGAAAGCTGAAATTAATTTATTTTCGCAATTTGATCGAAAGAATTACTTCTATCCAGATTTGCCACAGGGATATCAAATAAGTCAATTATATCATCCAATCGTTGGAGAAGGTGAAGTATTAGTTGAAATGGGTAATGAGCAAGCGAGGCTTGTAAGAGTTGAAAGAATTCATTTAGAGCAAGATGCTGGCAAATCAGTACATGACATGGACCCAAATATGTCTTTTGTGGATCTAAATAGAACTGGTGTAGCTTTGATGGAAATCGTGAGCCGTCCAGACATTAGAGGACCAGAAGAAGCAGCTGCATATGTTGGAAAATTACGCCAAATTCTCCGATATTTAGGGACCTGCGATGGTAACATGCAAAATGGAAGTTTAAGAGCAGATGTGAATGTATCAGTTTGCAAAAAAGGCCAGTACGAACTTTATAGAAAAAGCAGTGATTTCGGTTATCTAGGAACACGATGTGAAATAAAAAATATGAATTCCATGAAATTCATACAATTAGCAATTAATTATGAAGCTAGAAGGCAAATTTCAATCTTAGAAGATGGTGGAGAAATTCATCAAGAAACACGTCTTTATGACGCGGACAAAAATGAAACAAGATCTATGCGTTCAAAAGAAGAGGCGCATGATTATAGATATTTCCCTTGTCCAGACTTACTACCGTTACAAATCGAACAACCATGGGTAGATGGTATAAAAGCAAAATTACCAGAACTACCTGATGAAAAGAAGGCCCGCTTTATAAGGAATTATGGATTAACAGATTACGATTCTAGTATTTTAACTGCAGATGTAACGCATGCTAATTTTTTTGAAGAAGTGTCTAAGCAGAGAGATGGAAAGCTTTCAGCGAATTGGATTATAAATGAATTATTTGGCCGTCTAAATAAAGAAGAACTGACAATTGAAAACACACCTGTATCAGCAGAACAATTGGGGGAGATTATTGATCTAATTTCCTCGAATGAGATATCTGGCAAGATTGCAAAAGAATTATTTGAAATTGTTTGGAACGAAGGTGGTAATCCTAAGAAGATTGTTAAAGAACTTGGAATGAAACAAGTTACAGATGTCGGGTCAATAGAAGCGGCAGTTGATAAAATAATTTTAGAAAACCCAGATCAGGTAGCTAAAGCAAAAATAAATCCAAAACTTGCAGGTTGGTTTGTAGGTCAAGTTTTAAAAGCTACTTCTGGTAAAGCAAACCCCTCCGTCGTAAATGAATTAATTAAAAACAAAATATTGAAATAGAATCAGTCACAAAAAATTTCCATCGAGATGGCATGGATTTTTTTAATAAGCTCAGGAGTTAGGGCGGAATAAATAGCACGATGTTGCTTCAATCGAGACATACCAATGAATACGGCTGAATTAATTTTAATATGAAAATGGCTTTCTCCTCCCTCATCCCATCCAGCGTGACCTCGATGTAATTCAGACTGATCTTCTACATTTAAATAAGAAGGTTTAAATTTTAATTGCAATTTTTCTAATATTTGATCTTTGATTAACATTTTTTTTACTTTGTTTCCTTATTGGGGTTGGCATTACGTTCAATCCTCCTACACTATGGTGCCTGATTCCAAAACAAGAGACTGAACAATGGATAAAAAACCTTTATTTGAATTTGATATGTCGATTTCATCTGACAAGAAACGTCGGACGAAAGGACGTAAAGCCTCAACCGGTGCGGTTGATACCTCCAAACAAGTTTGTGAAAAAGCTGGTTGTAACAAATCTGGGAAATATAGAGCACCAAAATCTGCTGACAATAATTCAGAATTTTTCTGGTTTTGCATGGAGCATGTGAGAGAATACAATTTAACTTGGAATTTTTTTGAAAATCAAACGCCAAAGGAATTTGAAGATCAAGTCAATTCAGATAAAATAGGGGATCGGCCAACTAAACCCTTCAGAGACCAAGGTAGAGAATCTGAACAAAAAGCATGGGCTCGTCTTGGTATAAGTGATCCATTAGATGTTCTTGGTGAGAAGGGAACACGTGAAGACGTTCGTGGGGCAATTTACTCAAAAAGATTAGGGGCAACGGAAAGAAGAGCTATTAATATTTTAGAATCTAGAGACAGTATGACTAAATCAGAAATTCGTAAACAATATAAGAAACTGGTTAAAGACCTTCATCCAGATATGAATGGGGGGGAACGAACAGATGAGGATCGCCTTCAAGAAGTAGTATGGGCTTGGGATCAAATTAAGGAAAGTAGAAGCTTTAAGGATTAACTTATGCCCGAAATTGATGATAAAATATCTAGACGAAGACGTGGTAATACGAAGGATATAGAAGAAAAAACTAAATTCAAAAGCTTTGGTGGTACTTTAAAAGTACTAGACCAAAATGAATGTGAACAAATACATAAAGCAGTTCTATACATCTTAAGTGAAATTGGTCTGAGTGAGATAAGTCAAAACACTTCAGAAGTAGCCTCTTCTGCGGGTGCTTTAATAAAAAATGGTAGATTGTATTTTCCTAAATCAATGACTGAAGACGCTATAGCATCTCTGGCGCACCCATTGATCTTACATGGCCAGGAAGCAAAAAATGACCTCCCAATCAGCGGTAAGGAGGTTTACTTCGGTACTGGCGGAGCAACCCCACAAATTGTTGATTTTAAAACTGGTGAGTTTAGAGACTCTCAGCTTAATGATCTCTATGATAATGCACGTTTGGTGGAACATTTAGAAAATGTTGATTTTTTCTCACGAACTGTAATTGCACGCGATATAAAGACTCAAAAAAGTTTAGATATTAATACAGTATTCGCATGCCTACGAGGAACTTCAAAGCATATTATGACGAGCGTATCAAATGCTAATGACGTTAAAGAAATAAAAAAGATTTTGGACTATATCCGATCAGAAGAGCAGAAAAAAAATAATAAGAATCTAATCTCATTAAATACAAACCACGTGGTCTCACCCTTACGTTTTGATCCAGATTCTTGCGATGTTTTAATTGAAGGGGTTAAATCTGGCCTTCCAATAAATGTAAACACATTCGCACAAGTTGGAGCATCGAGTGCTGTTACTTTAGCCGGTGCAATAGCACAAACGTTAGCTGAAACTATGGCTGGAATGATACTAGGGTGGCTAGTAGATAAACAGGCAATATTAATATTTGGACCAAGACCAATGATTACTGATCTTAGGACAGGAGCAATTTCTGGTGGGAGTGCTGAGCAACCCCTTGCAACTGCTATGGCAGGCCAAATGGCCCAATATTATGGCTTAGCAAACTCTACGATATCTGGTGCAACTGACAGTAAATTACCCGATGCTCAATCTGGCTTTGAAAAAGCATCAAATATTCAAATGGCAGCACTTTCTGGGGTGAACTTAATCACACAGGCCTGTGGGAGCCAAGCTAGTCTCATGGCAACTTCATTTGTCGCATCAGTTATTGATAACGATATGCTAGGCATAATCCGCAGAAGTGGCGCAAAGGTCGAGGTTAATGAAACTACTTTGGCGCTCGATAGTATTAAAGATGTTGTAAATGGTGATGGACACTTCTTGGGTCAACCAGAAACATATGAAAGAATGAGAAGTGATTATTTATATCCAATTGTTAGTGACAGAAGAAGTCATCAGGATTGGAAAGATGCTGGATCTCCAAAATTAATAGATACAGCTAAAACTAGAGTTGAAGAAATACTTTCGAGCACTGGACCCACTCATTTAAAATTAGAAACAATAAATAAAATAAATAAAAAATTTGAATTAACAAATTAATATTTAAACAAATTGCTCTCTTATTAATCTTTCCTCTAAACCATGGTCTGGATCAAAAAGAATGCGATGTGTTGTCTCTTGGTCAGTCGTGATTTCAACGCTCAAAACTTGAGTAGAAAATCGACTATCTGCGTCTGCCATTACTGGTCGCTTATCTGGATCTAAAACGTCGAACCGAACTTTAGCAGTTTTTGGCAAAAGGGCTCCACGCCACCGTCTTGGCCTGAATGCTGAAATTGCCGTTAAAGCTAACACATCTGACTGTATAGGCAATATTGGCCCATGCGAAGAATAATTATACGCTGTAGAACCAGCCGGGGTGGAAACTAACGCTCCATCACACACCAATTCCTCCATCCGCACTCGATCATCAATAGTAATCTTCAACTTGGCCGCTTGGGGTCCTGCTCTTAACAGAGAGACTTCATTGATCGCTAATGCATCAACTTTTGAGCCATCAGCGCATACTGCTTGCATTTTTAATGGACTAATATCTGCAACTTCAGCATTTCTTAACCTATTATACAAATCTTCAGCTAAAAATTCATTCATCAAAAAGCCAACTGTACCTCTATTCATGCCATATACTGGCAATGACAAAGATTGAGTATCATGAAGAGTGCTCAGCATAAAACCATCGCCACCCAAAGCAACAATTGTGTCAGCATCTTTAGTCAAGTGTTGCCCATAAGACTTGCTCAAAGCGCTTAAGGCCTTTTGTGCATCTTCCGTCTCATCTGCTAAAAATGCAATTTTGTGCATTTTTTACCCCCAATTTATATAGTACTTGCATCAATTTTTATATTTAAATTGACACATAATGTCACCCTCATTGATTTGTGCTTTTCTATAGCGTAACTCACACTATATGGAAACTTAAATCAATTTTAATTTTTAAGGGTCAATCATGGAACGTTCATTTTTTATAAAACAATTGTCGGAAAGCGACCCAGAGCTCTATGCATCAATTAGTTCAGAACTTGGAAGGCAAAGAAACGAAATAGAATTAATTGCCTCTGAAAATATTGTGAGCCGCGCAGTGATGGAAGCTCAAGGCTCTGTAATGACTAATAAATATGCAGAAGGTTATGTTGGTCGCAGATACTATGGTGGGTGCCAATATGTCGATATAGCAGAGGCTCTTGCCATAAAGCGTGCATGTGAATTATTTGACTGTAAGTTTGCAAATGTTCAACCAAATTCTGGTAGTCAGGCAAATCAAGCTGTAATGCTCGCATTATTAAAGCCAGGAGACACCACTTTAGGTATGGATCTAGCGTCTGGAGGACATTTAACTCACGGTGCAGCACCTAATCAATCTGGTAAGTGGTTTAATGCAATTCAATATGGTGTAAGAATTCAGGATAATTTGATTGATTATGATCAAGTTGAGGCATTGGCAAAAGAACACAAACCAAAATTAATTTTTGCAGGTGGATCTGCTGTACCACGCCAAATTGATTTTGAAAGATTCAGAAAAATTGCTGATATGGTGGGTGCATATCTACATGTAGATATGGCTCATTTTGCTGGATTAGTGGCAGCTGACGAACATCCATCACCATTTCCTCATGCCCATGTGGCGACCACAACTACTCATAAAACACTTAGAGGGCCACGTGGTGGCATGATACTATGTAATGATGAAACAATTTCTAAAAAGGTTAATTCAGCAATATTTCCAGGCATTCAGGGTGGACCTTTGATGCATGTGATAGCGGCTAAAGCAGTGGCATTTGGTGAGGCATTAGAACCTGGTTTTAAAATCTATCAAAAGCAGGTGCGCGCAAATGCTGTAGCATTAGCTGATGAGTTAATGAAAGGTGGATTAGATATTGTTACAGGTGGGACAGACACACACGTAATGCTTGTTGATTTAAGGCCAAAAGGCGTAAAAGGAAATCAAGCTGATAAGGCTTTAGGGCGAGCAAATATTACGACAAATAAGAATGGTATACCATTTGATCCAGAAAAGCCTACAGTGACATCTGGGTTGAGATTGGGCACACCAGCAGGGACAACTCGTGGTTTCAAAGAAGAGGACTTCAGAATAATTGCAAGATGGATTGTACAAGTGGTTGAAGGCCTTGCAGCGAATGGTGAAGATCATAACGGAATTATTGAAGCAAGGGTTAAAAATGAAGTAGAAACTTTATGTTCAAAATTTCCAATATATGATTATTTATAATTAACAACCTTGTCTAAAGTTGTGCCATAACTTCATCAGAAATTTCAAAATTTGCTGTTACCGTTTGTATATCATCATCGTCTTCTAAAGCATTGATTAATTTCATGAGTTTTTCTGCTCCAGATAAATCAAGTTCCGTTGTCACATTTGGTTTCCAGATTAATTTTGAACTTTCACTTTCACCAAGTTTCTTTTCCAAAATGTTAGATACTTCATTTAAGTCAGAACCTTCACAGTAAATATCATGACCATCATCAGAACTCTCGACATCTTCAGCACCAGCAAGAATTGCGGCATCAAAAACAACCTCAGCATCTCCTATATTTGAATTATAAGAGACAAGGCCTTTTCGCTCAAACATAAACGATACTGCGCCTGTTTCAGCAAGGTTGCCACCAGACTTTGAAAAAGTAGATCTAACCACCGAAGCCGTTCTATTTTTATTATCTGTCATGGCTTCAACAATAACTGCAACCCCACCTGGACCATAACCTTCATACCGAATCTCTTCATAATTTTCAGCATCACCGATGGACGCTTTACTAATTGCCCGATCTATAACATCCTTTGGCACAGATTGAGACTTAGCTTCTTTAACAGCAAGTCTTAGCCGAGGATTTTTTTCAGGATCAGGATCACCCATTTTTGCGGCGACAGTAATTTCTTTTGCAAGTTTGGAAAATAATTTTGACCTAACCGCGTCTTGGCGCCCTTTTCTATGCTGAATATTGGCCCATTTCGAATGTCCTGCCATTTATAACTCCAATAATTTTTTTCTAAGTCATTTATACTTAAGCTTACAGCTCGTTGCAATTAATTAACAAACTTAAACTCTAACGTATATATTTACTTAGTAGGTCTAACCATTATTAGACCGATTAACATAAGTACAACCGCACCCCAAATATAAATTGAATACCCTTCTCCAAGCAGTAACATTGCAAAACCCACACCACTAGCAGTGCATATATATGAAGTTTGACTTGCAAATATCACGCCAGCACGTCCAATCAACCAGATATATGAAACGTAAATTAGTGAATGAATCAGAGATGAGATCGTTAGCGCAATCTCTGCAGGGCCCCAATTAACAAGAGGTGATATCCAATATCCATTTAACAAAGTGACAGGAAGCAGAACAATCAACCCAATAATAGAAGATCCCAAAACTAATTCTACAGGATCAAGTTTTGCAAGCCCAATTTTATTTATCCAAACACCCTCAATTGCATAACACAATGGAGATAATAACCCAAATACGATCCATCCAGATTGCCCCATATTAGTCAAATTCAATTGAGGTAAAATAAGCAAAGCAATCGCAATTGCACCAAGTAAAACTCCTAAAAGTCGTTTGAATTCTAAATTTTCCATTCGAAGCACTAAAACTAGTGGGAAGGCAAACATTGGAACCATAGCAATCAGTATTGACATCACCCCTGATTGCAAATGGAAATAAGTTTTATACATTATTGAATTAGGCAAAAGCGATCCCATCAATGCGACCAAACCAAAGCGTAAAAAAGAATTGACGCTTAAGGAAAAAAAATATTTTCTTCTTATCACCTGCACTATACCAAGACTTAAAATCATCACTATTATCTGCCAAATAAGAAGCCCTAAATAATGGTGGCCTGTTGAAACAGCAATCTTTGAAAGTGGCGCAGTCAGACCCCAGCTAACACCCACTACAATTAGAATTAAGGTTAAATTAAATCGCATGTTTATTCATGAGTTTGTTTGAGTTTTCCACCAAAACGAATTGGAACCAAACTTTTTGCTAGCCCTGTTACATCATCAGTTTCTAGCAATACACCACTTAGAGATGCCTCTCCACTTGCAGGACTAAAGCGATTTTTCACCATTCCATTCACAAAACGCTGGATAGGTTCATTAGGTTCCATGCCTATCACTGAGTTATAATCCCCACACATTCCAGCGTCTGTTTGATAACCAGTGCCTTTAGGCAATAGCATCGTATCGCTGGTGGGCACATGAGTATGCGTTCCAACCACTAGTGATACTCGTCCATCACACCAATGCCCCATCGCCATCTTTTCAGATGTAGCCTCAGCATGAATATCTAAAATAATAGCATCTGCTCGCTTTCCAATAGGATTTGCTTTCAAAATTTTATCCACATTGTTAAAAGGATCTTCAAAAACTCTTTTCATAAAAACTTGACCAAGCACCTGAATTACAAGCACTTTTCGGCCATCAGGCAAATCAAAATACTGAGCCCCTTTACCAGGAGCAGTTTTTGCAAGATTTATTGGTCTGATTATTCGCGGTTCAGACGAAATTCCCGACATCATATCTTTTTGATCAAAAGCATGATCGCCTAAAGTTAAGCAATCCGCACCAGCATCTAGAATTTCTTTGGCGTGCGGCATCGACAAACCAAAACCTGAGGTTGCATTCTCCGCATTTACAACAACAAAGTCCAAAGACATTGATTTTCTTATGCTCCTTAAATTCTTTTTTATTGAATCGCGGCCTGCCCTACCCATGACATCACCTAAAAATAATATTCTCATTTGATTGATTTACACTTTCAATAATAAAAAAAATAACTTATCTATTAAAATAGATTATTTCCTTTTCAGTTACAATTATATCTAAATTTTGATCTGTCTTTTCTGTAGGGATTTTAGAGACTTCCTGACCTGAATACGCAAACCCGATTGCTATGGTTTTTTTCTGTTGTCTTAATTTTTCCAAAGATCTATCATAAAAGCCTCCACCGTATCCCAGCCTAGCTCCACTTCTATCAAAAGCGACCAATGGGACGATCAATAGATCAGGCTGCACTAATTCTCCATTCTCAGGAATTTTTGCACCAAAGGCACCAATAACCATATTTGAAGTTGGTGACCATGCTTGAAATAGTAAGGGTTTACCTGCCAACTCAACAACGGGCACACATATACGTTTGCCCATTTTAAACAAATCGTGCATGACAATCAGTGGATTAATTTCAGTTTTAATCGGCATATAACCGGAAATTATCTCAATATTTTCAAAAGACGATACAACATCAAGTAAAAGGGTTGTACCAACATTTTTAGTCGTTGTGTCAAAAGCGACTTTGCGAGCTTTCAAGACATTTTTTCGAACTAATTCTTTAGTCATTTAAATCCTTTTTGTGGCGGGCCCGCACACAAGTGTTGTGCACCTGATCGCAGTCGTAAAGGGTTTGCAATTCCCGAGACCTAATTTTATAGGTGGGCGCCAGATAACAAGGCCAAAACCTTGCCAGAGCCAGCTCCCTGAGATGACGTAAGGCCACTAGAATAGTCCCATATACGTAAAGGGCAGAACCCGCCAACAACACCTCTATGCCTTTGGCATTGATTTGCCAAGTAATTCGTTAGTAGAACTATGAATAAATTTTCAACACCTATTATTCTGAGAGATAGAATGGATACTAAATTAAAAGCCGGACAATTAATTGCTAGGGGTGTTTGTCGACACTTAAAGCAATATAACTTTGCATGTTTGGAGGAATTTGTACCTATAAAAGGTTCTAGGGTCGATATAATAGCAGTTGGCCCAAAAGGTGAAATTTGGATAATAGAATGTAAATCATCTACAGCAGACTACAATCAAGACAGTAAGTGGGAGAAATACCTAACTTTCTGTGATCGGTATTTCTGGGCAGTACCTAGAGATTTTCCAACAAAAATACTTCCTTCAGATGATGGCTTGATTATAGCCGATTCATATGATGCGGAAATTGTCAAAATGGCACCCTATCGAATGATGACATCATCAAAAAGAAAAAATACAATAATAAAGATATCACGTAATGCAGCAGATAGATTACGGAGATTCACTGACCCAAGTGTAAGCAAAAAGTATAATATAGATTAGTAAAGAATTAATTTATCCCTTAAATCCAACAGCTTTAGCCGCTGCTATTAATTCTTGGGCAATGTCATTGGCCTCTTCAGGCTCGAAATCCAACGGTAAATCTATATTATTGCCTTCAACATAAATTCTAACCATACCTTCTGAAGTTGGCCCTATTTGCAAATTAGCTGAGATCTGACTTTGTTTATTTATGCCCATATTTAATTTTCCTAACTAACATTATATTTACACTTAAGATCGATAGGTTATTTAAAGAAAATATACGACCTGAAAAAAAAATATTAAATTTAAAGATTAATATAACCACCCTTGCATAAAAGTGTAAGCGCGTTTATTTAATCTCTACGTGCCGCCTTAGCTCAGTTGGTTAGAGCGCCTGGTTGTGGACCAGGAGGTCCCCCGTTCAAGCCGGGGAGGTGGTACCATGACCTTATATGGACCTCTGATTAGAGCCTCTACTCAACCCTAACACTTTTCATATATGATTGGGAACTGTTGATTACAAGGGTCTAGGTCAAAAACACACTCATCAAATGGCCTTTAGCTTGGATGCATTAATGCAAGTGGTTACGGGAGTTAAGTTAGAGCATGATCCTATCTACTTACGCAAAAGAAAATATCACATGAAGGACGGTTTCGATAGTTTGATAGGCTTTAATGCACATTGTTTGCTTAAGAATATAAAATGAAGAAATGAGTGGTGATGATCCCACTCTAGGCCCTTGTCGATTTATTTACTGACAAAAGTGATGTACCGGTTTTTATTTAAAGTTTGCTATTCACAATTTATCCGTGTCTATTAATATTGTTAATTAAGTTGTTTTAATTGACACAGGCTGAATTGCCCACAATGATGCCAACTAAACCTTGATGGAGGCGAAAGATGGTTGATTTGCCCAAAGCTAACCTGGCGAATAAAGACCTGAGTGGTCTTAACCTGACCGGTGCTGATCTGAGCGGTCTTGACCTGACTGGTTTTGACCTGAGCGGTGCTGATCTAAGTTGGGCCACTCTATTTGGTACTGACCTGACCAGTGCTGATCTAACTGATACAACCCTGACCAATATTTATTCAGACAATATTACTGGAACGCCAACCCTTCCAGCAGCTTATGGCATGTTAAATGGACGTATTGTTGGGCCAGGTGTTAATTTGACCAGTGCTAACTTGACGGATGTTGACTTGACTGGTTTTGACCTGAGCGGTACTAACCTGAACGGTACTACACTGACTGGTGCTACACTAACAGATGTTGCTTCAGGTTCAATTAGTGGTTCGCCAACGCTTCCAGCAGCTTATGGCATGTTTAATGGATATATTGTTGGGCCAGGTGTTGATTTGACTAATGCTAACCTGACCCGTGCTGACTTCACTGGTTTTGACCTGAGCAGTACTGACCTGACTGGTGCAACCTTGACTGGTGTTAGTTCGGGGGGGTCAATTACTGGAACGCCAACACTTCCAGCAGGTTATGGCATGTTTAATGGATATATTGTTGGGCCAGGCGTTGATTTGACCAGTGCTAACTTGACGGATGTTGATTTGACCGGTTTTGACCTGACTGGTGCAACCTTGACTGGTGTTAGTTCAGGGGGGTCAATTACTGGAACGCCAACACTTCCAGCAGGTTATGGCATGTTTGATTTTGAGTCACTGTGCCATCAATTGTAACCGCGCCGGGTGCACTATTGTTAAAGTAGACTTTATTGGCTTGACCACGATTCGCCACCACCATATCCAGATCGCCAT
>JAOGYN010000002.1:0-190239 GCA_028112705.1 Paracoccaceae bacterium | reverse complement strand
GCGCCGAGTGTTAGAAGATATGGGCGAAAAAGCTTATAAAGAAATGACCTATTATGAACGTTGGATTGCCTCCATTAATCAGAACCTTATTGAATCAGGTGCTTATAATATCCAAGAACTTGGAGAAAAAATGGCAGAAGTTGCAAAACGAGGAGAAACTTATGGTGACTGTAGTATTGAAATAGTTGAACAATAAGATGACTGTCAAGATAAAGAGTTTATTCCCACCAGGACATGTTAGAACACCATCTTACTTAAGAGGCAAAGTGGGAGAGATAGAGCGAGAATTAGGCTATTTTCACAATCCTGAACAATTAGCCTACGACTTACCCGCACAAAAAATTAAACTCTACCGCGTTCGCTTCACAATGTCTGAGATATGGGGTGAGGAAGTAGAATGTGCTTCTGATACAATAGATGCAGAAATTTATGAACATTGGATAGAGAAGGATTAAATAAAAAATGCCACATGATCATGGAAGTCACTTAAGCTCGTCAGGTCACCCTTACCGAAAAGATCAAGATAAACCATTAACTTATTGGCAAAATATGGAAATTGCAGTTAGGGAAATCTTAATCCAAAAAGGCATAGTTTCAAACTCTGAGATACATCAAACAATTGATGACATGGATAACCGATCTCCAGCGAATGGCGCTAAAGTAGTTGCACGAGCTTGGACTGACCAAAATTATAAAAAAAGATTATTGGAAAATGCATCTGATGCCTCAAAAGAGTTAGGTTTTGATATTGGCGCCCTCAAACTAATAGCTCTAGAAAATACGGAAACGATCCATAATGTTATAGTCTGCACGTTATGTTCTTGCTATCCTAGAAACCTTTTAGGACTTCCACCAGACTGGTATAAACAGCGAAGCTATCGTAGTAGGATTGTTAAGTTTCCAAGAAAAGTATTAAAAGAATTCGGTCTTCACCTGTCTAATGATATATCCATACGCGTGCATGATAGTACAGCAGATATGCGATATATAGTATTGCCACTACGTCCCAAAGGCACCGAAAAACTTTCAGTGGAAAAATTAGAAGCATTAGTAACAAGAGATAGTATGATAGGTGTTGGTTTACCAAAATCTATATGAAAAATAATTTTCAGAACCTATCAAGTACCACTCAAGCAATCCTATTCATGATAACTACTTTGTTTATGTTTTCTATAATGGATATAATAGCAAAATACCTAAACGATAGTTACGATACATTCCAGATAGTTTGGGCAAGATATACAAGCCAACTCGTATTGGCATTTTTTTTTCTAGCGCCAAAATTAAAAGTATTATTAAAAACAAAATTTTTGAAACTACAACTTATTAGATCAACCTTTTTATTTGCTGCTACGTGTTTATTTTTCAACGGAATTTACCTGGTTGGGTTAGCTAAATCGGCCGCTATAATGGCAATAAACCCATTAATCATTACTATTCTTGCAGTATTATTTTTAAAAGAACGTGCTGGTATTAAACGCTTTTTTGGAGTTTCTATCGGTTTTATTGGTACATTAATAATAATCAGACCCGGAACAAACATATTTGAATTAAGTACCTTACTTCCTCTAGGGGCAGCAATTTGCTATTCTGGATATGCTATTTCCACAAGGTTCTTAGGTTCAGAAGAAAGTCCATGGACCAGTTTTCTATATACAGCGCTTATGGGCACTCTTTTAGCATCATTTGTTGTACCCTTTTATTGGACAACTCCAAATCCTTCTGACTCTATATTAATGATTTTCATGGGAGTAGTTGGCGGCATTGGACATTATTGCATAATAAAAGCATTTACCCTTGGTGAAGCATCAGCAATCGCACCTTACTCATATATCGGCATAATTTTCGCTTCCTTTTGGGGAATGTTATTGTTCAATGAGTATCCAGATATCGAAACATACTTTGGTGCGCTTGTGATCATTACAGCTGGGCTATATGTTTGGTGGAGAGAAACCAAATTAAGTTATAGAACGTGACTAAAAATGCCAGAAATAAAAATGTTACTCCCTGGGAACGAAATCAAACCTTAAAAGATATTCTTATTACTGTTATCTCTTTGATTGTTATTAATTTTTTGTTATTTCTATCTTATCGCTTAGGGTTATCGTTTTCCAGTTGGATTTTTACAACTTTTTTATGTCCACTAACTGGGAGAACAAAAGTCACTTTAAAACAAATTCAACTTGTTTATCCAAATAAATCAAAGACGGACAGTTTCAAAATTGTCAATAAGTGTCTTAATAATATTGGTAGGACCTTAATAGAAAACTTTTCAACAAATCATTTCATTAAAACCAGCTAACCACCATAACTGGACCAGGGATCAAACTCATAACAGATGCAGAAACTATGTCACAGCAGTTAAATGACAGACTGGCTGCACGTATTCATGATAATCCTGGGCAGTGGCTTTGGGCTCATCGAAGATGGAAAAGTTAATTTTCCTCATTCAAAATATTTAAACTTTATTCTGTCATTAATTTTTTGCTAAATTTCGCAAAACGTAATGTAAGACCCCACCATGTTGAATATATTCAATTTCAACCTCTGTATCTATCCTGCACTTTAATAAAATATTTTTTTCCACTCCATCGCTATATGCTATCAAAGCAGGCACTTCTGAAAGCGGCGTTAAATCACCTTCTAAACCACTGATTGTGATATTCTCCATACCCGTCAAGTTTAATGAAGCTCTATTTTGACCATTAATAAATTCAAATGGCATAACTCCCATACCTACTAAATTTGAGCGATGTATTCGCTCATAACTTTCTGCAATTACAGCTTTAACTCCCAATAACGCAGTTCCTTTAGCTGCCCAATCTCTCGATGAGCCAGCTCCATATTGCTCGCCAGCAATAACAACAAGTGGTGTATCGTTTTCTTTATAAGCCATTGCAGCATCATATATAGAAACCACCTCACCATTTGGGTTTTTCGTAAATCCACCCTCTAAATCATCTAACATTTCATTTTTAATTCGGATATTGGCAAAAGTACCGCGCATCATCACTTCATGGTTTCCGCGACGTGATCCATAGCTATTAAATTCTCTTACAGGTACTTGATGCTCAATTAAGTATTTCCCAGCTGGTGTGGATTCTGTAAACGAACCCGCTGGAGATATATGATCAGTAGTCACCATATCCCCTAAAATTGCTAAAATTTTAGCATTTTTTACATCTTTAATAACTCCTGGTGAAGCACTCATTTTTGCAAAATACGGGGGATTTTGTACATAAGTAGATGATACTGGCCAATCATATGTTAAACTATCTGTCGTTTTAACAGATTGCCATTTATCATCACCCTCAAAAACATCTGCATATTTTTCAGTGAAAGCTTCACGAGTAACTGTGGCTTCAACTAATTCATTAATTTCTTTGGCCGTTGGCCAAATGTCTTTCAAATACACATTATTCCCGTTTAGGTCTTGACCCAAAGTATCTGTAGTTAAATTTATATCCATTGTGCCCGCAATTGCATAAGCAACAACTAATGGAGGTGATGCTAAATAATTTGCCCGAACATCAGGTGAAATACGTCCTTCAAAATTCCTATTCCCAGATAAAACAGATGTAGCAACAAGATCGCCTTCAGAAATTGCTTCACTTATTTCAGCTTGTATTGGACCAGAATTTCCAATGCATGTCGTGCATCCATAACCAACTAAATTAAACCCCAGTAAATCAAGATCTTTCTGAAGATCTGCCGCTTCTAAATAAGCTGAAACAACCTGAGAGCCTGGTGCTAAAGATGTTTTTACCCAGGGTTTTCTTTTGAGCCCCAATGCTGCCGCTTTTCTCGCAACAAGCCCAGCACCAATCATCACATATGGGTTGGATGTGTTAGTACATGAAGTTATTGATGCAATAACAATTTTGCCCGACTCCATATCGTATTCTTCACCTTCTACCTTAACTTTCTTATCCATTGGTCTTTTGAAATTCTCTTTCATTTCTTTAACAAACGCTGTTTGAGAGTTAGTTAAAGAAATGAAATCTTGAGGTCTTTTAGGTCCTGAAATAGCTGAAACTATAGTGCTCATATCAAGTTTTAATGTGTCTGTATAAATTGGTCTATAATCATCAGATCGCCAGAGACCATTTTCTTTAGCATAAAGCTCAACTAGTTTTATTCTTCTTTCATCGCGACCAGTTTTTCTTAAATAGTTGAGTGTTTCATCATCTATTGGGAAAAACCCACAAGTAGCCCCATATTCAGGAGCCATATTAGCGATTGTCGCTCGATCAGCTAATGGTAAGTTATCCAGACCTTCACCATAGAATTCTACAAATTTTCCTACTACTCCCTTTGAGCGGAGCATTTCAACAACTTTTAGAACCAAATCGGTACCCGTAGTTCCGTCTTGCATTGCGCCCGTTAGCTTAAAACCAATTACGTCTGGAATTAGCATGGAAATGGGTTGCCCCAACATGGCTGCTTCCGCCTCGATACCACCAACTCCCCAACCTAAAACAGCTACACCATTGACCATAGTCGTATGACTATCGGTTCCAACTAAAGTATCTGGATATGCTACATCCACACCAAATTGATCTTTATCCACCCAAATGGTTTGAGACAAATACTCTAAATTTACTTGGTGGCATATACCAGTACCAGGAGGAACAACACGGAAATTATTAAACGCGTTTTGGCCCCATTTTAAAAATGTGTAACGCTCTATATTTCGCTCGTACTCTCGATCAACATTCATTTGGAAAGCTCGAGGAGTGCCAAATTCGTCGATCATCACAGAATGGTCAATCACTAAATCTACTGGATTCAGGGGGTTAATTTTTTTTGCATCACCACCCAAGGTAATTATTGCATCTCTCATTGCAGCTAAATCAACTACTGCCGGCACTCCAGTAAAATCTTGCAATAAAACCCTTGCTGGCCTGTAAGCTATTTCAATAGGATTTTTACCATTATTAATTCCCCAATCAGAAAAAGCTTTGATATCATTAATATGCACTGTTTTACCATCTTCAAATCTTAACATATTTTCTAAGACAACTTTTAAAACAGCCGGTAAATTTTTAAAATATCCAAGTCCAGCGCTCTCAGCCGCATCAATAGAATAGTAGGCAACAGATAAATCACCAGATTTTAAAATTTTCCTAGTTTTGGCTGTATCCTTACCTACGGTTATCGACATATGGCTCCCCTATATTTGGCTTAAGTTCAAAAAGGCTATGCACTAAACTATTGAATGGATCAAGAGTAGCAACGTTAAATGTATACTCTAATCTTAATTTGATATTAATAGTTTTAATTTTATTAAATAATGTAATGATCTTCATTACTATTACAGTTTTACTATTTTTTTTTATGACTTCTTCAGATAGAAGCAAATATATGTTGTTATCTACTGAAAACCTAACTTGTGTTAGAAATGATCGAGAGATCCTATCAGATGTTTCGTTGACGTTAACTAATGGTCAAATTATCTCACTATATGGCCCAAATGGATCAGGAAAGACCACTCTCCTAAAAACTTTGGCTAACATATTACCCCATACCAAGGGAGTAGTTTTAAACCTAGAAAGAGAAGCATGTTTTTTAGGTCATTTAAACTGTTTGAAAACAGATTTAACAGTTTTTGAAAACCTATTATTTTGGAATGGTATATATCAGGGAAATAAAATTGAAATTGCTATCTCCCTTCTTAAACTAGAAGAAATCATTGATATAACAATTGCACAATTGAGTGCTGGGCAAAAAAGAAAAGTTGCTCTTGCAAGGCTCTTAATTAGCAAAACTAAGTTATGGTTGTTAGATGAACCCTATGAATCCCTTGATCAGCATAATATTGATTTGTTTAACAGAATTATGAGAAACCACTTGGAAGAAAATGGTGGGATAATAATTGCAACACATTCACCAATAAAATTTGAAAATGCAAAACTCATTAACATATCAAATTTCAAAGTTTTAAACAATTATGAGAACGATCCTTTTATCGAAGATTTCAAAAGATGATCTCAATCCTTAAACGAGATATTTTATTATCAATAAGATCTGGAACTGGATTCAGTTTAAGTTTGAGCTTTTTTCTCCTAATTATTATTTTTGTTCCCTTAGCCGTTGGGCCAGAAAGCACCAAGATAAAATCAATCGCTCCAGGAATTTTATGGCTAAGTGCTCTACTTGCTTGCTTATTATCACTTGATCGGATTTTTCAGTTAGATTTTGAAGACGGTTCTCTTGAGACTCTTTTAATAGCCCCAATACCACTCGAAGGAATTGTTTTTGCAAAAGCTGTAGCTCACTGGCTGACGACTGGACTAGCCATAACAATTATTGCACCTTTTATTGGTTTTTTATACAATTTTGATCAACATACTTTGGTATGGGTTTTTATCAGTCTATTAGTTGGAACTCCAAGTTTAAGTTTTATTGGCGCCTTTGGAGCAAGTTTAACAATCGGTTTAAAAAGGGGTGGATTACTTTTACCTGTATTGATAATGCCATTTTTTATTCCCACATTAATATTTGGCTCACAGACTGTATGGCGAGCCGCTAGTGGGATGCAAATAACTAATTCCTTTTTATTCACGGCCGGTATTAGTGCATTTGTGGTTACATTGATGCCTTTTGCCGCTGCCACAGCTATAAAAATAGCTTTAAAATAGTGTTAATAACATATTTAATAAATTCAGTATATAATCGTGATTGTGATTGAAATATTATGTCAATTTGGAAATATTCTAACCCAGCTTTTTTTATGTCCTTTACTCAGAGGATTCTTCCATTAATTTCAATAATTGCTTTTATTTTACTATCAATTGGTCTTTACTGGGGATTTTTTTTAACACCAGATGATTACCAACAAGGCAGTTCAGTCAAAATTATATTTTTACATGTTCCAGCTGCCTTAATTGCGATAAATACCTGGTTTGTCATGTTGGTTAGTTCTCTTATATGGTTAGTGAGACGTCACCATATTAGTGCATTAATAGCAAAAGCAGCAGCCCCAATTGGCCTCATCATGACATTAATTGCCATAATAACAGGAATGATCTGGGGCCAACAAATGTGGGGGACTTACTGGGCTTGGGATCCTCGCCTTACCTCGTTTCTCATATTGTTTTTATTTTACGTTGGGTATCAAACTTTATGGGGTGCAATAGAAAACCCTGATGCTGCAGCTGACTTAACCTCAATCTTATGTCTAGTGGGTACAGTTTTTGCCATTCTAAGTCGTTACGCAGTAAATTTTTGGAGCCAAGGCCTTCATCAAGGAGCTTCACTATCTTTAGACAAGGAAGAACATGTCCATAGTGCTTTTTCAAATCCACTTTACATATGTATTATAGGTTTCATATTTTTATTTTTTACATTAGTTATTATAAGAACCCGTACAGAGATCATGAAACGTCAAATAAATGCACTTGAAAGAAGGAAAGGCAATAGTTGATGCTTGAACTTGGAAAATATGCAGCGCCAATATATTTGGCTTATGGGGCAACTTTTACATTATTATTTGGTATAATAATAATTAGTGTTATCCAATCTACGTCTACGCAAAAATACTTAAAAAACTTGAAGAAAAATTAAATCGTGAGTAAAAAAATATTCTTCATTTCGTTTATTCCAGTGCTAATATTTTTAACAGTAGGCTCGTTACTTTTTTTTGGGTTGTCTAAAAATGATGCTCTACCTTCCAATTTAATTGGAGAAAGTGCCACAAAATTACCTGAAACTTTTCTGATTGGATATGAACCAATTCCTAAAAATGCCATGGTAGAGCAAAAAATCAAAATAATTAATTTCTGGGCAAGTTGGTGTGCTCCCTGTAGAGCCGAACACCCTAATATCCAAAAACTGGCAGACATGGATATCAAAGTATATGGGATAAACTTAAAAGATAATCCTTCATCAGCTATTAAATTTTTGACAAAATTAGGCAATCCTTATGATGGGATAGGAACAGATAAAAATGGAAAAACAGCAATAGACTGGGGCGTTTATGGTGTTCCTGAAACCTTTATATTAGATAAAAAGGGAAAAATACTCTATCGACATCCAGGCCCAATAACTAAGAAAGTTTTAAATAAAAAAATAATTCCTATAATTTTATCACATCAATAGCCCACCCGACTGGTATTTCTAATTTAAGGTATGTTATCCCAAATTATGATAAAAGTTTTGAAAATTCGAAAACCTGATGATTGGCATCTTCATTTAAGAGATGGGGACATGCTCAAGCCAATTTTGAAAGAAACAGTTCGTGATTTCAAAAGGGCCATAATTATGCCAAACCTTGTTCCACCAATTCTGAATAGTAAAGATGCTTTAAATTACCGAGATAAAATTTTGTCTGCGCTACCCGTAGGGTCAAAATTTGAACCTTTAATGACAATTTATTTAACTGATAAAAGCAACCATAAAGATATAATTGAAGCTTATTTGTCAGGTTTAATTTCTGCAGTTAAGCTTTACCCTGCCGGGGCTACAACCAACTCTCAATCGGGTGTAACAAACTTAGATAATATCAGGCCATTATTAGAAAAAATAACAGAAGTTGGTGTTCCAATATGTATACATGGCGAAACTTCTTCACCATCTGTAGATATCTTTGACAGAGAAGCATTCTTCATTGAAGAAATACTAGATCCAATCAGAAATAAGATACCAGGAATAAAAATTATCTTAGAACACATCACAACAAAAGAAGGGGTGGAATACATATTATCTGAGGGCAAGAACCTTGCAGCAACCATCACGACACATCATTTGATAATTAATAGAAATGACCTTTTGGCCGGTGGTATCAAACCACATTATTATTGCTTGCCTATAGCAAAAAGAGAAAAACACCGCATTGCACTAAGAGCTGCTGCCACCTCGGGAGATAAACGCTTTTTTTTGGGAACAGACAGTGCACCACACGTAGACTCTTTAAAGGAGAGCAATTGTGGGTGTGCTGGTATTTTTTCAGCCACCAATACGATGTCATATTTAGCCCACGTATTTGAAGAAGAGGATGCATTACATCAATTAGAAAAATTTGTGTCCATCAACGGCCCTACATTTTATAATTTAAAAGTTAACGAAGAGATTTGCACATTATACAAACATGAAAAGCCAGTTATATTTCCAGAAAAAATTCAAATTGGAAATGAAAATGTGACATTATTTAACCCTGGCTTTTCATCTAACTGGTCTACTCAAGGATAAATTTCATGCTACCTAGCTCATATCCAGATGATAAATTAATAGCTGAATTAACAGCGAAAATGTTTTTAGACATAAAAGCAGTCCATTTTAATCCCAAAGAACCATTCACACTCGCTTCAGGTCTTTCTTCTCCAACTTATATAGATTGTCGAAAATTAATTTCTTATCCACAAATTCGTTCTACAGTTATGGATTTTATGGCATGCAAAATATTACGGAATGCTGGCTTCGACGCTTTTGATAATATTGCAGGTGGTGAAACCGCAGGCATACCTTTTGCAGCATTAATAGCAGAAAGGTTGGGGTTACCAATGACTTATGTGCGAAAAAAACCCAAAGGGTACGGAAAAGATGCACAGATTGAGGGGAAACTAGACAAAGGGCAGCGAGTTTTACTAGTTGAAGATCTTACTACAGATGGTGGCTCAAAACTAAAGTTTGTTGAGGCTATTAGAAAAGCCGAAGGAATTTGCAACGATACTGCTGTAATTTTTTACTACGATATATTTCCAGGAACTTTAGCAAAGTTATCTCAAGACAATATAAATTTACATTATCTTTGCACTTGGAAAGATATATTAGAGGCTGCTCGAAAAGGAAACTATTTTGATGTCGAGACATTAGATCAAGTAGAGTTATTTTTAAATGATCCAATTAATTGGGCAACAACACATCAATAAGGGCAGTTAGCCTGAATAGCCTTAATATTAATTTTTTATAAATAAAAATAATGGATCAGGACCCCCTGTGTGTAAAGCTATCTCTACGAAAGCTATAAAGAGCAGTAGGATCAACCGAAACATCAATTACTGATGGCTGATTGCTCTTTAATGCAGCTTCAACTGCTTCGGGAATTTCGTTTAATTTGTCAACTTTAAAGCCTTTAGCACCATAGAGTTCAGCAACCTTATCAAAAGGAGGACTACTCACGTCTGCTCCTATATAGCGCCCATTAAAAAAGTCTCTTTGATAAGCCTTTTCTGCCCCCCAACATTTATTATTCATCACAATAGTTACAGTGTTTATTCCATTATCAACTGCTGTGGAAAGTTCTGATAAAGTCATTCCAAAACCGCCATCCCCCATTAAGCTAATAACTGGGCGTTCAGGTTGAGCCAACTTAACACCCAGACCACAGGCAAATGAGAAACCAACTAATCCAAAATCCAAAGGCGTAAACAGACTTTTAGGTTCAAAGAAATTCAAGGCATCCGTTGCCTGCAAACATAAAGTTCCCGCATCCATAGTAATGGATGAGTTTTTAGGCAATATTTTACGCAATGTTTTAAACAATCCCATTGGTTGAATAGGATTAGTAAGAGGAGCATCTAAATCTCGTTTTTTCAAAAAATTCCTACGCTCAGATTTAAATTTAGATGTCCATTCATCTGCTACTGAACGATTAGTTAACAGTTTCAATGAATTCACTAACTGCAGAGCTATTGTAGGTGCGTCGCCCCAAATACCAACTTCAATAGGGAAAAACCGACCAATAGCAGTTGGTTCAATTTCAATATGAATTATTTTAGCATTCTTATTAATATTATCGTAACTATAAAATGTGGAGTTAAACCCTAAACGAGTTCCCAGTGCGAGAATAACATCTGCCTCTTTAACCAATCGAGACGCAACAAGATTTCCCCGCGGCCCCATTTGACCTGCATTTAATGGGTGAGCAAAAGGTATAGCGTCACCGTGTCCAGGTGAGGTCACGATTGGGCAATTTAATATCTCAGCCAATGCTAATACTTGCTTATGACCAGCTGTATTTTTTATTCCACCACCAGCTATAATTACTGGTTTTTCGGCTTGGCTCATTAATGTGGCTGCCTGTTTGATTTTACTTGTGTCCCCCGCTGGAACCGAATTGTTTCGATAAGTGGGTGGATATAAGCCTGCCTCGTAGTTACATTGCGCTGATAAAACATCGCGCGGTAAATTTAAATGCACCGGCCCCATCCTAGGTGCTAAAGCATTCCTAAAGGCTTCCCGCAACAACTCAGGGACTCTATCAGCTGACGGCGCTGTCCAAGTTTTTTTTGTAATAGGTTTGAAAATAGCATTTTGATCTACCTCTTGGAAAGCATCACGGTACAAATGCGCCGAGGACAATGCACCAGCGATTGATACAACTGGTGAAAAAGCTGCCATCGCTTGAGACAAACCTGTTACTAAATTAGTAGCCCCTGGTCCATTTTGACCAGCTAAAAATAAACCCGCCTGCCCAGAAGCGCGTGCATATCCATCAGCCATGTGAACGCCCGTACGTTCATCATGAACCCCAATATAATTAATATCAGAAGAGTCATACAGTGCGTCAAATATTTCCATAGTGGCTGATCCAATCAACCCAAATGCATATTTAATATTTTCCGCCTCTAAAGTTGCTACAGCCGCTTGACCTCCTGACATTAATGTCATTAATTTCTCCTCACACGAAATTTCAATATTTGTATTACAAACATATCAAGATCCTCAAAACTTTCAAATGAAGTTCCATTAATTAATTTTAAGTTACTCATTTAGAAATATTCCAAGGATAAATTGAAATTATAATTATATAATAATTTATACGATAAATTATAGATTTTTGTTGCCAATTTACTATTTACTATATTTCATACAGTAAACAATTAAACCACCATTCTTTCCTGCAAAAGATGGCCATAAAAAGGGATTTATTATGACAATAACAACTTGTGTTTTTGATGCATATGGCACACTTTTTGATGTGTCAGCCGCAGCTAGAGAATGCGCTATGGAACCAGGCCGTTATAAACTCAAAAAGTGTTGGCAAAAATTGGCCAATGATTGGCGGTTAAAGCAGCTTCAATATTCTTGGATACGGAGAATTACCAACACACACATCAATTTTTGGGAAGTAACTAAAAATGGTCTAGACTACGCTCTTGAAGCGAATAATCTAGCAAATGATAATGAATTAAGAGAACGATTATTATCACTTTATTGGTCATTAAAAGCGTATCCTGAAGTTTCAAGTGTATTAAAAAACCTACAAAATGAAAAATTGGAAACTGTAATTCTGTCTAATGGCTCAGTAGGCATGCTCAAAGCAGCTGCTGAATCTGCTAAAATAGATGGTTTACTAAATGATATAATAAGTGTTGATCTTATAGAAATATTCAAACCTGATTTTAAAGTTTACGATTTGGTGCTTAAGCGGTTCAAACGTGATAAATCCGAAGTATTATTTGTTTCTTCCAATGGATGGGATGCAGCAGCAGCAGCAGGTTTTGGTTTTCATGCTATTTGGGTTAACCGAAATAATGAACCAGTAGATAAATTACCTTGGAGCCCAGAGTACATATTAAGTGATCTATCCGAAATCCCCCAATTAACTAAAACCATATGACAAACATTAAAGAAATCAAATCTGCCAATAAAAGATTAAAAGGGTTTGTGCGAGAAACACCAATATTAAACTCGCCTTATTTAGATGAAATTGCTGGAAGAAAAGTTTTTGTTAAAGCAGAGTGTCTTCAACATACTGGGAGCTTCAAGTTTCGTGGGGGATGGTCTGCCATTTCAGCAATTAAACACGATGAACGCAATAATGGGGTTCTGGCGATCTCTTCAGGAAATCATGCACAAGGCGTAGCTTATGCTGCAAAATCATTTGGTATAAAAGCAGTAATAATAATGCCTGAAGATGCTCCAACTTTAAAGATTGATAATACAAGAAAGATGGGTGCAGAAGTTATACTTTATGATCGATTACGTGAAGACAGAGAAGCAATAGGGTTAAAGGTTTCCAAAGAAAGAGGTCTTACGCAAATAAAACCTTATGATGAACCTTTAGTAATTGCAGGACAAGGTACATGTGGGTTAGAAATTGCTATTCAAAGTAAAATGCTTAATATTTCTGAAGCAGATGTAATAGTATGTTGTGGCGGTGGTGGTCTAACTTCTGGAATAGCCTTGGCACTGGAAAGCGAAGCTCCAAAACTTAAAGTTAGAACTGCAGAACCAGAAAAATTTAACGATGTAGCTTTATCATTGGAAAATGGAAAAATCACACGAAATAATTCTCTAACTGGCTCAATTTGTGATGCTATTTTAACTCCAGAACCTGGGAAGCTTACATTTCCAATTATGAATAGACTATGTGGGTCAGGCCTTACTGTTTCTGATGACGAGTGCCTCAATGCAATGTATTTAGCTTTTTTAAGATTGAAACTGGTACTTGAACCTGGTGGAGCGGCAGCATTGGCCGCCGCATTATTTCGCAGCGATCAAATAAAAGGTGATAGCGTCCTTGTCGTCGCTACAGGTGGCAATGTTGATACTAAGGTTTTCTCGCAAGCGATAAAAAACTATATGTAACTATTTATTAATTTTATGACAGTTAACAGATTATTGGAGTGCAAATGGATATAGTCACACAGTTTCCACATAAAATTATTGATGAGCCAGATATGGGCATTATACTTTCAGATGGTTGTCGTCTTTCAGCAAGAGTATTTTTACCAGAGAGTGCCACAAAAATACCTTTGCCCGCAATATTAGAATATATTCCATACAGAAAAAGAGATGGTACAATAGAGCGAGATGAAATGATGCATAAATATTTTGCTGGTCGCGGTTATGTAGTTCTCAGAGTCGACATGCGTGGTAGCGGCGAAAGTCAAGGTATTATGCTTGATGAATATACAAAATTAGAGCTCTCAGACTGTGTTGAAGTTATAAATTGGATTGCCAAACAATCTTGGTGTGATGGCAAAGTAGGTATGATGGGGAAAAGCTGGGGCGGTTTTAATTGTATTCAAGTAGCAATGCTTCAACCAGCACCACTCAAGGCAATAATAAGTGGATATTCGACCGTTGATAGATATGCGGACGATATACACTATAAAGGAGGCTGTTTACTAAATGAGAACCTTAGTTGGTCTGGTACTATGCTTTCATATTCATCAAGACCACCAGATCCATCTTTAGTTGGAGAGCAATGGCGCACTATGTGGTTAGAGCGCTTAAACAGTATTCCACTTTATGGTGCAAAATGGATGCAACATCCTAATAAAGACGAATATTGGAAGCATGGCTCCTTATCTGAAGATTATGATAGTTTACTTGTTCCAACCTTATGCTTTGGAGGTTGGGCTGACAATTATATGAATACGGTTAGTCATTTGATAGGAAATGTAAAAAATACCACTGTTAAGGGAATAGTTGGGCCATGGGTTCATCAGTATCCACACACTGCCGATCCATCACCACAGATAGGCTTTTTACAAGAAGCTCTACGTTGGTGGGATAAATGGTTAAAGGGCAACCCAACTGGAGTTGAAGAAGATCCAAATTACCGAATTTATTTACAAGATAGCATTCTACCAGATCGAAGAATAAAACATAGACCAGGACAGTGGATCGTAGAAAAAGATTGGCCATCAACTGAAATAAAACATGCTAAATTTTACTTAACTTCCAATGGAATCTTAGGTGGAGATGCCAGCGAGTTAAATAATATCATAAAAAGCCCTGCAACTTGTGGCTTTGGTGCCGGTAGCTATTTTCCTATGAGCAGTTCTGTACCAGAACAATCTGGTGATCAGAGGGCTGATGATGCTTATTCGCTTTGTTTTGATGACAACCCATCTAAGACAACTATAGATATAGTTGGTAGACCCAAAATTAAACTAACATTAAAATCAGATAATCAGTGTGGTCATTTATGTGTCCGCCTATGCGATGTTTCACCTGAAGGTTCATCAACACGCATTACCTATGGCCTGTTAAACTTAGCCCATAGAGAAAGTCACGAAAATCCAACTCCAATTCCAGTAGACAAAGAGTTCTCCATAGAACTTGAGTTAGATCAAATCGCCTATCGATTATTACCAGAAAACAAGTTGCGCATCTCTTTATCAAATGCATATTGGCCTCTGGTTTGGCCAGTAGCGGAGCAAGCAACCTTAACCTTGGTAAAAGGGGAGTTATTACTTCCTATACGTCAAAAATCTGACAAACCAGAATATGTATTTTCGGATCCAGAGGTTGCGAGCCCTTGGTCTAGAAAAATAATCAAGGAACCAAGCTATTCAAATAAAATTATCACCGATCAAATGACTAATGCTGTAACAATAGAAGTTTTTGATGATTACGGAATAGTTGAAGATAATAATCATGGCTTGCAAATAGGAACAGTTGTTCGAGAAGCTTTTTCAATACACCCTAACGACCCACTATGCGCCTCTGGACACATTCATTGGACGCAAACACTAGCTCGAAATAAATGGAATATTAGAACCGAAGCTTATACTTCACTTAAATCTGACAAAAATAATTTCTATATGACTGCCAAAATAAAAGCTTTTGAAGAAGAAAAATTAATATTTGAAAAGGAATTCAAAGAAACAATAAAAAGGTCTTTTCACTAAAGTGGGTTAATAATATTTATCCTGTAGTAATTCTGGGTCTACCTGAAGCAGTTACAGCTATTTCAGCTTCCATAAAAATCCGTTGATTTTCAATATTGCTATACCTGATATCTCTTGAAACTTGTAGATCTATTTCATCTGCGCCAGACGATTTTGCTTTTTTTGAAGCTAAACTGGAAAGGTCATCTGTCAATACTTTAAGTGCCTGCCGTTCCGAAGAAAAATCTTTGGGACCAGCTTTTCCATGCAATCTAAAACAGCCCGTTGAAGGAGAAGTAACTGTTCCAACACACGTAAATGATATTCTACCAGCGACCGCACCTATTGCATTAGCTACACTGTAATGTTTTGGAATAATCATTTGTGTGGATAAAAGTTCACCAACTTTAGGGTAATAAATTTTAGCAGATGCCCCCAACCCAATTACTGGTAATCTCAATCCAAAATTAATAAAAAATGCGTTATTGTGATGTTGAAGTCCTTTATTTATCAACCAACTATCTTCAATAGAAGTATTATCAATATTATTCTCATACCCATCTTCTATTAAAGCAACGTTTATCAGAGCATCCCCAGTTTGCTTTGTTAATTGGTCAATTATCGATTGAGCCAATAAATCGGCTCCTTCACTTAAGACATCTCCTGAGCCTTTGCGACGATTAGAAAAAACTTTAAGAGCCAACCTTGAGGCTTCGGTATTCCAACGGTTAGAAGTACCCAAAACATGACTAGCATCTGTTGGCGTAATCCCAGACATCATTAATACACCTCTAGAAACTAAGCGATCAAGCGTCGCCAGCTCCAACCTATTTGAAAGCAATCCATCTAAAGGTTTTGCTTCAGTTCCAATTTTCTTTAAAAGGATAATCTCTCGATCATTAAATTTATTAAATTTAGATTTGATTAAAGTCGGTAATACAAATTTTGCATCATACTCACCACATTTCTTTGAACTGGCTTGGCTCTCTAATGTTGAAAGTACAACATCTGGCCAAGAGATAGCTGCTAAAGCTATTGGCACAATACGGGAAGGTCCTAAAGATAAACTGCCTTCCAGACCCTCACTCTGCATATGCACCTCACTATCTCCACCAAGGCCAGTTGTGTGCATAGCAACCGCTTCAACCATGGTTCGAAACTCACCAACTTTTGCACCCATTGGATCAATTTTTGGATGCCCTTTTCGCAATATAGCAATATCAGTTGTTGTTCCTCCTATATCTGAAACCACTGCATCAACTTCATTTGTCAACCATTGAGCTCCAACTATTGAGGCAGCTGGTCCCGACAGAATGGTTTCAATTGGTTTTTCTTGGGCCATTTCAGCTGAAATCAGTGCCCCGTCACCACGAACTACCATAAGTGGTGCACTCACGCCTAGGGCTTTCAATTTAGATTTACATGCATCTATCAATCTATCAATCAAACCAATTAACCGGGCATTTAAAACACTAGTAACAGCTCTTTTTGGGCCATTTAATTTAGCTGACAAATCGCTTGAGCACGTAACAGGTTTTCCAGTTTTTTCTCGGATTAAATCACGAGCCAGGATTTCATGAGCAGGATTCCGCGTAGCAAAACTTGACACAACAGCAAAAGCAGTAACCTCATCTCCCCAACCGTCTATTGAATCGTCTATTTTACTCAAATCTAAGGAATATTTTTCTTCTCCTGAATGTGTATGCCCCCCATCTACAATTATGATTGGATCTCCTTTCATGGCTTTGGCTAAGCCATGTCGCTGCAAATCTTGATTTGAAAATCCGATAGCCACCAAACCAACTTTTTCACCTTGCCCCTCCACTAGTGCATTTGTCGCCAGAGTTGTTGATAAAGATGCCATGGCAATTTCTGAGGGTTTCTTGGTGCTTTTTGTTAAAACAGCCTGAATTGCTTCTCCAATTCCAATCGATAAATCATATTTTGTCGTTAGCGCTTTAGAAGAAGCTATTATATTTTTATCATCTTCCATCAGAACAGCATCTGTATATGTGCCACCAGTATCTACACCCAATAAAATTGCCATATTTCCTATTCCAAATTATTAAAAAAATATTTTAAACAGCTCTTCAAATTATACCATCTAAAAATAACCAAAATTTGGTAATATTACGACATAAAAAATAAATTTATTTATCTTTTCAATTCATTAGCTGTTTACACAGTAACTATCATTCATAAAACCTCTTTAAGATAGTTCTCTGTTCCTTTAACTCATTAAACGAATGCATATGAAAAATAACTTACTCTAGGATAAGAAGATGAATAATATTGTAAATTTGGAAATTTCTAATCACATAGCAACTGTCACACTAAACAGACCAGAGAAGAAGAATGCACTTTCAAAAGATATGTTTAATGCCATATCTCTTGTTGGTGAAAACTTGAAACGTGAAAAATCAGTTCGAGTAATCATCTTAACAGGTGCAGGAAGTGATTTTTGCAGCGGCCTAGATACTTCAACTTTTAGCGAATGGGCCAATGATTTTGGGCAAGTGCGCAACGACCTGACAAGTAGACCAGTTGGTGAAGACGCTAATTGGTTTCAAAAACCCTGCTATGTTTGGCAAGAAATTGAAGTGCCAGTTATTGCCGCTATTAAAGGAGTCGCATTTGGTGGTGGAATTCAACTAGCACTAGCTGCTGATTTTCGCATTGCTCAACCTGATTCACAATTTTCGATTATGGAGTCCAAGTGGGGAATAATTCCAGATCTGGGTATCACTCAAAACCTTCCCAAATTAACCAGAGCTGATGTTGCTAAAGAATTAATCATGACAGGTAGAATTTTTGATGGCACAGAAGCTTTAGACCTTGGCCTCATAACTAAAGTTAATAAAGACCCATTAGGGGCCGCCAATGAATTTGCTAAGTTATTGATTGGGAAATCACCAGACGTATTAAAAGGTGCAAAAAAATTAATAGAACAGTCTTGGGTCGCTCCAAATGGTAAAGGACTGGAAATCGAATCTGACATTCAAAGTAGGATTATGGGTTATGAAAATAATATGGAGGCTGTCATGGCCACAATTCAAAAAAGGGAGGCAAAATTTAAGTAATTTAGAAAAATTAATACCCTTCTACTCTATCAACTAAATTCAAAAGACCTAGGCCATTTTCACTTCTAAAGATATTTTCCGCAATACTTTTTGATGAGGTTTGAGGCCTTGTTTCTGCTGCTATGTGAGGAGTGACAGTCACCTTTGCATGCGCCCAAAAAATATGGCTGCTGGGCAATGGTTCCTTACTAAATACATCTAAAGTTGCAGCAGCAACCGTACCTTTATCGATAAAAGAAATTAATGCCTCATCATCAATTAATGAACCACGACCAGCATTTATAATGAAAGTACCTTTTTTCACTTTTGCAAGTGTCTTAGAATTAAGTATATATTTTGTTTTATCTGTTAAAGGTAATAAAAGTATTAAGATATCAGAGGTTTTTAAGACTTTATCAAAACCTTTATCTCCTGACAGGCATTCAATATTTGGGATTTTTTTCTTAGTTCGGCTCCATCCCTGCACATTAAAATTTAGTTCTCTTAATTTTAGTGCACACGCTGAGCCCAAGGCACCCAAGCCTAGAAGACCAATGGTTCTATCCCGTGCTAAATTAGGCACCATCGTATCATGGCGCCAAACCCCATCTTGCTTACTTATCTGCTTATCCAAGTTAATATGATATCTTAGTGAATGGGTGACAATATATTCAACCATTCCCTCAGTTAAGCCTTCATCAACCATGCGACACAGTGGTTGAGATAACGTTTTGTTTGAGACAGTATTTTCGACACCAGCCCATAAACTTAAAATTGCTTTAACATTTGGAAAGATCGAAAAATCATTAAAAGGACCATTTGGAGCATAAATTATATAATCCACTTCGCCCAGGTCAGTAAAATTGCACTTCAATGAAACATTCAATCGTCTTTGATGAAATGCTAATTTCAAATATTGTTCATAATCTGGCCATAATTTTTCATGTCCCGCATATAAAACATTAATTTTCATTTTCATCTCGCCTTATGTATTGCGGCACTTTGAATTAGGCCGAAAGCGATCATTAGTACGAACATCGCTGAACCACCATAACTAACAAGTGGCAGTGGAACCCCTACTACCGGCAACATACCCATAACCATAGCCATGTTAACCGCAAAATACAAAAAAAATGTCATATTAAGTCCAGAAACTACTAGGCCAGAATAACGATCCTTACTCCCAAAAGCGACCATACCACAAAAGATAATCATCAAGAAATACAAACCAAGTAGTGATAAACCACCTATAAATCCAAATTCTTCAGCCAAAGTTGTGAAAATAAAATCAGTATGCTTTTCTGGCAAAAAGTTTAAGCGACTCTGCGTTCCCTGCATAAAACCTCTTCCAGAAAATCCACCAGATCCAAGAGCAATTTTTGACTGTGTTATATGATACCCCGCACCTAACGGATCATTTGCAGGATCTAAAAATGTATCAATGCGTCTATATTGATAATCTTTTAAAATTTGAAACTCTGTACCTCTGAAGTGAAAAATAGAAAATACAAAGGTAAATACGCCTAATCCAGATATTAGAAAGTAAATCCAACTAACGCCTGCAATAAACATAACAGTTAATCCACCAACTAAAATGAGAAGTGCTGTTCCTAAGTCTGGTTGCCTTAAAACCATTAAAATTGGTAAAATTATTATTAATAAAGGAAGAATAACCCAGAAAATATTTGACACTTTGTTGCGGGGCAACCAATCATAATAACTTGCTAAGAACATTACAACAGTAAGCTTAGTAACCTCCGATGGTTGTAGCCTCATAAATCCTAAATCTATCCACCGCACTGCACCCATGCCAGAAACTCCAAAAAATTCTACAGCCAATAATAATATAATTGATATAAAGTAAGCTAATCCACTTATATTCCGCCAAAACCATATTGGGATAAAAGCAATTAGCAACATTAAGAAAAAACCAATAGAAAACCTTATCATTTGCACTTTAGCCCATGGTTCAATCGAACCTCCAGCTACTGAAAATAACATTAAGAATCCAATTGAAGCAATTGCTATCAATAGGATTATGATAGGCAAGTTTATATAGGCTAAACGGTTAAAGCCAGTTGGGATTTTCCGAACAGAATACTCAAGATAACTCATGCATTACCTTTATTCATACTAGGTTTCAAAATTGGATTTAAATTTAATTTCTCTAATCTTTTCTTTATCTCAGGCCTCTGGTCAATTGGGTAAGCCTCTAATGGTGGAACTTTTCCATATAATGCTCGCAGCATTATATCCCTTGCGATAGGTGCTGCTACTTTAGAGCCCCCGCCACCATGTTCGACAACAACAGCGATCGCATATTCAGGTTTCTCGTAAGGAGCATAACCCACAAACAACGCATGATCACGCCTTTTCCAAGGTAATTTTTCATTAGGGATAACACCAGTTTTGCGCTCTTTTTTCGTAATATTCCGAACTTGGGATGTTCCTGTTTTCGCAGCCATCAAAATTTCATTTATTGCCATCTTTGACTTTCGGGCAGTTCCCTTTATTCCGTTTGAAACGTCATACATACCCTTCCTAACAAGATCTAGAGAATACGGGTTAATATCTAATGCATTTTGCGTCACTATTTGTTGATCAAATCCATCTATTCGCTTTATCAATCTCGGCTGCACAGATTTTCCACTGGCTATTCGGGACGCCATTACTGCTAGTTGCATCGGAGAAGATAAAACATAACCTTGCCCAATTCCAACGTTTAAAGTGTCGCCTAAAACCCAAGAGCGCCCTTGCGTTTGTAATTTCCAACTTTTTGTTGGAGAAAGCCCACTCGAAACTCCAGATAAAGGTAATTCATGCTTAACACCAAGTCCTAAACGATTTGCCATAATTGTAATTTTTTCAATTCCAACTCTTAAAGCAATTTCATAAAAAAACACATCACATGATTGTTCTAATGCTTGCCGTAGCGACATTTGAGCATGCCCCACACGTTTCCAACAATGAAATTTTCGATCAGCTAATTCTATATGACCCTCACATTTAATTTTCTCATCAGCTCGAATTACTCCAGCCTCCAAAGCTGCCAAAGCTATCACCATCTTAAATGTTGACCCTGGGGGATAAATTCCCTGAACACTCTTATCAGCTAAGGGCCTGAACTCATTATCTCTCAGGTCTTCATAATCACTGGTCGAAATTCCTTCAACAAAAAGATTTGTATTAAAGCTTGGTGAGGAGGCCATTGATAGTAAGTCTCCATTATCAATTCTCATTAAAACTGCAGAGGCACTTTTATCTCCCAGGCGAGCCAAGGAAAAATTTTGCAACCCAGTATCAATTGTCATCTGAATATCTTTACCAGCCAAACCACTATTTCTACTTAGCTCTCGAATTACTCGCCCTTGTGCATTAACCTCAATGCGTTTTGTGCCAGCATTTCCACGCAAAGTTTGCTCCAGCTTGGCTTCAACTCCAGTTTTTCCAATTTGAAATCGAGGGATTTTCAACAAAGGATCATTGTCGTCCCTATTTTTTAAATCGAAATCACTGACCGGCCCAACGTAACCGAGTAAATGGGCATAATCAGCACCCCTTGGATAATATCGAGATGATCCAACATCTGCTGTTAAACCAGGCAAAACTGGTGCATTTGCAGAAAGCTTCGCTACATCAGCCCAAGAAAGATTATTAAGAATTGTAATTGGAACAAACGAACTGTGATTCAATATTAAAGTTTTAATGCGCTCTCTTTTAGAATCAGAGATCCCAAGTAAAATCTGTAATTTACCTAAAACACCATCTAAGTTCTTCACATCTTCTCTGATAATTACTACCCTATAGTTCTGAACATTATTAGCTATAAGCAGTCCATCTCTATCATATATTAAGCCCCTTAAAGGAGGAACAAGTCTAACATTAATCCTATTTTCCTCCGCTAATAAACGGAATTGATCAGATTGTTTTACTTGTAAAAATTGCATTCTAGTCGCTAACCCTAAAGCAACTATACCTTGCACAGCAAATAACAAAACGCCTCGGCGCACCATACTTTTAGCCGCAAGAGAGGGGTCTAAATCCTTGTCTTTCATATTTTTTTTCGCATAAATGGGCTATGTTGGCTTTGCTTATCAAACCCCACTATCAAAAAGCTCAAACAAAAAATAACTGGATAGGTTAATATCGTTATTAAAGCCCAAATTATATATTGCCAAAAGTTAGATTGTGGAACCAACAAAACATTTAAAATTATCATATATGAAAAAATACCTGATGAAATTAAAAATGAAATAAAGAACCAAGTAGTAATAAAATTGGAATCTTTATAACGCCAATATTGAGTCTTTGCGAATTCAGATATTATTATCACAATAACAGTCCACAGACCGATTGGGCGATTAAACAAAAAATCACAAAACAAAAAAACAATGGCAATAAGTATAGTTGGTAAAACGTCCGGCCTTCGAAAGATAATAGCTAAAGTCAAACAAAGCAAAAATTCTGGGGTTGGCAACCCTTGTGACAAAGAGTTCTGTGGCGCTATTAACCAAACAATGAGCAATAGACTTATTAAGAGATAGAAAATTCGTTGGCCCCATAATGCATTAATCATTTAAGGTATCCTTATCTTCAGAAGAACCCTTTTTAATTATTTCTGTTCCAATTAACATTTTACTTTCTTGAATTGTTTCAATTGGAATCATTCGCAGAACTCGAAGAAAAGCGAGCCTTTTGTAGTCAGCAGATAAACTTACTCTTTTTCTACCTGTTGAGTCTTTCACTACGCTACCTATTAATAAGCCTTTTGGAAAAACCAGCCCATCTCCTGATGTAATTACTCGATCACCCGCACCTACACGATCAGCTTTACTTATCAATTCCAAAGCAGGAAACATTGTATTATCCCCATGCATAATGGCTTTTTCACCTGATGGTTGTATCGAAACTGCCACTTTACTTGAAGTGTCGGTTAAAAGCATTACCAGCGCTGTTGATTTTCCAACTCCAGTGATGCGCCCGACGAGCCCTAACCCATCAGTGGCAGCCCATCCATTCTTGATACCGTCTTTCGCACCAATATTTATCAAAACATGTTGTCGGAATCCAGAACCTGTGTCTGCTAGCACTATTCCTGTAGTATATGGCAACTTAAGATCTAATTTTACCTTATTCAAATCCAATAATTTTGCATATTTAGCTTCCCACTGGATAGCTTGTTCCTTCCAATGTTTTAACTGCTGAATTTCTTTGTTTAATTCATTATTTAATTCAAATATGTTAGAATAAGATCTGAAATCTAACGCAATATTTTGCAAAGTGGTTAGAGGGGTCAGTATAAAACTAAAATTTGGAACAAACTTATCGACTACTGCTAATCGAATTGTTTCTGCTCGAGGATTATCTAATCTCCAAAGTAAAAAAAGTATAATACAAAAAATAATAGATATGACAGTTAATACCCGCCTAAATCGACCAGTATAATTACTATCTTCATGATTATTACGAGCCAAAGTTTCCCCTAAATTAAAATTCAGCTTTCGTAGTCAATTACGTGCCCTAGTTGTTTTTCGTATTCCAAAGCTTTTCCTGTTCCAATTGCCACACAATTAAGAGATTCTTCAGCAATAGTAATAGGTAGGCCAATCTGTTCCCTTAAAGTCAAATCGAGGTCCCCTAATAATGCACCACCACCAGTCAACATCACACCACGATCAACAATGTCTGCCGCAAGATCCGGTGGTGTTGCCTCCAGGGCGCTCATCACACTTTCGCAAATTTGCTGAACCGTTTCAGAAAGAGCTTCTGCTACCTGAGCTTGGGTAATTTCTGTTTCTTTTGGGACACCATTCAAAAGATCACGGCCTCGAATTGTCATGACTGCTCCACGGCCATTATCTGGCATTCTAGCCGTTCCAATCGATGTTTTAATGCGCTCAGCCGTACTTTCGCCAATAAGTAAATTTTCTTTCCTGCGAAGGTAAGAGATAATTGCCTCATCCATCCTATCGCCACCCACTCTAACCGATCGAGCATAAACTATATCTCCCAAGGAGAGAACAGCAACTTCTGTCGTTCCACCCCCAATATCAACTACCATTGAGCCAGTAGGGTCAGTAATTGGCATACCAGCTCCAATTGCTGCTGCAATAGGTTCTGCGATTAGGCCTGCCTTTCGAGCACCTGCGGATAAAACAGATTGCCTAATGGCACGCTTTTCAACTGGTGTAGCACCATGGGGTACACAAACAATAATTTTTGGTTTAGTAAATGTTGTTCTTCTATGCACTTTTCTAATGAAATATTTAATCATTTCTTCAGCAGTATCAAAATCAGCAATAACTCCATCCCTCATCGGGCGTATGGCCTCAATCGAACCTGGGGTTCGGCCTAACATTAATTTAGCGTCTTCTCCAATTGCTAAAACCTTTTTTTTCCCATCTTTCGTATGATAAGCCACAACTGAAGGTTCATTTAAAATAATGCCCCGTCCTTTTACATAAACGAGAGTATTAGCGGTGCCTAAATCTATCGCCATGTCCGACGAGAAAAGACTAGATAGTCCAACCATAAAAAAACCTTTTTATATGAGTTTAATAATCAAAGGGTCGATTGGCATATTATAGTCATTCAAAGTATAAAACGTAAAGCCTTAGCTTGACAGCATAGGCATTTAATTGCCTAAAAAACTTCTATATCAGATGCATTCAAAGATAAATATTAAAACTATTTTACTTAAAAAGATTCTAAATTTAAATTATTTCTGGAACTCTTTTTTTACGCCTAACAAGTAGTTTATTTAAAGCGTTAACATAAGCCTTAGCTGATGCTACAACTGTATCCGTATCAGAAGATTGCCCAACAACAATTTTTCCATTTTCTTCCATCCGAACAGTAACTGTAGCCTGGGCATCTGTTCCTTCAGTAACCGCATGAACTTGATACAGTTGCAATCGTGCTTCATGTGGAAATAGGCTCTTTACAGCATTAAAAACAGAGTCTACTGGGCCATCTCCACTAGCTTCAATTTGGCTTTCAATCCCATCAATAGACATCTTTAATTCTGCGGTTTGAGGGCCCTCTGTGCCACATACTACTCTTAATGACTTAACTTGAAGACTATCATGCTCTGCATCCGATGCGCTATTGTGCATCAGGGCCAAAAGATCATCATCATAGATTTCTTTTTTCCTATCAGCTAATGTTTTAAATCTAACAAAAACATCTTTAAGTTGATTATCCCCTAAGTCAAAACCCAGATCTTTAAGCCTTGCTCGCAACGCCGCTCGCCCAGAATGTTTACCCAAAACCAAGTTTGTTTCGGCAAGCCCTACATCTTCGGGGCGCATTATTTCAAAAGTTTCAGCATTTTTCAACATACCATCTTGATGAATTCCACTTTCGTGTGCAAAAGCATTCTTACCTACAATAGCCTTGTTATATTGTACCTGAAATCCACTAACAGTTGCGACTCTACGACTTATATTCATAAGTTTAGTACTGTCTATTTGAGTTTGGAAAGGCATAATGTCGTTTCGAACCCTAAGGGCCATCACCACCTCCTCAAGCGCAGTATTTCCTGCCCTCTCGCCTAACCCATTTATTGTGCATTCTATTTGCCTTGCTCCAGCTTCAACAGCAGACAAAGCATTAGCAGTCGCCATTCCTAAATCATTATGACAATGGGTTGCAAAAGTTACAGTGTCTGCACCAGGTACATTATCAATTAATGCACTAATTAATTCACCACACTCTCTTGGCGCTGTATACCCTACAGTATCAGGGATATTAATTGTTGTTGCTCCAGCGTTAATTGCTATTTCCACTACTCTATATAAATAATCTAGTTCTGTTCGTGTTGCATCCATTGGAGACCACTGGACGTTATCACAAAGGTTTCTCGCATATGTTACGGTTTCATGTATAACGTCCGCCATTTCATCCTTGGTCAGATTAGGAATTTGTCGGTGAAGTGGAGACGTTCCTATAAAAGTATGAATACGGGGCCTTGCAGCATGTTGAACTGCTTCCCAACACCTATCGATGTCTCTAAAGTTGGCTCTACTCAAGCCACATATCACAGAATTTTTTGATCGTCTGGAAACTTCCAAAACAGCCTGAAAATCACCTTCGGATGCAATTGGGAAGCCCGCTTCAATGATATCCACACCCATTTCATCCAAAAGCTCTGCTATTTCTAGCTTTTCAGCATGGCTCATTGTCGCCCCAGGGCTCTGCTCACCATCCCTTAAAGTAGTATCAAATATTAAAACATTATCTTGTTGTTTAATGTGTTTCATTTTTTTTCTCTTAGCTAATTTCATTTATAAGAAGGCGCTTTTACGTTACCTCTGAGCGTACGCGCCCAGACCAGGCACGCTCAGAGGCTGCTAAGGAGTAGTTCAGCTAATAGCAATTTTCTATCATTTTGCTGTAATTTTATAATATTAGTTTTAAACATGCATTGTTGTTAATAGTTTTTTTTGCAAAATAAAAGGGTATGTTTGATTAGTTGTTAAAAAAAACTACTTTACGAAATGAACCAATTAGAAGATAGAAATGAAAAATGTACTAATTATAGGAGCATCCGGTGGAATTGGGTTAGCTCTACAGAATGCCTATAACAAAAACCCATTATACGAATTAGTAAACACTCTAACACGTTCAAGAGACAATTTTGATATAACAAACGAAAGTAACGTAGCAAGAAATTTAGAAAAAGAAATTTCTATTTATGATGTTATCATTGTCGCAACTGGAGGTGTGAAAATAAATAATGATGATCCAGAAAAAACTATCAAACGTTTGAACTCTGATGCTATGCTAAAACAGTTTTCGTTAAATGCGTTAGGGCCCGCACTAGTTTTAAAACACATACATAAACTGATACCTAAAAATCGTCCATGTCATGTGATTGTTTTATCAGCACGAGTGGGTTCAATTACCGATAATCATCTAGGAGGTTGGATAAGCTATAGAACTGCAAAAGCGGCTTTGAACCAAATTTTACGGACCAGTGCCATTGAAATAAAACGAACACACCCAAATGCATGTCTTCTAGCTGTGCATCCAGGAACAGTAGACACTGAGATGACCAAAAATTATACTACTCACCCAAGGGTTTCATCTCAAAAAGCAGCAAATGATATTATTAATTTAACAAAAACACTTGATGCTCGGGATAGTGGAAAGTTTTTTGATTGGGCGGGTAAAATAATACCTTGGTAATCATCCTCATAAATAATTAACGCAACAAGGGTGGTTTAGTAGGATCCATTCCAGGCGCCTTGGGTTCACTGGGCTTTTCAATCTGGGGCAAATCAAAACGAAGACCAACAAGTAGAGCTTTTTTAACCAATTCATCTTCAGATTTACAAAATGTAATGTCTAAAATTATATCTTGTATACCCGATAGTGAAAATGCTTCCGATGCCTGTTGAGCAAGGGCGTCGTGGTAAAGCTTAACTGAACCAACAAAAATTAATAATAAACTTTTTGATTTAAGTTCTGTCAAATCTTGAACCAAAATAGCATATTCAGCTAAGCTAAAAGATGTTGCTAAGGCTTCGTCAAGTAACTCTACAAATTGCTCAGTGATAATTGAAGGCGATGCAATTTCGTTGGTAGTGCTTTGTAATACCTCTTTGGTTACTTGTGTATTTTTCATCAACCATTCTATAACCTCATCAGTTAAAATATACCCTCCCCCACTATTATTTAAATTAACCGCAATACCTATTGAAGCATTTTGAGAGATTAATCGACGACCAGACATCGAAATAAAAAATGAATTTTCACCAGCAAAATCGATTAGCTTCTCCTCAAGATCAAATGCAAGCATAATCACCCCTTGATCAATTTGCATTAATTTTGGTTTTGGGTTTTCGGGATCATCAATTAGAATAAATAGTTCTGTCTCCAGAAATCTTCTAAATAAAATTAAATGGTTATCTACTATATCACTAGCTGCAATTTTTTTAATTATAATATCTAAGGGAGTATCAGTCATAATTTATCTAAATCTTTTTATAACAAGGCATAATTACGTCTCAACTTCCATAATTCGTAATATTCTAACTTGCAAAAATAACAATTAATGCAATTGCAAAAAGAACGGTGATATTAATAACCATCACACTACTCGGATAACCTGTTACTCGCGCACTTTTAGGTCCATGACTTTCATTTAACTTTCTATATGCATATTCTATCATGTAAGAAATTTTATTCAAAATTCTCAGATATAGCCTGCTGAGGGCCAGTATTAAAAGCCCAAGCAACGAAGGCATCCATTTACGATAAATGACGTCAGTATCAATATTTGTAGAGTCAATTTCCGATGGATGTAATCCAAATCGATACAAAATTCCAAAAGCTAATAGTGCAAAAAATAATAATTGGAGCTGACCAAGGACATGATCAAAAGTATAAGGGACGTAAGAGGTATCATACGGTAAAATTTGATAAAAAATACTTGGAAATACTCCAATTAAAATGCATAATAAAGATGTAATCCCCATTGCAATTAGCATGTGTCTTGGCGCCTCAGCTGGTCTTTTTCCAGAATCATGTCCAAAAAAAGTGAAAAACGGGATTTTAATGCCTGAATGAGATAAAACCCCTGCAGAAGCAAAAACCAACGCCAACCAAATTATTGTTCTATGTTCTTCAGCGACAGAACTTAAAGTTAACGACTTGGTTACAAATCCTGATAAAAGAGGGAAAGCTGAAATAGAGGCAGCACCAATGAGGCAGAAAATAGCTGTCAGTGGCATCGTTCGGTATAACCCACCTAATTCTGACGCCTTTGCCGTACCAGTTCGATATAACACGGCACCTACTGACATAAATAGTAAAGCCTTATACAAAATATGGGCAAAAGCATGGCCAGCCATTCCATTTAGCGCAAGTTCTGATCCAATACCTATAGCAACAACCATGAACCCCAACTGATTATTTAAAGAATAAGATAAGACACGACGCATATCATTTTCAATCTCCGCAAAGAAAATTGGAAATAGTGTCATAATAGTCCCAATATAAATAAGTATTTCAGTACCGGCAAACCCACGTGCTAGGGCATAAATTGCCATTTTTGTGGTAAATGCAGACAATATAACCGTGCCAGTAACTGTCGCAGCCGGGTAACTATCTTGTAACCAATTATGCATTAATGGAAATGCACATTTGATCCCAAAACTGATAAAAATTAACCATGTCCCAAGACTTCCTAAGGTCATTTTATCAAAAGAAACTATCCCCGTTTCACGATAAAACACAGCAACACCAGCGATTAAGATTACACCAGAACCTATTTGGACAATAAGATAACGCATTCCAGTATGATAGGCGCCTTCTGTACCCCGCGCCCAAATTAGAAACACCGAAGCTAATGCTGTTCCTTCCCAATAAAAGAATAAACTTATTAGATCCCCTGACAATGCAGCCCCAATAGCGGAACCAGCATATAAAAGAGCTGCCACTTGCTGAGTTGTATCTCTCAGGTGCCAGGCAAACATATTACCTAAAAAGCTAGCAAGACAAAATATAATTACAAAAATGCGCGATAGGCGATCAACACGCATCAACTCCAAATCAAACCCAAAAACCTCATAAGGCCAAAAATTTCCAAACCCTATTAACCATATATGCAAAACTGCAATAACTGGTGTCGCTAATAATAAAGCCCCACGCATAATGCCATGAGGAACGCAGACCAAAACACCCGCCATTGCAAAGAAAATAAACGATGTTGGGATCAGTTCAATCATCTTGATCTACCTGCCCTAAATCATCTGTTGGATATTTTTCAGAATTAACATCTTTCAGAGAATAGTAATCTGGTTTTCGTATAATGATTGTTCTTAAAAACATTGCCAAAAATACTACTGCTGTAAACGCAATAAAGCCATACAAGCTATAAAATCCTCTTATATTTTCTACATCAAAATGCCCATGCTTTGGATAAAGAAAATCAAAACAAAGCAGTATAAAACAGACTAAACCCAGCCCAATCAATATTTTGTTTACCGATCCCGGTTTATCTACCCACGTTAACCATTGCCCTAATTTAGGAAATTTTTGATTATTATCATGTTTAGCGTTTTTCATTATATTGATCCTTGTGCAAAAGGTCTTAAGAAATCTTGGATCAAACCAGCATAGAAGAAAAGTAACAGGCAGGTACCCGCCGCGATGGCTGCTGGCAGCCAACACAGCAAGGGCGCTTCATGTATTAACTTTAAATCTAACCCATCTTTCGATTTAACAAAAAAGCCACGGCCAACTATCGGAAGCAAATAAGCCACATTTAGTAGTGATGAAATCATAAGAACTGCTATTATAGAAAAATACCCAGTATCAACTGCTCCCAATATTAGTAAGAACTTTGGCCAAGAACCTCCAAAAGGAGGTAAGCCAATAATAGAAAAAGAGGCTATTGCAAAAATAATAAATGTGATTGGCATCTTTCTACCCAAGCCACTTAACTCGCTAACATCAGTTTTTTTAGTTACGACATATATAGCCCCAGCACACATAAAGAGCGCTATTTTCCCAAAAGCATGCATCGCAATCTGCATCCCACCACCCATCGCAGCCATAGGCGTAGCAAGAGCCATGGCCAAAGTGACATAACTCAATTGTGATACCGTAGAGTATGCTAATCTTTTTTTCAAATTATTCTGCATTAATGCAAATAAAGATGCCAAAATAATAGAAATCGCTGCTAACCAAATTAACCACTGTGACGCACCAGATTCTGCGAGGAAATCAATTCCAAAAATATACACACCAACTTTCAACATTGTGAAAACACCAGCCTTAACGACAGCGACGGCATGTAATAATGCTGATACTGGCGTGGGCGCCACCATAGCTGCTGGCAGCCATCGGTGTAATGGCATTAACGCTGCCTTTCCGATTCCAAATGCATATAATCCAAGTAAAATGGGCAATAAACCCACAGCAATTTTGCCATTTAGAATTCCACCAGCAACAAAATCTAAGTGTCCAACCAGTGCGTAAGTCCAAATCAATCCAGTAAGTAAAAAAATGATAGAAGTACCTAAAAGTATCCCTAGATAAACTCTTGCTCCAGATACGGATAGTGGATCTCCCTTGTGTGCTACTAAAGGGTAAGTTGATAAGGTGAGAATTTCATAAAAAAGAAATAACGTGAACATATTGGCTGCAAAACAAATTCCCATGACAGCAAAAATAGCTAAACAAAAGAACGCAAAAAATTGAGATTGTCGGGCTTCGTTATTTCCACGCATATATCCAATACCATACAGATGTGTGAGCATCCAAAGTCCTGAAGCAACTAAAGCGAAGAGTAATCCAAGTGGCTCTACCTTAAATGCAATATCTAAATTTGGAAGTACCATAAAAAGAGATAACTCTTCATTTTGAACTCCCCCAGTAAGAATAAAAACAATAAAAACGGAGCCGAATGTAAGAACAGATACTAAAAACGTAAACGTGTCTCGAAGATTTATAGAGTTTCTTAAAACTAAATTGCCAAGAATACCCACAAGAGGCATTAGAATTGAACATAATATAGCAGTTGAAATACCAATCACGATCCATCTCCTAAAGTAGTTTGAAGAACGCTATTTGGTAAACTCAACAAATTTTCTGCCGCAGTCTGAGCTGTACCTAACGTAAGATCAGTAAAAATTCCAAAAAACAAACAGGCAAAAGCTAATATCCACATTGGAATAAGCATTGAAGCTGACGCTTCTGTTTTCATCCCCATCTTATCGTTTGGTGCAATATACAGTATTTCAATAAACCTCCAAACATAAACAACAGAAAGCAGTGAGGACACAACAATGAGCAAAGAAATTTGCCACCACCCATTTGCAAATGCTGCTTGTATCAAAAGCCATTTTGAAATAAATCCTGCAGTACCTGGAACCCCAATTAGGCTTAGTCCTCCAACTACCATCGCCGCTGCAGTCAAGGGCATAGACCTACCTAATCCAGCAATGTTTTCATAAGATACTTTCCCTACTTTAAGGGCAAAAATACCAGCACCCATAAATAACAAAGCCTTAGTTATTCCATGATTAAACATATGTACTAGGGTTGCTGTTAATCCCATTGAGTTCATTAACGATGCACCCAAAAGCAGATATCCAATTTGTCCAATAGATGAATATGCAAGCATGCGCTTTAAATTAGTTTGGAATATAGCAACAATTGAAGCCAAAAACATTGTAGCAATGGCAAGAGGCATAAAAATTATTAAAATTGTATTTTCTTCAAATGCAAAACTTGGATGGTAAATCGAAAATAGAAATTTCAATAAAACATACATTGACGCCTTTGTAGCCGTTGCTGACAGAAAAACTGTAACTGCTGATGGAGCAAATGTATAAGCCTTGGGCAACCAAAGATGTAACGGCATTATTGCGATTTTCAATCCCAAACCAATTACAATAAATCCAAAACCAGCTCGAATAGTTCTGTTGAGGCCTTGGCTAGAAATTCTTTCAGCGAGATCCACTAAGTTGAGTGTCCCAGTTGCCATATACAAAAATCCAATACCTATGACAAAGAATGTTGCACCGATTGTTCCAAGAATAAGATAATCATAAGCAGCAGTTAAAGCACGCTTGTCTTTATATGCACCCATCGCAACAAGAACATATGTTGCCAACGATGATATTTCTAAAAATACAAAAATATTAAATGCATCACCAGTAATTACAATTCCCATAAGCCCCGTAAAACAAAGCATATAACAAGCGTAAAATAAGGTATGATGCTTGGGGTTAATCTCACTGTTTACAGATTTATAGGCGTAAGGAAGAACTACCGTTCCAATTAATGAAATCAATAATAAAATAAAGGCGTTAGTTGCATCAATTCTATATTCAATCCCAATAGGAGGAGCCCAACCACCAATATGATATGAGATCACACCACCACTCTGTAAATGTAAGGTTAATAAAATTGAAATAAACAAACTTATGCCAGTTGCAATAAAAGAAAGTAACCAAGCTAACTGCTTGTTCCCCAAAAGTAATATTAATGGTGCAGTAATAAATGGTATAACAATTAACCAAATTGGTAATTGCTCTTGTAAACTCAATGCTACGTGATTTGCATGCTCTATTGCCATTACACCAACCAAGGCCCCTGATCTTCATACTCTTTTACTGCAATAGCTTTCTCCGCATCGACTATCTCATCTTCCTCAATTGTTCCATAATCCTCTCGAATTCGAACAACCAATGCCAAGCCAAGTGAAGTAGTAGCAACGCCAACAACAATTGCCGTCAGTATCAAAACATGTGGTAAAGGATTAGAGTAGAGGATTTCTGAATCTAATTTAATGTGCCCAGTAGCATCATAAGGAAATATTGGCGCAGTACCTCCAGTTACCTTTCCAATGGAAATATACATCATGAAAACTGATACTTGAAAAACATTTAAACCAACAATTTTTTTCAACAGATTTCCCTTAGCAATAACGATGTAGAGCCCAGTAAGCATTAACACTATAAAAAGCCAATAATTCACATGCCCTAAAATAAATTCCCAGGTCATACTACCAATCCTCATCTGAAATATGAGGAGTTCGTGAGGCAAAAGCATAATAAATAGATACTATAACCCCAGAGACAGTTACCCCAACGCCTAGCTCAACCAGCCAGATACCCCAATGTTGACCATGGCTCGGATGCTCCGGATCAAAGACTGTATAGTCTAAGAATGTGTAGCCATAAAACAAGGATACGATACCTGTCCCAGCATAAATTAATACTCCCAAGGCCATTAATTTATGCGCCAACCATTCTGGGAATACTTGTTTTACCTTCGATAAGCCAAAAACCACACCATAAAGAATAAAAGCAACGGCCATAATAACGCCAGCTTGAAACCCACCACCAGGAGAAAAATCACCATGAAATTGAACATAAAATGCGAATAGAATTATAGTTCCCACTACAATTTTTGTAACAACCCTTAAAATCAAATGATGTTCATGCATCATGGTTCTTCTTTATCCTCGCGTCTTCTACGAGCTAAGCCACTTAACAATACTAAAACACCAATCCCAGCTGTAAATACAACTGCTGTTTCACCCAGTGTATCAAACCCACGGTAGCTTGCCAAAATTCCAGTCACCATATTTGGCACGTCAATATCTGTAGCACTATTTTGAATGTAATAGGCCGCCACATGTGTATTTGCAGGACTATTTAAATCACCAAAATTAGGCATATCCATTGTTCCGTAAACCAATGCAATTCCAATAAGAACTATGATAATAACAGGAAATAATTGAAATTTCTTTGCTTTTTTCTGCGTTCTTGCTGTTAGTGCAATAGTTCCAAGCATTAAAACAGTTGTTATGCCAGCACCAACTGCAGCTTCGGTGAAAGCGACATCTACCGCGTCCATAACAATAAAAAGAAGTGCTGATAAAAAACTAAAAACGCCTGATAGCATAACTACTGCAAATAATTTATCCATTCGGATAATTGCAAATGCTGTTACCACTAGCATTATAAAAAGAATGATATTTATTGAGGTGTCAATCATTGGATACCTCATCAGTTTTCACATCTGACTTAGGCTTCATACCCGAAACTAAGGCAGCACTTGCAACAGCGTGAGTTGCTGTAGGCCCAGTTAAAAAGAGAAAAACGATCAATAAAATTAACTTAACGGTTATTAACGATAGGCCTGATTGAACGCAAAGCCCAGCAATCAATAATATCATCCCCGCACTTTCCACAACTGAAGCTGCATGCAAGCGTGACCAAAATTCTGGTAAATTTAAAACGCCCAATGCTCCAATCAACACAAAAATACATCCAGAGCCCATTAAGCACCAACTCAGCACATAATATATTAATTCTATGTTCATCCTTTTGGCTCCCGCTCCCTAAAAGGAGTGTCACCTATAGATCTATATCTAAAGAATTTTAATACAGTAATCGTACCCACAAAATTAATTAATGCGTAAAGCAAGGCAATATCTAAAAAATCTGGGCGATCACTTAAAAACCCAATTACTCCAATAAACAACACTGTTTGAGTACCAAATACATTTGATGCCAAAACACGATCGTATAATGTTGGCCCAAGATATAATCGAAACAAAACTAATATCATTGAAATAATTAAAGCTATAGCGGCTATTAAAAACATCACGCAGCACTTTCTATGTTTGAAACACGCGCATCCATATCAGCCAAAGAATCCAAATCATCATCTGAATATGATAAGGAATGTATCCAAATTTCGTCACCTTCATGTTCAACTGAAATTGTACCAGGCGTTAAGGTAATTGAATTAGCAAAAGTCGTTTTGCCAACCTCTGTTTCCTGAGTACATGGAACCTTAAAAAAATGCTGTTTTATTATTGGGTTTAGTCCCAAAATAGTTTTGGTTACAGCCCAATTTGACTTCGCAATTTCAACCAATAGCCAACAAAAATAACCAAAAGTCTTTAAGATATTTAATCTGATTTCCAATCTATCCGTATCAGCGGCATCATCCATTCGGCGGACTACAAATACTGAAAAGGCTGCAGCAGCCAAACCAATTCCAATCATGAAGACTTGATTAATGCCAGACATAAGCAACCAAAGACAAAAAAGTACGATTATGGTTATGATTGTTCTAAACAAATGCCTCTCACTTCCTTTTTTTACTCAACAAATCCACATCGGACGCATGTCCTATACAAGATGTGGACATTTTAGGAGTATTTTTCAAGAGAATAAGGACTTATTCCCATCGAAATTTTGGATTATTCGCTGAAATACCACAAATAATAAAATTTTACTTAATTTGAAATATGAAAACCTGTTTTGAGGTCCTTTAAGGTCTCATGCCCCATTGTGATATTTTAAGATAACCATGTATTAAATTTGTAATTGATTATGAACAGCAGTATATAGATTATCAAAATAGAAAAGATTGAGAGCACTATGAGTTTTAAAATTGGGGCTACTACCATTGGCAATGACCTGCCCTTAAATATTATTGCAGGTCCTTGTCAGTTAGAAAGTTCTGAACATTCCCTAATGATTGCCCAATTCATGGCAGACGCGTGTGCCAAAGTTGGTGCTGGATATATTTTTAAAGGATCGTTTGATAAAGCCAATCGAACCTCAGTTGCAGGAAAACGCGGTGTAGGTATCGCTGAAGGTCTAAAAATAATGGAGGATGTAAAAAAATCTGTTGGCTGCCCTGTAATTACCGATGTACACGATGCTAATCAATGTGCTGAAGTCGCTACTGTTGTGGATGTCTTACAAATTCCCGCATTTCTATGTCGCCAAACCGACTTATTGATTGCCGCAGCAAAAACAGGTGCCGCAATTAACGCCAAAAAAGGACAGTTTCTGGCGCCATGGGAAATGCCCAATGTAGCTGAAAAACTGGCTTCAACAGGAAACAAGAGAATAATGTTGTGTGAGAGAGGTACAAGCTTTGGCTACAATACTTTAGTTACCGATATGCGCGGTATTCCCGAAATGATGAAAATTGGTTATCCAATAATAATGGATGCTACGCACTCGGTACAGCAGCCAGGTGGAAAAGGTAAATCTTCTGGTGGGCAACGGGAATTTGCGCCTTTAATAGCGCGCGTAGCCGTAAGCATTGGCATTGCGGGTGTGTTTTTAGAAACGCACGAAAATCCAGACAGTGCGCCATCAGACGGACCCAATATGATTAAACTAGATCAAATGCCAGATATTCTTGAGAATCTAATGAGGTTTGACCAACTTGCTAAAGAAAATCCGTTTCGCCTAAATGATTAAAATTGATAATAAACTAATGTCGTTATCCTAAAAAGATATTCACAAAATATTAGATGGAAGAGTTTTGCTCATGGAGAAATATGATTACATAATTATTGGTGCAGGTTCCGCAGGGTGCGTGCTTGCAAATAAACTTGGTGAAGATACAAAAAATAAAATCCTAATCTTGGAAGCGGGTCCAATGGACCGCAATCTCATGATTCACATACCAGCTGGTGTTTATAGTGCCTATCGTAATCCTAAAATTAACTGGAACTATTCAACAGAAGACGAGCCGGAGCTTTTTAATCGTAATGTCTCAATGCCGCGCGGCAAGGTTGTTGGAGGTTCTTCATCAATCAACTCAATGGTTTACATGAGAGGCCATCCTTTAGATTATGATCGTTGGCAATCAGAATGTGGATTAAAGGATTGGTCGTATGATCAATGCTTACCATATTTTAAGGCTGGTGAGAATTCTGATCGTGGAGAAAATCAATGGCGGGGTGGCAATGGTTATCTTGGTGTAACAAAAGGTTCATTTAAGAATCCATTATTTGATGCTCTTGAAGAAGCTGGTACGCAATCAGGGCAAGGTCACTCTGAAGATCTAAATGGCTTTAATCCAGAAGGAACAGCTAGGCTCGATGCAACACGAAAAAATGGAAGACGGTGTAGCGCCGCAGTTGCGCATTTAAGGCCTGCACTTGCTCGTGGAAATATAACACTGATCACGAAAGCACAGGTAGAGAAGATCAATATAAGCGGAAATTCAGCGACAGGTATTTCTTATAGGCACAAAAATAAAGTTCACTCAGCTGAAGCCAATAAGGAAGTAATATTATCAGGTGGAGCAATAAATTCTCCGCATCTATTAATGCTATCTGGAATAGGTCCAACAGATCATTTAAAAGAGCATGGAATAGAAACTAAAGTTAATCTTCCAGGTGTTGGACAAAACCTGCAAGACCACGCAACTGTGATACTTCAGTATGTATGCAAAAAAAGTTTTCCAATACACAAGGTAGACCAGCCTCATCGTAAATTAGCAACGGGGATTCAATGGGTCTTTACGCGCACGGGAATGGCAACCTCAAATATCTGGGAAGCAGGTGGATTAATCAAAAGTGATGCAAATGCCGAATATCCTGATATTCAATATCACTTTGGTCCTGTCGGTTTTGAAATAAACGGAACTAAGATCTCATTACTACAAGCGTTTGCTATCCATGTAGATCAACTGCGTCCTCGCAGCAGAGGGCAAGTGATATTAAAGTCAGGCAACCCTCACGATAAACCATTAATGATATTTAACTACCTACAAGACCCACAAGATCTGAAAGAAATAATAAATGGATTTAAGAAGGCGCGCCAACTAATAGCACAACCGGCCTTTGATGAATTTAGAGGGGTAGAGCTGAAGCCTGGGCCAGATGTAAAATCAGATGGTGAAATTGAAAAATGGGTCAGAAATGCTGCGGAAACAGATTATCACCCAAGCTGCACTTGCTCAATGGGGCAAGGTGAAATGGCAGTTGTAGACGATCAACTTAAGGTTCATGGAATAGAAAAACTTCGCGTAGTAGATGCCTCAGTTATGCCTCAAATAGTTTCAGGAAACTTAAATGCTCCAACACAAATGATAGCAGCACGCGCAGCAGATATGATTTTAGGCAAATCACAACTAAACCCTATAAAAGCAAATTTTGCGTTTGAAAGTTAATCTATTAAACTGCGTACCACATTTAAAAAATCAGACACTTCTTCGATAGTGTTATAATGACACATCGAAACTCTCGTGCAGCTCTCCAAATTCAAAGGTTTTAATATATTCCCAGAGTAATGATCAGCTTTGCGTGCATGAACTCTAATACCTTTCTCACGTAAACTGCTCACTACCTGCTCAGCAGACAAACCTTTGACAGTCATGGACACAAGTCCTTCACGAAGTGAATTTTCTGCTCCACCTAAAATACCAATACCAGGTAGGTTAGCTAAACCAGTAAGATTGCCAACCCCATTAATCATCGCGTCTGTTAAGGCTTTTTCTTGTTCATGTATTGATCGTCCCGCCGCTACAATCCTATCACGCTTTGTCCCCTCATTTGAAACTTTGGACCCAAGCCAATCAAAATAATTAACAACATCACTAAAAGCAGCATAGGATCCCGTGTCGCGGGTGCCAAGCTCCCAATTATGAACTGGTCCACCAATTAGATTATCATGTGGCAAATCACGTAGTCTATCCGAAAGCCAGCCGACTCCATAGCCGTGTCGAGAAAAAACTTTATAGGGTGAAACAGCATAGCCATCAATTCTATAACTCTTCACATCTAAACCACCATGGGCCGCATGTTGTATGCCATCAACAATTATAAAACACTCAGGAGAAACGGAACGTATGACACCTGCAATTTTTGCAACATCAACAGTCATTCCCGTAACTGGTGAGGTGTGAATAATTGTTGCCACTCGCACATCAGGTGTCATAGCTTCAAGATACGCCTCAGCATCAATTGAGCCAGTTTCATTATCATGATTAACGCTCATATAAGTCTTACTACCCAGCTCCGCCCATTTCTTACACGCACTAACTGATGCTGGGTGCTCCAATGTACTTCCAAGAACTAATCCACCAGGCTTGGAGCCCAAAATTGCAGCACGTATTAATCGAAATAAAATTTCTGTACCACTTTCACCAACAAAAAACGTACCACTATCTGTTCCAAAAAAAGCAGACATATCTTCTTTTGATTGATTTATGATATCAACTAATGCCTTACTTGCCTTATTGTCACGACCTTGGTTATCAGGAATAGCAGCAAATTTTGCGGATGTTTCAACGACAGAGTTAAGTGTTAAGGCTCCACCAGCATTCTCAAAGAAAATACGTTTACCCTCAAAAGGACAGTGATCAACGTGCGCAAAGCGATCTCGAACCTGAGAAATAAGTTTAGGGTTATTATGAAGCATTAGATTTCAACCACCAATTTTACTTATTTTAGTACACGTGCACATAAAAATACTTATTAATGCCCCAAGATCTGACTCAAAAATAACTTAGTTCTTTCAGACTTTGGATTATCGAAAAACTCTGCTGGTTCGTTTTCTTCTACGATTTGACCATCATCCATAAAAATTACACGATTAGCCACTTGTCTAGCAAAACCCATTTCATGAGTAACACAAATCATTGTCATCCCTTCTTCAGCCAATTCAATCATAGTATCCAAAACTTCTTTAATCATTTCAGGATCTAAAGAAGATGTTGGCTCATCAAAAAGCATAATTTGAGGTTTCATACATAAAGATCTTGCAATCGCAACTCGCTGTTGTTGACCACCAGACAATTGTCCTGGAAATTTATCCGCTTGCTCTGGTATTTTAACCTTTTCCAGATACCGCATAGCTGTTTCTTCTGCATCCTTACGGGACATTTTACGCACCCATATTGGCGCTAATGTACAGTTTTCTAAAATAGTGAGATGTGGAAATAAGTTAAAATGTTGAAAACACATTCCAACTTCCGATCGAATTTTATCTATATTTTTCAAGTCTGAGGATAATTCTGTTCCATCAACAATTATTTTTCCTTGTTGATGCTCCTCTAGCCTATTTATACATCGGATAAGAGTAGACTTACCTGAACCCGAGGGACCACAAACAACTATACGCTCTCCCCTGCGAACTTCTAAATTGATATCCCTCAAGACATGAAAGCTTCCAAACCATTTATTCATATCAGAGATATGAATGGCTACCTCCTCAGAAATTTCCATTTTGGAGCGGTCGATTTCTCGCTCAGTAATTGCATCAGACATTTGATACTCCTTAACTGTTATCAGTTTTTAATTTTCGTTCCAAATATTGTGAATATTGTGACATTCCAAAGCAACAAACAAAAAACATTAATCCTATTGCTACATACAGCTCCCAATAAATACCGTTCCATTTCTGATCTGCTCTTATCAAAGAAGCCAAACCAACTGGATCTAAAAGGCTTATGATTGAGACAAGAGTCGTATCTTTAAATAACCCTATAAACGTGTTCACAATACCAGGGATAGAAATTTTAAGAGCTTGAGGCATTATAATTAGTCTTTGTGATTCCCAATAACTCAAACCGAGCGCTGCAGAGGCTTCATGTTGGCCAACTGGCAACGCAGCAAGTCCTCCACGTATAACTTCAGCCATATATGCAGCTGAGAAAATAGTAACCATGATAATAACGCGAACAATAATATCAAATGATGTGCCCGGTGGTAAGAAGTAGTTTAGTAGGACTGAGGCGACAAAAAGCAAAGTTATTAGTGGAACGCCTCTTATAAATTCAATAAAGCCGACGCATATCATTTTAACTAACGGTAAATCAGATTGACGACCAAGCGCCAAAAGGATCCCAATAGGAAAAGATGCCGCAATTCCAGAAAAGCCAACAATCATTGACAATAAAAAGCCACCAAATTGCATTGACTCAATTACTAATAAAGTTATTGGAAAAATATATTTAAATAATGCAATGAACGGGCTAGCAATAAATAAATAGAAAATAATGATTGAAATAATTGCTACTATTGCGCTCATGCCAGATGATAGTTTGAATTGATTTCTTGCAATATAAAATCCTAGTCCACTGACTGCAAAGGCAAGATAAATTGAAAATACTGGCCAAATAGAACCACCCCATAATAGCCATACAGCCAACCCTGGATAAATTAACGAAAACCAAAAATATTTTGCAAACCGCGGCGCAAAAATTGGAGTTACAGATACGAATAACAGTATGAAAGTTAATATTGGCCGCCAATACTGTTCAGATGGATAAAAACCAAATAATAGTTGCCTCCACCTTGCCCCAATTACAGAAAAGCAAGCAACGTCAGGATTAGTATCTAAGCATTCTCTGAGTGAGCCAGCTGACCAATTACCACCATAGGCCCAAGGTATAAAATCTCTCAAACAAACATATAAGAAATAAACAGACAAAATTGTCAAAATAGAACTAAGCCAACCTGAAAATAAATTCTTCCGAATCCAACCAATAACATTTCCTTCAGTAATAGGTGGTGGAGATTGCGGAAGTGGCTTTTCTCTGACGAAGCTAACATTCACCATGTTACAAACCCTTTATTTGAAAAGAGCGATTAAAGTAGTTTATGACCGCAGATACAAGTAAAGACACACATAAGTAAAAACCCATCAAAAGCAACATGGACTCCAATTCTCGTCCAGTTTGATTTAAAGTTATACCCCCAAGCGTTCCCCGAACATCCATGTACCCAACAGCAATTGCAAGTGAAGAATTTTTAGTTAAATTAAGATAATTTGAGATCATTGGTGGAACAATAACCCTTAAAGCTTGTGGTAGAATAATTAGGCTCATTATTCTGCCTGGTCTAAGACCAAGCGAAGAGGCGGCTTCTGTCTGCCCGTGTGAAATTGCCAATATTCCAGAACGAACTATCTCTCCAATGAAGGCTGAAGTATACAGCGAAAGAGCTAAAGTTAATGCTATCAATGAGTTTCTTACATAGATACCATCTTTAAAGTTAAAGCCTTTTAAATATGGATACTCAAGTGATACTGGCGAACCTAAAACAAAATATAACAAGATCGATGGGATTAATAATAAGCCCAAACTAATCCAAAATTTGGGTAGACCCCTACCAGTTTCTTCTTGAAGAGCACGCGCGTATCTTCGAAAAAAGAATATGGCAACCAAACTAATTAGAAAAGTGATTACTAAATAAACTGATCCGTCACCCCAGACAGGGTTTGGGAAATAGGCCCCTCTATTAGTAATGGCAGTGCTTTCAAACAATATCATAGAAGCTTCAGGATTAGCGCCTCTAAAGGCCTTAGGTGCCGGCGTGAATTCTGTTAGCAGGGCAAAAATCATAACTATCCATAATAAGACCGGAATGTTTCTAAAGCCTTCGATATAAACAGCCATTAATTTAGCTACGATCCAGTTTTTTGACAATCGTAGTATCCCAACAAAAACACCAATTATTGTCGCAATTATGCAACCTATGAATGCCACTAATAAAGTGTTTAAAATTCCTACCAATGCTGCACGTCCATGTGTGCTATCATTCGTGTAAGGAATTAATCTTTGGTTAATATCATAACCAGCACGCATCCAGAGAAAGGAAAAATCTACATCTTTTCCTAATAGCGCTAGGTTCTTAATCGTATTATCTACCAACCAAAATACTACTGCGACAAAAATGATAAAGGCTATTACTTGCACTGTAGTCGATCTATAGCGCGTATCACCTAATAACATTCCCAATCTAAATTTTTCGACCGGAAGCTTATCTGAACTCATAAAAAATCAATCTATATAAAAGAAATAAGGACGCACTCTGAAAGTGCGTCCTCAATATTTAACGTCTTATCTAAATGGAGGAGAATAAAGAATTCCGCCATTAGTCCAAGAGTTATTTACACCACGTTCGATATTTATACCACTTGACGCACCAAGATTTCTCTCGAATATTTCGCCGTAGTTTCCAACATGTTTAATAGCATTATACATACCAGCTTTTGGCATGCCCATCATGGCCATCATATTGTCATCACCAGTACCTAGAAGACGATGAATTTCTGCATCTTTGCTATCAGCAAAACTATCAATGTTTGCTGCAGTTATGCCTTTTTCTTCAGCAATAACTAATGCATTAAGAACCCAGCGACCAATATCAGCCCACTGATCATCTCCATGACGCACTAAAGGACCCAAAGGCTCTTTTGAAACAATTTCAGGTAGAACCATGTGATCTGTAGGAACTTCCATATTAATTCTTGTTCCATGAAGAGCAGATGCATCAGTAGTATACGCATCACAAGCATCCGCCATATATTGCTGTTTGGATTCTGAATTGTCTGATGTTGGTAATGGCTCATAAGTCATACCATTGGCTTTAAAGTAATCAGCCAAGTTTAGCTCAGTTGTAGTTCCAACTTGTATACAAATTGTCGCTCCATCTAGATCTAGTGTTGAATTAGCGCCCAAAGATGTTTTGACCATAAAACCTTGTCCATCATAGTAAGTAACGCCTAAAAATGTTTGTTTTAGATCTGTGTCACGACTATATGTCCAAGTTGTATTTCTTGCCAAAATATCAACTTCACCAGAAGCTAAGGCAGTAAAACGTACTGAAGACGACAATGGAGTAAATTTAACAGCCATTGGATCATTAAAGATAGCTGACGCAAGAGCACGACAGTAATCCACATCAAATCCTACATTTTTCCCAGAGTCATCAACTCCTGAAAATCCTGGAGAACCAGTGGAAACACCACATTTTACGTGGCCACGTGCAATCGTATCATCTAAAGTTCCTGCAGCTGCCACACCGGCTGTTAAGCCCAGAATTGCCGCTACACTAAGAAATAGTGATTTTTTCATAATTACCTCTTTTTAAATTCCCTCCCAACAGCGGGGGGGCGTTCCAACTATTATAGCTAGAATCATCTGAATATTAGAGTTCTTACACTCATTGAGAAAAAACAATGAACTTTTCAGACCCCTTGCGTCAAGACCGAAGGATCAGTTTTGCAATAGAAAAAGGCAAATAGCAGTGATTTTGGCCAAAATTCCAATATAACGTGGCGTTTTTATAAAAAAAAACTCACGCTAATGCGCCTAAAACCTCAATAGCTTTAAAAAAATCTACCTTTTTTAGTTCTAAATTTTTTTTCTGCTCCTGGTCTTCTCCCCAAGCACTTGATTGCCAGTTCTCATCAAGTATTGCCGCATTCCATATATTTTCAGAAGGCATCGCTTTTTCGACAGCGGCCAAACCCAAAATATACGAACCAGAAATAGTTACTAATTCGTGGAATACAGTTAATTTAAAAGTAGACATATTTTTCATTTTAGAAATTAACAAATGCATAGTTTCTACCGGTTGTTCTATAGGTACTATGCCATTCGTAACATTTAATTTAATGCCAAACTTTTCTTCAGCCCATTTTATGTATGGATCCCAGTACAAAATCTGCTGATCAATTAACTCATTTGGTTCTTCAACCCTATAACACAACAAGTCTGTGCCAGCATACTCTCCCAGCAAAGTAATAACTTCGTCAACATTATTGCCAACCTTATCGATAGCAGCGTTTGCCAGACGATTTACAGGCATAATATTATAATCAATCTCGTTTATTTGCTCAACCCATTCCTTTGCTACTAAATCTGCTAACTTCTGGTTAGGTAATTTTATTAAGGATTTTTTTGGTGTTTTTAGTAGATGATTATCTAAATAAATGACATAATCAAAGCCATCTTTTTGGACATTTACTGATTTCCAAAAAACTTTTTTAATTGATATTGCCATAACCCAACCCACCGTCTGTAAATGGATAATCAACCACCATATTTACATTCCAATCAAGGAAATGCCATGTTTTCAGCATATGCTCAGGCAAAGGAGCAGAGAATTTAACAATTTTATTTGTGAAAGGATGTAAGAATGACAAGCTCTTTGCATGTAAATGAAGTTTTCGACTAATTTCCCCTCCTAGTTGTGCTCCCCATCCATCACCTTCATTAATTTGACTATTAGTACCATACTTACCATCACCAATGATTGGGTGACCTAATTCCGAAATATGCGCCCGCAATTGATGGGTCCTACCCGTTATTGGTACCAGAACCAACCAAGACACTCGTTGGCCAGCGTTTTCAATCATACTATAATCAGTTGTAGCTCTCTTTGCGTCATTTGTATTGGTTACATCATCAGGGTGGACACAAATCATTTTTTCACCAGTGCCATTTGGTCCATGCCCAGCCATCTTTACCAAACCATATTTTATCGTACCTGTCTTAAGTACAGGAGCACCAGCAACAGCAGCCCAATAAATTTTATGAGTTTCACGATGTCTAAATGCCGCTGTTAAATATTTAGCAGCTTTACTTGTTCTTGCTAATAAAAGAATACCACTCGTATCCTTGTCCAATCTATGTACAAGGCGCGGTTTTTCTGGATAACCATACTTTAATACTTCGGATAACCCATCCACATGCCTTAATTGCCCAGTACCACCTTGTACTGGAAGGCCAAATGGCTTGTTTATCACCAGCAAATGCTCATCTTTATAAATAACACTTTCCTGAAGCATTTTTTTATCATCATTTGAAATTGTTTGCGCCATTACTGTATATGGGCTCTCAGGTTTTTCAATAATTGGTGGAACCCTGACGATTTGACCAAGTTCAGTTCTGGTAGACGGCTTAACTCTTCGCCCATCAATTCTCAGATCACCTTTTCGACACATTTTTTCTATGTGAGATTGCTTTAAGTGAACAAATTGTTTTTTCAACCATCGGTCTAGACGCTGATCTTCATCATCCTCTGTTACGGTAATTTTCTGAACCCTACTCACGTCAAAGCCTCTCGAGCTAAAAACAACCCTAAAGCTAGGGCAATCAAAGACATGAATACTGATGTGACAATATATATTCCAGCTACCATCAAACGACCATCTTCATATAATTTCAAAGTATCCAAAGAAAATGCTGAAAATGTTGTAAATCCACCCAAAAGACCGATTAACAAAAATGGTTGCCAACGATCCAATCCTTTATGGTTCAGATAAATGAATAATAATCCCATCAAAAAACTTCCAAAAATATTTACAGTTAATGTCCCAAAAGGAAACCCAACAAATAATCCCACAATGTAACGAGCCACCGCTCCAAATGCGCCACCTAACGCTATCCAAATTAAAGACCATGATATCATAACTGCCTATGAACCTTTGTCATATATAAAGTCAAGTTTGACGCTCGGATCTTTTTGAATTAAAAAACTCTATTCGTTTTTTTAATTCTCGTTCAAAACCGCGCTCTACTGGTTTGTAGTAACTTTGCCGTTCCATTTCTTCAGGAAAATAATTTTGACCAGAAAAGCCGTTCAAGTAATCATGATCATATTCGTAATCACGTCCGTAACCTTCTTTTTTCATTAAATCGGTAGGAGCATTCAAAATGTGCTTTGGTGGTGACAAAGATCCTGTTTTATTTGCTGACTGCCGAGCATTGTTATAACTTACATAAACCGCATTTGATTTTGGCGCTAAAGCCAAATAAACTACTGCCTGTGCTAAGGCTAACTCACCTTCTGGTGATCCCAATCGCTCAAAAGTCTCCCACGATGTAAGGCAATTTGCTTGTGCCATAGGATCTGCAAGACCAATATCTTCAATGGACATCCTAACCAAACGTCTTGCTAAAAATTTGGGATCTTCTCCCCCCTCAAGCATTCTAGAGAACCAATATAAGGCCGCATCAGGATCTGAGCCTCGTACCGATTTGTGCAAAGCAGAAATTAAATTATAATGATTTTCTCCAGATTTATCATATAAACTGGGTCTTTTATTTAATCCATTTTGCAAAAAATTAATACTAATTTTTTGCTTCAAATTCCAGGAAGATATTTGCTCGATTAGATTTAAAAGCACTCTTCCATCGCCATCTGCCATCTGTAAAAGATATTCACGGGCAGGCTTCTCTAATAAAAGATCTTTACCTAACTTGCTCTCAGCCCTTTTTGCAATCAGATCCAAATCAAGTAAACTAAGTCGATTGAGCACCATAACTTGCGCCCTGCTTAAAAGTGCAGAGTTTAACTCAAAAGATGGGTTTTCAGTTGTTGCCCCAATTAAGAACAATGTTCCATTTTCCATTAAAGGTAAAAAACCATCTTGTTGAGCCTTATTGAAGCGATGAATTTCATCAACAAAAAGCATAGTCGCTAAGCCGTTTTTATGTCTAATTTTTGCAGCTTCAAATATTTTTTTTAAATCAGGAATTCCAGTAAATATTGCGCTGATTGATATAAAATGAAGCTTTGTTTCTATTGCCAAAAGTCTGGCTATAGTGGTCTTACCAACTCCAGGTGGACCCCAAAAAATAATTGATTGAAAACTATTTCCAGCAAGTGTTTTGGTCAAAGAACCTTGTGGGCCTAAGAGCCCCTCTTGCCCAATCACTTGGCTCAGCTTTGAAGGTCGCAATTTCTCCGCTAGTGGTTCAAATATGCGTTCTGGATTTTCTAATTCTTTGGTATCATCAAATAAATCATTCATGACCTAAGCTTATTTTATAAAGCCTACAAACAAAAGTCCTCAAATCTTTGAAAAGCTTATTGTAATATAGTTAGGAGCATTAACGCCACTCCATCAATGCTCCCAACTAAACCATAAAAATAATTTAATTACTATTCTGAAGTTACAGTTTCCATATCTCTGGCTTTATCTGCAGAACCTTTTGCCTCAGGATCTCTATCAACTAGTTCGATAATAGCCATAGGCGCCATATCCCCATAACGAAAACCAGCCTTCAAGACTCGCGTATACCCACCTTTTCTATCTTTGTATCTTTTACCAAGGACGTCAAAAAGTTTTGAAACGTGCATATCTTGTTTTAATCTACTTAAAGCCAAACGACGTGCATGAAGATCCCCACGTTTTGCTAAAGTTATTAACTTCTCAATTATAGGCCTTAACTCTTTAGCTTTTGGGAGAGTCGTTTTTATTTGCTCGTGCTCGATGAGCGAGCCAGACATATTCGCAAAGAGAGCTTTACGATGTTCATGTGTCCGATTTAATCGGCGATAACCTCGTTTATGTCGCATTTCACAATTCCTTATTCATTTATACTTTGTCCGACAGTAGTTACTTTTACCGTTCACCTTGGAGCTATTGCTCAAATTTTCCCGAGCCATCTCGGCATTTTATTAACTGTAAAAATCATCTTTATTATATTAAAAATGATCCTCATATTTTTTTGCTAGATCTTCTATATTTTCTGGAGGCCAATCTGCAACATCCATTCCTAAATGCAAGCCCATTCCAGTAAGTACCTCTTTTATTTCGTTTAAAGATTTTCTTCCAAAATTAGGTGTCCGCAACATTTCTGCTTCAGTTTTTTGAATCAAATCACCGATATAAACTATATTATCGTTTTTCAAGCAATTAGCTGACCTTACAGATAGCTCCAACTCGTCTACTTTCTTCAATAAAAGTGGATTGAACTCTAGATCATCCTCATCCTCATCTTTACCAGCACTTTCCGGCTCATCAAAGTTAACGAATATAGATAATTGGTCCTGAAGAATTCGTGCAGCAAAAGCTATGGCATCTTCAGAAGTCAAAGATCCATCTGTTTCAACCTTCATAGTCAACTTGTCATAATCTAAGACTTGACCCTCGCGGGTCGGCTGAACATCATAAGACACTTTTCTGACAGGAGAATAAATGGCGTCTATTGGTATTAAACCAATTGGCCCATCCTCAGGACGATTTTTATCAGAGGAAACATAGCCCTTTCCAGTATCAACATTTAATTCCATTGATAAAGTAGCTCTGTCGTCCAGATGACAAATTATATGATCCTTATTTAAGATTTCTACATCTGTAGCTTCGGAGATATCTCCAGCCGTCACAACCTTAGGACCCGTAGCATTAATTGAAAGACGCTTGGGTCCTTCAACATCCATACGAATAGCCACACCCTTGAGATTTAGGACTATATCAGTCACATCTTCTCTAACACCAGCCACTGACGAAAATTCATGTAAAACGTTATCGATTTGTACTGAAGTTATTGCTGCACCTTGCAGAGAAGAAAGCAATATTCTCCTAAGTGCATTTCCTAAAGTTAATCCAAATCCACGCTCAAGTGGTTCTGCAACTAAGGTCGCCATTCTCATTGGGTCTGCACCCGATATTATTTCCAACTGTGTTGGTTTTATTAGCTCTTGCCAGTTCTTAAGGATCATGTGTTATTCCTCCATTCTTGTCCACCACCCCAGATCAATAGGTGGAGACGCTCGAGGTTTTAGGGAACATACCGATATTACACCTCCCGCAATATCAGTGGGAGTTTTATACTCTACGACGCTTTGGTGGGCGGCATCCGTTGTGTGCCATCGGGGTAACATCTCTTATTGCTGTTATATTAAGTCCCAAGGCAGCCAAAGCGCGTAATGCACTCTCACGGCCTGTACCAGGACCTTGCACTTCCACTTCCAATGTTCTCATGCCGTGTTCTTGGGCTTTCTTTCCCGCATCCTCTGCCGCCATTTGAGCAGCATAAGGTGTGGACTTCCTTGAGCCTTTAAAGCCCATGGTGCCAGCTGAAGACCATGCTATTGCATTTCCTTGCACATCAGAAATTAGAATTTTTGTATTATTGAAAGAAGAATTCACATGAGCAACGCCAGTTGCTATGTTTTTTTTCTCTTTACGCTTTGTTCGGGTTTTTTCTCTAGCCATGATACTCTCCCTTATTTCTTCTTGCCAGCAATGGCTCTAGATGGGCCTTTGCGAGTTCTAGCATTTGTATGAGTTCTCTGACCACGCACTGGAAGACTTCGGCGATGTCGTAGACCTCGATAGCAACCAAGATCCATCAAACGTTTAATATTCATCTGAGTATCTCTTCTAAGATCGCCTTCTACGCTAAAGTTTGCGTCAATGTTTTCTCTTATTGCCAATACCTCGGCATCAGATAATTCATTCACTCTTCGCGTTCGGTCTATTCCTACTGCTTCACATATTTTTTCAGCGGAATTACTCCCGATACCAGTTATATAGGTTAATGAAATTGGGACCCTTTTGTGGGTCGGAATATTTACGCCAGCTATACGCGCCATGCGGTTTCCTTTCGTTGCGGTCTCCGTAATTCCGGAGCCTTTTTTCACAACGGCGCTTTAATATTGGCAAGCACCGATCGACTTAACTTTTTACTACGAAATATCAGTAGAAATTATTGTAAAGTCACACTTCAGATTCTGGCAGATACGGTGTTTAGATGCCGTCGTCAAGTGCTGTTATAAAGAATTTTAATGGTTCAAAATTGATCCTATTTTTTCAGCTACAATATTTATATCCTGTAGGCCATTTATAGAGTATAAATTACCTTTGGCATAGTAATAGCCAATTAATGGTGAGGTATCCCGATAATAGGCCATAAGTCTAGTTTTGAGAGACAATTCATTATCATCAGCCCGCCTCTTAAAAATTTTGGAGCCACACATATGACACTCATTGGGTTCTGGTTTTGTAACATTGTGATAAACTTCTCCACAGGAATCACATGTGGACCTACCAACTATCCTAGAAACTAGAGCTTCATCATCAACTTTCATCTCAATTACAAAATTAAGTTGTTTATTAATTTTATTTAATAAATCTCCTAACGCATCAGCTTGTCCCAGTGTCCGTGGAAAGCCATCAAAAATAAAACCCTTGGAATTATCTATTGATAATTGTTCTTCAATTAACCCAATAACTATTTCATCTGTTACTAAATTACCTGCGTCCATTACTGCAGCTACACGCTTCCCCATATCCGTGCCACTAGTTCGAGCCGCTCTTAACATGTCGCCTGTACTCAGCTGTATCATTCCATGCTCTTCGACCAAACGTCGCGCCTGCGTCCCCTTACCTGCTCCAGGAGGACCAAGTAAAATTATATTCATTTTCTTGCAGATCCTTTTTTGCGATTTTTACCTCGCAACTTAGATTTTTCGATCAAACCTTCATATTGATGTGCCAACATATGTGATTGCACCTGATTTATTGTGTCCATGGTGACAGATACCACAATCAAAACAGATGTTCCTCCAAAATAAAATGGAATGGCAAATTGAGAACGTAATATTTCAGGTAGTAAGCATACAGCTGCTAAATAGCCTGCACCAATCACTAAGACTCTATTTACTACATAATCCAAATATTCAGCAGTCTTTTGTCCAGGTCGAATACCCGGTATAAAACCATTTTGGTTTTTCAAATTATCCGCCACATCTTCTGTTTTAAACGCAACGTTGGCAGTATAAAAATATGAGAAAAATACTATCATCGCCACAAAAAATAGTAAATACAGCGGTTGCCCTGGTCCAAAGTATGCAAGAAGTGTGGACATAAATGGACTTGTTTGGTTTCCACTAAAAGTACTTACAGTTGTAGGAAGCAACAACAACGATGATGCGAAAATAGGAGGAATAACACCGGCAGGATTCAACTTTACTGGTAGGTTACTTGTACCACCATCATAAGTCTTCATTCCAACCTGACGTCTAGGATATTGAATGTGAATTTTTCTGAGTGCTCGCTCCATAAATACAACAAAGCCTATGACCGCTACCACCATTACTATAACCCCAACAATAACAAATGGGCTAATAGCTCCAGATCTACCCGAAGCAAAAAATTGAGCTAAGGCAGCAGGTATTTCTGCCACAATTCCTACAAAGATTATAAGAGAAATCCCGTTGCCAATACCTCTAGATGTAATTTGTTCACCTAGCCACATTAAAAACATTGTGCCGCCAACAAGAGTTATTATGCACGATGCTCTAAAATACCAGCCAGGATCAGTCGCTAGATCACCAGCCTCAATACTAACAGCCAATCCATATGCCTGGAATAAGGCCAGAATTACCGTACCATAGCGAGTATATTGGTTAATTTTCTTTTGGCCTTGTTGACCCTCTTTCTTTAATTGTTCTAGTTGAGGCACCATGGCCGTCATTAATTGAACAATTATCGAGGCAGAAATATAAGGCATAATCCCTAATGCAAATATGCCCATCCGGCTAATAGCACCTCCGGTAAACATATTTAAAATTCCACCAATCCCTTGTCCGGCTTCTTCAAAAAATTGTTTTAGTGCCAAATTATCGATACCTGGTACAGGTATATAAGTTCCAATTCGATAAACTATGAGAAGGATTATTGCGAAAACAATACGCTGGCGCAACTCGGTCGCTTTGCCAAATGCACTCCAACTCATGTTTGCTGCCATTTGCTCAGCGGCCGATGTCATTTGATTTCCTTTCAAATACATTCGTAAAAACGCTTAGTATTGGGTTCCTAACCATAAAACGCGTTAATACTTTATATTTAGGTAACGTTTACAACACGTACAAGTGTTAATCAGCTACTACTGATTTTAAAACTTTTACAGTGCCACCATTTTTCTCAACTGCAACGATAGCAGTTTTTGATGCTCCAGTAACTTCAATATCAACTTTTGAGGTCATCTCTCCTTTGTTTAGCAATCTCACACCATCCCAAACACGTCGCACCAAACCACTTTCCACCAGAACCTGCTCTGTAATAGTAGACTTTACATCAATTTTACCACTATCAATAAATTTCTGAAGAATTCCCAAATTTATTACAGCATGCCTTTTAGCATTGATGTTATTGAACCCTCTCTTTGGTAGACGTTGATACAATGGCATTTGACCACCTTCATATCCATTTATTGCTACCCCTGATCGTGATTTTTGACCTTTAATACCGCGGCCTGCAGTTTTACCCTTACCAGAACCAGGCCCTCTACCAACACGTTTTTTAGATTTTGTTGCACCAGGATTATCTCGTAATTCATTTAATTTCATTTCGCTCTCCTATGCCGGAAACATCCCCTGAGCGAATTAGGATGAACGCGGCTTTTAAATGTTAAATAACTAATAAATAATATTTAAAATTAATACTTATGTAAAAAAATAACTATTAACCCTTTTCTTCAACAATCTCCACTAAATGCGAAATCTTGTTAACCATTCCACGAACAGATTCAGTATCTTCAAGTTCTCGTGTTTTATGCATTTTATTTAAACCCAAACCTATTAAGGTTTGTCGTTGCTTTTGTGGACGCCTAATCGGAGAACCAATTTGCTTAACAATTATTGTTTTAGCCATCGATTATGCCTCCACTTTCTCAGCTTCATTACTCACATTAGCAGGCATCTTGGGAAATAAATCGGATACTTTTTTCCCTCTTCTTTGCCCAACCATGCGAGGACTAGCACTTCTGGCTAAACCATCTATCGTAGCCCTAATCATATTATATGGATTTTGAGAACCTAAAGACTTAGCAACAACATCTTGAATGCCTAGCATTTCAAATACAGCACGCATTGGGCCTCCAGCTATTATACCTGTTCCCTGCGGAGCCGTACGCATTACAACTTTGCCTGCGCCGTGACGACCTTCCATATCATGGTGCAAAGTTCTACCCTCTCTAAGGGGCACTCGAACTAACTGACGTTTTGCTTGTTCGGTGGCTTTTCGTATAGCTTCTGGAACTTCCTTAGCTTTACCCTTTCCAAACCCAACTCTACCCCGCTGATCACCTACGACAACTAAAGCTGCAAACGAAAAGCGTTTACCACCTTTAACAGTTTTTGATACTCTATTTATCGCTACTAATCTATCAGCAAACTCCGGAGTTTCGTCGCGATCACGACGATTATTTTCTCTGGCCATCTTATCGCTCCTTAAAACTTCAAGCCGCCCTCACGGGCAGCATCTGCTAGGGCCTTAACTTTTCCATGGAAAAGAAACGCCCCTCTATCGAAATAACATTCTTCTATACCAGCCTTCTTGGCTCTTTCTGCAATGGTCTCACCAACCTTAGTCGCTGCTATGATATTGTTGCTGCCAACAACACCAAGTCCTTTTTCCAAAGATGATGCAGAAGCCAAAGTAACTCCGTTTATATCATCTATCAGTTGTACCGATATATTTTTATTCGACCTATTTACGCTAAGCCTTAGCCTACCATGTGCTGATCGTCGTAATTTGTTTCGAACGCGCAGACGGCGTTTTTGAAACAGCTGTTTTTTAGTGTTAGCCATATTTTCCGTCCTTACTTCTTCTTACCTTCTTTTCTAAAGATATATTCGCCTTTATACTTAATTCCCTTACCTTTATATGGTTCAGGTTTTTTCCAAGCACGTATATTAGCAGCTACTTGACCGACTAATTGAGAATCTATTCCCTCAACAATAATTTCGGTTTGCTTGGGAGCAGTTACTGTTACACCATTTGGGACCTCAAAGTTAACGTCGTGAGATAGTCCCAAAGTTAATTTTAATACATTACCTTGCATCGTCGCTCTATATCCGACACCGTTTATCTCTAGTTCTTTTTTAAAACCTTCAGTAACACCGGTGACACAATTTGAAATACACGTCCGTGACATTCCCCATTGCTGCTTAGCTCTTTTTGATGATCCACGTGGCAAAATCGTTACAATATTTCCATCGACCTTAATATCAACATCGTCAGTCGCTTTGAAACTTAAAGCACCCTTCGGCCCTTTAACCTCAATCGTTTGCCCTGATACGCTTGCTGTAACTTCCGATGGCAATACAACTGGTTTTTTCCCAATTCGAGACATAGATTACTCCTTAGAAGACTGTACAGAGCACTTCACCACCAATATTGGCGGTTCGCGCAGCTGTATCAGACATAACACCACTAGGTGTAGATACTATTGCTATTCCTAATCCTTGACGAACTGTCGGTATATCTTTCACACCAGCATAGACTCGGCGTCCAGGTGTCGAAACCCTCTTTAATTCTTTTATAACGGGAGCTCCATCAAAGTACTTTAGGCTAATTTCTAGTTCCGGATGTCCATCCGAACCAGTTTTAGCTTCATAACTACGTATATAGCCTTCACCCTTAAGCACATCCAGCACCCAAGCACGCAATTTTGATGCCGGGGTATTTACAGTTGATTTTCCACGCAATTGAGCATTTCGAATTCGTGTCAACATATCTCCTACAGGATCATTCATTATTATTCTCCCCTTACCAGCTTGACTTTACCATGCCTGGGATCTCGCCGTTAGAGGCAAGTTCACGAAGCGCGATACGAGAAACTTTTAACTTCCGATAATAAGCGTGTGGTCGACCCGTCAACTGACATCTATTATGCAGTCGAGTAGCTGAGGAATTACGAGGTAATTCTGCCAACTTAAGCCGTGCCTTAAATCTTTCTTCCATTGGTAAATCTTGATTAGCAGCTAATTCTTTGAGCGCGGCGCGCTTGACTGCATATTTTTCAACCAACTTCTTTCTTTTAACTTCTCTTTGTACCATTGATACTTTTGCCATTAAATTTTCCTCTTCCGCAATCAGCTATTGAAAGGCATGTTGAGATGTTTCAACAAGCTTTTCGCTTCCGCATCAGTGTTTGCGGTAGTGCATATTATAACGTCCATTCCCCAGACCTCGTCCACTTTATCAAATTCAATTTCAGGAAATACTATATGTTCCTTCAAGCCCATGGCGTAATTACCATACCCATCAAAGCTCTTGCCAGGCACACCACGAAAATCACGTACCCTTGGCATTGCTATTGTTACAAGCCGATCCATAAACTCGAACATCCGGTCGCCGCGGAGTGTCACCTTAACGCCCAGCGGCATTCCTTCACGCACCCGAAAGCCCGCAATTGATTGTTTAGCAATATTAATAACGGGCTTTTGTCCTGCTATTAATGCTAAATCTGCTTCTGCGGATTTAACTTTCTTACTATCTCTTACGGCAGCACGACCGCATCCAATGTTAATTACAATTTTATCTAACTTAGGAAGTTGCATTCTATTTTTATAAGAAAACTCTTCCATCAATGCATCACATATTGTATCTTTATATTGTGCTTTAAGTCTTGGCATATAATCAGACATTAGACCAATTCTCCTGATTTTTTTGCATATCGTACTTTTTTCTCATCTTCTATTCTAAACCCAATTCTCGTGGCACCGCCATTTTTTGGATCCAACATTGCAAGATTAGACAACTGTATTGGTTGTTCTTGCGGGATCCGACCACCCTGGTTACTTTGAGTTTGTTTAGTGTGCCGGATAGCCATATTTATACCTTGAACAATAGCTTTTCCAGATTTTGGATTAACAGACGTTATTTCAGCCTCTTTTCCTTTATCTTTGCCAGCAAGCACAACAACTTTATCACCTTTTCTGAGCTTTGATGCCATTACAACACCTCCGGTGCTAAGGAAATAATTTTCATAAAATTCTTACTACGCAATTCACGTACAACTGGACCAAAAATTCGTGTACCCATTGGTTCATTAGTATTACTTAGAATTACAGCAGCATTACTATCAAAACGTATAGCAGTACCATCTTCCCGACGAACTTCCTTTGCTGTACGAACCACAACGGCCTTACGCACATCACCTTTTTTCACTCGCCCTCTTGGTATTGCCTCTTTTACTGACACAACAATTACGTCGCCAACAGAGGCATACCGACGCTTTGAGCCACCCAACACCTTAATGCACTGAACGCGGCGAGCGCCGCTATTGTCAGCAACATCCAGATTAGTTTGCATCTGAATCATTCAACTACTCCCGACCTTTGGGGATGTTCCCACCCCAGGGTTTCGATTAATCTGGGTACTAGGCTACTAGTACTTCCCAGCGTTTACTTTTTGATACTGGTGCACATTCTTGAATACGCACTTGATCGCCTTCTTTAAAACTATTTTTTGGATCATGCGCCCGGTATGTTTTTGACTTTTTAATAATTTTCTTAAAAACTGGGTGCTTAAATCTCCGCTCAACTGAAACAGTGACCGTCTGTTCATTTTTATCGGACGTTACTGTCCCTGTGAGAATACGTTTTGGCATATCCGCTGTCCTTATTCCGCTTCAGTAACCGAAGTTACTTGATTGATTATAGTTTTAACACGGGCAACATCTTTTTTTACAGACCGCATTCGCGAAGTATTCTCAAGCTGATTGGTTGCAGCCTGAAAGCGAAGATTAAATGCTTCTTTCTTAAGATCAGCTAACATTTCATTAAGCTGGTCCGGTGTTTTTTCTTTTAACTCAGTAGCGTTCATCGCCACTTTCCTTTCATCCAAACCAAAATTATATAAAATTGGTTCTATTTTTTAGAGATCATAAATCTCACAATTCTATTACCAATCTTCTCTTTCGACTACTCGACTTTTAATCGGCAACTTCATCGCTGCCAACCTAAGAGCTTCCTTTGCCACAGAAACAGATACCCCGTCAATCTCAAACATTATGCGACCTGGCTTTACTTTTGCAGCCCAAAATTCAACAGAGCCCTTACCCTTACCCATTCTTACTTCTGTGGGCTTCTTTGAAACAGGTAAATCTGGAAATATTCTAATCCAAACTCTACCTTGACGCTTCATATGCCGAGTCATTGCTCGTCTTGCAGCTTCAATTTGACGAGCCGTAATTCTCTCAGGCTCAATAGCTTTAAGGCCAAAAGATCCAAAATTCAGTAGTGACCCACCCTTGGCTTCACCATGAATGCGACCTTTGAACATTTTTCTAAATTTACTACGCTTTGGTTGCAGCATTTATCTTCCCCTTATCGATCACGACGTTGTGGACGTGGGCCACCGCTGTCTTGAAGCTCTTGTTGTCGTCTATCTCGGGCGGCTGGATCATGCTCCATAATCTCACCTTTGAAAATCCACACTTTAATTCCAATAATTCCATAAGCAGTTTCGGCTTTATAGCCAGCATAATCTATATCAGCACGCAGAGTATGCAATGGCACTCTACCTTCTCTATACCACTCGGTTCTCGCTATTTCAGCACCACCAAGACGACCAGCTACATTTACACGAATTCCTAAGGATCCCATTCTCATGGCGCTTTGCACAGCCCTCTTCATCGCTCTACGAAATGATACTCGACGTTCTAACTGCTGGGCAATGCCCTCCGCAACTAGTCGTGCATCCAACTCAGGCTTTCGCACTTCAACAATATTAAGGTGCAATTCCGAAGCTGTTAGTTTTGCGAGCTTTTGGCGTAAAGTTTCAATATCAGCGCCTTTTTTTCCTATAATCACTCCAGGACGGGCTGTATGAATTGTTACTCGGCATTTTTTATGGGGTCGCTCAATAATAACTTTTGAAATTCCCGATTGCTTACATTCTTCGTTAATAAACTTCTTTATCTGAAGATCTTCTAATAATAAATTACCAAAGTCTTTACTAGTAGCATACCAACGACTGTCCCAAGTTCGATTAACCTGCAATCGCATACCGATTGGATTTACCTTCTGACCCATTATGCTTGCTCCTCTAACTGCCGAACAGTGATTGTTACTTGCGAAAATGGCTTGAATATTTTGCCAAAACGTCCACGTGCTCTTGGACGGCCCCTTTTCATTACTAAATTTTTACCAACAAAAGCTTCAGAAACAATGAGCTCGTCTACTTCTAAACCGTGATTATTTTCAGCATTTGCTATAGCAGACTGTAAACATTTCTTAACTTCACTTGCTATCCGCCGTTTTGAAAAGGATAGATCACTTAACGCTTTATCCACTTTCTTTCCACGTATCATTTGCGCCAATAAATTAAGCTTCTGAGGACTGGTACGAAGCATAATGCTGCGTGCCTGAGCTTCATTTTCTGCCACACGGCGAGAATTTTTTTCTTTACCCATGACTTAATTCCGTTTCGATTTTTTATCTGCTGTATGACCGTTGTACGTACGAGTTGGGCTAAATTCCCCAAACTTCTGTCCAATCATATCTTCAGATACATTTACAGGAATATGTTTTCTACCATTATATACCCCAAATGTTAAACCAACAAATTGTGGTAATATAGTAGATCTGCGTGACCAAATTTTAATGACATCATTACGACCTGATTCTTTTGATTTCTCAGCCTTTTTTAATACATGAGCATCAACAAATGGGCCTTTCCAAACAGAACGTGACATATTATCGCCCCTTCTTCTTGGCGTGACGAGAGCGAATTATCAGCTTTTGTGACGCTTTATTTTTGTTTCTTGTACGGGCACCCTTAGTTGGTTTGCCCCATGGCGTAACTGGATGGCGTCCACCTGAAGTTCGTCCTTCACCACCACCGTGTGGGTGATCGATCGGGTTCATAACTACACCCCGCACACTAGGTCGAATTCCCTTGTGTCTATTGCGCCCCGCTTTACCAAAATTCTGATTGGAATTGTCTGGGTTAGATACAGCACCAACCGTAGCCATACATTCTTGCCTAACAAGCCGTAACTCACCTGATGACAATCTTATCTGAGCATATCCACCATCTCTTCCAACAAATTGCCCATAAGTTCCAGCAGCTCTTGCTATTTGCCCACCTTTACCAGCCTTTAACTCAATATTATGTACGATTGTTCCTATCGGCATCCCAGTGAACGGCATGGCATTACCAGGCTTAATATCTGCTTTAGACGAGGAAACAATACTGTCACCTATAGTCAGCCGCTGTGGTGCTAAAATATATGACTGCTCACCATCAGAATACTTGATTAACGCAATAAATGCTGTCCTATTTGGATCATATTCTATTCTTTCAACCACTGCAGGTAAATCTAATTTGTTCCGTCTAAAATCTACAACACGGTATAATCGCTTAGCACCACCACCTTTGCGGCGCATTGTTATACGTCCGGTATTGTTTCGACCGCCATTCTTGATCAAACCTTCTGTTAAAGATTTAACCGGGCGTCCCTTCCACAGTTCCGAACGGTCAATCAGAACCAACCCTCGTTGGCCTGGCGTGGTCGGTTTATACGACTTTAATGCCATCTCTCTGTCTTCCGTCTTATTGCTAAAATCAGAACACCTGATCTTAGCTGGTTGTGCCTACTACCTCTAATGAAGTTTAAGACTTAAAATCAAACACAAAAAACTAAAAATAATTGCGATTCGACTGGTTTTATCAAAGGCCTGTGCTAACGTCGATGGTATTTCCATCCTCTAACATTACATAAGCTTTCTTAGTATTCTTTCGTCTTCCCAAAGTTCCCTTAAAACGTTTAGTTTTACCCTTTGTTATAGTGGTATTTACTGCTTTCACTTTAACATTAAATAAAGCTTCTACCGCTTCTTTAATCATTGGCTTGTTGGACGCCATTGCTACTTCAAACACAACCGCTCCAGACTCAGATGCCATTGTGGCTTTTTCAGTTACAATTGGCTTTCTAATTACATCATAATATTCTGACTTACTGGTCATTTTAATCTAGCCTCCAAAGCCTGCACACCAGACTTAGTTAAAACCAAAGTATCACGTCTAAGGATGTCATAGACATTTGCTCCAGCTGACGGCAAGACATCAACTCCATCAATATTAGATGCTGCACGTGCAAATTCAGCATTAACCTCTAAACCGTCAATAAATAAGGTGCGTTTCCAACCCATTTTCTGTATCGCATTCGCTAATTCTTTCGTCTTACCAGCTTTAAGCGAAGCATCATCCAAAACAATTAGCTCACCTGCCGCTACTTTTGCAGACAAAGCATGTCGAAGCCCCATAGCCCTAACCTTTTTTGGTAAATCAAAGGCATGACTTCTGGGTGTAGGTCCCTTATAAACTCCACCTCCACGAAATATTGGTGCAGATCTAGCTCCGTGCCTAGCACCACCAGTTCCTTTTTGACGGTATATTTTTTTTGTAGAATAGCTAACTTCTGACCGTGTTTTTACTTTATGAGTGCCCGCTTGAGCTCTAGCTCTTTGCCAGCGCACCACCCTGTGTAAAATGTCAGCTCTAGGCTCTAAGGCAAAAACTTCATCAGCAAGCTCGATGGAACCAGCTTTTGAAGAATCCAATTTAATCACATCTTTTTTCATTGTTCGGACCCTCCCTCAGTTGACTCTGAACTTGGCTCAGTCGTCTCAACTATTGTAGATTTCAATGCAGCAGGAAAGGGTAGATCATTTGGAGTTGGCTTCTTAACCGCATCTTTAACCGTAACCCAACCACCTTTAGAACCAGGAACAGCACCCTTAATCATTATCAATCCACGAACAGAGTCTGTTTTAACCACTTCAAGATTTTGAGTAGTAACTTTTGCAGCACCCATATGGCCTGCCATTTTCTTTCCTTTAAAGACCTTACCAGGTTCTTGACATTGACCCGTTGAACCATGTGATCTGTGACTAATAGAGACACCGTGCGTAGCTCTGAGACCTTTAAAGTTATGTCTCTTCATTGCACCTGCAAACCCTTTACCAATCGAGTTACCTGAAACATCAACTTTCTGGCCTTCTAAAAAGTGCTCAGCTGAAATTTCTTGACCAACTTCTATCAATGCATCTTCAGAAACCCTAAATTCGGCTATTTTGCGTTTTGGTGCAACTTTAGCTACCGCAAAATGTCCTCGCATCGCCGCAGAGGTGCGTTTTGCCTTAGCCATTCCTGACCCCAACTGAACTGCAGTATACCCATCTTTCTCTGTGGTACGCTGAGCAACAACTTGTAAACTATCTAACTGTAAAACAGTCACAGGTATTTGCTTACCGTCGTCCATAAAAAGACGCGTCATACCTACTTTTTTCGCTATAATTCCAGAGCGCATCATAAATTGGCCTCCTTAAAGCTTTATCTCGACATCCACACCAGCTGCTAGATCGAGCTTCATTAGCGCATCTACAGTTTGTGGAGTCGGATCAACAATATCTAAAAGACGCTTATGTGTCCTTATTTCGAATTGTTCTCTAGATTTCTTATTAACATGAGGGCCACGCAAAACAGTGAATTTTTCAATTTTGTTTGGCAGTGGTATTGGCCCTCTAACAGTGGCACCCGTACGCTTTGCGGTATTTACAATTTCTTGCGTTGAAGAATCAAGCACTCTGAAATCGAAAGCCTTTAGCCGTATTCTAATATTTTGGCTTTGCATTTTTTAACCTTTCGCAGTTGAGAGGTGGTGCGGAATGATTTCCGCCCACATCGAACTATAATTACGCTTACGCGTTGATTTTAGATACTACACCGGAACCAACTGTTCGGCCCCCTTCGCGGATCGCAAAACGTAAACCTTTTTCCATCGCGATCGGTGCTATGAGTTCTACGTCAAACTTAAGATTATCACCAGGCATTACCATTTCTGTTCCTGATGGGAGCTCAACCGTTCCAGTAACATCAGTTGTACGGAAGTAAAACTGTGGACGGTAATTTGCAAAGAATGGTGTGTGACGACCGCCCTCCTCTTTTGTTAAAATATAAACCTCTGCCTCAAACTTAGTATGAGGAGTAACAGAACTTGGTTTACATAGGATCTGTCCACGCTCGACATCTTCACGTCCAACACCACGCAGCAATACGCCTACGTTGTCACCAGCCTCACCACGATCTAACAATTTCCGGAACATTTCCACACCAGTACATGTTGTTTTGCTTGTATCCTTAATACCAACAATCTCGATATCGTCACCAACGTTAACAACACCACGCTCTATACGGCCTGTCACAACAGTTCCACGCCCAGAAATTGAGAAAACATCCTCGATTGGCATTAAGAACGGTTCATCTATAGCACGTGGAGGTTGTGGAATATGTGCATCAACTGCAGCCATTAATTCTGCAATTTTCTCTTTACCAATAGCATCATCACGGTCTTCTAAAGCAGCCAAAGCTGAACCAGCAACAATAGGGATATCATCACCAGGATAATCATACATTGAAAGAAGTTCACGAATTTCCATTTCAACAAGCTCTAAAAGCTCGTCGTCGTCCACTTGATCAACTTTATTCATAAATACAACCATCGCTGGGATACCTACCTGACGACCAAGAAGAATGTGCTCACGTGTCTGAGGCATAGGGCCATCAGCAGCATTAACAACTAAAATAGCACCATCCATTTGCGCGGCGCCTGTGATCATATTCTTCACATAGTCAGCGTGTCCTGGACAATCAACGTGTGCGTAGTGACGTGCTTCTGTCTCATACTCAACGTGTGCTGTTGAAATTGTAATTCCACGAGCCTTCTCTTCAGGAGCCCCATCAATCTCATCGTAAGCTTTAAAGTCATCCGAAAACTGCTTTGTAATTGCCGCAGTTAACGTTGTTTTGCCGTGGTCAACATGGCCAATAGTACCAATGTTACAATGTGGCTTTGTGCGTTCAAACTTTTCCTTTGCCATATCTTGGCCTCCTTTACTTTTATTAAGATGGGTGTTCCATCGACTTTTTACTAATTACATCATATTCTTATGCGTATTTGGCTTGGATTTCATCAGAAATACTCTGAGGAACTGAGTCATAATGGGAGAACTGCATAGAAAAATTCGCCCGGCCTGAAGACATTGATCTCAAAGTGTTAATATAGCCAAACATATTTGCAAGTGGCACATTCGCGGTTATAGCAATAGCATTTCCACGCTGATCCTGACCTTGTACCTGCCCCCTACGAGACGTCAAATCACCAATGATACCACCAGTATATTCTTCAGGTGTCACAACCTCGACCTCCATTATAGGCTCAAGCATTTTGGCTCCAGCTTTTCTAAGGCCTTCTCGCATTCCCGCCCTTGCCGCTAGCTCAAATGCTAAAACACTAGAATCAACATCATGGTACGCACCGTCAATTAACGATACTTTAAAGTCAATCACAGGGAACCCTGCTAAAGGCCCAGAGTCCATTACAGATTTGATGCCTTTTTCAACTCCTGGAATGTATTCTTTTGGAATAGAACCACCAACAATTTTACTTTCAAAGCTATAACCTTCTCCAGGCTCAGTGGGCGAAATTATCATTTTTACACGACCAAATTGTCCAGAACCACCAGATTGCTTTTTGTGAGTATAATCAATTTCTGCCTCATGTCCGATTGTCTCTCGATATGCCACCTGAGGAGCACCAATATTTGCTTCCACTTTGAACTCACGCCTTAATCTGTCAACAAGAATGTCTAGATGTAATTCACCCATACCCTTCATGATTGTTTGACCAGACTCGATGTCTGTTTCAACACGGAATGAGGGATCTTCAGCAGCCAATCGAGCAAGGCCGGTTGACATTTTCTCTTGGTCAGCTTTTGTTTTTGGCTCAACAGCAATCTCGATCACTGGCTCTGGAAACGTCATAGTTTCCAAAATAACAGGGTCGCTCACAGAACAGATAGTGTCACCAGTTGTAGTGTCTTTCAAACCTGCAAGTGCTATAATATCCCCAGCAAAACCTTCAGTGATCTCCTCGCGATCAATCGAGTGCATCATCATCATACGACCAACACGCTCTTTTTTACCCTTTGTAGAATTCAACATTGAGTCGCCTTTTGTCAACGTACCAGAATAGATACGTGTAAACGTTAGAGATCCAACAAACGGGTCATTCATGATTTTAAACGCAAGACCAGAGAATGCCATGTTGTCGTCTGCACGACGCGCAATATCACGTGTCTCTGTTTCGTCCCCTGGCTTAAAGCCCATATAGTCAACAACGTCTAAAGGAGATGGTAAATAATCAATAACTGCGTTTAACAATGATTGAACACCTTTGTTTTTGAACGCAGAACCACCCAAAACAGGGACGAAAGTTAGTGACAAACAACCCTTGCGTATCAGTACACGCAACGTATCAACGTCCGGCTCTGTGCCGTCAAGGTACGCTTCCATAGCCTCATCATCCATTTCAACAGCAGCTTCAACAAGAACATTTCGCCATTTAGCAGCGGCTTCCTGCAAGCTTTCGCGGATAGGTGCTTTAATCCAGCTCGCACCAAGATCTTCACCTTCCCATAACCATTCTTCCATCGTAACCAAGTCAACCAAGCCTTCCAGCTCTGTTTCAGCACCAATTGGGAATGATACAGGAATAGCAGATGCACCTGTGCGATCCTCGATCATCTCAACACACTTAAAGAAGTCTGCTCCAATTTTATCCATTTTGTTGACAAAAACCATACGCGGAACTTTGTAACGATCAGCCTGACGCCAAACTGTTTCCGTCTGAGGTTCAACACCAGCATTGGCATCAAGCACGCAAACAGCACCATCCAAAACGGCTAGGGATCGCTCCACTTCAATTGTAAAGTCAACGTGACCTGGTGTATCGATGATGTTTAAACGGTGCTTGGGCGAGTCCGGTGTGGTACCATCTTCGGTACGCTCCCAAAAAGTAGTTGTCGCAGCGGACGTTATTGTTATACCGCGCTCTTGTTCTTGCTCCATCCAGTCCATAGTGGCCGCACCATCATGAACTTCTCCAATGTTGTGCTCTTTACCAGTGTAGTAAAGAATACGTTCTGAACAAGTCGTCTTACCCGCATCAATGTGCGCAATGATGCCAAAATTCCGATAAAGATCAAGTGTGTATTCACGTGCCATAATATTATTCCGTATCCCTGCTCTACCAACGATAATGGCTGAAAGCTTTATTTGCTTCTGCCATCTTGTGAGTGTCTTCACGCTTTTTAACCGCAGTCCCTCGACTGTTAATTGCATCCATTAACTCGCCGGCTAAGCGCTCCACCATTGTATTTTCATTTCTCTTTCGTGCAGCACCAATCATCCATCTAATAGCCAAAGCTTCACGACGCTCTGGCCTCACCTCAACTGGCACCTGATATGTTGCACCACCAACCCGTCGAGACTTAACCTCAACGCTTGGCTTTATATTCTCCAAAGCTTCATGAAAAACCTCAACCGGAGCTCTTTTTAACTTACCCTCAACACGCTCAAAAGCACCATAAACGATACCTTCGGCTATCGACTTTTTACCGTCTATCATCAAGTTATTCATAAATTTTGATAGCACACGATCTCCAAATTTTGGGTCTGGTAATATTTCTCGTTTTTCTGCTGCATGACGTCGTGACATCTAGCCTCTCCTTATTTAGGACGCTTAGCGCCGTACTTCGAACGCCTTTGTTTTCGGTCTTTAACACCCTGAGTATCTAAAACACCGCGTAATATATGATAACGAACGCCAGGAAGATCTTTTACCCTACCGCCACGTATCAATACCACTGAGTGCTCTTGAAGATTATGGCTCTCGCCTGGGATGTATGAAATAACTTCAAAACCGTTAGTTAAGCGAACCTTTGCAACTTTTCTCATAGCTGAATTCGGTTTCTTTGGTGTCGTAGTGTAAACTCTTGTACACACGCCACGCTTTTGCGGACACGATTGCAAGTGCATCGATTTTGATCGTTTTATTTTTGGCTGCCGCGGTTTGCGGATAAGCTGTTGAATTGTTGGCATTCCGGTTCCCCGTTTGTAACCCGTAACTATTTAAGTGTGCCTTTCATTCAAATGAAAGACAATCGATTAGCAGCGTACTATAAACATAATACACTACCTTTTTCAGAGGATCGAAGCATTCGCTTAGATCATGGCCGCCCAAATGTGGCTGTCCAAAAACGTTAAAAAGCGTTTCGGAGTAGCGCGCGTATATGTTTCTTCTGTTTGCTTGTCAACACTATCAATCATAAAGATTTGTTAAAAAAGTAATTATTTCAAACCGATAAAGTAAAACAGCACAAAACAGGTTAACTTTGTAATTCTCTCTCTAAAAATAATTGAGCCCCTAAGTTAAATATTTTTTAAGGGCTCAATTCACATAATTTTAGTCTTAAATTTTAATTTGATTTAAGCTTCTATTAAAGGGTCTGATTCACTTTTTTTGAAAATATCTTCAGCACTTTCAAAAGCGTCAGGTGATTCCAATGCAATATTCTCTTGAGCCTCAGCCTGTCGTTCATCAATTATGACTCTATCTCTGGTTTGAGCCACTCTCATAATATTTGACATTGCTCCACCAGTTCCTGCTGGTATCAAACGACCAACAATCACATTTTCTTTTAACCCAATTAGTTTGTCTCGTTTTCCTTGCACTGAACTTTCCGTTAAAACTCTGGTGGTTTCCTGAAAAGATGCAGCAGAAATAAATGATCTTGTAGACAATGATGCTTTCGTTATCCCCAACAGTATCGGGGTGCCCGTAGCGGGATCCCTACCATCAGCCGCAGCCTTCGCGTTAGCTTCGTCAAATTCCGCCTTATCTACATGCTCACCCTTTAGCAGCGTTGTTCCACCAGACGTATGTATTTCCCACTTTTGAAGCATTTGCTTAACAATTACCTCAATATGCTTGTCATTAATCTTAACACCTTGCAAACGGTACACATCTTGGACCTCATCAATTAAATAGTCAGCCAGAGCTTCTATTCCCATAACCTGCAAAATATCATGCGGCGCTGGATTGCCATCCATTATATACTCACCACGCTTTATAAAATCACCCTCTGCTACAGGAATGTGCTTACCCTTTGGAACCATATATTCTACTGAGTCCACGCCCTCTTCAGATGACTCAATACTTATTCTTCTTTTATTTTTATAATCTTTCCCAAATCTAACATACCCATCAGCTTCAGCTATAATGGCGTGATCTTTTGGTCGACGAGCCTCAAACAATTCAGCCACACGCGGCAAACCACCTGTGATATCTTTTGTTTTAGCTCCCTCACGAGGAATACGAGCAATTACATCACCTGCTTTGATATCTTGACCCTCTTCAATGGACAAAATAGCATCAACTGACATTGTGTAAGAGGCGGGGTTACCGTTATCCAACCTAACTGTCTCTCCCTTCTTATCAATAATAATTACTTCTGGTTTTAAATCACCACCACGCTGAGCAGAGCGCCAATCAGAAACAATCTTCTGAGATATACCAGTAGCATCGTCCATATCATCTCTAACAGATATCCCACTTATTAGATCTGAAAATTTGGCAACACCACCTTTTTCCGCTATTATAGGTAACGTATAAGGGTCCCACTCAAATAAACGATCACCTCGTTTTACTTTTTGCTTGTCTTTCACATGCACTTGAGAACCATAGCTAAGTTTGAAGGAAACGCTCTCAACACCATGATTATCAATTATAGCGATTTGCATATTCCTACCCATAACTATATTTGCACCATCAGCATTTTTCAGTAAATTTGAACCTCTAAATTCTACTTTACCCTCATGGGAACTTTCTTGAAATGATTGCTGTCCACCTTGCGCAACACCACCAATATGGAAGGTTCGCATCGTTAATTGCGTACCCGGCTCTCCAATTGACTGAGCAGCGATAATACCAACAGCTTCACCCAAATTGACTAAGGTACCTCTGGCTAAATCTCTTCCATAACAGAGAGCGCAAACACCCTCTTCAGCCTCACACGTGAGCGCTGAACGTATTCTCATTGATTGCACGCCCTCTCGCTCTATCGTATCAGACATTTTTTCATCAATGAGCTCATTCTTTGATACCAACACCTCGTCAGACCCCGGTTTCATAATATCCTCAGCCGTCACCCTTCCAAGAATTCTTTCTGAAAGAGTAGCTACAACCTCACCATCATTCACAGCCGCACTAGCTGTGATTGATGCATCAGTTCCACAATCGTGCAAGCGAACTATACAATCTTGCGCAACATCGACCAATCGCCGTGTCAAATAACCAGAGTTTGCTGTTTTTAAAGCTGTATCAGAAAGGCCCTTTCTAGCTCCGTGTGTTGAATTAAAATATTCTAAAACTGTTAAGCCTTCTTTAAAGTTAGATATAATTGGAGTCTCAATAATATCGCCGTTAGGTTTTGCCATTAAACCACGCATCCCACCTAACTGTTTCATTTGTGTTACTGATCCACGCGCTCCAGAATGCGCCATCATATAAACAGAATTTGGTTCCATTTCTGCTCCCGATGGATCTATCTCAGACTTTGAAATTGCACCCATCATCGCGTCTGTTACTTTATCATTACATTTAGACCATGCATCAATTACTTTATTATATTTTTCACCCTGGGTTATTAGTCCATCCATATACTGCTGTTCAAAACCTTTAACTTGACCTCGAGTTTCATCTACGTTTGTCCATTTAGATTCGGGTATTACAATGTCATCCTTACCAAAAGATATACCAGCACGGAAAGCTTCTTTAAATCCAAGGGACATAATTTGATCACAAAAGATAACACTCTCCTTCTGCCCACAGTATCGATATACTGTATCAATAACTTCACCCACTTCTTTTTTTCGAACCAACCTATTAACTAAACTAAATGGTGCTTTATTATTAAGCGGTAAAAGTGATCCTAATCGAGCACGACCAGGGGTTGTTTCAAATCTCTCGAGATAAGTATTACCTTCTTCATCTACTTGAGACAGCCGTACTTGTACTTTTGCATGTAAATGTACGTCACCCGCATCTAATGCATGCTGAACTTCCTCTATGTCGGCAAAAATTTTGTCTTCACCTTTCATGCCTGCACGCATCATCGTTATATAATACAGTCCCAAAATCATATCTTGTGATGGAACTATAATTGGCTTCCCGTTCGCTGGTGATAACACGTTATTAGTTGACATCATCAGAACTCGAGCCTCTAATTGTGCCTCCAAAGATAAGGGCACATGCACAGCCATTTGGTCACCATCAAAATCAGCATTAAAAGCCGAACAAACCAAAGGATGAAGCTGTATTGCCTTACCCTCAATCAAAACTGGTTCAAAAGCTTGAATTCCCAAACGGTGAAGTGTTGGAGCCCTATTCAACATAACAGGGTGCTCTCTAATTACCTCATCAAGTATATCCCACACTTCAGGACGTTCTTTTTCCACCAGTTTTTTAGCCTGTTTTACAGTTGATGAAAGACCTTTCGCTTCAAGCCTCGAATAAATAAACGGTTTGAAAAGCTCCAATGCCATTTTCTTGGGTAGCCCACATTGATGTAGCTTAAGCTCTGGACCTGTAACAATTACGGAACGCCCCGAAAAATCAACTCTTTTACCAAGGAGGTTTTGTCTGAATCTACCTTGCTTTCCCTTCAACATATCGGACAGAGACTTTAGTGGACGTTTATTGGCTCCAGTGATTACTCTGCCTCGGCGACCATTATCAAACAATGCGTCAACTGACTCTTGTAGCATACGTTTTTCATTACGAACAATGATATCTGGAGCACGTAATTCAATTAAGCGCTTCAAGCGATTATTTCTGTTTATCACCCTTCTATATAAATCATTTAAATCAGAAGTGGCAAAACGCCCCCCATCTAAAGGAACTAAAGGACGCAGCTCTGGTGGTATTACTGGAACAACTGTAAGAACCATCCACTCAGGTCGATTGCCTGACTCTAGAAAATTTTCTACAATTTTTAATCTTTTAATAATCTTCTTTGGCTTGAGCTCACCTGTAGCTTCTGCCAGATCACTCCTTAATTGATCAGCCTCTGCTTCCAAATCAATGTTTTTCAACATTTCTCTAATAGCCTCTGCACCAATTCCAGCAGTAAATGCATCTATTCCAAAAGTATCTTGCGCATCCATAAACTCTTCTTCAGTGAGTAAGTCACCATAAGATAAGTCTGTTAAACCAGGCTCAATCACAACATAATTTTCGAAATACAATATGCGCTCTAGGTCCCTAAGAGTCATATCTAGCATCAAGCCTATGCGCGAGGGTAAGGACTTCAGAAACCAAATATGCGCGCAAGGAGCGGCTAACTCAATATGCCCCATCCGTTCACGTCTTACCTTTTGTAATGTAACTTCAACACCGCACTTCTCGCAAACCACGCCTCTGTACTTCATTCGTTTATATTTACCACAAAGACATTCGTAATCTTTTATTGGGCCAAATATTCTTGCACAAAAAAGACCATCACGCTCGGGCTTAAATGTTCGATAGTTTATTGTTTCAGGTTTTTTTATTTCACCAAAAGACCATGATAAGATTCTTTCGGGTGATGCCAAAGATATTTTAATCTCATCAAATGCTTTTTTATTAATTAATGGATTAAAAGGGTTATTTGTAATTTCCTGGTTCATATTCTTATCCTAACATTTTTTTTTGTGAGAGCTAATTGCTGTTGAGTGGATCATTCTTCTTCCACAGCATCCAGAAGTTCCATATTCAGGCCAAGGCCCCGAACCTCTTTCACTAAAACATTGAAACTTTCTGGTATGCCAGCTTCAAAGTTGTCTTCACCCTTTACTATACTCTCATATACTTTTGTTCTTCCTGCCACATCGTCAGATTTAATCGTTAACATTTCTTGAAGTGTGTAAGCTGCGCCATATGCCTCTAACGCCCAAACCTCCATCTCACCAAATCTCTGGCCACCAAACTGAGCTTTACCACCCAAAGGCTGTTGTGTGACCAACGAATATGGACCTGTTGAACGTGCATGAATTTTATCATCAACGAGATGATGAAGTTTTAGCAAGTATTTCACACCAACGGTTACTGGTCTAGCAAATTGCTCACCCGACCTTCCATCAAAAACAATTGATTGGCCAGACTTATCAAATCCAGCTTTTTCCAACGCATCGTTGACATCACTTTCTTTTGCACCATCAAATACAGGTGTAGCAATTGGCACCCCATCAACAACATTAGATGCTGCCTCGATAAATTGATCTTGTGACATAGGTTTAAAGGCCTCATCAAAAAGCTCTTCACCATAAGCATTTTTCATTGCTTGATCTAAAGGAGCCTTTTCGCCAGAACGCTTAAACTCAGACAAAGCATTCGAAATGCTTTCGCCCAGTCCTCGTGCTGCCCAACCCATATGTGTCTCTAGTATTTGCCCCACATTCATTCGTGACGGCACACCTAGAGGATTCAAACAAAAATCAACTGGAGTCCCATCTGCTAAAAATGGCATATCCTCCATTGGAACAACTTTTGAAATCACACCTTTGTTACCATGGCGTCCTGCCATTTTATCACCAGGCTGCAGTTTTCTCTTCACCGCAACAAAAACCTTAACCATTTTCATAACACCTGGAGGTAAGTCGTCCCCTCTTCTGACTTTTTCAACTTTATCCTGGAAGCGGTTTTCTAGCACATCCTTCTGAAGCTCATACTGACCGTTTAATGCCTCAATTTCTAATGCACATTTCTCGTCATCGATGGCTAGCTGCCACCACAATCCTTTGCTAATATGACTTAAAAGCTCATCATCTATTATTGATCCAGCTTTCACTTCTTTAGGACCTTTTAGTACTTTTTTACCTAATACTAATGTATTTAGACGAGCATATATATTTCGATCAAGAATACCTATTTCATCATCTCTATCTCGAGCTAAAGTTTCAACTTCCTCTCGCTCGATTTGAAGAGCCCGCTCATCTTTTTCTACACCGTGTCTATTAAATACTCTAACCTCTACAATAGTTCCAAAATCACCAGGCTTAACCCTCAACGATGTGTCTCTTACATCAGATGCTTTTTCGCCAAAAATTGCCCGAAGTAGTTTTTCTTCTGGCGTCATTGGGCTCTCACCTTTTGGAGTAATTTTACCTACTAAAATATCTCCAGGCTCTACCTCTGCACCAATATAAACTATACCTGCTTCATCCAGATTACGTAGAGCTTCCTCTCCCACATTAGGTATATCACGCGTTATCTCTTCAGGACCAAGTTTAGTGTCTCGAGCAGCTACCTCAAATTCTTCTATATGAATAGAAGTAAAAACATCATCTCTTGCTATCCTTTCAGATATCAAAATACTGTCCTCATAATTATAACCATTCCATGGCATGAATGCCACAAGAACGTTCTTACCTAAAGCCAGTTCGCCCATATCAGTAGACGGCCCATCTGCGACAACCTCTCCTTTAATTACCGTGTCACCAACAGCTACTAATGGCCTTTGATTAATACATGTATTCTGGTTTGATCGTTGAAACTTCCGTAAACTATAAATATCCACGCCTGGATCACCTACCTCGAGATCATCTGTTACCCTAACGACCACCCGAGTAGCATCCACCTGGTCTATTACTCCACCACGCTTAGCCATTATTGCAGCACCAGAGTCTCTCGCTACCACAGACTCAATGCCAGTTCCAACAAATGGAGCTGTCGCTTGCATTAATGGAACAGCCTGACGTTGCATATTTGAACCCATTAAAGCCCTATTTGCGTCATCATTTTCTAAAAACGGAATCAAAGAGGCCGCTACTGAAACTAACTGTTTTGGACTAACATCAATATAATCGATGTTAGCAGGTGCTTGAAGAGTGTATTCTCCAGATTTGCGAGTCGACGCCAACTCATTTATAAACTTCCCATTAGAGTCTAATTGGGCATTGGCTTGAGCGATTGTATGTCTCATTTCCTCAGTTGCAGACATATATATCACTTCATCTGTCACCTTGCTATCCACAACCTTCCTATAAGGTGTCTCAATAAACCCGTACTTATTCACTCTAGCAAACGACGCTAGTGAATTTATCAATCCAATATTTGGGCCTTCTGGTGTCTCAATTGGACACATCCGACCATAGTGCGTTGGGTGAACATCACGAACTTCAAATCCAGCACGTTCCCGGGTCAAGCCACCCGGTCCCAATGCAGACAATCTCCGCTTGTGCGTCACTTCAGATAAAGGATTCGTTTGGTCCATAAACTGGCTAAGCTGAGACGATCCAAAGAACTCCCTTACTGCAGCAGCAGCAGGTTTAGCATTGATCAAATCTTGAGGCATGACCGTATCAATTTCAACGGATGACATACGCTCTTTAATTGCACGCTCCATTCTCAAAAGGCCTACTCTATATTGGTTCTCCATAAGCTCGCCAACGGATCGAACCCGTCGGTTACCAAGATGATCAATATCGTCCACCTCTCCTCTTCCATCACGCAAATCAACAATAGCACGTATGCATTCGACGATATCTTCTTTTCGTAGAGTTCTATGGGTATCCGGTGCATCTAAGTCTAATCTCATATTCATTTTAACCCTACCAACCGCAGACAAGTCATAACGCTCTGAGTCAAAAAATAGAGTTTCAAATAAAGCTGATGCAGCATCTACCGTGGGAGGCTCACCGGGTCTCATAACACGATAGATATCCATTAACGCCGTGTCACGATTCCAGTTTTTGTCTGCTGCAACGGTATTGCGCATATATGGACCAACATTAACATGATCTATATCTAAAACTGGGATATCAGTCACACCCTCATCAATTAATCTCTTAAGTGTACCACCTTTTACTTCTAGATCCTTATCTAACTCCCAAGTTAATTCATCCCCTGCCTCAACCCATATTTCTCCAGTTTCCTCATTTATTATTTCTTTGGCTACAAACCTACCTACCAACTCATCAAAAGGAACTAAAATGTCTGTAACTTTGCCATCCTCAACTAATTTTTTTACTGCTCGAGGGGTGATCTTTTTTCCAGCCTCAGCTATAACTTTCCCACTTTTTGCATCAACAATATCAAATGTTGGCCTTGTTCCACCTAATCGATCTGGGAAAAACTTCGTCACCCAACCCTTATTCTTTTTTATTTTATAAATAACTGTATTATAATAGGCATCCATTATGCCTTCCCGATCCAGTCCCAAACTGTAAAGAACAGTGGTCACTGGTAACTTTCTTCTTCTATCAATTCTAGCAAAGACTAAATCTTTAGCATCAAACTCAAAGTCAAGCCAGGAACCTCGGTAAGGGATAACTCTACATGCATATAATAATTTCCCCGAAGAGTGAGTTTTCCCACGATCATGATCAAAAAACACTCCAGGAGAACGGTGCATTTGTGATACGATAACTCGCTCAGTTCCATTGACAACAAAAGTACCAGTCGGAGTCATTAGAGGCATGTCACCCATAAATACATCTTGCTCTTTAATATCTTTAACAGATCGAGCACCTGTATCTTCGTCCACATCAAAAACAATTAATCGCAATTTAACTTTCAAAGGAGCTGCGTACGTCATGTCTCTTGTTTGACACTCCTCAACATCATATTTTGGATGCTCAAGTTCATAAGATACAAACTCTAAAACTGAGGTTTCATTAAAATCTTTTATGGGAAAAACAGATTGAAAAACACCCATTATTCCTTCCCCAGCCGTTGGCGTAGCCCCTTCTCCAGAATTTAAAAACAGGTCGTAGCTAGATTTTTGAATCTGTATCAGATTTGGCATTTCCAACACTTCGCGGATTTTACCAAAATGTTTACGAATTCTTTTTTGTCCTGAATAACTTTGCGCCATGCTAGTCTCACTTTTTATTTGCGCGCTCTTGCAATCCGGTGGGCACGGTCTTGCTAAAGCTCACTCAAACAGTGCTATTCTATTCTTGCTTACCTTCCCAAAGGTAAACTCTCGAAAAACCCTGCCTTTCAAAGATATCCGAAAGTCAGATATCTTTGAAAAACTGGTGTGATTGAGCCAGCAAAGCAGGCTCAATCACAATATACTAAATCGTTACTTAACTTCTACTTCAGCACCTGCGGCTTCAAGCTTACCTTTTACTTCTTCCGCTTCTTCTTTACTGACACCTTCTTTAATAGCTTTGCCTCCAGCGTCTACCATATCTTTAGCCTCTTTAAGACCAAGACCAGTAATTGCTCTAACTTCTTTAATTACTGCTATCTTGTTACCACCTGGAGCCTTTAGAATAACATCAAATTCTGATTGTTCTTCTGCAGCAGATCCAGCATCACCGCCATCAGCACTTGCCATCATCACAGCACCACCTGCGGCAGGTTCAATGCCATATTCGTCTTTAAGTATTGTTTTTAACTCTTGTGCTTCAAGAAGTGTTAATCCCACAATCTCTTCTGCTAGTTTTTTTAGATCAGCCATTTGCTTTTTCCATTTCTATTTTAATTTATGTTCCGATGTTCAAAATTACACCACTCTTATACAATTGCTTTTTAAGCTGCCGCTTTCTCCTCAATGGAAGATAATATGCTAGCTAAATTACTCGCTGAAGAGACAAGTGCTCCTGCCAAATTAGACGCTGGTGCACCAATGCAACCTGCGATGGACGAAATCAACTCTTCTCTAGATGGTAGAGCTGCTACAGCCTTAACTCCAGCAACATCCAAAACCGTCTCACCCATCGCTCCGCCAAGTATTGTGAGCTTATCGTTTTCCTTAGAAAAGTCATACGCAGCCTTTGCTGCTGCGACTGGATCCTCAGAATAGGTAAGAATAGTCATTCCATTCAAAAGTCCACCTATGCTTTCGCAAGGTTTTCCTTTTAAAGCGATTTTAGCAAGCCTATTTTTGGCGACACGGACAGTCCCACCCACAGCATCTACACGCCGTCGATAATCTTGCATTTCCGCAACTGTAAGTCCTTCGTAATGTGCAACTACGACGACACCAGAGCTATTAAAAACATCGCCAAGACCCTCGACAACACTTTCTTTTTTTGCTCTATCCACAGTTTTTCTCCAAATTATGAGAAGGTTGCCCCTCTCGGCTCAAATTAGTTAGCTGCAATTGCAACTAACGGTGGGTCCAATTCAAAGAGTCTCGTCACATATTGCCCAATAGGCCAAATAATTACGTTACTCATCTCAGGAAGGATTTATATGTCTTCACATACCCTCCGTCTCGGACGATGGTGAGATTTCTCCCACCTAGAAGGATAAGCTCTCACTCACCCATCATACTTAAGTTTAAACCCAATTATGGGGCAAACCTTTAATTCGAATTTGCTGCACCCACATCCAATGTAACTCCAGGTCCCATTGTCGTAGATACAGCAATTTTCTTCATGTATGCGCCTTTAGTTCCAGATGGCTTTGCCTTTGACACAGCATCTATAAAAGCCTGAATATTTTGAGCTAATTCCGCCTCTCCAAAAGACGCTTTTCCTACTCCAGCATGTACAACACCAGCCTTCTCAACTCGGAACTGCACCTCACCACCTTTGGCGTTCTTTACAGCTGCCTGAATATCCATTGTAACAGTACCAACCTTTGGATTTGGCATCAAATTGCGGGGACCTAAAACTTTTCCAAGTCTTCCAACTATTGGCATCATATCAGGAGTTGCAATACACCTATCAAAATCAATTTTTCCTGCTTGCACAGCTTCCATTAAGTCTTCTGCACCTACGACATCTGCTCCCGCAGCCGTAGCCTCATCAGCCTTTGCGCCTCGCGCAAACACGCCAACTCGAACTGTTTTTCCAGTGCCATTCGGTAAGTTAACTGTCCCACGCACCATCTGATCCGCATGACGTGGATCAACACCCAAATTTATAGAAATATCCACTGTTTCATCAAACTTAGCGTTTGCATTATTCTTTAATAACGTAACTGCCTCTTTGACCGATAAGTTTGACTTGCCTGCAAAGCTTGCTCTAGCCGCAGTTGTTCTTTTACCTAACTTTGCCATAATCTAACCTTTCACCTCAATGCCCATTGAACGAGCAGAGCCTAAAATTATCTGCATGGCCGCCTCAATATCATTTGCATTTAAATCTTTCATCTTTGCTTCTGCTATTTCTTTTATCTGAGCAGTTGTTACCGACCCAACAATCTCTCTGCCTGGAAGGCTAGCACCAGATTTTAACTTAGACGCTTTGCGTAAGAAATAAGAAGCAGGTGAAGTTTTTATATCCATCTCAAAAGACTTATCAACGTAGTAAGTAATAATAGTAGGACATGGGGCACCTGGCTCTAAATCCTGGGTTTTTGCATTGAAAGCTTTACAGAATTCCATGATATTTATCCCTCTTTGACCCAAAGCGGGTCCAACTGGGGGAGATGGGTTGGCCTTACCTGCAGGAACTTGCAGTTTCATTGTACCAGCTATTTTTTTTGCCATAAAGGCCTCTCCTTTGTACCGTGCCAGCGAGTCTTCGCCCGACACCAACTAACTTAAGGCGCGTCCTTAAGTTCTTGATTGCGTGGTACGGTTACAAGCACGCGTGCAGTAACCTCCCACAGATATTACGCAAATCCTATTTCGAGATCTGCGTGAATTCCAACTCAACTGGTGTAGCTCTACCAAAAATGGACACTGTGACTTTCAATCGCTGATTTTCATCATCAACGTCCTCAACCATTCCAGAAAATCCTTCAAACGGACCATCAGTGACGTTTACCTGCTCACCCATTTCAAATGTTATCAGTGATCGTGGAGATTCCACACCCTCTTCAACTCTATTTAATATCGTATTAACTTCAGCGTCCCGCATCGGTGAAGGTTTACCTTGTTGACCCAGAAAACCAGTAACCTTATTTAAAGAATTAATGATATGATAACCCTTATCAGTCATTTCCATCTTTATCAAAACATAACCTGGCATGAACCTTCTCTCTGAAGTAACTTTTTTTCCACGCCTAATTTCTAAAACTTCTTCGGTTGGCACGAGAACCTCTTCAATCTCATTTGAAAGGCCCTCCTGCTCAACGGCATGCAAGATTTGCTCCGCAATCTTCTTCTCGTAATTCGAGAGAACACTGATCGAATACCACCGCTTAGCCATTATCAACACAACCCTTTTCTAAGTCAAAAGACCGATTTACAAACAATTTCACCACTTACCTTATTGTTTTCCCAAACAAAAACCGCGCACAATACGAATCGTTGTACGCGATGAATTCTATTGATGTCTGACCTAACCATCAAATCATTATAAATCAAGTACTTTTAACAGGAATTTTATGCACCAATAACCAAAGACAGACCAAATCTAATCGCTAAGTCTATCAGAGAGAAAAATGTGGCTGTTAACGCTGCCATTATAAAAACCATTACTGTTGTTAATAAGGTTTCTCTTCTTGTTGGCCAAACAACTTTTGAGACCTCTGCTCTTACTTGCTGAATAAACTGAAATGGATTGGTCATCACAAATTTTAATCCTAATACCGCGTTATAACTTTATTGCACATACGAGTTCAAAACAATTATTGCAAGAGATGTAACAATCTATTTTCAAGAAGAACCCCTATAATTAGTCGAAACGTCGTTTTTTCTGTTTAGGCAAAAGCATTTTGAAAACTAAAACCTGCGCGTAATCAAACTTACCTCTTTTTACACCAATTGATTTAAAGTATGAAGCATCAGGATCATAAGTTTTAATTACCTCAAATAACTCATCAACAGCCACATCAGTAACATTAATTAAAGTTGGCACGAGTAAATACCCTACAATAGGTTTTGGGTTTTTATCCATAAATATGAAATGATGGGGGTCTTTACCAATTACCCTAATTAAATGCTTACCTTTTAAAGTTACCCCAATTAAACTAGCATCCACCCAATTCAAAAACCCTATTGTCTCTTTCTTTCCATCACAGCAAAATTTCTCAAATTCTATAGAAAACTCATCCCAATGCATAAATTGTATCGTGTCATCCCATTTTGGGGCAGATTTTAAATGTGACGTCAGCCAACCTGTATTTACATGAATAGCCAATACCAAAATTATAGCCCAGAAAGGGATAATAAAAGCAAAACACCATCTTTTAATTTTTTTCCTTAGTAAGTCATTTTTTTGATTAATAAAAACGCCTACCAATGGCAACGAAAGCATCCACCCAGGCATCGTCCAATGTGGGAACCCTTCTGCACCCAAAATATAAAGGATATTGAAACTTATAATAATAAATAATGCCGGGTAAAATAAAAAGTTGATTTTTTCATCCCGTTGAATAGAAAAAAACATCCAGATTGATAAAAAAATTGTGGGAGGTAGCAGATAAATTAGTTGACCAGAAAACATTTTCATAAAATTAATCAAACTAAATTCAGCATTTGCTCTATCAGTATGAAAGGTTAGTGAAGGCCAACCCTCATAAAAATTCCAAATCAACGTTGGTAAAAATCCTAACACCCCAACCAATGCGACAATCCAAATTCGAGAATGCAAAATCCAATACACTCGTTTTTTAGATGCAAAAAAGTATAACAAAAGTGACATCGGCACTAAAATAGCATGATACTTAGAAAGAAATGATAGTGCCAAACAGACGCCTACCAAAAACAATTGTATATTATAATTAATTTTAGAATTTTGTGATCTTATAAATAAGAATATAGTCATACATATTGCGGCATTTAATGGGCCGTCAGGTACGACAAAAACACCACCTGAGAAGAAGAAGAAGGGTGAAACTGAATATAAAAACGCACCCCAAAAAGCTGCATCTCTTCCTCTAATAAGAATTCCAATGCCATACAATGCATAAACCGTTACACATCCAAAGATAATAGCAGGTAATCTGTAAACAATCAGTGCTTCAAATCCAAAAAATTTACTAAAAATATTAGGGGCCCAAAAACTTAATGGAGGATGATCATAGTAGCTCCAATCAAGTTGCCTACCCACAGTAATTTGATATGCCTCATCAACACCCAAGGGGAGATGATGCGCAAATATGAGACGAGCAACGAGAAAAGAAATAAATAGATAGGTAAAGTCACTATATTTAAAAAAATTTAATCTAGTATCCAACACGCATTATCACCTAACTCGCCAAGTAAGCCACTTTGAAGACATAAAATTCCATAAAGAACTTATTACTGATCCAAAAAAGCTAGCTAAAATCCACAAGGGAACAAAATTATAAACCAAATTTGCAACAGCGACATTAGCGACCGCCCCTAACGAGCAAACAAAGTAAAATGACAAAAGTCCAAATAAAATATACTTACCACTCAATGATTGATCTCGATAAGTTAAAATATTATTTAAAAAGAAATTTGAGGTCATAGCCAATATTACTGCCAAAATTTGAGAATAAAAAAAACTTAAAAACATTACGTTCAGAAAAATCCCAACCATTAATAGTTGTACCAAAATACCTGTCAAACCAACAAATAAAAATAAGACAAATCTAATACTTATGGCCCCACCAGTTAACCGCGCCAAGATTAGTCCAAAATATTCTAATGTTACTGCACTATCCATCTTGCTTTGACCGTATTGGCGTTCTTTAAAAACAAAAGGGATTTCCTTGATTTTCCAACTACCTCTAGATGCAGACAAAAGGTCTGTAAGAATTTTAAAGCCCTGCCTTTGCAACTCCCCAACAACATCTCTGAAACTTTCTAATTTAATCATAAAAAATCCACTCATTGGATCTTGAACACGGATTTTCAACAACTTGCGAGCCATTACAGTAGCCATGTTACTACCAAAACTACGGATTCCAGACAAACCATTACCAGAGGAGCCTCCCTCAACATTTCGAGAACCTATTACTAGATTTAGTTCAGGATCAGCATTAAATGATGCTATCATTGAAATCAGAACCGTTTCATCATGCTGCAAATCACCATCCATTACGGCTACGTATGGTGCAGCACTAGATAATATACCTTCGATGCATGCACCAGAGAGCCCTCGCCGTCCAATCCTATGAATTACTCTCACATCTAAGCGAGTTCTAGCTAATTCCCTTACCTCATCTGCAGTTCCATCAGGACTATCATCATCTACAAAGACAACTTCCCAATTTATATCAACTAAAGCCTTATCTAAAAGTGAGACTAGGGGTCTTACATTAAGCTTTTCATTGTATGTAGGAACCACAATAGTGAGCGCTATATCTTTGTTATCATCATATTTTATTTGCACTACGCCCATCCTTAATTGCATTTAATCATCTTGCAACTCACATTAATGAATAAATTTGAAACTTGTAATATCTAATATTAAAGTTGGAAGGGAAAGAACTTAATTTCCATACACCACTGGCTAAATCACAACAGATTTTTACTGAACTAATTGGTTATTAAAATTGAATTCTTTTAAAAATTAATTTCTTTTTAAATAAAATTAGCAAATACCAAACAATCAATATTCTATGGATTGGTTAAACACCACCAGATCAATAAAGATGAAGTGGTATTTTAATTTTTAATTACTCTATCACTCTTTCCCAAGTTTGTGCCTGGCAAATCCCCCAAACACATCCGCTAACATCCAAAGTCGCTCCCTTGAGAACCATTTTTGAGCTATATGTCTTATCATTCACAGGATTCCAAATTTTACCTTTTTTATAGGTTTCATCACCGTTTATTTCCATTCCCCAAATAATAGGCTTTCCCTTATGTTCGTAATCTTCGGAAACTTTTCCATCAGATAAATAAGCGTTCAAGATTTCACCACAAATCAATCCATCACAATCATAAATTTTCACTTGAAGCCATCCGCCAGTTTCCTCATTAACCGCTGTTTTCCAAATGCCATTGGATTGATCTCCTGCACAAACTGGTGATCCTATCAACATGATCAATCCCAAAATTCCCATTAATTTTTTCATTTTATTCTCCCTTTATCGCATTTACTTATAATAAATTTAGCGATTTCATTCAAGATTTTAAACCTACCTATTATATATGATATACAGTCTATAAGTTAATCTCAATTTTTTTTCAAGAATGTCAATCAAGATAACAAATTTTGAAATAACCATTTAAAAATCTTCAAAGACTTGATAGCTAGCTAAAAAATTAATAGCTAACTTTCAAAGAAAAGAGAAAACTTTATGGGTAGTGCTTTAAAAATTGGCATAGCTGGCTTAGGAACTGTTGGGGCAGGTGTCGTTAAAATTTTACATTCACACTCCAGATTAATCACATCTCGTAGTGGTAAATTAGTTGAACTTAAAGCAATTTCAGCTAGATCAAGATCAAAAGATCGAGGTGTAAGTTTAGAGGGTCTTAGTTGGGAAAGTGATATAATTGAGTTAGCAGGACGAAGCGATATCGATGTTTTTGTTGAACTTATTGGCGGAGATGGAAATCCTGCCAAAGAAGCTATCGAAACAGCACTTAAATCAGGAAAACACGTAATTACAGCAAATAAAGCGCTATTAGCAAAGCACGGGCAGGAACTGGCGAAACTGGCAGAAAAAAATAATGTTTCTTTAAAGTTTGAAGCAGCTGTCGCCGGTGGAATACCTGCGGTAAAAGTATTAACAGAAAGCTTAGTAGGTAATAAAATAAACCGGATAATGGGTGTTATGAACGGAACCTGTAATTATATTCTCACGAGGATGGAAACCTCAAATTTACCTTATGAGACAGTATTTAACGAAGCACAAAAGCTTGGCTATCTAGAAGCAGATCCAACATTAGACACCGGCGGAATTGATGCTGGCCATAAATTAGCCATTTTATCCTCAATAGCTTTTGGAACTCAAATCGACTTCAAGGCAGTAGTTACCCAAGGCATAGAATTAGTTTCTATTCAGGATATAGAACAAGCAAGAGAAATGGGCTATCGAATTAAACTTTTAGGCGTAAGTCAGATGACAGATGAGGGGCTTGAGCAAAGGATGCAACCCTGTTTAGTCTCTGCAAACTCTCCTATTGGGCAGCTTGAAAATGCTATGAATATGATAATTTTTGATGGGGATCACTCTGGACAAATAATTTTGCGTGGTGCTGGTGCTGGAGAAGGACCAACTTCCTCAGCTGTGATGTCTGATATTATTGATATCGCAAGAGGTAATAAAATTCCAACGTTTGGACAATCTGCAAACAGCTTGATAAAGATGAAGCCAGTTCTTACCTCAACCCCAGCAGCCTACTACATAAGAACAAAACTAGAAGATTCTCCTGGTGTTTTAGCAAAAATGGCTACCGCTCTAGGTAACAATGGAATTTCGATTGACCAAATGCGCCAAACACAACATGCAGATGTCGCAGCTCCTGTTGTGATAGTAACCCACAAAACTTTGCCAGAAACATTAAATAAAGCGTTAATAGAAATTATGAAAACTGACGTTACATTGGAAGCACCAGTTGCTCTAAGAATTGAAGATGTCTAGTGTTGCTATTATTGCATCCGTTAAATACATAATAAAAAATAGATAATTAAGGGTAAAAGTATGTCCGAAAAAATAGAATACTCCGATAGAATGCTCTCATTAGGTTTAGCTAGAGTAACTGAGGCTGCAGCTTTGGCGTCAGCCAAATTAATTGGCCGAGGTGATGAAAAAGCGGCTGATCAGGCTGCAGTTGATGCGATGCGCGTGGAATTAAATAAACTCGAAATAAATGGGGTAGTAGTGATTGGAGAAGGTGAGAGAGATGAAGCGCCTATGCTATATATCGGCGAAGAGGTGGGAAAAGGAAATGGACCAAATGTGGACATTGCATTAGATCCACTAGAAGGGACCACTCTTACCGCAAAAGATATGCCAAATGCGTTGGCAGTTATTGCAGTTGGACCCAGAAATACTATGCTGCATGCTCCAGACGTTTACATGGACAAACTGGCATTTGGCCCTGGCTTTGAAAATGATTTAATACATTTAGAAATGTCACCTACCGAACGAATAAAAATATTAGCAAAAACAAAAAGATGTGGTGTCGATAAAATTACTGTTTGCATTTTGGAAAGACCGCGACATGAAGATCTCATTGAAGAAGTTAGAATAGCTGGAGCTTCAATCAGATTAATCACTGATGGTGATGTTGCAGGCGTTATGCATTGTGCGGAATCAGAAAAAACAGGGATTGATATATATATGGGATCTGGTGGAGCACCAGAAGGTGTGTTGGCAGCAGCAGCCCTGAAATGCATGGGTGGGCAAATACAAGGACGCTTAACTTTTAGAAATGATGATGAAAAAAAACGCGCTTATAGTGCTGGAATAACAGACTTAAATAAAATTTACTCCAGAGATGAAATGGTTATGTCAGATGTTATCTTTGCGGCAACAGGTGTCACTGATGGCTCTTTGTTAAATGGTGTAAGAAGATCCTCAAACTTTATTGAAACAGACACCATGCTTATGAGGTCTAGAACTGGCTCCGTCCGTCGTTTAAATTACCGACAAAAAATAAATAGGTAAGTAAAAAATGTCGTCAGCTTTTGCCAATGTAGAGAGCTCCTTAACTGGACGACGGTGGATTGGATTACCAAACGAAATTCTTCGTCAAGGATTGGCTATTTCACAAGAGTTGCAACTTCCAGAAATTGTGAGCCGCGCAATAGCTACTCAGGGTATACAAAGAGAACATGCCCAATCTTTTTTAGATGCTAAAATAAAAACTCTAATGCCAAATCCAAAATCTTTTAAAGATGTTGAAAAGGCAGCTAAACGTTTAATTGATGCAATAAATAAAAAACAAAATATTGCTATATTTTCTGATTATGATGTTGATGGCGCAGCCTCAGGGGCGCTCTTGCATAACTGGCTCAGAGAGCTTGGTATTTCTTGTACCATATATATCCCAGACAGAATAAAAGAAGGATTTGGGCCAAATACTACCGCCATGAAAAAATTGTCCAAAACTCATGATTTAATTATCTGCTTAGATAGTGGTACCGTTGCTTTTGAGAGCATTTTAGCTGCAAAACCTACTGATGTGATTGTAGTAGATCACCACCTAGCTGAAGAAACACTACCAGATGCATTCGCTATCGTTAATCCAAATCGTCAAGATGAGATAGGGGAGTTTAAATACCTATGTGCCACTGGAATGCTCTTTATTTTACTGGTAGAAGCAAATACTCAATTAAAAAAAGATAAATTAAAAACTCCAAATTTATTGAATTTTTTAGATCTGGTTGCCTTAGCTACCATTGCTGATGTGGCACCTCTAGTTGGATTAAATAGAGCATTTGTAAAACAAGGGTTAATTGTAATGGCAACTAGGAAAAATCCTGGCTTGAACTCATTATGTGATGTGTGCAAACTTACTTCTCCCCCCAGTGCATATGATCTTGGTTTTTTACTGGGCCCTAGAATTAATGCTGGTGGAAGAATTGGAAGTGCCAAATTAGGCATTGAATTATTAGTTGCTCAAACAGATTTTGAAGCCGAGGTAATAGCTACTAAACTCAATGTGTTAAATATTGAACGCCGTGAAATAGAAAAGAAAGTTCTAGAAGAAGCGAATAATCAATTAAGTGCTCGCGACCTTAACAGTCCTTTACTTTGGGCATCTAAAGAAGGTTGGCATCCAGGTGTAGTTGGAATTGTGGCCGCTAGAATAAAAGAAAAACATAATCGACCGGCAATAGTGATTGGCCTAGAAAATGGGCTTGGCTCCGGATCAGCAAGATCAATAAAGGGAATTGATATTGGCTCCGCTGTAACAAGACTAACCAGAGAAAATTTAATCATTAAAGGAGGCGGTCACAGTATGGCAGCCGGGCTCTCATTAACCAATGATCAAATACCTAAAGCTATGGAAAGACTAACGAGCCTATTAGTAGCAAACGGTGCTGATAACATCCCCGCAGCCAATCTTACCATTACAGGGCTGCTGATGTGCAGAGCAGCAACCGAAGAGCTCGTTTTGAATTTTGAAAGAGCCGGCCCTTTTGGTGCAAGTGCCCCTGCACCAAAAATAGCACTTTTAAATCAAAAAATCATATTTTCTAAACGTGCTGGTGAAAACCATCTTAGATTAACAGTTTCTGATGATAGTGGTGGAAAAATTGATGTTATCGCATTTAAAGCATTTGATACTCCAATTGGGGAGGCACTTGAAAATCATAATGGCCTTAGATTTCATTTAGTAGGTCAATTACAAATTGATCATTGGGGTGGGCGCAAACGCGTAAAATTCAATCTTCAAGATGCCGCTCTTGCAAAATAATAAATATAATATCAGAAATTAATTTGAATATTTCGCTTGCAACACTGTTTCGCTCAAACTACAACGCGGTCACGAAATAGTGGTCCCTTCGTCTATCGGTTAGGACGCCAGGTTTTCAACCTGGAAAGAGGGGTTCAATTCCCCTAGGGACTACCATTTCTAATCCTAAACAACTTAAAAATTTAAGGGTTTAGAGCTTATTTTTAGAAAAGCTTTAGATTATGCAATTTGTTTCAATTTTTTTCTTTTAATATTATTACAATATTGCAATAATTTGATGTAGGTGCAAAACTTTTGCGAATCGTTAATTAAATTGAAATAAACCAACGCTTTTTCGCAAATGAACTAATTTTAAAAGGAATTATAATTATGAGAACCCGTGCTGCAGTAGCTTTAGAGGCTGGTAAACCACTTGAGATAATGGAAGTTAACCTTGAAGGGCCAAAAGCCGGCGAAGTATTAATGGAAGTAAAAGCAACTGGATTATGTCATACGGATGAATTCACTCGATCTGGTGCGGATCCTGAAGGAGCATTTCCTGCAATTTTAGGTCATGAAGGAGCAGGTATAGTTTTAGAAGTTGGAGAAGGTGTGACATCAGTAAAGCCAGGTGATCACGTGATACCTTTATATACTCCAGAATGTCGTGAATGCGATTATTGCTTAAATCCAAAGACAAATTTATGCCAAGCAATACGAACCACTCAAGGGCAAGGCGTAATGCCAGATGGAACGTCAAGATTTTCAATGCTAGATGGCACACCGATTTTGCACTACATGGGATGTTCAACATTTGCAAACCATACGGTTTTACCCGAAATTGCTTTAGCAAAAGTAAGACCTGACGCTCCTTTTGACAAGATTTGTTATATTGGATGTGGCGTTACTACTGGTATAGGAGCAGTTATCAACACAGCAAAAGTTGAAATTGGCTCGCGGGCAATAGTATTTGGACTCGGAGGCATTGGATTAAATGTTGTACAAGGATTGCGACTTGCTGGTGCAGATCAAATTGTTGGAGTTGATCTAAACGCCGGGAGAATTGAAATGGCCACGCGCTTTGGAATGACGGATTTTGTTAACCCAACAGACGTGTCGGGCGATATGGTTGAGCATTTAGTTGCATTAACTAAGGGTGGTGCTGATTATACGTTTGATGCCACTGGAAATGTATCAGTGATGCGCACAGCATTAGAGTCAGCTCACAAAGGTTGGGGGGAAAGCATTATAATTGGTGTGGCTCCCGCTGGTGCCGAAATATCAACAAGACCTTTCCAATTAGTAACTGGTCGGACTTGGAAAGGCACTGCTTTTGGAGGTGTTAGAGGAAGAACTGAAATTCCAAAAATAGTTGATTGGTACATGGATGGTAAAATTGAGATTGATCCTATGATTACTCACAAAATGCCATTGGAAGATATTAATAAGGGTTTTGATTTAATGCATGAAGGAAAATCTATAAGGGCAGTAGTGGAATTTTAAATGACTACAAACTTTAAACCAGAAGTTCATAGTTTTTTTGACGAAAATACTAATGCAGCTTGTTATATTGTTAAAGATCCAAGTTCTAATGCTTGCGCAGTTATAGATTCTATACTTGACTTTGATTTAGCTTCTGGTCGAACGCATACAAACCATGCCGATACACTTATCAAAGAAATAAAATTGAATGACTGGGAGTTAGAATGGGTAATAGAAACGCATGTTCATGCTGATCATTTATCCGCTGCTCCCTACTTAGCAAAACAGCTGGGCGGGAAAGTAGCAATTGGTGCTAATATTGAATCTGTTCAGAAAGTATTTGGCAAAATTTTCAATGCAGGTACTGAATTTCAAATGGATGGAAGCCAATTCGACCAACTTTTTGAAGATGGTGACGATTTTAAAATTGGCAATCTGAACGTAAACGTAATGCACACCCCTGGCCATACTCCAGCGTGCGTAACTTACGTATTTGAAGATGCTGCTTTTATCGGTGATACCCTTTTTATGCCTGATTTTGGAACAGCGCGCGCCGATTTTCCAGGCGGTTCCGCAAGGGATTTATATAACTCTATTCAAAAAATACTATCTTTGCCCTCTGAAACAAGGTTATTTTTGTGTCATGATTATAAGGCCCCAGGTCGCAGTGAATTTTGTTGGGAAACAACCGTAGCAAAGCAAAAAGAGCTAAACGTACACGTGGGTGGCGGTAAGTCTGAAAAAGAGTTTGTAAACTTTCGGACGACTCGAGATGCACAACTTTCAATGCCAAAACTTATAATTCCTGCAATACAGGTAAACATGCGCGCAGGTAATTTACCCCCTGCTGAAGACGACGGCAAACACTACTTAAAAGTGCCAATTAACAGATTATAGAAATTTACAATCTACCAATTTGGATCGACACAAACTGGTGCTACACCAGAAATTTCTATGTCCTGTCCAGCTGCTATTAGTATATCCTCGCGAAATCTTGCTCCAATTAATTGCACTCCTACAGGTATATTTTTAGCAAAACCTGTAAAAACTGCAAGCGCTGGTAATCCCAAAGCAGGTATAGCAAGCTGGGTTAATTGTGCCTGCATAACATTTTCAAAATCGCCTTCAGATTTCACATCAAGTTGCTGTGCAAAAGGTAACTCACCAGAAACTGGGGTAATCAAAATTGGATATTTAGCTAAAAATAGTTGCCATTCTCTAAGTAATAATGCTCTTTCTTGAATAGCATCCAAGAGTTGGTTTTTGTTTATTTCAGGAGATCTTTTAGTCATTTGCTCAAAAACAAACCTAGAATCAGGCTCGTCTTCCTTTTCAATCATACCTTTTGCAGCATAACGAGCTTCTGCCATCCATAGTTTTGCGTTTATTTCAGCGGCAGCCTTCATTGGTGGGCATTTAACTTCTTCGACTTCCCAACCAGAACTGGCAAGTAGTTTTGCCGCTTCTCTAATAGCCTCTGCTACACTCTCACAAACAGGCATTCCCTCAGGAGCAATAGTAAATGCAGCTCGCTTTACAAAACTTGGTCCATTTAAAGGGACAGGAACATACCAAGGATCTCGATCATCTTGTTTGGACATCGCCTCAAATGATATCTTTATATCTTGAATCGTCCTGGCTATTGGCCCCCCTACTGCCATTATTTGGCCACCTATATGACGTTCTGCTCCAGAGGCATTATATGCCGGAATACGTCCAAAGGTAGGACGTAGGCCGTGCAAACCACAGGCATAAGCAGGGTATCTAATCGATCCACCGATATCAGTTCCATGAGCAATTGGACATATTCCACTTGCAACTGCTGAGGAAGCCCCTCCAGAAGATCCACCTGGCGTTATTGCTTTATTATGGGGGTTAAGTGTTTGCCCATGAAGATCATTGTTGGTAAACCATCGCAGTGAAAACGCTGGAGTATTTGTTCGCCCAATAATCACACCACCCGCTTTTTTAATATTTGAAACTATCGGGCTATCAGTTTCAGCAATTAAGTTTTTTTGAAGTTTTAACCCATTTGTAGTCGCATATCCCTTTTGATCAGCCAACACTTTAATAGTTACTGGCACACCACACAAAACTCCTGGATCATTACCTGATTTAACCAATCGATCGATCTCTTCCGCGTCTTTGATTGCCGCATCTGGCATTTCTTGAACGACAGCATTTAATTTGGGGTTTACTGTATCCAGACGAGATAGGTGTGCTTTAGTTACTTCTACAGCAGATATTTTTTTCGAACGCACCAAATCAGCAATTTTATGTCCAGGTAATTGCCATAGCTCTGACATTATAAAGGCTCCTACAAATTTTGATTACGATCAATACTCACATTTAAATTTTCTTTTGGTCAATGTGTTTTTAACATATTACTTTAAAATAACGTTACCGCATTACACCTCAGTTTTAACCGCATGTATTAACACATCCACAAACACAACTGATTTTTCGTAAACAAACATAGGGTTAACTTCAATTTCAGCTATAGTGTTAATGTTTTTTTCAGCAAAAAGGGTAAGTTTTAAAATCTCTTGAGCAATTAAATTTATATTAACTTTTGGTTTTCCCCGAAAACCATCCAGTAACTTTGCTAATTTGAGACTTTTTAATGATTTTTCAATATCTGTCAATTTAGTAGGAAGTAAAAGGGTAGATGAGTCTCCTATCAATTCAACAAAAATTCCACCACTTCCAATTGTGAGTGCTAGGCCAAACTGGGGATCAGCTCTAATCCCTATTATCAGTTCTGCGATTGGTGGTTTAGCCATTTTTTCAACAAGATAACTCTCAGATACTCCTTCTGGGAAATTAGCATGAACGCTTTGGTTCATTTCTATCAAGGCTTTTGAAACTTCCAAGGTGCTATTTAAATTTAAGGTAACCGCTCCCACTTCTGTTTTGTGTATAATCTTTGTACCTACCATCTTTAAAACCACAGGAAAGCCAAGTTCTGCCGCATATTTTGAAGCAAAGTCTTTTGAGACTAATCTTCCTTTGGGTACACTAAAGCCCATTTTTTTTAGAAGACTTTTACCTTCAAATTCATCTAAAATATATAAATTATTCAAATTGGATGTCCCGTGTATAATCTCTAAAGGCTTACTTCCAAGAATATCACTTCTATTTTTCTTCCATATCACCGCTTGACTTATAGCATTTAAAGCCTCGTGAATCCCTTGCATCGGAGCCACGCCTTGGGCAATTAACAACTCCCTAGTTGCTTTATCAAAATTTTCTGGAATTGTAGAACATATTGCTGCAGGAATATTATTATTTGCAGCTGCTTTTGCGAAGGCCAACGCATCATTGCGATAAAAGATCAAAGACTCATCTAAACCTTTTGCAGGGTAATCTTGAATTAATATCGCAGACTGTCCAGAAATTTCGGCCATTGCTTCTTGAAAAACAGGCTCTGTTTTTTCAGGCTGACCCCATATCGGTGTTGTATAATCAAGAGGATTAGAGACTGTTGCGATTGCAGGTAAAAGTCCAGATATTTTGTCAGATCCATTCACCCCAAAGTTAGGGAATTTTAATCCAATTTTTTCTGCATGATCTGCAAGCATTGTTGCACCGCCCCCAGAACAGGTAAAACCAACAACATTTTTGTCGTCTGGGCACCCGGCAACACATAAATACTTTAAAGTTTCTAACAATTGTGATGGGTTATCTACACTTATTATACCTGTTCGCTTAAATAACGCGTCGTACAGTTCATTGGACCCCGACAAGGAACCTGTATGACTTAAGGTTAGTGCTGATCCTATTTTTGATGTTCCTGTTTTCAGAGCAACTATTGGTTTATTTAAACTTAAAGCTTTAAGTGCCGCTTTTTCAAAAAGCGCAATATCACTTAGACCTTCTATGTGTAATCCGATCGCACGGACTTCCGGCTTTTCAGATAGTATATCAACAAAATCTGCCAATCCCATAACTGTTTGATTGCCTGCAGAAATCATATAGGCCAGAGGTAGAGATCGTTGGCTCATAGTGATATCAGAAGAAAACATACCGCTTTGTGTGACAATTGCTGCACCATAACCTGGACAGTTCCCACCGTGTGCAAATGGCCATAATGCTACCTTATCAAAATAATTGATCACCCCATAGCAATTGGGACCAATAACGGCCATATCTCCAGCATACTTCACAAGTAAGTTCTCAGCTTCTAAACCATTTTTATCAGCTTCTCCAAATCCTGCCGTATAACACACTACACCACCGGCACCCAAGTCAGCCAATTTTCTAATAGCCTGAAGGGCCCCATCTCTCGGTATTGCTAGAAATACGGCATCAGGTATAGATGGAAGTTCCTCTAAAGAATGAAAGCAGTCATACCCACCCAATGTTTCTCTATTTGGATTTACTGGCCATATCAAACCAGAATATCCGGCACGCTCTGCCTCTCCTATTGCAATTTTAGCATCCGTCCCACCAATAAAAGCTATATGACGAGGGTTAATTAACCGTTTAAAATTATTTTTTTGTGCAGGCGTCATGCACCAAGCGGCCTCAAAATAGATCGAGTTATTATATGTCGCTGAATCTCAGAAGTGCCATCCCATATTCTTTCCAGACGACTATCACGCCAAAGTCTTTGAATTGGTAGTTCTTCCATAAGCCCCATTCCACCATAAATTTGAACAGTGTCATCAGCTGTTTTATTTAACATTTCAGAACAAAAAACTTTGACCATAGCAGCATCACAATCTTGCATGATCCCTAATTCCGCCCTTTTTACTGCATCATTCACCATTAGATCTGCCGCTCGCAGACCAATTGACATATCTGCCAGTTTAAAACCCGTTGCTTGAAATGCACCTATTGGTTTGCCAAATTGTTTTCTATTAGCTGCCCAGTCTACTGCTAAATTCATTATGCGTTCCGCCTTACCACAACAAGTAGCTCCAACCCAAATTCTACCCATCCCAAGCCACTTACCTGCTAATTCCAGACCACGGCCCTCTTCACCAAGTATTTGATCTGGGCCCAATCGAACATTATCAAAGCTGAGTTGAAAATTTTTATATCCCCTATAACTTACGCATTTATTTCCTTCTCTACACTCAAAACCATGCAGCCCAACATCAACTAGAAAAGCGGTAACTCTTTTTCTAACCCCGCGTGGCGTTTCGTCTTCACCAGTTGCAGCAAATACAATTGCAAAGTCTGGCATGATTGGTCCAGATATAAAATGCTTACTTCCGTTTAGGATCCAATCATCACCATCTCTTTTCGCATTGGACTTCATACCCATGACATCTGACCCAGCCTCAGGTTCTGTAAGTCCAAATAGCTCTCTTTTTTCTCCACTAACGCAAGGTAACAAATAACGCGCTATTTGGTCGCCTTCACATGCAAGTAGTATCTCTGTTGGTCGAGCGACCCAAGATTGAAGAGCATGCGTTGTTTTACCATATTCTCGTTCCATCAGTGCCATTGACTTATAAGCTAGGCCACCACCCCCTATTTCTTCTGGTAAATTGGCAGCAAACAGTCCCAATTCTTTTGACCGTTTCTCAATCTGCCGGCCTAACTCTATCGGGACCTCCCCTGTAGAATCCACTTCGTCCTCATGTGGAAAAATCTCTTCTTCCATAAAGCTTTTTAGCGTATTTATTAATAGATTATTTTCATGGTCTAATTGTTCACTCATAAAACCCTCAATTATTAAAAGATTATCTTTTATTTAAAAATATTTCTGCATTTCTAATATAACGTATGTTTATATTTTACTATTTAGGCTCCACGGAGGTTTAACTTTTTTCGTGCTTCAGCGGGCGTGATAGCGCGCGAGCCCATTCTTTCAATTATTTCAACAGCTCGATTAACAAGTTGGCCATTTGTAGCCAATACACCTCTGTCTAAATAAATATTATCTTCCAAACCAACACGAACATTTCCACCTAATGCGACGGCAGTAGCAGCCATTGGCATTTGCATTCTGGAAATGCCAAATCCAGCCCAATTTGCGCCAGTTGGTAAATGATCTTTCATTGTTTTCATTATATCTACACTTTGATCTGCGCCCCAAGGAATACCAAGACAAATCTGAAACATTGGAGGATCGGCTATAAGTCCCTCAGATATCATCTGTTTTGCAAATCGAATATGTCCTAATTCAAATACTTCTAGCTCAGGCTTTACTCCCCATTCTTTGGTTAGCTCTGCCATCCTTCGTAACATTGGAGGAGTTGAGATATAAATTTCGTCTCCATCCCCAAAATTTAACGTCCCACAATCTAGAGAACATATATCAGGTTGACACTCTTTAACATGCGCCAACCTCTCTTCTGGACCTATCATGTCGGTACCAACACCTGGCATTGAAGGATCATTCTTGTCAGGCACCCAATCACCACCCATTCCAGCTGTCAGGTTGATTATAACGTCTGTATTGCTATCTCGGACTCTGTCCACAACTTCTTTAAATAATTTTGGGTCTCGGGAACCTTTTCCCGTTTCTGGATCACGTACATGAATATGAGCAATTGCTGCTCCAGCTTTTGCTGCTTCGATCGCAGCATTAGCAATTTCTTTCGGGGTCACTGGAACATGAGGGCTTTTACCAGTTGTATCTCCTGCACCTGTAACCGCACAACTTACTACGACTTCATAATTCATTTTAAAATTCTCCTAATTTTATTTTAAAATTGCCAAATAATTCTAATTTGATTTGATAGCATTCAAAACTGCTACTATTTTTCTATCACGATCTTCCGCCATTTTTTCGAAGTGTTGATCCCCAGCCATTTCAGCACAACCATCTACCATTTTATCACGCAAATCTTTAGTTAATTCTGGAGCTTTCAATCTTGTCCATGGTAATTTTAAAGCTGGGCCAAATTGATCTAAATTTGTGGCCATACCTCCTTCACCACAGGCGACATGAAAAGCCATGCATTGCCCCTGTACAGCCATCCTTGCCGCTGGTCCATTTATTAATGCATTGTCAATATCAGCTGGTGTGGCCTCTCCATTTGACACCATGTGGAGAGCTTCGCGCCACAATGCCTCTTGTAATCTTGTGGCAACAAACCCTGGAATTTCTTTCTTCATAACAAGCGGTGATTTTCCAGCAGACTTATAAAATTCCGAAGCCCAATTAACGGCTTCTGGATTAGTTTTCTTACCTCCAACTATTTCAACCAATGGAAGTAAATATGGTGGATTGAATGGGTGTCCAATAACAGTTCTCTCAGGTGTACTACATTGTTTTTGTATTTCAGTCATAGTCAGTCCCGATGTTGATGAACTTATAACCACATTACTCGCTACAAGCTCACCCAATTTTTGATATAAGGCTTGTTTTATTTCCAAACGTTCTGGCGCACTCTCTTGAACAAAATCAGTTCCTTTTAAACTCTCCTCTAAATTGGTTGTAATGTTTAAATTATCAATACTAGCCCCTTCGGCCAAACCCAGTTCTGAAAGACTTACCCACGCAGTCTGTAAAATGCTTTTAAATGCTTTTATTTCATTTTCTGAGTGTAGGTAGGCGTTAACGTTATAACCTTGAGCCAAGAAATGAGCTGTCCACCCGCCCCCAATTGGTCCCGCACCTATACTCGTTATTGTCTTCATAGTATTAATATCAATAAACACGGTTATTCACCTTTAAAATTAGGTTCACGTTTTTCTACAAAAGCTGCAACACCTTCTATCGCATCTTTAGATTTCAACATTTTGCGGTAAGTAGGTAGATTTTCTGTTCTCATCTTGTGAAACGCGTTCTCCAATGGAACACACTCTATGGCTCTTTGGACTTCCTTAACGCTTTGCATTGCTAAAGGTGCTGACCAGGCAATGGATTCTGCCCATTCTCTAGCTTGATCAAGCAACTTTTCTTTTGGAACAACTTTATTTACTAGACCATAATGTGCCGCTTCAGTAGCAGTCATGCGCCTTCCTAATAAAAACATTTCCATGGCAATATTATGTGGAATTCTACGTGGTAATCTTTGAAGAGCACCAGCATCTGGCACCATACCTAGTGGCAACTCCGGCAATCCAAATTCTACGTGCTCTGACGCGATTAAAAGATCACATCCCATTGCCAATTCGAAACCACCACCTATTACCAGACCATTTAATGCAGCTATAACCGGTTTGTTTAGGTTCCAGTTCTCTGTCAAGCCCGCAAACCCACCATCTCCATAGTCCGCGGTCTCCCACCAATTGTCCAATTCAACTTCACCAGAATTTAGAGCCTTCAGATCCCAACCTGCCGAAAATATTTTTTCACCTTCACCCGTTAAAATCCCAACCCATAATTCTGGATTGTCTCGCAATTCAGCAAATGCTGCTCCCAAAGCTTGGCTCATTGGTATATCAATTGCATTTACTTTTGGTCGATTCAGTTTAATTTCTAGAACCCGACCGTTACGAGTTACTTCAATACCATCAGTCATAATCTTCTCCTTAATTTATCTCAGGCAAATTCTGGAATAACTTCCTTACAAAAAAGCTCCATAGATTTCTTTTGCGATTCCATATCCAATCCCATAGAGGCATAATAAATGTATTGATCAACACCTAATTTTTCATACCTTTTAAGTTTTTCGATGACGGTGTCAGGAGAGCCAAACATCAAGTTTTCTTCCAACATTTCTGCATCAAACTCTTTTCTACCCACCAACTCGTTCAGTGGAATTCGTTTAGGAAACCCATTATTTACATCATCTAAGTTTCTGAACAGATTCTCAAATTGTCCTAAGCAAGACTGAATTGCATTAATGGCTTTGTCTCTACCACTTTGTGTTTCATATAATGCTGTATGACGCATCATTGCGAAGATTGGATTAAAATTATTGTTACTTTCAATAATAGCTTCATCTAATTGCTTCTTATAAAGCTCTGCTTCAGAAAATGCTCGAGTTAAAGGCCAACTCATAACGTTGCATTTGTTTTTGATCGCGTAATTAAACGTAATTGGTGATCTAGCCGCAACCCATAATGGTGGATGAGGTTTTTGAACAGGTTTTGGTACTGAGGTTGAAGTAGGGAACTGCCAAAACTTTCCTTCATGTGCATAGTCCCCTTTCCATAACTCTAGTACTGCTGGCAACATCTCCTGCATATATTCCCAAGCGCCTGATTGTTTTAATCCTGGACGCATTCTGTCAAACTCTCTTTGATAAGCACCAGAGCCAATACCAAACTCTAAACGACCACCACTAATTAAATCAAGAAACGCTGCCTCACCAGCCAAATTTATTGGATGCCAATAAGCTGCTGACGCGACTGCAGTACCTAATCTTATATTAGTCGTTTCTGAAGCCCACCAAGTTAATATTTGAAAGGGGTTTGGGGCAATTGTCATTTCTAAAGCATGATGTTCTGCTGCCCAAACAATATTAAATCCACCACTTTCAGCCATTTGGACCATTTCAAGCGTGTGTCGCATTATCTGATCCATATCCCAACTAGGATCCATTCTTTCTAAATTAACTGCTAACTGAAATTTCATTTTTTTTCCTACTAATCTAAATTAACGCATTACAAATGGGTTACCCAAGGGCTCATCAGACATGTTCATCCAAATCGTCTTTGGTCTTGTATAATCATACATGGCTTGAAATCCACTTTCTCGCCCATAACCTGATCCCTTAACGCCTCCAAATTCAGCAATTGGAGATACGACCCTATAGGTATTTACCCATACAATTCCTGCTTTTACTGCTTTTGCCACCCTTAAAGATCGCGCGCTATCCCTCGTAAAAATACCCGCCGCTAATCCATGAACTGTATCGTTTGCCAAATTTATGACTTCTTCTTCGGTTCTGAACTTTAACACACTAAGAACTGGGCCAAAAAGTTCTGTGTCAACAATCTTCATATTCTGATCATCACAACTTATAATCGTAGGCTCATAAAATAGCCCATCCATGTTTTCAGGTCGTTTTCCACCGTGCAAAATGCGGCCGCCTTCATTAATTGCTAAAGACACCTCTTTTTCAATATTTTCCAATTGCCCAAGCGTACATAGGGGGCCCATTTGTGTGTCTTCTAATAATGGGTCACCAATTTTAATCTGTTTTGCAATTTTTATCATCCGTTCTAAAAATTCATCAGCAATATCTTCATGTAAATACAATCGTGAGCCGGCGACACAACTCTGCCCCGCTGCACCAAAAATACCAGCGACAGATCCGTTAACAGCACTCTCAATATTGGCATCATCAAACACTATAAATGGAGATTTCCCGCCTAACTCCAAGCTAACTTCTGCAAAGTTTTCAGCTGAATTATACAAAACATGGCGAGCCGCATTTGGTCCTCCTGTAAAAGAAATACGTGCGACCAAGGGATGACTAGTTAGCACTTTACCACAAGGCTCTCCATGACCAGTGACAATATTCACTACCCCAGGTGGAAATCCAGCCTCTTCAATCAATTTACCAAACTCTAACAGAGCAGCAGAAGCATGTTCGGAGGCTTTTAAAACAACCGTATTACCCGCTGCTAATGCAGGGCCAAGTTTAACTGCGACTAAAAATAATTGTGAATTCCAAGGAACAATTGCAGCAACAACTCCTAAAGGTTCTCGATTTGTAAAAACGAATAAGTCAGGCTTATCTATAGGAAGTGTTTTACCACTGATCTTATCTGCACATCCAGCATAAAAATGAAAAAATTCTGCAATATATTTAGCCTGCCAACGAGTTTCTTTTAACATCTTTCCTGTATCAACACTTTCAGTGCGACCCAAGGATTCGGAATGCACTGCCAATAGATCTCCCAAGTTTCTTAAACATCTTCCTCTTTCTGTTGGAGTCATACTGGCCCATGGTCCAGAACTAAAAGCCTTATGAGCTGCTTTCACTGCTTCATCCACATCAGCCCCGGTTGCCTCAGGTACCCTGCTCCATATTTCACCAGTAGCTGGATTAATACTATCGAACATAGCTCCATCTGAAGCATCTACCCATTTACCATCTATAAGCATTTGGTAGGCATGGATATTTGTCATATTTTTTCCTCTCAAAACATTTGATTCTTAGTGTTATCTAATATTTAACATCATTATACAATTTGTCGAAAAAAAATGGAAAAATATTATTTATTATTTATTTTAATTAAAGTTTCTTGGAAGGTGAGATTTATGTCTAATAAAAAAAAAGTAATTGGCGATCCTGTTATTATTGGGGGAAGAACTTTATCACTGTCAAGAGCCATTAGAGCTGGTGATTTTATATTTTTAACAGGTCAAATTCCTATGCAAAATGGCGAACCAATGATTACTGGAACTATAGAAGAACAAACAAAGGCTATACTAGAGGATATTAAATCCACTTTGAATGTTGCTGAATGTGAAATGCATGATGTAGTTAAGTCAATGGTTTGGTTACGAGAGAAGTCAGATTTTCCTGGCTTTAACGCGATATATGGGGAATATTTTCCTATTGAGCCACCAACAAGATCTGCTGTTGTAAATCAATTACTAGTTGATGTACGGGTGGAAATAGAAGTTATTGCATACAAGCCCATTTAGAAAGTTATCAAATGCCAAATGTATCCAACAGTGGAGTATCTTTTGAAATTCATGGTAAAAATGAAAAACCATGCATAATCTTAATTCATGGGTTGGGGTTGAATAAAGAAATTTGGCAGTGGCTCGTACCGACTTTAAAAAAAACGTATCACGTCATAACTTATGATTTATATGGTCACGGTGATTCCATCAACCCACCGGAAACACCATCCCTATCGCTATTTTCCAAACAAATTAATGAACTTTTACAAAGAATAAATAAAACGAAGGCAATTCTAATTGGATTTTCTTTGGGAGGTATGATCTGTAGGCGTTTTGCACAAGATTATCCGGAAAAAACAGAAGCATTAATAATACTAAACTCTCCTTATAAACGATCAAATGAAGCTCAATCCGCAGTGCTAAATCGATTAGCTCAATTAAAATCTAATGGCCCTGAAGCTACCGTCGAAGACGCTCTAGTGAGGTGGTTTTCCAATAATTATAGAAGTAAAAATCCAAAACTTTTAAATGTTGTAAGAAATTGGGTAATGAAAAATGATCCCAAGATTTATCCAACTATTTATGAGGTGTTAGCGACAGGCTTAGTAGAAATAACATCGCCTATTCCCAAAATTTCATGTCCAACCTTAGTAATTACTGCGGACGAAGATTTTGGAAATGGTCCTGAAATGGCGTATGCAATAGCTAAAGAAATTCCAAAATCTCAAGTATTGATCTTAAAAGGGGTACGCCATATGGCATTGGCTGAAGCACCTGATACTGTTAATAAACCAATTGAGAAGTTTTTAAATGAAGTTACAAAAATATGACAAATAAAGACAACCCCGGCATATTAAACGGTATTAGAGTGTTAGATCTTACTCGTATGCTATCGGGTCCATACTGTACAATGATGTTAGCTGATCATGGAGCTGAGGTTATAAAAATTGAGAGTGAAACGGGCGATAGCAGCAGAGCTAACGGGCCATTCCGCGATGATGATCCCAAACAGGAATGGGCGGGATACTTCGTAAGTTTAAATAGATCAAAAAAAAGTATAAAGTTAAATTTAAAAACTGAAATTGGAAAAGAAAACTTCAAAGAACTAGTGAAACAAGCAGATGTTATCGTAGAAAACTTCAGACCAAACGTTATGGAGCGTCTGGGACTCCAATATGAAGAATTGGCTAAAATAAACCCTAGATTAGTGTATGGCGCTATAAGAGGCTTTGGAGATCCAAGGTCTGGTGAGAGCCCATATGTGAAATGGCCATCATACGATGTCGTAGCCCAAGCAATGGGTGGAATAATCGGAATAACTGGAGCTAACGCCAGCGCTCCAACCAAAGTTGGACCAGGAGTGGGCGATATTTTTACCGGCTTAATGATGTCGTTTGGCATAATTGCAGCACTGAGGCATGCTGAGGCAACAGGATATGGTCAATTTATAGATATCGGAATGTATGATGCAGTACTAAGTCTATGTGAAAGAGCAGTATACCAACACGATTTTGATGGTACTATTCCAGGACCAGAAGGAAATGGGCACCCACTATTAGCCCCATTTGGTATTTTCCCCGCACATGATGGCCAAGTGGCTATTGGAATAGTCGATGACGTGTTTTGGAATGAACTCACAAAATGCATGGGTGATGAAGCTTTAGCTGAAGATAAGAGGTTTTCTACTCGATCTGCTAGGAAAGAAAACTCACAAACCGTGAATGCATTAGTGTCTAGCTGGACTAAACAAAAAACAAAAAATGAGTTATTAAATATTTTAGGCGGAAAACTACCTTTTGGGCCAGTAAATACTATAAAAGATATATTTAATGACAAACATGTAAATGTGCGAAAAATGATAGTAACAGTGCCTCATCATGACAGCACCAAAAGGGACTGGAAGGTCGCAGCAAATCCAATTAAATTTAGTTTAAATCCAGCCCCAAAAGCGATTACCCCACCTAAAATTGGCGAACATAACGAAAAATATTTAGGTAATAGCAATAAATCTAATGAATATGGTAATTCAGACAAAATCCGCTCTCTGAGAGATGCATTTGGTAATTTCGCCACGGGTGTGACTATCATAACAACCACTGATACTGATGATTTACCACGCGGATTTACAGCGAATTCATTTACGTCAGTCTCCTTAGATCCTCCATTATTATTAGTCTGCATTGCTAAAACTGCACATAGTGCGCCAGTTTTCAGCGATGCAAAGCATTTTGCTATTAACATTCTATCAGAACGTCAAAAAGATCTATCTGGGTTATTTGCCTCTCAAGAGGTAAATAAATTTGAACATCCCAACTGGTACCACGGGTCAAAAAAATTACCAATATTAAAAGGTAATATAGCACATTTTATTTGCGAAAATGACAGATTAGTTGATGCAGGCGATCATCTAATACTCATTGGAAGAGTTTTAGACCATGAGGTGTCAGAAGGTACACCACTAGGGTATTTCAAAGGAAATTATTTTTCAGTTAGTCATGAGCAAACTTTGATAGAAGCCGCAAATACAACTGGAAACATTATGATTGGTGGCGTTTTATCGAAAGATAATAAAATTTTATTAAAGAAAGAGAAAAATAATAAATTTTCCATCCCAAAAGCTCCAAAAACAAATATGTCTAAACATGGGCTGTTTCAACATTTGGCAGATATAAAACTAAATCCTCAATTAAATTTCATCTATGCAATCTATCGCGATACAGAAACATCAAATCATCATATTTTTTATAATGGTATCGTCAAAGGAAATGCTCCTGATGATTTCGAGTTTTTTGGTCTAGATAAAATACCATTTGATGATATTTTATTACCCGCAGAAAAAAGTATGCTTGAACGATATGCTCGAGAATTTAAACATGGTACCTTTGGCTTTTATGAAGGTAACGAACAAGCTGGCATAGTAAGAGAAATCTCATCAACTCCAAGTAAATATGAAATAAAAGGTCTATAAAATGCAAACAATTCCAGAATTAAGAAAAATAATAACTTATGATGAAGATACACATCGAGAGGGTGATAAAGAGGCTAAACCTATCTTACGAATGATTGGAGTTGCCGCAGTTGTTAAAAATCCATGGGCTGGAAAAGGTTATGTAGAAGATTTGTCCCCCGAAATACAAAGAATTGCTCCCGTTTTAGGTGAAATGTTAACCAATAGATTAATAAAGTTAGCTGGCTCTGGTGATGCTATTGAAGCATACGGTAAAGCTTGCATCGCTGGAACGGCTTGTGAATTAGAACACGCGTCAGGTTTAATACATACACTTCAATATGGAAATTTTTATCGTGAAGCAGTAGGTGCAAAATCTTATTTAGGGTTTACTAACACTAGGGGTCCAGCAAATACTCAAATTCAAATCCCATTAATGGATAAACATGATACTGGTAGAAGGTCACATTATCTAACTGTTCAATTTTCAATTCATGATGCACCCGCACATGATGAAATTGTTGTGGCTCTAGGAGCTGCGACTAGTGGTAGACCTCATCATCGGATTGGCGATAGATATTCAGATCTTGCAGCCTTAGGTAGGGCAATTGAAAATCCAGCTGACGTATAAACTAGTTATCCTTGAAACCAATAAGCGAAAGCCAGATTACTATATTTTAGCTACAACCAAAAATTAAAATTCTTGATGCGTCAATCGGCAAAAGCAAGAAGCTAAAATTGGACTATCGGCTCTCGCATTAGCCAAGTCTAAACGTTGTTTAATGAATCGTGCTTCAGTATGAGCGCCACGACGTTTTAGACATTCGTGAAGACCATGAAGAGACCAGACATTATCAGGATTTTGACATGGTCGACCTAATTTACCATCAATCCCTAAATCAGCTCTATAAACATCTTCAGCTTCCTCAATTTTATCTTGTTCAAGCAAAAGAGCACCAAGTGCGTGTCTTACTGGCTGCATCCAACCCCAAGGCTCTTCATAGGGAAGTCCATCGTCTAAATATACGGCTTTCCTTAAATGATCAAAAGATTTGTTATATTCTTTTTTTCTATAGGCCACTTCTCCTTCGAGCATTTCAGCAGCGATAGCAAGTATATCAATACATAAATTATTAAATAGAACCCGAGTTTCAGGTACTGCTTTTATTGCTTTAAAAAATAATTCTTTCTGACCTTCGGCTTCATCTATTAAATTGGTTGCTGCATACGCGATTGTTTTAGCATAATAGGTTAAAGCAGTTGTAAAACAATACAGCTCAATATCTTTTGGAGGCTCCTGACTTATTATCTCATCCCACATTCCAAAACGTACTAAGACATGAAACTTCATTGCATAATAGCTTTCTAGCCAATCTGCGCTAGGTCTTACTACTTCTTCACTTAGTAGATTTTGCAATTCGCTAGCGGCTGCTAAAGCAGGTTTGATTTGTCCTAGAAACATTGCGCCATAAATTTTAAAATGTAAGTTATGACAAACATAAGCAGTATAAAAAGTATTTGGTCCCCGGTAATCTAAATATTTTTGATCTGCTTTAGACGCTATATGATTACGACGAACAACATTTTCGTAGTGACCACATAAAACATCAATATGAGTTGCCATATGTTGTAAATGACCAGCGTCGGGAACTAAATTAGTTAAAGCATCACCGGCTTTCAGCGCTTTCTCTGGGTGAGGAGACATTTCCATTAGGTGAATGTACATATGTAGTAGTCCAGGATGGCTATTCGCACCCTTGTAGTCTAGATTTGAAAAAGCTGTCTCAAGTACAGAGATGGCCTCCTGAGTATTAGCACCTGCCTTTACTTGACCTGTTCCCACTTCCCAGAGTTGCCAAGGCGTTCTATTCATTAATGCTTCTGCAAATAATGCACAAACTTCTAAATTGGTATTATAATTTCTATATATTTCTCGCATTTTATTAGCGTACGCATCATTATAATCACTAAAATCTTCCAACATTGGATCATCAGGATAACGCTCATCAAGGGATTTGATTAAGTCACGTTCTACTGGAGTTAAATTAGAAATACTCTTAGCTGTGATCAAAGACTCTTTAGATCTTTCAACACAATTTGATTTATCTTTCTCAGAAAAATCCATCCATTTTTTATTATAATTTGGTCCTACCGCATAAGAAACACCCCAATACGCCATTGCGCAATTTTCATCTATCTCAATAGCCTTATCAAAACAAAAAATAGCTTCCTCATGATTATATCCATAAATCCACATCAAACCTCGATCAAACCAAAGCTGTGCATCTTTAGAATTTGTTGTTATTGGAAAAGAATAGTCGCCAAGATCAAAATAATCCATTTCTATGTCCTAATTTTTTAATGTGTTTGATATCTTTTTTGTTGCCTTACCTATAGCTTGTTCCAAATCAAATATTAAATCGTCGACATCTTCAATGCCAATTGATAGCCGTAAAAGACGTGGATGAACTGGAAAATCATCACCAGAAACTGTTTTTCGATGCTCGATTAAACTTTCAACTCCCCCCAAAGATGTCGCTGCATAAAACACTTTACAAAACCTAGCAATATCAATGGCCGTTTGCTCTGTGCCTTTAACAATAATTGACATCATACCCCCAAATTGAGAGTTAGTTTGCATTTTTGCGATTTTATGATCGGGATGAGATGGCAATCCTGGATATAAAACCGTCTCTATATCATCATTTGTTTCAAAATGACGCGCTATGGCCATCGCATTTGAACTTGCTTTTTCAACTCTTAAAAACAAAGTTCTTAATCCTCTTATCAATAACCATGCATCAAAGCTATTTAACACAGTTCCTTGTAGTTTTCTTATATTATAAATTTCTTCCCAAAATTTACCAGTTTTTCTTACAGATAATGCACCGGCACTAACGTCAGAATGACCATTCAGGTATTTAGTAGCTGAATGAAAGGAAATATCAGCTCCTAACTCAAGTGCTTGAGTCATGCATGGTGGTGTGCCAGTACAATCAGTTACTAGTAAAGCACCACTATTATGAGTTATTTTCGCAGCAGCCTTTATGTCAGTAACCGTCCAATCAGGGTTATTTGGGGTTTCAACCCAAACTAAATGAGTCTTGTCCATTATAATTGCCTTACTCATTTCTTTTAGATCACCAGCGTCATAATAAGAAACATTTAATCTATGCAAAGCCTCGTATCTTTGAAATTGAGCTAAAACACCATGATACATCACTTTTGGTACGACAACATGCGCACCAGCAGGCAGATGATCAATTACTGCGGTTGCTGCAGACATTCCTGACGAAAATAAGAATGTTTCTTGTGCTAGTTCTAACTCTGAAATTAAAGCTTCAGCATGAGTAGTAGTCTGATTGCCATCTCGCCGATACCAATAAGGCTTACGCACTTCATAATTTTCGTTACGCGCATAAGTTGCAGTTGGTTGAATAGCAGGAACTACTGATCCAGTCTCTGGATCTAAAAATCTAAGTGCTTGCGCCAAACGCGTTTGCAAAGATAACTTGGAATTTATTCTTTCATCCATTCTAAAACCCTTTAAGTGTACTTTTCATTATAGATATGTTTTAAGGTAAACAATTTAATTTTCTATAAATAATTTCAAGCACGAAAATACTTTTTATCAAAATAATGGCACTCCCACAAACATGCTTATGCTTTTGCTACTCTAAAGCCTATATTTCCAGAAGTCATATTCGCCTTTAAAGATTGCCTTGATGACGTTCTGTATCGAACACAATACGAATTGTGACATAAAAAAGAACCCCCTTTTGCTACAAACTCCATTCCATTTATAGGTCCAATTGGATTGCGTACTGGACGTGGTGAATGAAGTGTAGTGAATTTGTCTGCAACACGCTCCCAAACATTTCCTGTCATGTTAAATAATCCAAATGAATTTGGATCAAATGAATCAACAGGCATTGTTCCATATTTTAATGGGAATTCTCGATTTAAAAGAAAAGATTCATCTGGCCATATATTAGCTTGAAACTTACCATCCTTTTTTAAGATATTTCCCCAAGGAAAGTTATTTTGACTAAGTCCACCACGCGCAGCAAATTCCCATTCAGCTTCAGTCAATAATCTTGTTTGTGTCCATTCACAGTATGCTAATAAATCCATTTCACCCAAATGAACAACAGGATGGGTATTACGATTTACTACAGAGCTACCCCGACCCTCAGGATTTTTCCAACACGCACCATCAACTATTTTCCACCATGGTGCATTAGCAAATGACTTATAATTATCAGTGTGTTTTAGTGAAGTAGAGAATACAAATGAATTACCAATATTTTCAGCTAAAGTTTTGTAACCAGTACTCTCAATGAAAAGCAAGTAATCAGCATTAGTGACCGCAGTAGAGGCGATAGAAAAAGAATCCACCCAAACCTTCCGCACTGGAGCTTCACCATCTTCCGGGTGTTGAGCATCATCTGAGCCCATTAGAAACCAGCCACCTTCAATATCCACAAAATTTACATTAGGTACATTATTAATTCTTATCTCCATTATAATTAATTATGCACAAGTCATTACAAACTAATGCTATTCATCATTACTTTTTTGATAAGAGTAAACCACATCCCAATCAGGTCCCCAAACGTCTTTCCAAAGGTGTTTTCTAGTGCTATTTTGTTTTGGACGGCCACCTTGCCACAAATCAGCCTCAGACTTTGAGTAATTTGAAAAATAATCCTCTAACATAATATCTAATTTTTCAACAATTTCCACATAATTTGAATCATTAATTAAATTGCGCGTTTCTTTTGGATCATTTTCAACATCAAATAACTCGTCACTAAAAGAAAATGTTTCAGAATCTGGAAATCTTTTAAAATAAGCCCATTTCTGAGTTCGCACAACTCTCGTCTCTTCTTGTTCAGAAAAAACTGCATCTTCAACCCGAGATGTATTATTTTCAGTTAGAAGCTCAACTAATGAACGGCTTGGAATAGTTTTTTCATAGTTTTTTTCAAGAAGACCAGCTACATCGAGAATCGTTGCATAAATATCCATATTTGAAACCATATTTTTACTTCGCTTCCCAAGCTGACTCTCATTGCCATTACGAAGTATGAGAGGGACCGAATGTGCGGCGTGATGGAGGTTTGACGGAAAAGTTGCAGCTCCATGCCCCCAAAAACCATGGTGACCGATTGAAAGTCCATGATCAGACGTAAATATCAATAATGTGTCATCATAGATTCCCAATGATTTGATCTTCTCTACTATCCGTCCCACACCATCATCAACCATCGAAATTTGAGAATAATAATTTCTCATCGTTGCTAAATCATTTGGGGCGCTCAAAAGCATGGAGTAATCCATCCCCCCCCCCAGAAAATTCCTTGACCATTTCATAATTAGCGATCGCCCCTTTACTCAAACCTTCCCGCGGGATTGAATCCATAGGACAATCTTCATATCTGTTAGTATGCCGGCAAGTATCTGTTTCTTTAGTTGCTGGCCAATGTCCATATGGAGCAGGATATGGAAGGTAAAGAAAAAATGCTTGATCACTTTCAACTTGCTCATCAATAAAGCTGACTGCTTTGTCAGTAAAAAAATCAACTGTATGTCCTTCATGTAAATAGTTTTTTCCATTTTCAGTAACCTGGTTTCTATAAAAACTCCTTACGTGGCCATCTTCCATAGTAACCCAGTGGTCAAAGCCCGGCATAGTAGTTTCAGTCTCTCCTAAGTGGTATTTTCCAATTAATGCAGTTTTATAACCACTTTCACTAAGTGACATTGGTAACGTGCGTAAGCCATCTAAAGCGTGCCAACCAAGAGGCCAATCTTCTTTTTTTCTAGTATCAATCCAGCTATGAACACCGTGTTGTGACGGCAATAGCCCAGTCAGTAAAGATGCTCGACATGGTGAGCAAAATGCATTTGGGCAATAAGCATTATCAAAAGTGACACTTTCAGTAGATAGCTGATCCAAATTAGGGGTATAGATTTCCTTGTTTCCATAACAACCTAGAGTTGACGCCTGCTGATTATCTGTAAATATCAGAATTATATTTTTTTTCATCCAAGTTCCAACTGTTCTAATTTGATTTTGTAAATATCTACAACAAACTTTGCATCTTTCCCAAACAAAATTTTTATTTCAATGCTAAATTTTTATAAGTTGTACGAAAGTTCTGATATCTTCGATCAATGCCTCTGGCTCCTCCATTGCCGCAAAATGTCCACCCCGTAACATTTCAGTCCACCTTTTTACATTATAGATACGCTCAACGTAACTTTTTGGTGGCCAAGAAAGCATCTCTGCTGGAAAAACTGCACATGCTGTTGGCACCTCTACCCTTTTTCCTTCAGTTGAAAAAACCCTACCACCTTCCTGAGCTCTACCATAGTAAATCCAAGAAGCAGTATTAAAAGTATCAGTCACCAAATAAACCATAATATTTGTTAGTAATTCGTCTTTAGAGTGGACTTCTTCAAACTCACGGTTTTCGAGATCTGACCAGCCAAAAAATTTTTCAATTATCCATGCTGCAATTCCTACTGGACTATCCATCATAGCGTAACTTAAGGTTTGTGGTTTAGTTGCTTGTTGAGTTCGGTAACCATTTTGTGAGATTTGATCATGTTCAAATTCTGTTTGCCAAGCTATTTCGTCAACACCAATCGGGCCATCAGGATGACGCATTGTCATTATATTTAAATGAATTGCAGCACAATAATTTGAATGATCAAAGCCCAGCCAAGTGCAAATTGCCCCTCCCCAATCGCCCCCTTGAGCAAAATACTTTTGGTATCCTAAACTTTGTACCATTAGCTTATTAAAAATCTCTGCCATTTTTCTGGGACCAAAAGGTCTATGTGGTTTATCTGAAAAACCAAACCCAATTAATGATGGAACTATCACATCAAATGAGTCTTCAATATTTCCACCAAACCGCTCTGGATGGGCTAATGGATCTATTATGTTTAGAAATTCACAAATGGAGCCCGGCCATCCATGACTAATTAGTAATGGTTTAGATTTTTTTCCGCTCCCTTTTTCATAAATAAAGTGAACATTCAAACCATCAATCTCAGTCTTAAAATGGTTAAATTTGTTAATACGTGCTTCTTGTGATTTCCAATCAAATTTTTCCACCCAATAATCACATAATTCCCTCATATAATCTAAATTGGTTCCATATTCCCAACCACCTCCCAAAGGCATCTCATGCCAAGGATAACTTGAAACACGATTTAAAATAAAATCTATTTTATCCTGCGTGATATTTAATTCAAATGGCTTAATTGATGACATTTTAATACTCCTGTAAGAAAATACAGTAAATATATCAGGTACATATACAATCGTTTATTAGCAAACCAAAATTCCCATCTCATTTTGAGTTAAAGAGAAATTCAGTTTATAGTTTAATCAGTGAATAATTCCATAGCATGGTAATTTTATTTAAGTAAGAATATCAGAAATTATATGATTCGAAATTTCAAGAAAAAAGTTTATTGAAACCCCATGACAAAACATAATAATGCAAATTCAACCGTGTCCTTTGATTACATTGTCGTTGGTGCTGGTGCCGCAGGATGCGTACTTGCTTCACGATTGGCCCAAGACGGTAGATATAGCGTTGCTCTAGTTGAAGAAGGACGTAAAGACACAAACCGTTGGATCCATATCCCTGCTACTTTTTTTTTGGCCATGCAATCTCAAGATTCAACAAATGTCATATCAGAGCCAGATCCGAGTTTGGATGAACGCAATTTTGTTGTACCACAAGGACGAGTCTTAGGTGGAGGATCTTCTATAAATGGAATGATTTATATGAGAGGGCAAGCACAGGATTATAATGACTGGGAAAAAAATCATGGCTGTACTGGCTGGAGCTATAAAGCAGTTTTGCCTACATTTTGCATGCAAGAAAGAAATACGAGGCTTAACAAACCTTTTCATGGCCAAAATGGACAACTAGTTGTATCTGATCCAGAATATAAGCACCCTATTAACTCAGCTATAATTGAAGCAGCAATAAATGCAGGTATACCCTCAAACAATGACTTTAACGGTGCAAATCAAGAAGGTGCTGGCTGGTATCAAGTAACAGCCTTTAAGGGAAAGCGCTATTCTGCAGCAACTAGTTTCCTAAAACCATTTATAAACTCAGAAACATTAACACTTTTTACAGAATGCAAAGCTCAACGTATTATATTTACCAATCGTAAAGCTACAGCAGTAGAAATTGAGGATAAATTTGGATCACGCGAAATAATTGCTAAAAAAGAAATAATTTTGACTGCTGGTAGCTTCCAAAGCCCAAAGCTTTTGATGTTGTCAGGCATTGGTCCAGAAGAGAATTTAAGAAGAGCCGGTATTAACGTTTTACATAATTCGATCAATGTCGGTGCCAATCTCCAGGACCACGTAGGTGCGCCAGTAACAATGAGATTGAAAAAAAATACTGGCTTACATGGTGAAAACAAAGGATTGAAAGTAATCAAGAATGGATTGGAATATTATCTCTTCAACCGTGGCCTACTGACCTCAAACTTATTAGAGGCTGGCGCTTGTGCAGACACAAGTGGCCAAGGCCGTCCAGATGTTCAATTTAATTTCTCCCCATTTGCACCAGGTCCTCCAGGACAACCTCCTTTACCTTTTCATGCAGTTCAAGTTCATCCAATGACTATGAGACCTAAATCGACCAGTCGCTTACATCTAGATACAACCAATCCAACATCTTCACTTAAATTTTATTCAAATGTCCTTTATGATGATGGTGATTTAGATACATTGCGCCGAGGCGTTAGGCTTGCAAGAGAGATATTTAATCAAAATCCTTTAAAAAAATTAGTTACAGAGGAAATTTGGCCTGGAAATGGTGTTTCCTCTAAGATTGGATCAAATACTCTTGATGACAGTATCCGACAGCAAGCTAGGACAATTTACCACCCAGCCGGTACGTGTAAAATGGGGCCACAAAAACATGCAGTCGTCGATTTGGATTTAAGAGTAAATGGTGTAGAGGGACTAAGGGTGGCAGATTGCTCTATTATGCCAGCATTAGTATCTGGGAATACTAACGCTCCTACCATGATGATTGCAGGTAGGGCGGCAGAAAAGATACTCAAAGATAATTGATATTGGCTCATAGCCAACAAAATATTAAGTAAGTTGTGCTTGGCTGGGATGGTAGGATTCGAACCTACGGTACACGCTACCAAAAAGCGTTGCCTTACCACTTGGCCACATCCCAGTAGCGAGAAACCGAATACGCAACAAATGCTAAACCTTCAAGACCAAAAACTAATAAATATAATTAAAAGTCATTTAGAGTTAGAAAAAAAGAGATTCTGACCTCTAATTTTATAATTTTGCATCAAATGCCCAGCCTTTGAAGATACTAACCAATCCTCTACCAAGCGAGCATTTTTATATGCAATATTTGGATACTTTTCCTTCGATATCGGTAGATAAGAATATTGGTTAAATAATTTTTCATCACCCTCAAATAAAATATCCAAATCTCCCTTTCTATCAAAATTTAACCAACTTGCTCTATCACTAATTACATATGCCGAAAGTTCTGATGCCATATTTAGAGCTGCACCCATGCCAGCACCTACTTCCCAATACCAATTGACAGAAAAATTTTTGGGAGTTTGGTCAGCCTGCAACCATAAAGCTAATTCCATTTTATGCGTTCCACTGTCGTCACCTCGACTAATAAACCTAGATTCACTATTTTTAATTGCTTTCAAAATTGCAGTTAAGTTTTTTAATTTCTTAATTCCCGCGGGATCAGACTTAGATCCAATAACTACAAAATCATTATACATAATCTCTCTGCGATATGGTGCAAACCCATTTTCAACAAATATTTCTTCTGCTGATCTGGAGTGAACTAAAATGGCATCAACATCACCTCTACTTCCTAGTTTAAGAGCTTGCCCTGTGCCCACCACTAATAGGTCAACCATCAATCCAGTATCCATCTCTAACTTTGGAATTAATACATCTGCTAATCCAGAATTATGAAATGAAGTTGTAACGGCTAGCTTAAAATTTCGTTCCGCAGCAAACCCAGCCGAAAGGTAAAAAAACTGAATTAAAATAACTGTAAATGACAAGAAAAGCTTTCTCACTGTAAAATCTCTCCACGCAAAAAAGTTAAACCTTCTTTTGTTTTAGGATTTTTAAAAAATGAGGCGGCGCTACCAACTTCTAACAATTTTCCATGATGTAAAAACAATATATCATTTCCTAACCTTTTTGCCTGGCCCAAATCGTGTGTCGCCATAATAATTTTGGTGCCATTATTTATCACGTGCTTTAATAGTTCTTCAATTTGGGATTTAGATTTTCCATCTAAATTAACAGTAGGTTCATCTAAAAAAATCAATTTTGGATCATTTATTAAGGATCTCGCCATAACCATTCTTTGTTTTTCACCCCCTGAAAGTGAAATTGCTGGCGCATAAGCTTTATGGTCTAAAGATATTCTTTCTAACCAGTACTCCGCTTGAGTTATGGCTTCTTTTTTTGAAGTACCTTTTAACATTAAAGGGTAATACACATTTTCTATTACATTACGCTTAAGAATCACTGGGGATTGAAAAACAAAACTTTGCTCTTCTATTTTAGCTAAAGGGTCCCATGTGATTGAGCCAGTTGTAGGCTTATCTAAGCCATGCAGTAGGCGTAAAAGAGATGTCTTTCCTGCCCCATTTGGACCTAAGACAATTGTGCAGTTAGAATTTGTTAATTCAAAAGAGACTGGCCCTAACAATTTAGAATTATTCTTTTCAATTGAAACGTCAACTCCTGTTATTTTACATTCAATCATCTGTCTGCTCATATTTTGACTTTATAGTTAAATGTATCAGTAAGTTTATCAGAATTGCTAAAAAAATGAGCACTATCCCCAACGCCATTGCGAGAGTAAAATTACCTCGGCTTGTTTCTAAAGAAATTGCAGTGGTTAAAACACGTGTAGCGTGATCAATGTTACCACCAACAATCATAATCGCACCAACTTCACCTATACCTCGTCCAAAACCAGCCAAGGATGCCGTAATCAAAGAACGTTTAGCATCTTTTATAAGCGTAAAAATAATTTGCCACCTACTTGCATTCAATGAAACAAAAAAATCCCGGTATTCCATCCAAAGCATTCTGATAGTTCGGTGCGATACAGAGGCAACAATAGGCAAGATAATTAAAACTTGAGCAATTATCATAGCGGTTGGTGTAAACAAAAGGTTAAACACTCCAAATGGGCCTGATTTAGAAAGCAATACATAAACAATCAATCCCACCACCACAGGTGGTAAACCCATTAATGCATTAATTATCACAATAACTAAACTTCTGTATCTAAACATAGAAATAGCTAACCAAGAACCAAATGGAATACCAATTAAGGACGCAATAATAGTCGCAGATAACGTTACCTGTAATGATCGGCTAGAAATTGAATATAGATCGGGATCTAAATTAAAGATTAACGTTAATGCTTGAATTAAACCCTGAAATAAATCAGACATCGCCCACCCTATTTTTAATCCTTAATTATAATTTCTACTAACTTAAAAATAACCTTTTAAGCTTATACAAAACTGGTCTATATTATTAATAATGAAATTAACAATAGTGAATAATAAAGTGCAAATCAAAGACTATATTAGAACAATACCCGACTTTCCAAAAAAAGGCATAATGTTTCGAGATGTCACAACTTTATTTTTAAATGGGGAAGGATTGAAATTAGCAATCAACCAGATGATTAAGCCATATTTGGATATAAAGATTAATAAGGTAGCTGGTTTAGAAGCTCGTGGCTTTATCCTTGGTGGTGCTATAGCCGATAGATTATCTGTAGGCTTTGTACCAATAAGAAAAGCCGGAAAACTACCTGGAAGTGTGATATCGCAAGATTATGAATTAGAATATGGTAGTGCCACTTTGGAATTACATGACGATTGCATAGAAGCTGGTGATCGGATCTTATTAGTTGATGATCTTCTAGCAACTGGGGGAACAGCAGAAGCAGGAATTAAACTAATAGAAAAGTTAGGTGGTGAAATTGTTTCATGTTCATTTATAATTGATCTACCAGGATTGGGTGGGCGACAGCATTTAGAAAAGATGGGCTTTGAAGTAAACGCTTTATGTGATTTTGAAGGCGAATAATTTAATTGGCAAAATTAAAGATCAATTAAAGCTCCTGGATTAAATATACCATGAGGATCAATTGCACTTTTAATTGCTTTCATAGTTTCTATTTTTATTTTGTCTGAGGATTGTAACAATCGGGCTTTGTTTAATCTACCAATTCCATGTTCGGCAGAAATTGAACCATTTCGCCTTACCACCTCATCATAAATTAAGTTAGTCAATTTTGGTGCAATACTATCATAACTAGATTTTGTTTTATCCCAATTTCTAAATAAATTAAAATGCAAATTCCCATCTCCAACATGGCCAAAACAATTAATTTGACAGTCTGATATAAGACTAATTTCATGGCTAACCGTTTTAATAAATTCGGCTATTTCTCCTAGGGGCAAAGAAATATCAGTACTGCCAATTGAACCGACAAGTCTGTTTGCTTCGGGAATACTTTCCCTAAATTTCCAAAATGTTCTACGTTGAGCTTCAGATTGCGCAATCACCCCATCCTGCACAAATTTCTTGTCAAATATTAAATGCATAAATTGTTCGAATTTTGCATGAATATCTTTGTCACTACTTGAGGTAGATTCAATTAATACAAACCATTCTGACTCAGCACTAATGGGCACCTTAATTTCTGGTAAGCATTTTGTCACAAACTCAACTGCTTTACGGCCTATTAATTCAAATGATGAAACCCTTTCATCCATAAATTCTTGAGCAAAATTTAACAGTTCTAATGCTTCTGAAGGTGATTTTACATCTAAGATCGCAGTACAAATTTTGTTCGGTTTTGGAAACAATCTAAAACTGGCAGCAGTAATTAAGCCCAGTGTTCCCTCAGAACCAATAAGTAAGTTTTTCAAATCATAACCCGTATTATCTTTACGCAATCGATTTAACCCATTAAAAATTTCACCATTTGGCAATACAGCTTCAACTCCAAGACAAAAATCTCTGATGTTGCCATATTTTAAAACTTGAACACCACCAGCATTTGTGGCCAGATTACCACCAATTCGACATGATCCTTGAGAGGCTAACGCAAGTGGAAAAAGTAAATTATTTTTACTAACTTCTTCCTGTAGGTGTTCTAAAATAACGCCTGATTCCACGATTATAACTTTCTCATCTACATAGAAATCTCTAATATTTTTCATTCTCTCTGTGGAAAGTATGACAGAAGCCTCATGTCTAGGATCGACTTGTCCACCCACTAAACCAGTGCCACCGGAATATGGGATGATACTGATTTTTTCTTTTTGACAAGCTTTCACAATTATTGAAGCTTCTTTAGTTGTTCTGGGCAAAGCTAATATTGAACTATTATTTCCATTCAAAAGGCCTCTTGGTTCTTCAAGGTATTTTGATTTTACTTCACGAAGTGTACCTTGAGGCAACCTACCTTCAACAGTTTTAACAAAATTGGGGATTAATGAATTAAGCAATGAGAAGTCCTAAATTAAAATTAAGATAATTCTTATTATAAATTCATTTTAACATAATTAAAATAAATTAATAATTATCCAGCGATAGATTTTCCACGTCTATCATTTCTAAGGTTTGCATAAAGTACATGATTTCGCCAACGGCCTGAAATTTGTAAATAGCTTTGGGCAACACCTTCATATTTAAAACCGGATTTTTCCAATACCCGTCGGGACGCTAAGTTTTTTGGTAGACATGCAGCTTCTATACGACTCAAATCTAACGTCTCAAAAGCATAATACACAACTGCTGGTAAAGCATCTCCCATAAAACCTTGACGTATATACGGTTCACCGGTCCAATATCCAATCGTTGCGGTTTGTGCAGGACCTCGCCTAATATTATCAAGAGTTATAGCGCCAACCAGTAATTGGTCTGAACGTCTAATAATAAATAAAGGAATTGCCGTATTATTTTGGACAGATTTTCGAGCCCATTCAACTCGTTGAGCAAATGATTTCTTTGTCAAATGATCATCTCGCCAGTTTGGTTCCCAAGGCATTAAAAAATCAGCACTTTTTCTTCGTAAGTTAATCCATTCGTCTCGATCAATCATTTGGGGTAATCTCATCGTAAGATTTTCGGTCTCAATATTAATATTTGGCATCTTACGGAACATTAAGCTGCCAGCATATCTGTCAGTTCATTGAATGAAATAACATTTGAGACAGGACCATATGTAGATAATGTAGGTTTTTTGTCCCGAATTACATTCTGAGCAAAATTACGAACTTCTTCTAAATTGACTGCATCAATTTTTTTCACAACTTCATCTAAAGATGGAATTCGATTCCAGATTATTAGCATTCTGGCCAATCGTTCTGCTCTTGAAGAAGCGCTCTCAAGGCCCATTAACATTCCTGCTTTCATTTGCACTCTTGAACGATCTAATTCAGCTTGTTCAAAATCAATCGCAGCACGCTTCATCTCAGATATTGTTATATTAGATAAATCCTTTAGGTTTTCAGAACTGGTACCGCTATATATCGTCAGCAAACCTGTATCAGAGTAGGCTCCACCTTGAGCAAATATAGTATAGCATAGGCCTCTTTTTTCTCTGATCTCCTGGAATAGCCTTGATGACATTCCACCCCCCAAAGCGATAGAATAGATTTGAGAGGTGTAGATTGATTCATCCAAATATCCTGGTGTTTCAAAGGCCAAAGCAAAATGTGCCTGCTCTAAATCTTTTTCCACCTGTATCTCACCTCCATGATAAATACTTGGAGGCGTTTTTGTTTTTAAAATAGGTGCTTTTTTATCAAATAAAGCCTTAATCTGAGAAACTATTTGATTATGGTTGACCGCACCTGCTGCTGATAAAACCATTTGTTCTGGTCCGTAATGTTCCGAAACAAATTTCAATAGATCTTCTTGGCTAAAGTTACTAACTCGCTCACTTGATCCCAAAATAGTACGTCCTAAGGATTGATTGGGGTATGCGGCCTCTTGCAACCAATCAAAAATAATATCATCAGGTGTATCCATAGTTTGACCTATCTCTTGTAAAATCACACCTCTCTCAGTTTCCAATTCTTGCTTATCAAAAATTGGATTTAATAATATATCACTAATTACATCTATCGCTAATGGCACATCATTTTCTAAAACTCTTGCGTAGTAAGCTGTCATCTCTCGACTTGTGTAAGCATTAATATAACCGCCAACATCTTCAATGGCCTGAGCAATATCAAGAGCGGAACGTTTATGAGTCCCTTTAAATGCCATATGCTCTAGGAAATGTGCTATACCATTTTGTTTTAAGGTTTCATTTCGCCCTCCAGTATTGATCCAAATCCCAACTGAGGCTGATTTCAATCCGGGCATATTTTCTGTCACAACCCTGAAGCCGTTATCGAGTGTAGTTAACGAAATACTCATATATTTATACCTTTACTAATTATAGCTTTTATTTCATCTACGTTATTTGAAACCTTTGTTAACCGCTCGGCTCTTTTAAACAAATCACTCATATTGTCTGGTAGTTTGGGGGGAACTCCACAAGCACTCTTTACTGCATCAGGAAATTTGGCAGCTGCTGCAGTGGCCAAAATGATCATTGGAATATCTTGTTCTTTATTCTTTTCAAGGGCTACTTTTACACCTATCGCCGAATGTGGGCATAAGAGCATTCCTGTATCTTGATAAATTGAATGAATGGTAGCACTAGTTTCTTCTTCAGACGACGTTCCACTCTCAAATACATCTTGCAACATTTTAGTTTCAACTGAGCTAAGCTCAAATTCTTTAGTTGATTTTAAACTATGCATTAATTCACAAACAAGCTCAGAGTTTTGACCATATATATCAAATAAAGCTCTTTCAAAATTTGAACTCACTTGAATATCCATTGATGGACTGATTGACGGTTTTACTTTTTCAATTTTATAAATTCCACTTTCCAAAACACGGTGTAAAATATCATTCTGATTAGTAGCTATAATTAATTTTTCAATTGGCAAGCCCATCTTTTTAGCAACATAACCTGCAAAAATATCCCCAAAGTTGCCAGTCGGAACAGTAAAATTAACTTTATTTTTTGGTGCCCCTAGAGATATTGCCGATGTAAAATAATATACGACTTGGGCCATCACCCTTGCCCAATTTATTGAATTAACACTCGCTAAATTTACTTCGTCTCGAAAATCAAGATCATTAAACATTTCTTTTAAAAGTGACTGGCAATCATCAAAATTTCCATCAACTGCCAAAGCATTAACATTACTTTCAACTGCTGTAGTCATTTGACGACGCTGAACTTCCGAAACAGCGCCATCTGGATACATGATAAAAACCTCTACAGAATCAAGGCCTCGAAATGCCTCTATTGCTGCCGAACCGGTGTCACCAGAAGTAGCGCCCACAATAACAATCTTTTGAGATTTACGCTGCAGTGATAATTCAAACATTTGGCCAATTAGTTGCATGGCCACGTCTTTAAACGCCAAAGTAGGCCCATGATAGAGTTCTAAAAGAAAGTTTTTCCCACCTATATTTGTTAATGGGCAACGTTCTTCCTTACCAAATCCTCTGTACGCTTTATTAATTATTTCTTTAAATTCTTCATCACTAAAGGTCGATCCAATAAATGGCTTCATGATTGTAAATGCTATTTCTTCATAAGAGCAGCTTGCCATCTCTATTATCGCTTTTTCGCTGAAAAACGGCCATTCTTTTGGAACGTAAAGTCCTCCATCCCGAGCAAGACCAGTCAACATTACATCTTCAAAGTTTAATTCGGGGGCAGAGCCTCTTGTCGAAACGTATTTCATATCCATCAACCTTACTAAACTACAAATCTTTTTGGCGCTTGATACGCGATATCCAGTACGCTGTCATCCCCAACCATATAATACTCAAGGCAAACCAAGTGATAGCATATTGTAAATGATTATTTGGGATCCCAGTTGTATTGATTGGCCAAGGTAAAACTTCAGTTGCACTAGGCTTAATTTCTCTTGCTACAATGAGTATTGGCTCTGTATTTAGATACTTAGACATCCATGGTAAATCTCTTGCAAACCACAAATTCTTCTTTAAATCTGGATCTGGTGTAAAAAATTTATCAATTTCATTTGGCCAAAGCAGATTTCCTGTAACTTCAACGAAACCTAAAGTGCGATCTTTGTTCTTGTCACCTTCACGAATAAACCCTCTGTCAATAAGAATTGATCTGTTCTTAGTTTTAAATTTTGCAATGACGCGATACCCGGGACCTATAGGAGGCCGGCTGGTCAAAACATGTACTTCGTCTTTAAGTAATTCACCTGTTAACTTTACTGAAAGATACTGATGAGCTTTAGGAATAGCAAAATCAGGTAAATCAACTGGCGCAGCAGAAATCATTTTAGATATTTGGAATAACCTGGCTTCCTTCCATTGTAAGCGCTGAGTTTGCCAAACCCCTAAATAAACGAGAATTAAGGCTCCGAATAAACCAAATAATATAGGTGCTAGAAATTTCTTCATTCCAGCAATCCATAAACAAAAGGCGCGAGCAATACGCCGCGCCAATGTGAATAAATTAGAAAAAGGTATTTATTAATATACAATATTACCTACTTTAACCGCCCCAAATATAAATAGCAGCAAATAGAAATAGCCAAACAACATCAACAAAATGCCAATACCATGCCGCTGCTTCAAAACCAATATGTTGTGTTTGACTAAAGTGGCCTTTCATAGTTCGAAATAGGCAAACTAATAAAAAAATTGATCCAATTAAAACATGAAAGCCATGGAAGCCTGTAGCCATAAAAAAAGTAGCCCCATATATATTTCCTGAAAACCCAAAAGCCGCATGACCATACTCATATGCCTGAAAAAAGGTAAATAAAGCTCCTAGTGCAACAGCAATTATTAGTCCATTAACTAAATCTTTACGATTATTTTCGTGCACCAATGCATGGTGTGCCCAAGTAGCAGCACATCCAGAACACAAAAGTATTAAAGTATTAATTAGAGGCAAGTGCCATGGATCAAAAGTCTCAATGCCCGCAGGCGGCCAAATACCGTCTATCTTTGGACTATCTGGGCCCATTGGATAAAGCGCATGCTTAAAGAATGTCCAAAACCAAGCTACAAAAAACATAACCTCAGAGATAATAAACATTATAAAACCATATCTTAAACCTAAGCTAACAACTGGTGTATGATCACCAACATGACTCTCAACGATCATCTGAGACCACCAGGCCCACATAACATATAAGACCAAAACAAATCCTATAAGGAAAACAAATATTGTTATACTTTGCATCCACAAAACAGCACCAAAGAGCATTACAAATGCACCCACTGCGCCTAGAAAAGGCAATATACTCGGATCAAGAATATGATAATCATGATTTTTTTCGTGTGCCATGGTAACTTTCCTTCTTACTTCAAAAGAATTATCTTATTCATCAGATAATTGAAATAGCGATACTTGCTCCTGCGGCAATTCGGTTCTGTGGAACGTGTACGATAATGTAATAGACTTTGCATATTTTGCTTCTTTATCTTTTACTATCTCAGGGTCAATATAAAAACTCACAGGCATTTGAACTCTTTCACCTGGTTGTAAGACTTGCTCTTCAAAACAAAAGCAAGCGATTTTTGTAAAGTAACCACCCGCTGAGTAAGGAAAAACATTGAAGCTTGCCGTTCCAGCAATTGGATCAGAAGTTGGGTTATAAGCTTCATAAAATGCCAAGCCAGTTTCACCAATTTTTAACGTTAACTCATGCTCGACAGGTTTGAAATTCCAAGGCATTCCACGTTCGGTGTTAGCATCAAATTTTATTAAAATTGTTTGATCAAGAATTTGGGTGCTCTCAGATTGGGCAACCTGAGTAGTTCCACCAAATCCAGTAACTCTGCAAAACCAATCATAAAAAGGCACTGCTGCAAAGGATAAGGTTCCCATAAAGACCACTAGGGTTAATGCGCCTAAGACTGTCTTTTTATTTGAAGAATTACTCATCAGCAACTGGTGTGACGCTAATGCGATAGCTATGGTCAAAAGCCTCAAGCATTGCACCGTTACTCATTTTTACAACTGTTACGCCAAAGACGAGAACTACAAAGGACAAAAGTAAACATCCAATTATAATATTAGATCGTTGCCTTTTTTTGTGCTGGGGGTGTAACTTTATTAATGCCATAATTAAATAAACACCAACCAATTAATAAATGAAAAATCTATAAAAGCTTCAATTAAAAGAGCCAAAAAATGAGCGAACAAATATATTAATGAAACGAAAAAAAATGTTCTCTCAAGTTTATAGTTTTGTGTCTCAGCAGTTATTTCATCCCTAATAAACAATCGATATGCACCCAACAAAAACCAACAATTTAAACCAAGTGACGTAATAAAGTAAAAAGGTCCTCCCAACTGAGTAAAGGACAAGCTAAGAGCCACAGGGACTAGAAGCATCGTATAGATTAAAATATGTGCTCTGGTTGATTTTTTACCATTTGTAACAGTTAACATTGGAACGCCTGCTTTTGCGTAATCGTTGTTCATAAAGAGTGCTAAGGCCCAAAAATGTGGAGGGGTCCACATAAAAATTAATGCAAACATGAGAACACTTTCAATTCCGATTCCTCCAGTCGCAACAACCCAGCCAATCATTGGTGGGAATGCACCCGCAGCGCCACCAATTACAATATTTTGCGGAGTCCATCTTTTAAGCCACATTGTATAAATTACGGCGTAAAAGAAGATGGTAAAAGCGAGTAAAGCCGCTGACAAAAAATTAGCAGTGATCGCTAACATGCCTACAGAAAACACAGACAGCCACAAACCCAAGTTTCTTGCTTCAGACGGTGACACTCTACCTCCAGGTATTGGCCTTTCAGAGGTTCTTTTCATAACTGCGTCTATGTCGGCATCCCACCACATATTAAGTGCGCCAGAAGCACCCGCTCCAATTGCAATAAATAAAATTGACGCAAATGCCAGAATTGGGTGCACACTATTAGGTGCAACAAATAATCCAACTGAAGCAGTAAATACGACCAATGACATAACTCTTGGTTTTAGTAATGCAAAATAGTCGTCAAACTCTGCTTGGTTATGAATACTGTAATCAGTAGATGTAATAGATGCATCGGTCATTTACTGTCCTTTATCAAATTTAAACTCATTTGATCTTTAACTATTAGTTAGAAGCAATATTTAAAGAGCGTGGTTTTCCCGCATATTCAATTATTGCATTATCTAACCACTCCTCATACTCAGCCATAGTTACTGCTCTAACCGTTATCGGCATGTATGCATGACTTTTACCACAAAGTTCTGAACATTGCCCAAAATAAATACCTTCTTGCCCTTCATCTACATTGAACCATAATTCTGCTATTCTTCCAGGAACTGCATCCTGTTTTACACCAAATGCTGGTATAGTCCACGCATGTATTACATCCGCACCAGTAACACGAACCACTATATTTTTCCCAGTCGGGATTACCACTGAAGTATCTGTGGCCAATAGATATTCATCTGGACTATATCCATAATCAGCAAGTTCATCTTTTTCTAACATAAATCCATCAAAACCAAATTCGTGCTCAGGATATTCATGGGTCCAATACCACTGATTTCCAGTTGCTTTTATTGTGACATCTGCAATTGGAATTTCTTGCTGCTTAAATAGAATGGGGACTGAAAAGGCACCTATAAATAGAAGAATTACGATTGGTATAATAGTCCAAAGAATTTCCACTGTTGAATTGTGAGTAAATGTGGCTGGATTTGGATTCCTTTTTTTGTTGTATCGGTATGCTGCCCACAATAATAATACCGTTACGAACAGGCTAATAGCTATTATTATAATATTAACCATGCCATCAAGCCACTGAAGATCTCTCGCTAGCTCTGTCACCGCTGGTTGAAAACCCATACCCCCTGGAATTGGTTTACCAATAGATTTTAAACCATCCGCGTTAGCAAAAGAAAACAAGCTAGTTGCACCCAATATTAATTTCGTTAAAATAATTAATCGCATACTTTTTTTCATTCTAAAAATACTGGCTTAAGTGCCATCCCATTAAAGCGTTAGATTCTTTATGAAAGAACCAATTGATGTTGGCGAGAAACCATATTATTGCACCAATAACAAGTTTTCCCTTTGCGGCATTGCGACGCTTGCAACTAACTTACTGTAATAGATGGAGCATATTTCAATATGACAAGCATTTCAGACGAAAATGTCGCACCATTTAAACCCTTTGAGGAATATATAGAACAAAGCAAAGCTCTTCAAATATTAAGGAATCTTACAAAAGGTGCCGATGATGGAGAAATTTATTTTGAAAGGAACAGTACTGAAGTATTAGTTTTCGACAATAACAACTTGAAAACAGCAAGTTTTAATGCAGCAGAAGGGTTTGGAATTAGAACTGTATTAGAAGAAAGCACAGGGTACGCACATTCAACAGAGATATCTGAAAAAGCACTTTTGAGAGCGGCAAAAAGTGCAAAAATTGCTTCCAAACAAGGGGGTGGTAAATTAGCTATTCCTCCACAAAAAACAAATAATTATCAATACGATCAAATAGATCCTGTTTCAGAAGTAACTTTCGGTTCAAAAGTAAATATCTTAAAAGAGATAAATGAATATGCGCGATCATTGGATGAGCGGGTATTTCAAGTAAGTATTTCAATAGCGGCTTCTCTTCAGGAAATTGAAATTCTAAGACCTGAAGGCTTTTCTGTCAAAGATGTTAGGCCAATGACCAGATTAAACATATCAATAATCGTAGAAAAAGATGGCAGGCGGGAGACCGGAACTGCTGGTGGTGGTGGTCGATCCAGTATTAAGCCACTTCTTGAAAGTTCCCATTGGAAAGAAACAGCTAAAGAAGCACTTCGTATCGCTCTTGTAAATCTAAACGCTATTCCAGCACCAGCAGGTATAATGGATATCGTTCTTGGCCCAGGATGGCCAGGAATTCTACTTCATGAGGCAATTGGACATGGTTTAGAAGGTGATTTCAATAGAAAGGGTACATCAGCGTTTTCCAATTTAATGGGCAAACAAATCGCTGCCAAAGGTGTAACAGTCTTAGACGATGGAACTATGAAGAACAGAAGGGGATCTGTGACTTTTGATGACGAAGGAACTCCATCAGCTAGGAATGTATTAATTGAAGATGGGAAATTAGTCTCTTACATGCAGGATCGCCAGAATGCACGATTAATGAATGTAAAACCTACAGGGAACGGACGGCGCGAAAGTTATGCTCACGCACCCATGCCTCGAATGACCAATACTTTTATGCTCAGTGGCACAGATAATCCTCAGTCATTTCTAAATGATTTAAAAACTGGGATTTGGGCCACTGGATTTGGTGGTGGACAGGTTGATATTACAAATGGTAAATTTGTTTTTAGCTGTACAGAAGCTTATATGGTGGAAAATGGTAAGATCGGAGCTCCAATCAAAGGAGCTACATTAATTGGAGACGGTGCAACTGCTCTTAAACAAATTCGCGGCGTCGGAAACGACATGGAGATGGATCCTGGAATGGGCAACTGTGGAAAACAAGGACAGTGGGTGCCAGTCGGAGTGGGCCAGCCAAGTTTACTAATCGGAGGCTTAACAATAGGTGGCAGTGCCTAGTATTACCTGTTTAATTTCTGTTCAATTTGATGAAGAACTTCCATTGCAGCCAATCCCTGGGCAAACGAACTATTTGGCTCTCTTTTCTCCTTAATAGCCGAAAAAAACTCTCGGTCTATTAACTCAATACCATTGTTAGACGCAGCAACATTACTTAAATCAATTGGGTTTTCTCGTCCATCTACCAAGTCATCATAGCGTGCAATGTATGTTGCAGTATCACCAATGTACCTAAAGAAAGTACCTAAAGGACCATCATTGTTAAACGACAGTGATAAAGTACACAGTGCACCAGATGGTGATTTTAGTCCGATTGTCATATCCATAGCAATGCCTAAGTCTGGATGAATCGGGCCTTGCATACCAAATACTTCAGTGGGTACTTCACCAGTTTGATAAATAAACAAGTCAACTGTATGACAAGCATGATGCCAGAGCAAATGATCAGTCCAACTCCGTGGATTTCCCAAGGCATTTATATTTGTTCTTCGAAAAAAATAAGTCTGAACATCCAATTGTTGAATCTTAAACTCTTTTGAAATAATTTTATTATGCACATACTGATGAGAGGGATTGAAACGGCGCACATGACCCACCATTCCAACAACACCTGTTTCTTTCTGAAGGTTCACCAAACTTCGAGCATCTTCAATATTATCTGACATCGGAATTTCACACATTACATGTTTACCCGCTATCATACACTTTCGAGATTGATCAGCATGCATTTGCGTTGGTGTGGAAAGAATTACAGCCTCAACATCAGTGTGAGATAAGCTCTCATTCAAATCTGTTGTATAATGCTCAATTCCTCGCTCTTTTGCCAGAGCCTCAATACTTTCAGTAGTACGCCCCACAACCGATACAACCTCAACACCATTTATATTCTTCAAGGCATTAAGATGCTTAACTCCAAATGCTCCACCAGCACCTGCAACAGCAACTTTCATGATGCTCTCTCTTCAAAACATATCAGCCCTGCGCCGGTATTAGAAACTGGTTTGTGATAATGACGATAAACCTCAACTGGATCCTCCAACGCACCTCTCATGATCAACCACATAATAAGTTCAATGCCCTCTGATCCAGCCTCTCGCAGATATTCTGTATGCCCAATTCCTGAAAGGATCTCTGGTTTACTCTGAAGGTTATCAAGAAACATTTGATCAAATTCCGAATTTATCAAACCAGCCCGCTCACCCTGAAGTTGATGGCTCATCCCCCCTGTTCCAAAAATAGCCACCTTTAAATCTTCTGGATAGCTTTCTACAGCTTTTTTGAGCGCCTTACCAAGATTGAAACATCGATTACCAGTTGGTTGAGGATATTTAATTACATTTACACAAAGTGGGATAACTTTGCATGGCCATTCAGTTGGCTTACCATACATTACTGTCAGTGGCACTGTTAACCCATGATCAACGTTCATTTCATTCGCTATAGCAATATCAAATTCATCAAAAATCAAGCTTTCACTTATGTGACTTGAAAAATCAGCATGTCCGTGAACATAGGGGACTTTTCGCGGCCCATATCCTTCATCTGCAGGCGCATATCCATCAGCAACTCCAAGTACAAATGTGTTAATTAATTCAACCGAAAAAGCACTTGCGTGATCATTATAAACTAAAATAACAACATCAGGTTTGATTTTTTTAATCCATTCCCGAGCGGGATCATAACCATCAAATAGAGGCTTAAAATAGTCATTCCTATCTTTACCATTATCAGAAGCCGCTCCTATTGTTGGCACATGGCTTGTCCCTACTCCAGCTACTATTTTAGCCATTTAAATTTTCCTTTATTGATTTGTTACCCTCAACTGAACGCCCACCATCGATCATCATTTGCTTAAAATCATCTACGTTCATATGAGACATCATTCCACCAACATGCTGCATGGTTAAACCATCAAAAATTGCCAACTTGAAAGTATAATAGATATTACCACCAACTTTTAGCATACCTAACCAGTCTCGACTTTCAATCAATTCACGTTGTTTATCTGTCATAGGGAATGTATCCATATATTTTACTGAGTCTTCCCTAAAAGCCTCTCTATTTTCTGACTTATCTAAGGATTTGCAAAACATATTTAAGTAATACCCCTCACGACAGCGTCGCCCATTGAACACATATGTGCCTGGAATATCTTCATAGTCAGTAGTTATTGCCATTAAAAACTCCTAGTTGTCTCTGAAAATTTTAATTCAATTTCCAAAACTGTTTATACTATTAAATCATTCAAATTTTTCTTAAGCAAGCCCATCAAACAAGAGTAACCATTTGCGTTTGAATTATATCATTTTTTGTAATTTTTGTAATTTTATTATGGGGTAAAATTTTCTAAAACTAAAGAAACAAAAGTTCTACACTTATCTTCATTTTGAAAAATAATTTTTAAAATTCTCAGATATCTGCATCATGCTGAGGAAGCTCATAAAAAGCCTCATTTCCGTGGACGGGTATTGCTAAGGCTTAAAATGGTGGGCAATAGTAATTCTATAATTATTCGATTCGAAGTCAGAACAACCAAGGTATACGATCTTGAATATACTATTTATAATGTATGATCAGCTTAGATTTGACTACTTGAGCTGCGCCGGACACCCTTCATTGGAAACTCCAAATTTTGATCGTGTCGCCTCTATGGGGGTTCGCTTTACAAATGCGTATGTCCAATCGCCAATTTGCGGTGCAAGCCGAATGTGTTTTTATACTGGGCGCTACGCTTCAAGCCATGGCGCTCAATGGAACAATTTCCCTCTGCGCGTAGGTGAGTTTACAATGGGGGATCATTTGCGCAAAGCTGGAATGGATTGCTGGTTATTGGGTAAAACTCACATGAAAGCGGATGCTGAAGGCATGTCCAGGCTTGGCTTAAGTGCTGACAGTGAAATTGGTGCTAGACAGGCTGAGTGCGGATTCGATTCTTGGGTTCGCGATGATGGTCTTTGGGGTCAAGGTCCAGATGGATTTTATGACGAAAAACGATCACCATATAATGAATATCTTAAATCCAAGGGATATGAGGGTGAAAACCCTTGGGCTGACTTTGCAAATGCTGGAATCGATGGTGATAATATTGCTTCTGGATGGTTTTTTAAAAATGCTGATAAGGCAGCAAATATAAAGGAAGAAGATAGTGAGACAGCTTGGTTAACCACTCAAACAATCGATTTTATCAACAAACAGCAGGGTCCATGGTGCGCGCATGTAAGTTTTATAAAACCGCATTGGCCTTATATTGTCCCGGCTCCATATCATAATATGTATGGTGGCAATCATGTTCCACCCGCTAAAAGACATGAAGTGGAACTCGACAATCCCCATCCAATTTTTGGAGGGTACCAAAATAATAAAATTGCTCAAGCATTCCAAAAAGAAGAAGTACGGCAAAAAGTAATTCCGGCATATATGGGCTTAATCAAGCAATGTGATGACCAGTTGGGTAGACTTCTCGAACACTTAGAAAAAGAAAATAAATTAGAAAGCACTATGATCGTACTAACCTCTGATCATGGTGATTACCTAGGTGATCACTGGTTAGGCGAAAAAGATCTATTCCATGAACAATCTGTTAAAATCCCCATGATTATTTATGATCCTAGAGAGAAAGCAAATAAGACTCGCAACTCCACATGCGATGAGTTGGTAGAAAGCTTAGACTTAGCCGCAACATTTGTAGAAGCCGCAGGTGGAAAGGTTCCAGATCATATACTTGAAGGACGTTCACTTATACCCTGGCTAAATGGAGATAAACCTAACTGGCGAAAATACGTAATCAGCGAATTTGATTATTCAGCCACTCCGTTGGCAGTAAAATTAGACTTAAAGCCACGTGATTGTCGTCTATTTATGGTTTTTGATGGAAGATGGAAAATGATGCATGCTGAAGGTGGTATCCGGCCTATGTTATTTGATTTAAAAACTGATCCAGATGAGTTTCATGATTTAGCTAAAACTGAAGAATACAGAGATGAGATAGATCGTTTGTATGGTTTTTTAGCAGAATGGGGTAGAAGACTAGCCCAAAGAGTAACCAAATCAGAAGATGATATTATCAATATGCGAGCTCGATCTTCAGGGAAGGGTATATTACCATTTTTGATTGATGGGAGTGAAGTACCTGAAGAATTGACCGCATTTTATAGAGGCAAAATCAAACAAAAATTCACAGAGAAATGATGCCAAACTCAGATCTATTAAGGCACTCCAAACAATTCAAAAAAATAGAGTAGAAGAAAGAAATATTATTAAAAGTTAGATCAGTTAATACTATTCTAAAAAAAGGAATTCAGGCAGATGCAAGTAGCCATTACTGGAGCCGCAACTGGTATAGGAGCGGAAGTAGCATTGAAGTTGAAAGCGCAAGGGCACACAGTCACAGCTTTCGACATTGTTGAAACAAAACAAAATGTTGACAACTTCATCAAGCTTGATCTCTCAGACTTAAAGTCCATAAGAAATGCTATCGATAATGCAAAAGGGCCTTTTGATGCTCTTATTAATAATGCGGGATTGCCACCTAGAAAGAATTTAGAAGAAAAAATTCTTATGGTAAATTATATTGGCATGAAAACTTTTATGAATGGAATGTTGGACAAATTAAAAAAAGGTGCCTCAATTGTTAATACATCCTCGCGCGCTGGATCAATGTGGCAAGAGAACCTAATGCAAGTAAAAAGGTTTATGCGAATAAATTCGTCAGAACTGAATAATTTTATATATAAGGAAAATATTGATCCTGTTCGTGCATATAATCTATCAAAAGAAGCAATAATCGTTTTAACAATGGCTAGAACAGAAGAGCTATTGGCTCGTGGACTTCGTATCAATTCGTTATGTCCAGCCGCCGTAAGCACAGAAATATTAAAAGACTTCACGAATGCTTTTGGAAAAAAAGTTATTGAGAACATCGCTCGGGCTGGTCGAGCAGCTTTGCCAGAAGAAGTAGCAGATAGCATCATTTATCTGGCATCACCTCAAAGTGCTTGGATAAAAGGTCAAAATATTACGATTGACGGTGGCATGTCAGCAATGATTGCTACAGACATGCTTGAATTGAATAATTGAGGTGCTAAGTGCAGTTTTTTCTAAAATCAACTTAAAAAATCAAATACTGAGATAAAAAGATATTAGCTTTAATAAATTTTAAATATCCGTACTATATTTTTCAAAACTGAAAGTATTATTATGACCAATAAAAAATCTGCGCTAATTTTATCTGCTCACGCTGCTGATTTTGTATGGCGATGTGGAGGAGCAATCGCATTACATCAAAAATTGGGGTATGAAGTAACGATCGCGTGTATGTCATACGGAGAAAGAGGTGAAAGCGCAAAACTTTGGAAACAAGACGGAATGACTATTGAAAAAGTAAAAAACAATCGAAGAAAAGAGGCAGAAAATGCTGCTAAAGCTCTAAATGCGCATGATATAAATTTTCTTGATCTTGGCGATTATCCCTTAGAAATAGATAAGGAAGCAAAATATAAAATTGTAGATTTAATCCGAAAAATTCAACCTAATTTTATGATGAGTCATTCAAAATATGATCAATACAATACGGACCACATGTTAATGACAAAAGTTGCTATTGAAACACGCATGATTGCGCAAGCCTGGGGACATAATCCAGGAGAAAAAGTCTTAGGAGCCCCTCAACTCTATCTGTTCGAACCTCATCAAACAGAGCAAATGGGCTGGAAACCAGACGTATTTTTAGACATTACAGATGTTTGGGATAAAAAAAGAGAAGCAATCGAATGTATGGAAGGCCAGCATCATTTATGGAAATATTATACGAACGTTGCAGAAAATAGAGGCAATCATTTTAGACGAAACTCTGGGGGAATGGCAGGAGGCCGGCCAGCAGAATATGCTGAAGCTTTTGAAACTGTTTATCCAGTTTGTAAGGATGAATTATAATGGGTGGTGTAGTTGTGCAAAATGTTGAACGCGCCAATCAAAATACCATTGATGGCCTAGCCAAATGTGGGGTAGCAACTGTTCATGAAGCACAAGGCAAAAAGGGATTGCTTGCAAGTTATATTTTTCCTGTGATTTCTGGGAAACGTATAGCAGGATCAGCTCTAACCATTCTTGCACCACCAGAGGATAATTGGATGCTCCATGTCGCGATTGAGCAAATTAAACCTGGTGATATTATGATTGTTGCTACCACTTCACCTTCCGATGCTGGATACTTCGGCGATCTATTAGCAACATCAGCGATGGCGAGGGGGTGCCAAGGCTTAATAATCGATGGTGGTTGTCGGGATATTGCTGATCTTCGAAATATGGATTTTCCAGTTTGGAGCAAAGCCCATCACGCCCAAGGAACAGTTAAAGAAGTTATTGGTTCAGTAAATATTCCCATAGTATGCGCAGGCGCTAAAGTAGAAGCAGGGGATATTATTGTTGCTGATGATGATGGCGTCTGTATTGTCAAGCGCTCAGAAGCTGAAAATGTTCTCAAGCTCTCTAAAGAAAGAGAACTATTAGAGGTCGAGAAGCGCGAAAGAATGGCTAATGGTGAATTGGGGCTCGATATTTATAATATGCGAGAAAAGTTAAAAAAGTATGGTCTAAAATATGTCTAATGATGTTCCTGCGATGTGGATGCGAGGAGGAACATCAAAAGGACTATATTTTTTAAAAAATGATCTTCCTTCTAATAAAGTAGAACGAGATAAGTTTCTCCTATCCATATTTGGTTCCCCTGATAGACTTCAAATAAATGGTATTGGTGGTGGAAATCCACTGACTTCCAAAGTTGCAATCATATCAAAATCCAAAAAACCTGATATCGATATTGATTATTTATTTCTTCAAGTATCCGTTGATAATACTTTAGTTTCAGATACTCAAAATTGCGGAAATATCTTAGCTGGCATAGCTCCTTTCGCTATAGAGCGCGGACTTGTAAAACCAAAATATGGCCATGATGAAACATCAGTTAAGATCTACATGGAAAATACCAAACAGATGGCCATTGCTTCTGTTCAGACTCCAAAAGGTAAGATTACTTATAAAGGTGAAACCTATATAGACGGTGTTCCAAAGCCTAGCTCTCCCATTTCTCTTGAATTTTTAAATATTGCTGGTTCGTTATGTGGTGATTTATTACCAACTGGAAATCAAATCGATAATGTTAATGGTGTCGATGTGACAATGATTGATAATGGAATGCCATGTGTGATCGTCAGAGCAATAGATTTAAAAATAACTGGTTATGAAGATATTGAAGATCTTGAGAGTGATTTGAACCTACGTGATTTTTTAGAAAAATTGCGTATTTCATGTGGTAAGTTAATGAAACTTGGGAACGTGGCAGAGAAAACGGTACCAAAAATGACTATTGTAAGTAATGCCAAATCTGGAGGCATTATAAACACTCGAACTTTCATCCCTCATAGGTGCCATTCCTCAATAGGAGTTTTTGGCGCAATCAGCGTTGCTACTGCTTGTTTGCTTAATAAATCTGTTACAAATCTAATTTCATCGATACCAGAGGGAAACACAAAGATTTGCTCAATTGAGCATCCTTCTGGACAAACTCAAGTTGTGATTAAAACTAACCAACAAGAAATAATATCTACTGCGATATTAAGAACGGCCAGGAAATTATTTGATGGTATTGTTTTTGATGATATATATTGAAGGAAAAAAAGCTTATGGACCCAGATTGGTTACCTTTTCACCCAGAACCTACTAAACCCTCATTTGAGTTACCGAAAGGTGCGGTAGACGCACATTGTCATGTATTTGGCCCTGCAAATAAATTTCCCTTTGCACCCGAACGCAAATACACACCATGCGACGCCTCTAAAGAACAGCTTTTTAAACTTAGAGATTTTCTTGGTTTTGAAAGGAATGTCATTGTACAAGCTTCATGTCATGGCACGAATAATGATGCCCTAGAGGATGCTTTGTTATCTTCAAATAATTTAGCAAGAGGTGTTGCTGTCGTTTCACCAAATATAACTGAAACTGATCTAAAGCGTTTAGACACTGCCGGCGTGCGAGCCGTCCGATTTAATTTTGTTAAAAGGTTAGTTGATAATACACCAAGAGAGGTTTTTCATAATATCGCACAAAAAATAGCAACATTAGGATGGCATATTGTTGTATACCTCGAGGCACAAGATTTAGAAGAGTTAATTCCCTTTTTAAAATCATTACCGACAGATATTGTTTTTGACCATATGGCTCGACCTGACGTCTCAAAAGGAACAAATAGTAAAGAATTTAATTTATTTAGAAAACTAATGGAAAACGAAAAATTCTGGTGCAAGACTAGTTGCCCAGAACGTTTATCCAAATTAGGACCAAAAACCAATTATGCTGACGTAAAACCCTTCATGAAGCTATTAATTGAAAATTATTCAGAACGCGTTTTATGGGGCACAGATTGGCCTCATCCTAATATGAAATCTCATATGCCTGATGATGGAAGTTTGGTTGATGTTTTAAAAGAAATTGCTGTGACACCTGAAATTCAAAAAAAACTATTAGTAGATAATCCTAGTGAGCTGTACTGGTATAATTGAATTATTTATTGCTTTTTTTTGTTGCGTCAATTTAAGTTAAGAAAGTCAGTTTTTAATATTAGGTGGTAAGATGATTAATAAGATTATCGACTTCATTCATGATACAAAGTTTTCTGACCTCTCAAAACGCACTCAAGAAATAACCACCCTCTGCATATTAGATTTAATAGGTGTTGGAATTGCAGGGGCTACAACTGAGCTTTCAAAAATTATTCGAAATCATTCACTAGAAAACTTTAATTCAGAAAATAATAAAACTCGGTTATTATTTGATGGCAGATACTGCAGTCCAGCAGGCTGTGCCTTGGCAGGAGGTATGACGATCGACTCAATGGATGCTCATGATGGATTCAACGATGCTAAAGGTCATGTAGGATGTGGGCTGTTTCCTGCAACCTTAGCGTTTGCTGAAGCGACTAATACTACCGACAGCCACTCTTTTTTGACTGATATTGTCATTGGATATGAATTAGGTAGCAGACTTGCTACTTCTCTTCATGGAACCACATCAGACTATCATACATCTGGCGCTTGGATTTCAATCGCTGTAGCCGCAATAGGCGCAAGGCGATTAGGTTTAAGTCAAGAAAAAACAAAACATGCACTAGGCATAGCAGAATATCATGGGCCTAGAAGTCAAATGATGAGATGTATCGACCATCCTACGATGTTAAAAGATGGATCAGGTTTTGGTGCAATGGCTGGTGTTTCAGCTGCATATTTGGCAGAAAATGGTTTCAGTGGTGCGCCCGCCATAACTATGGATAGCGATGATACAATCAGTTTTTGGAAAGACTTAGGGCAAAAATGGTTAATTAAAGAACAATATTTCAAACCCTATCCCGTTTGCCGTTGGGCTCAGGCCCCAATTGAGGCTGTTTTGAATCTAAAATTTAAACATAATATTTCATCCAAAGATGTGAAAAATATTGAAATCCACACGTTTCATGAGGCCATTAGGTTAGCTATAAGCGAACCAAAAACTACTGAGGAGGCACAATACTCAACTTCCTACCCATGTGCTGTTGCATTAGTAAACGGTGATGTTGGTGTTAAAGAAGTTTCAGAAAATTCATTTAGAGATCCCGAAACTCTAAGAATTTCAAAATCTTTGAAAATGATGGAAAATGACTATTGTAATAGTCAATTTCCATCACAGCGATTTGCTAGTGCCAAAATTGAGTTAAATAATGGCAATATTTTAGAAACTGGATTTGTTAACCCACGCTGGACTGCAGAGAACCCACCAAGGGCAAGTGAATTAAAAAATAAATTCTTTAAGCTTTCAAATCCCATAATTGGTGAAAATAATTCAAAAAATATTGAGCTGGCAGTAAATAATTTAAAAACAAACGCCGAATTAAATGATCTAACATCACTATTATACGAGCCGATTAATAATTAACCTATTTGAGTTATTTACTGTGGAGAAAATGCATTACGTCACCGTCTTGAACAATATAAGATTTACCCTCAGCGCGTAATTTGCCAGCATCTCGAGCTGCATTTTCCCCACCCAATTCAATAAAATCATCATAGGAAATAGTTTCAGCTCTGATGAATCCTTTTTCAAAATCACCATGTATTACACCTGCCGCCTGTGGAGCAGAAACGCCTTTAGGGATTGTCCAGGCGCGCGTTTCCATAGGACCACACGTAAAGTAAGTTTGAAGTTCAAGTAATTCATAACCTGCTTCAATTAATCTATTTAAACCAGGTTGTTCTAGTCCCATTTCATTTAAAAACATATCTGCTTCACTATGATCCAATTGGCTTATTTCTTCTTCAATCGCAGCGGAAATAACAACTGCTGCTGCACCTTGAGAGACGGCCATTTTTAAAACAGCCTCAGAATAAGCATTACCAGCTGCTGCGTTTTCTTCCTCTACGTTGCAGACATATAGAACTGGTTTAGCAGTTAGAAGTTGCAGCATATTCCAAGTTCGCAGTTCATCATCTGCTACCTCAACAGTTCTTGCCGGTTTACCAGCCTCCAATGCTTCTAAGGCACGTTTGAGCAAGATATCTTGTTCTACCGAATCTTTATCCCCGCCACGCAACTTGCGACTTAGGTTCTGTAGTCTCTTTTCAATACTTTCCATATCTGCAAGCATCAATTCAGTTTCAATTGTTTCAGCATCTTCAACAGGGTCTACTCTTCCCTCAACGTGCGTTACATCACTATCATCAAAACAACGCAGCACATGCGCAATGGCATCAGTTTCCCGGATATTTGCTAAAAATTGATTACCCAAACCTTCACCTTTTGAGGCACCTTTTACTAGACCAGCTATGTCAACAAAGATCATTCTAGCTGGAAGAACCTTCGCGGATTTTGCAATATTTGCTAGTGGTTCAAGCCTTAGATCGGGAACTGACACCTCCCCAATATTTGGTTCAATAGTGCAAAAAGGAAAATTTGCTGCTTGAGCAGCGGCTGTTCTTGTTAAAGCATTAAACAAAGTAGACTTACCCACGTTTGGCAAACCTACTATCCCAGTTTTAAAACCCATTTCTATACTTCCAATATTATTTTCTTAAAGGGCATGTAGTTCACCTCAATAGCAACGGTCAAGAGCAACTTAAATCAACTAGACTTATAAATATGTGGTAAAAGTTGAATTTTGATAATAAAATCTGAATTAGATCGTAGATTATCGATCTATAAAGGGAAAATAGAATGACAAGAATTGATAAAAAATTTAAGGCGTTAAAAGCTCAAAAGAAAAAAGCATTCATTTCCTATATAATGGCCGGTGATACTAGTTATGATATATCTTTAGAGATTTTAAATGGATTACCCAAGGCGGGAGTGGATATCATCGAACTCGGCTTGCCATTTACAGATCCAATGGCAGATGGACCAACAATACAATTGGCAGGCCAACGAGCCCTAAAAAAAGGCATGACAGTTGTTAAAACCTTAGAGATGGTAAGTGCTTTCCGCAAAAATGATAATCAAACTCCAATTGTATTAATGGGTTATTATAATCCAATTTTTAGTTATGGGGTCGAAAAATTTCTCATAGATGCAGGTGCCGCTGGTATTGATGGATTGATAGTGGTTGATTTGCCTCCTGAAGAAGACGAAGAATTATGTCTTCCAGCTGCTAAACATAATATTAATTTTATCCGGCTTGCCACTCCAACTACAGATGCAAAAAGGTTACCCAAAGTTTTGTCAAATACCTCAGGATTTGTTTATTATGTGTCTATCACTGGCATTACTGGCGCTGCCTCAGCACAATCAACAAATGTTGGACCGGAGATTTCAAGGATAAAAAAATCCACACAACTACCAATAGTTGTAGGCTTTGGTATTACCACGCCCGAGGCTGCATTTGAAATCGCGAAAGTTGCTGATGGTGTAGTCGTGGGTTCAGCCATTGTTGAAATGATTGGCAAAGGAAAGTCGGTTGCTCAAATATTGAAATTTGTAAAAACATTGACAGATGGTGCTCATAGAGCTTAATTTTCACATAAATATAAAAAATCCATAAAATAACTTTGGTGACTGTTGATATCTAAAAGTATGTAAGAATTTTAGGTGAGAAATTTTTAAAGAAGAAGTAAATAATGCAAAAAATAACAACTATAGAAGATCTGCGTATTAGATATCAAAAAAACGTACCAAAAATGTTTTATGATTATACCGAAAGTGGTTCCTGGACACAAAAAACGCTACAAGAAAACTCTTCAGATTTTAGTTTACTAAAACTGCGCCAAAAAGTTGCTGTAGACATGTCCAATAGAACAACAAAAACTAAAATGATTGGGCAAGATGTAACTATGCCAGTAGCATTGGCACCAGTCGGGCTAACAGGAATGCAATCAGCAGATGGTGAGATCAAAGCAGCAAGAGCCGCCGAAAATTTTGGCCTACCCTATACATTGTCCACTATGTCGATTTGCTCAATAGAAGATGTTGCCGAAAATACAAATTCACCGTTTTGGTTTCAATTGTATGTAATGAAAGATCAAGCATTTCTTGAAGCAATAATTGAAAGAGCTAAGAAAGCCAAATGTTCTGCCTTAGTTTTAACCTTAGATTTACAGTTATTGGGGCAAAGGCATTTAGATATTAAAAATGGCCTTTCTGTGCCTTTAAGACCTACCTTAAGAAACCTTTTTGATCTTGCAACTAAGTTAAAATGGAGCACCCAAATGCTTAGAACCAAACGCAAATCGTTTGGAAACATTGTTGGACACGTTAAAGGTGTAAATAATGTAAGTTCACTTATGGAATGGACTGCAAATCAATTTGATTTAACTCTTGATTGGAATGCAGTAGCAAAAATAAAAAAAATGTGGGGTGGGAAATTAATTTTAAAAGGTATTCTTGATGCTGAAGATGCTAAAAAAGCAGTCCAGTGCGGAGTAGATGCAATAATCGTTTCCAATCATGGTGGAAGGCAACTTGATGGTGCTAGCAGCTCAATACGTATTCTTCCAGATATTTTAGAAGCCGTAAATGCTGACGTCGAAATACATATGGATGGCGGCATTAGATCAGGGCAAGATGTATTGAAAGCTATAGCGATGGGCGCAAAAGGTACATACATAGGGAGATCTTATATTTATGGGTTGGGTGCTGCCGGTGAGGCCGGCGTTAAAAAGGCTTTGGAAATAATTCATAAGGAACTAGATATGACCATGGCGTTATGTGGGCACAATAATATAAATGATTTATCAACTAATAATTTGTTAATTCCAAAAGACTTTCAGTTATCAAAAAGTGTAATTTAGCACAAAACCATCCAAAATAATCATTTTCATACTATTTTTCACGAAGGCGGATAACTACATCTACTTTTGTTATTTCGGAACCGTTGGGCGCATCAGGCAACTGTGAGATTTGTAAACTATTCTTAGGTGCATCAGTCAGTAATCCTTTTTGCTCCCAATAAAAATGCGGATGATCATCCATTCTAGTATCAAAATAAGACTTGTGGCCATCAACAGTTACCTCATTCAGCAAGCCCGCATCACAAAAAGCTTTTAAAGTATTGTAAACTGTCGCTAAAGATACTGCGCCCCCTGAATTGTTTGCCAAATCAAAAAGGCTCTCTGCCGTTACATGACGGTTTTTACCATCTCCCACCAACAAATTAGCCAAAGCCAATCTCTGCCTTGTTGGCCTGAGTTTTGATTTCTTTAACCATTTTCTACTATTTTCAAAACTATCAGTTTGCATTTTTCGACTCAGTTTTGTTTCCACTACTAATAATATGGAGCCAAAAAATAAAAAATTCAAACATTTTTCGAGATATCTCACCCTTGCTTCACACCAAGTCACAGTGTTAGGAGAAAGAAAATTTAAATAAGTTACTCAGGAGAGCTTCAATAATGGCACTATTCCCATCCAAATTTGATAAGGAAAGTCTTTTAAAATGTGCCAGAGGAGAGCTTTTTGGGCCAGGTAATCCTCAATTACCAGAACCACCAATGTTGATGATGGATAGAGTAACCGAAATTTCAGATAACTTAGGTGAATCAGGTAAAGGCCATGTTGTAGCTGAATTAGATATTACACCAGATCTGTGGTTTTTTAAATGTCACTTTCCTGGTGATCCAGTAATGCCTGGTTGTTTAGGATTAGATGCCCTGTGGCAATTAACAGGATTTAACCTTGGTTGGAGAGGAATGGAAGGTCGAGGAAGAGCTTTAGGCGTTGGAGAAGTTAAGTTCACTGGAATGGTAACTCCAAGCACCTCAATAGTAACTTATGTCGTAAATTTTACGCGCGTAATTGATCGTAAATTAAAATTGGCAATGGCTAATGGTGAAATGCTAGCAGATGGCCAAACTATTTATACTACGACTGACATGAAGGTCGGTCTTTTTAAGGAATAAGAGGTTATTTTATGCGTAGAGTCGTTGTAACAGGAATTGGTATAATTTCGTCAATAGGAAATAATCAAAGCGAAGTTTTGGATTCATTAAAATCTGGAAAATCTGGGATAGTTTCCGCACCAGAATATATAGAAAAAGGCTTTAGAAGCCAAGTGCATGGGGTGCCCAATATTGTTCTAGAAGATCATATTGATAAGCGCCAAATGCGATTTATGGGTCCTGGAGCTGCCTTTAATTATTTGTCGATGGAACAAGCTATTCAAGACAGTGGCCTGGAAGAAAACGACGTTTCCAATGAACGAACTGGTTTAATCGTTGGATCTGGCGGACCCTCCACATCGAACCTACTGAAGGCCCATCTAACAGTAATCGAGAAAGGTGCGCCAAAAAGAATGGGGCCTTTTATGGTAACTCGCTGCATGTCTTCAACAAACTCAGCCTGCCTTGCTACCCCGTTCAAAATCAAAGGAGTAAATTATTCAATAACTTCTGCCTGTTCCACCTCGGCACACTGTATTGGCAATGGTGTTGAGCAAATTCAAATGAACAAACAAGACATCGTTTTTGCTGGAGGTGGGGAGGAATTAGATTGGTCATTGTCTTGCTTATTTGATGCAATGGGAGCTATGAGTTCAAAATATAATGACACACCCGAGAAAGCTTCTAGAGCTTTTGATGCCAATCGCGATGGATTTGTTATTGCAGGTGGTGGTGGAGTGGTAGTCCTCGAAGAATTAGATCATGCTCTAGCTCGTGGAGCAAAAATTTATGCTGAAGTGACAGGCTATGGAGCAACTTCAGACGGACATGATATGGTAGCACCATCTGGAGAAGGTGGCGAGCGCTCAATGAGATTAGCAATGGGCACAATTGGTGAAAGATCCGTCGATTATATAAATGCGCATGGCACGTCCACTCCTGCCGGTGACGTGACAGAAATAGAAGCAATAAGAAGAATTTTTGGAGAAGGTTCCACCCCTCCAGTGAGTTCTACAAAATCCTTAACAGGGCACAGTTTGGGCGCTACTGGCGTGCAAGAAGCAATATATTCAATCTTAATGATGAAAAATAATTTCATTGCAGCTTCCGCAAATGTGGAAACGATTGATCCCAAAATAAATAAAAATGAAATAGCGACAAAACGACTTGATCAGGTTAATCTAGATACAATACTTTCAAATAGTTTTGGCTTTGGAGGTACAAACGCAACAATCGCAATGAGCAAATATAATGGATAAACTTTTAAGTGGAAAGCGCGGATTAATTATGGGCGTAGCTAATGAGAGATCAATAGCTTGGGGCATAGCGCGCGAAATGAGCAAAAATGGAGCTGAGCTTGCTTTTACCTACCAGGGAGAAAGCTTTGGCAAAAGATTAAAGCCTTTAGCCGAAAGTATTGGCTCAGAATTAATGATAGATGTAGATGTCCAAAATGATAACTCCTTAAATAACGCATTTTCCAAAATTCAAGACAAATGGGGGAAATTAGATTTTCTCGTGCATGCTATTGCTTTTTCTGATAAATCTGAACTTACAGGAAGGTTCTCTGATACTTCTAGAAAAAATTTCCAAAATTCATTAGATATTAGTTGCTATTCCCTAATTGAAGTAGCGCGTCGTGCAATGCCCCTTATGCCAGATGGTGGAACAATACTTACTCTAACTTATGCCGGATCAACAAGGGTAACACCTTTTTACAATGTCATGGGAGTTGCGAAAGCTGCTTTAGAAAGCTCTGTCAGGTATTTAGCTAATGACTTAGGACCTCAAAAAATTCGAGTTAATGCAATAAGTCCTGGCCCCATGAGAACACTTGCAGGAGCAGCTATTGGTGGAGCGCGAAAAACATTTAGAACAACTGAACAAAATGCTCCTCTAAGATCAAATGCAACTTTAGAATCTGTGGGTGGCACAGCTGTTTATTTATCTTCCGATTATGGTGCTGACACAACTGGAGAAATTATCCGGGTAGATGGTGGCTATCATATATTGGGTATGGCTCAGCCCGAAAATTTATAAGCCTTTAAAAAATTTCTGCCTTTACAGAAGAAACAACATCACTTTCATTAAATACAAAATCCATCAACATCTCTGATTTTGGAAGCTCACACTCAAAAAAATAACGACATGCTGCAATTTTTCCATCTAAGAAGAATTGATTTTCATTTGAATTATTTTTTTTCTGCAACGCTATAATCGCTATATCAAGCCAAATCCACCCAACAACAATATGTCCAAAACCTGACAAAAAGGGACTAGCATTGTCTAAAATATTAGCACTCTTAGTCTTTCTCAATTTATCAGTTACTCTTTGCAAATTATCTATTACTTTAATTAAATAATTGGAACTATTCATTAAATTAGTTTTCCCAGCAATTTCACAAGTCTGCAAAACCCGATTTATGAAAATATCTAAACTTTTGCCAGAGTCTCCTATAATTTTACGCCCTATGAGATCAATAGCCTGAATCCCAGATGTGCCCTCATGGATAGAGTTTAATCTATTATCTCGATACAACTGTTCCACATCGAAATCTCGTGTGTAACCATACCCTCCATGAATTTGAATAGCTAAATCATTTGCTAATAAACCATATTCGGCTGGAAATGTTTTTGCGACAGGAGTTAACAGTCCAAGCAGGCTCTGAGCTTCAAAATCATCAGCTTGATCCACCAACTTGGCACAATAAAGACATAACGCTAACGAACCCTCAGAATATGCTTTAGAGGCAAGTAGCATTCTTTTAACGTCAGAATGCTCAATTATTGGTACTAATGCGTTATTATCAGTTTTAATATTTCGACCTTGCAATCGTTCTCGAGCATAATCAACCGCTAATCTATAACCCCGATAGGCGACAGCAGCTCCCCCAAGACCAACCCCTACTCGAGCTTCATTCATCATCATAAACATTTGTTTCAAACCACCACCCAAATCTCCTATTAACCAACCCTTAGCACCATCTTTTTCACCAAAATTTAATAAGCAATTTGAAATTCCTCTGTTTCCCATTTTGTGATTTAGGCCAGCCACTGAAATATCGTTAACTTCACCATTCCGTAAAATTTTTGGGACTATAAATAATGAAATACCAGAGGTACCCTCCATAAGGTCACCATCCGTGTTTGGCACTTTTGCCAAAACCAAATGAACTATATTCTCAGAAATGTCTTGGTCACCACCAGAGATCCACATCTTGTTACCTTTTAGTCTGTAACAATCACCTAGAGCATCCTGTCCTTCAAAAGTCGCTTTTGTTTTAATATCGCCAAGGCCAGACCCAGCTTGGGGCTCAGAAAGGCACATAGTTCCAAACCACTCACCCTTTATTTGGGGTACAGCAAATTCTTCAATTTGAGCTTCATTTCCAAATTTTGCAATTAATCTGGCGTTAGCCACAGTAAGTAGAGAATAACCAATGGTAGCACCGTTAGCGGCAGCTAAGATGGTATATGCTGTATTGGCAACTATATTAGGAAAACCCATACCACCATATTTCTCGGGAAAACTTGCAGCAAACATTCCTAACTCTGCATATTTATCTAACGCATCAGAGATATCTTTTAAAACTCTAACTTGGCCATCATGCAGATAGGGCTCATTTTGATCAGTTTTTTTATAATGGGGTAGAAAATGATCTTTTGCTAACATGTGCGACAAATTAAGAAAGGCATCAACAGTCTCTCTATCTAAATCAGTCTCACTACCTATTAAAATCTCTTCTATATTCAGCCAGTCATATAAAAAAAAATTAAGGTCTTCTTCTTCTATTAATCCATTTTTCATAGATCTGCTCCATCTTTCAACATATTCAATTTTTCTCATCTCTTGAATACTTAATAGATATAAGTTTAAAATAATAAAAAGGAAATTGGTTCGGCGATTTTATTGTTATAAAAGATTACATTTCTGGTATTAACAGGAGCCATTATGAAAGATTTAAAAAAATCAACGCTAGGTGAAAAAACACTCAAATGGGATGGTAAAGATCCTGACTTATCTTTAACTCTTCCATCACGTTATTTCTTTGACAAAGAAATCTTTGATAGGGAAATTGGTACAATAATTTACCCTTCATGGCATTTTGTTTGTCATAAATCTGAGATTCCAAATATTGGGGATTTTGTCAAATTTGATATTGTGAAAGAAAGTGTTTTAGTCATTCGTGATGAAAATGAGACCGTAAATGCTATGCACAATGTATGCAAACATAGAGGCACACAATTAATCCAAGATCGTAGAGGCAATATCAAGAACATGATAACATGCCCTTATCATGCCTGGAGTTATCATCTTAACGGGAATTTGCGTCACGCCCCACGTTGTGAAAATATGAAAGAATTTTCAAAAGATGATTGGGGTTTAAGTAAAGTTCAAATAGAAGAATTCGCAGGGTTTTACTTTATTAATTTTGATCCTAATGCGTCTTCACTTGCAGATGACATCCCCGGTGCATACGAGGCAATGTCTCCATATTTTCCAGATCTTGATGAGATAATCTTTGTTGAAGAGGTCGATATGATGGTGGATGCCAATTGGAAAGTAATAGTAGATAATGCGATCGAAGGATATCATTTCAAACTATCTGGACCGCATCATAAAGATTTAGCTGCACTTATTGATTTTGACAAATATGAACTCAATGCTCATGGAAAATGGTGGGATTTTAAAGGGCCACCCGTTCCAACAAAAACAGCTTTTGGAGAATTAGTTGAAGGACAAACTTATCAAACTGATTGGTTTTATAATATTCAATTATGGCCAATGACGGTAATTTATGCTTTTCCCTACGCAGATGCGATTGGTACCTTCAACGAGATACCAATAGGGCCAGAAAAAACCCTTTTGAGATTTGGCCATTATATACCAAAGAATCGTCCGCAAAATAAACTTAGCAAAGCAGCAATTAAGTGGTTTAATGAAAAATTGGGTCCAGAGGATATCGATTTAAATTTATATGTTCAACGCGGGTTACAATCTTCTGGATTTGATCAAGGACGATACATGATCGACTCTGATCGCTCCTCAAATAGTGAACACCTCGTACACCACTTTCATTCTTTGGTTTATAGCGCATTAAATAATGATAATTAAAACATCTTGTTCTATAATTATGAACTTGTTAACAAATATCAAGGTGGTACAATTCTGTATCGATTAGCTTTGAATATTCATCTAATCAAAGGTGAAATAATTTAAAAATTTGGGGTAAACCAAACTAATGTGTGCACAAACTTCAAACTCAACAAATAAATCCATTGAAGAAATACAAATCAATTCAAAAGAACGTAAACAAAACGGTGAGTTTGTCAGGGGTGTCAGTGGATTTCGTAACATTTTAGAAAAAAATTCAATTTTTGAACCAGAGCCAAAACGATATCACCTCTTAGTTGCACTTAACTGTCCTTGGTGCCATCGAGTAACACTTGCGAGAAATATTCTAGGCCTACAAAATAGCATAACGATGGACATTGTATTCCCTAACAGAACTAGCGCTGATCATCCTAACGGTTCAAACCAGTGGGAATTTGCCCCAGAGCGGAAAGCCTCTCTTACAAATACTCAGTTGTCAGAATGTACCCTAGATACAGCAACCGGTCAAAACTTCAGGGTAGTTAGGCAAATATATCAAGCAGAAGGATCGCAAGAAGGATCTTTACCTATACTTTATGACAAAAAAACAAATCGTATTGTATCAAACGAAAGTGCTGAAATCGTTCGCATGCTAAATAAAAATGCTCTATCTCTTGGTAGTAATTTAGATGATAAGGAACGACTTGATTTATACCCAAAGACAAAACAAAGCGAAATCGACCTCCTTAACGAACAAATTTATGTTAACATTAATAATGGCGCTTATAAGGCTGGATTTTCGTCAAATCAAAGCATCTACAAACAAGCCTATGAGAATTATTTTGACACTCTTAATTTACTTGAAAAACGATTAGCAGTAAATAATCATTCATTTCTAACTGGTAATAGGTTTACAGAGGCTGATTTGCGTCTATTCCCAACGTTATATAGGCACGATCCTGTTTATTATTTAAGAATGAAATTAAATGGAGCCAAAATTTTAGACTATCCTCATTTATGGAATTGGCTGTGTACGGTTTATGCTTTGCCAGGCGTAGCTACTAGTAATTCACTCGTCCATTGCAGGCAGGGTTATTTTGGGCGCTCCTGGAACAATGTCGTGCCTTTGGGGCCCATAAAACCAATGACTTACCCTGAAGCTTACAAACATCCTGAACTTGCAGATTTGAATAAGAACCAAACTAATTCCTAAAGACTTTTTGCTTTCTTAATCAATGCTAGTTTATCGATTTGACCTTCAACATTGATCCCTCGACCAATAAGGCCCTCTTTAAGCTCAGCTTCTGAAAGCGCTTCGATTGCAGCATCTGTCATATTGAGGAAATTTAATTTTCTTTTCATTGGTTGATTTGTAGAGCCAAATAATTGAGTAGTCTCAAAATCAAAATCTATCATATATTTCTCCATAAAATGTGTGAGAAATGTGTTTATACTTATCCGAACGCGGTTATCATTCGCCATGTACTCCTCAGATTCATCAAGTGTTTCAACCATAAGCTTCAACCAACGCTCTGCTCCTTCTCTATTCATTAACTGAAAAGCATTATGCTGGTGATGAAAATTTAATCTAAACTCAGCTCCATGATAAAAAAAACCTCCACCCATCACATCAAGCCACATTGAAGCTTGGGTCCTAACATGATGCGAGGCATCGCCAATACGCGCGAAAACAGAAGTGAACCAAGGTTCATCTCTATAGACCCGATCATAAAATTTATGAACAATTCTGACGATGTTATTTTGGCCCAAGACAGAAAATAACTGCCAGAACTGGATAGGTTTTAGTAAATTATTTGATGCAACAAGTGAGACGATCTCAGGCATCCTATGTGCATCCGTAGGTAAGACATTAAGTTTTATAGCATTGGAAATATATGCCTGCTGAATTTTTTCAGTCATATACCCAGCACTTGGGTCATAATTAGGGTAGGAAGTTTTAATCATTAATCTATCTTTAAATTACCTCTAACATGATCCAAATAGCTCTATAATCCACACTTGATCAAATTAACTTAATCATTCAAGTTTCGAGAGTGAATTACAATTCGGAATTAATATCTAATCAGCTAAATTATGAGCAGCCCTTAATCCTTCGAGGACTGCCTCTTCACAAGTTCGTGGCATTTGACAGTCACCAATTGTAATTAATTTACCTGCATAATTTGACAATTCTTCTTCAAGGCCAGTTTCTGGGAGATGCCCTTGAGCAAGAACAAGCGTATCAACGTTTTCCTCAATAATTGCTGCGCCACTAACTGTATGCTGAAGATAAACACTATCTTCGTCTCGCCCATAAAGGCGAACGTAAGGAATAACCTCAACACCTAAATCATGTAAACGAGCAGCATTAGAATCTCGCACATAAGATTGCAAAGTTTCCCCAGCAAAAAGACCATTTACAGCCAATCGAACTTTACAGCCATTTTTTGCCAGATGTTCTGCTACTCCCATACCAATCCAATCACCTTTCCAATCATGAACCAAAACTGAGCTGCCAACGTTAACCTCACCTCTTAACACTTGCCATGCATCACATACTTGACCTTCACCATCAGAATTAAAATTTATAGGCCAAAGAGGTGTTGCTCCAGTGGCTAAGATTATCGCATCTGGTTTAAGTTCGTTAATTTTATTAACGTCCATCCGCACGCCAGTAACAACCTCTGCCCCAGAGTGTTCTAACTCCCTTGATAGATTTGTAATTATTCCACCGAACTCTGATCGATGTGGTAAGAGCTGTGCAAGGCGCGCTTGACCACCCAATTGGTTATCTGATTCATACAAACTTACATTATGTCCACGTTCCGCAGCAACTGTCGCAGCTTTCATACCACCAGGTCCTCCACCAACTACTAGTACTTTAAGGGGATTTTTAACTATTGCTTTATTTGCAAATTCAAGTTCACGCCCTGTTTCAGGATATTGTATACATGAGATGGCGTGTCCCTTATGGAAATGTCCAATACAAGCTTGATTGCAGCCAATACAGGCACGGATTTCATCAAACTTCCCACCTTTCGCTTTTTCAGGCATCAAAGGATCACAGATCATTGCACGGGTCATCCCACACATATCTGCTGAGTTAGATTCAAGAATTTTTTCAGCTTCCTGAGGTTGATTTATTCTACCAGTAACTATCACGGGTATATCGACAAGTTCCTTTAAGCGCGCAGAAAAGGGAGCCACATAACCAGGTTCATAATACATTGGTGGAACGATATGTACGGAACCACCAAGAGTGGCAGAAGTGCCATCGACCAAAGACACATAGTCAATTTGCTCTGAAACCTGCTTAATTGTATCTAATGAAGACGTTTCAGCAAACCCATCTTCATATTGCTCATTTCCAGAAATCCTCAGCCCAACAATAAAATTTGAACCTGTTTCTGCTCTAGCGATCGCAATGGCTTCAGAAAGAAACCGCCTTCGGTTTTCATCAGATCCACCCCATTTATCAGTACGGCGATTAATATTTGGATTAAGAAACTGTGCCGGCAAGTAACCATGACTCGCAACAATTTCCACTCCGTCTACACCTGCTAACTCTAATCTTTTTGCTGCTTGTCCATAGCCATTGAGTATTTCTTGGATCATTTGCTCCGGAATTGCTCGAGGTATAACATGGAACCGTTCACTTGGTGATACGGACGGCGCCCAAGCGACTGGAGCCGAACCATCTAAACTTTCAGTCATTTCTCGACCCGGATGGAAAAGTTGAACTAGCAGTTTAGCTCCTTCTTTATGGACGGCGTCTGCTAATTTAGAAAAACCTAGAATACATTTATCGTCAGTACCCATCAATACATGATTAGTGTAACGTGCACTTTCATGCACACCCGTCACCTGCGCAACAATTAAACCGAGCCCACCCCTCGCGCGCGCCTTGTGATACGCCACTAAAGCATCATTAACTGTTCCATCAATAGGTATTGTTGTATCGTGACCAGTTGACACGATCCTGTTACGAATTTTGGTATTGCGTATCAGTAAAGGTTTGAAGAGTTTGGGAAACATAGCACTTTTTGACGACATACCAACTCCAGTAATATTCAAGACTCATCAAATAGAACTGTAATGTGTAAACTTTTACAAGGCTTATTGCCAATTAGATTAGACATCACACCAAAATCATAAGTTGTTCACATTTCTTATTATAGTTTTGTGAGATCAGCTTTTCTGTTATGGCTAAAAAAATAACACAAGTACTTCACAAACTTTACCGCAATTAATTCAAAAGAGTTTAAGACCTTTATGAGATTGGTGGAGCCTAGGGGAGTCGAACCCCTGACCTCCTCGCTGCCAGCGAGGCGCTCTACCAGCTGAGCTAAGGCCCCATTTATCACAAAACTGAATTTCACTTTTTAAAAAGATAAACTCAACGATTATCAGTAATTTTTTAAATAATTTTTAGTCTTCATCATTTGTTGGGACATCAGCTATTTCCTCAAGGGAAACAGTGTCATCATCATCATCTTCAAGAAGATCATCTCCTAAATTAACGTCAGCATCATCTTCCTCATCTATCACATCCGCGTCCACAATATCTTCAGTTGTGTCTGCATCTACAACGCTTGCATCCTTTTTAGTGATGGCAGAACGAGACTTAGGATTCAATAAGTGCTCGAGTTCAATAATATGCTCGCAGGATGGACACGTCATTGGATCTTTTTTGAGATCGTAGAATCGTGTTGAACAATTTGGACATAGGCGTTTTACGCCCCATTCTTCTTTTGGCATTTATTAATCCTCGTTACATCTTATGATTTTATCATGGGCACTTGCCACACTCATTAGTACTTTGTCAAAGGCTTTGTATTAGTTTAAGTGACTACTAAAGACTAATACACCAAAAAACAAACCTATTTATGCCTAAAAATGAAAAATGAAAATGAAATCTTTAAAATTGGAAATCCACAGATATCGATCTCTGTAGGGCAGTCTAAAATAGCAAAAAACTATTCTATTAGAATTTCTAATAATAACAGCGTTGTTAAGCTAACTATTCCACGAAACGGCAGTTACCAAAAAGCCTTGGAATTTGCTAGATCAAGAGAAAAATGGATCAGGGAGAAACTTTCAAATCAGCTTACAGAAATTATTCCAGGTTATGGCTCTATATTATTATATCAAGGAAAAAAATTAATTATCCGACAATCAGAAATTAAAAAAATTTATCAACATGAGGATGAAATATTTATTCCAGGCCCCTTAGAAAAAATTAATGGGAAAATAAAAGGTTACCTAAAAGTTAAAGCAAGGGATCACTTAGATTTTTCATCAAAAAAATACTCAAACTTATTAGGAAAATCATATAAAAGAATTACAATACGTGACACACACAGTCGTTGGGGCTCTTGTACATCTGATGGCAATTTGATGTATTCATGGCGGTTAATAATGGCACCCCCAGAAGTATTAGATTATGTAGCCGCTCATGAGGTGGCACACTTATCACATTTGAATCATTCGGAAGAATTTTGGGATACAGTTGAATTCTTAATGCCTGATTTTAAAAATTATAAAGATTGGCTGAAGAATAACGGTCAATTGTTGCATCGTTACAGGTTCTAACTATCGGTATTCTTTATAATGCTCTTTAATTGTTTAATCAGCGATACCCGTTCTATCTCGTTCATTTCTTCCAAAATTTTATCTTCTTGATTTCGAGCAGCATCAAATAAATTTGCCACCCGCTTCATTCCATTATCTGTTCCAGTAATGATCATTTCACTTCCAGAACCAGACAAGGCGCATAAATTGTCCTTATTCATTCTATTTAGTATATCAATTATTGCACTAGGATCGACAAACGTTCTAGCGCATAGATCTGGCAAAATTCGAGATGAATTTCCATATAAAGACGCTAAGATACGCCATTCAGGTATTGTTAATTCCTCTTCATCTACAGTTTTATGAAAAAGATTTTCTACTTGCCTACTTGCCCTTGCTAATTGGTAAATCAGTAATTCATCAATTAAACTTGTTCCCGTATCTAGACGATTTTCAGGTTGATCGTTGGGACGTATTGCAGAGGTTGTAGCGTAAGAACCCTCACTAAATACGAGCCCTCTTTTGGTGTTATTTTCTATCGCCAAGACCTCTCCAACAATAATCCAATGATCTCCACCCTCATGTATTGCATAAGTCTTACAGTCAAAGCGACTAGAAACATCCTTGATAATTGGCACACAATTAGTATCTTCCACCCAGTTTATATTAGAAAATTTATCTTCTCCTTTTATCGCAAACTTATTTGATATTTCTGCTTGATCTGATGCTAAAACATGTACTGCAAAAAAAGTAGCATCCGTAAAAGAGGGAGCCGATAGCGCTGACTTAGCAATACTCCATAAAACAAGAGGAGGATCCATCGAGACTGAATTAAAGCTGCTCGCTGTCATTCCAATTGGCTCCTTATTTAAATCTTGAGTGGTTATAATAGTTACACCAGTAGCAAAACTTGATAAAGCAGATCTAAATTCGTTTAGAGAAAAATTTTTTTTCATAATATTTATGATTGTTTTAAAAAGCTATCAACACGGTTTATCACTCTGTCTCGATCATAAAGATCAAAATAAGCCGCATGCATCAAATGAGGGGGTCCAAAAAAGAACCTTTCATAAAGAGTTTGCCTACTACCAAAACCAGAAACACAGACATCATGGGCTAATCTATACAAAGCCACTCTATCTTTGGCTTCAAGATTGGCTACATGGAAATATTTCTCCACATCACCACTTATCGCATTTTCAAAATCCGCTTCAGATGGCGTGGCCATAAGGGACGAAGAGCCCATCAACTGTAACATTTCAACCATTCTAGGGTAATACTTTGGAAATAAGTTTCGTTGTGTATCTAAAGGTCTACGACTTGGTATAAAATTTCCATATTGATCTTCATGAGCTTCGTGCTCTGCTTGGTAAAGAAGCGCTCTAACAGTTTCTGTCATCATCATAATTTCAGATATCATACCCTTCATCGCCAAATCTTTATCCCGGCCAGTCGCTTTGGCAATTGCGCATAAAATTCCAGTTAAAAACTCTGCTTTTGCCAACTTTCCACACGCGACCTGATGAGCCATATGGACAATCGCGTTCGTTTCTGCAAACGCTTTGTTGCATAACTCTGGTTGACCATACATAAATACTCGCTCCCAGGGAACTAAAACATTGTCGAAGATTACAACAGAATCCATCTCCTCAAATCGACTTGATAACGGTGCATCAAAGTGTGATTTTCCATTATCATAAGTATCTCTACAAATTAGTTTTAATCCTGGTGTTGCAATTGGTATCGCAAAAGCAAAAGCAAATGGAATATTCGCTGGATCTGCTTTTAAAACAGTTGATGGGAACACTTCAATTTCATCAGCAAAAGGACCAAGCGTAGCAAGTAGCCTAGCACCTGATACGATTATTCCAGCATCAGTCTCCTTCACTACATGCAAAGCGACTGTTGCATTATAAATTCCAGCTGCAGCTTGTTTGTGACTAACAGATGGATTTATTAAAGTGTGCGTTAGTATTTGATCATTTGTTCGAGCATAATTATAAAAACTCAACATATTTTGGGAAAAATCAGCTTTACCAACTGTCCCCTTATCTAGAAAAGATCTTGCCGCAGAAAATGACATCAATGATGCGTTTTTGTAGTCAGGAGTTCTACCAAACATTCCATGGCTCCAAGTAGCCCATTCATAATAAGCTTTTCCTCTATCTAAAATATCTTGTTTAGATTTTGGTGTCTTGAAAGATAATGGACAACGAATTCCATCCTCATCTACATATGTTACTTTATCCCGATACTTCTTCTCATGTTGTTTGTCTAAGAAACCCGCTAAAGAAGATATTCCACGTGACATACCAGGTTCAGATGTAACATCTTTAATTCTCTTCCCTTGTGTCCAAACTTCTCGATCATCTTGCAAGCCTGATATGTATTGGGCGCCAGTCCTAATTCCATTGCCAGTCAGTATTGAAGTATCTTTCATAAAGTTAATCCTTTTTCTTCTCAGGTTGAATAAATTTCTGCAATATTATTTCCATTTGCCGCCATTCAGAAATACTCAATTTTGCTCTCAATTTTGTGTGTATTGCTAACACGCTTGGCGCTACAAATTCCTGTAGTTTTTGTCCTTCTTTAGTTAGCATAACCTGAACTTGCCGCCTGTCTTTATTACTTCTTTTTCTATTAATTAGATTTTTTTTCACTAATCTATCTAGGATACCCACCAAGCTTGGTGCTGGAAGAAGCGTTTGTTCAGATAAGTTTACCACACTAATATTGTTCTTTGCCCATAGAACTCTAAGTATACGCCACTGTTGTTCAGTTAGATTATTCTTCGCAAATAAATTGCGATATTCTGGCATTATAGCATCAAGTGTTCTATATAAATGCATTGGTAAGGTTTCACCAAAACTGGGAATATCATTAATATCTACATAATTCATATGTGAATTATATTTATAAATATTCCAGCAAAGCAAGGCTTTTCTTTTTTATCATAAAATAATTGTTAAATCATTTGAATTATATGCTAGTAAATACATATGACAAATGATAGATTTTCTGTGATCACAGATACATAATGGAACGCAAATATGGCTAACAAAGAATTAAATCCAGTACAGGAACTAATACAAAATGTGTCGGTACCCTTCCCACAAGCTCGTGCGATGCCAAAATCCGTGTATACTACAGAAACTTTTTTGAATTATGAGATCGAGAATATTTTTAAAAAGGATTGGTTTTGTGCTGGTCGCTCAGACTCTTTAAAAAATATTGGAGACTACCTTACTCTCGAATTAGCAGGTCAACCAATAATGGTACTTCGAGAAAATGATAATAAAATCAGAGCCCAATCAAATGTATGTAGACATAGAATGTCCACACTACTTGAAGGCTCAGGAAACACTCGCTCAATTATTTGCCCATACCACGCTTGGACCTATGGACTGAATGGTGCCCTAAGAGGCGCGCCAGCCATGACATTAAATGAAAATTTCAATAGAAAAGATTACTGCCTGCCAGAAATTAAATGTGAAGAATGGTTGGGTTGGATTATGATATCTCTCAATTCAAAAGCAAAGCCCATTAATAACTCACTTTCTGAAGTATCAGATCTAATTGGTGACTTTCAGATGGAAACTTATACGCAAACATTTTCGGAAACACATGTTTGGGATACAAATTGGAAAGTTTTAGCAGAAAATTTTATGGAGAGTTATCACCTTCCTGTTTGCCATTCAGGGACAATTGGTGGACTTTCAAAATTGGAAGAAATGGACTGCCCCCCTGGAAGAGACGCTTTTAATTATCATTTTATACTAAAGGAACCTCATTTTAAACTTGCGAACGCACACCCAAGTAATACAATTCTCAAAGGAGATTGGAGAAGAACAACAGTTCTGTTGGCAATTTATCCAAGTTTACTCATTACCTTAACACCAGGTTATTTTTGGTACCTTTCATTACACCCAAAAGGGGTAGGACAAGTACATATCAATTTTGGTGGAGGAATGTCACCAGAGTTTGTAAACGATCCTGACGCTCAAGATCACTTTAAAGCCGTAAAAACTCTTCTTGATGATGTTAATGTTGAGGACAAAGGATGTACTGAAAAAGTATTTAAAGGATTACTATCAGAACATGCCACGCCTGGCCATTTATCTCACTTAGAACGTCCAAATTATGACTTTGCCAAGTATTTAGCTTCACATGCATAAGAAATGTGGTGAATAATATTTTTTAAAATAAACTTTCTAAGCTTTAGATAAATAGAGTTATCCCAATACACTTCTTGCACTCACATTACTTCTATGTATTTTCCTAATTCAAGAAGTTATGTGAAAAGGTAACGATTTGCTAAAAAATAAAGAAGTTAATATAATCAAAACTGTGAACTTGACAAAAGTATCGAGAAACCTGGGTTCAGAATTAGACCTAGATTGGGTCCTCAGCACCCAAGCAAATACTTCAGCTATCGAGAGACGTGCAAATAGCATTGGAGCCCGACGGTCTATAAAAAAACAGCATCAAGCAGCTTGGTTAATTAAAGCTATAACATTAATTGACCTAACAACCTTATCTGGGGATGATACTGAAAGACGTGTTGAAAGACTTTGCGCCAAAGGTAAAAAACCAATCAGCAAAGAATTATCAACCGCGCTGGGCATAGACGAGCTAGATATTAAAGTAGGGGCAATATGCGTTTATCATGAAATGGTCAAAACTGCTGTTAAGGCCTTAAAAGATACTAATATACCCGTTGCAGCAGTTTCAACTGGATTTCCAGCTGGATTATCTCCTTTGAATTTAAGAATAAAAGAAATTAAAGAAAGTGTTCGAGCAGGGGCTGCTGAAATAGATATTGTTATATCTAGAAGACACGTTTTAAATGGGAACTGGACTGCACTTTATAAAGAAGTAAAGTCTTTTAAAGAAGCCTGTGGCAATAGTCACATGAAAGCTATTCTAGCAACAGGTGAATTAGGGACATTGAGAAACGTCGCCAGAGCTTCGATCATATGCATGATGGCGGGTGCAGACTTCATAAAGACTTCAACAGGTAAAGAAGATATTAATTCAACATTACCAGTAACATTAACAATGCTAAGACAAATTCGAGGTTTTTACGAAAAAACTGGCTATCATGTAGGTTACAAACCAGCTGGTGGGATTTCCAAGGCAAAGGATGCCTTGATTTATTTAAGTCTGGTAAAAGATGAACTTGGAAATCGATGGCTAAACCCAGATCTTTTTAGATTCGGCGCATCTTCTCTCTTAGGAGATATTGAACGGCAACTAGATCATTTTAATACCGGACAATACTCAGCAAATTTTCGTCATGGAATGGGATAATAATGACAATATCTGAAATTTTTAATAAAATGGACTGGGGAACAGCACCAGAAAATGATAAAAATGCTAAAGCTTGGCTCAAAGAAAATGGAAATAAGTTTGGCCATTTTATTAATGGAAATTTTATCGATGCAAAAAATCATTTCAAAACAAAAAATCCAGCAAATAACCAATTCCTGGCTAATATAGCTGTTGGGTCTAAAGCAGATGTCAACTTAGCAGTAAAATCTGCTGCAGCTGCTCAAAACAAATGGGCGCAAATTGGGGGTCATGCAAGGGCTCGATATTTGTATGCCATTGCTCGATTACTTCAAAAGCATAGTCGACTGTTTGCAGTTTTAGAAACAATAGATAATGGTAAGCCAATAAGAGAAAGCCGGGATATAGATATACCCCTTGCAATACGGCATTTTTACTACCATGCCGGGGCGGCACAATTAATGGATGACAACCTTCCAAATTATGAGCCAGTAGGAATTTGCGGTCAAATAATACCGTGGAACTTTCCATTATTAATGCTTTCTTGGAAAATAGCTCCTGCAATTGCAATGGGTAATACAGTTATTTTAAAGCCCGCAGAGTACACATCATTAACAGCCTTACTATTTGCACAAATTTGCATTGAGGCGGGCATACCAAAGGGTGTTATAAACATCGTTACTGGTGACGGAACAACTGGATCCTTAATAACAAAACATAAGTCCATAAACAAAATTGCATTTACAGGTTCAACCGAAGTAGGGCGTAAAATTAGATTTGAAACTGCCGGAACTGGTAAATCTTTAACATTGGAACTTGGCGGAAAATCTCCATACATTGTTTTTGATGATGCAGATGTAGATAGCGCAATAGAAGGTCTAGTTGACTCAATTTGGTTTAATCAGGGTCAAGTATGTTGTGCTGGTTCTCGACTACTTGTTCACGAAACAATAGCGAAGCAATTTTATAAAAAATTAAAACTTAGAATGAAGCGACTAAGAATTGGTGATCCTTTAGATAAGTCTGTTGATATGGGCGCGATTGTTGATCCAAAACAACTGTCTTTAATTTCAAAATTGGTAAACGAAAACGCACACGAAGGTAATTTATTTCAACCTGATATAGAAATGCCTACAAAGGGCTGCTACTTTCCACCCACTTTGATAACTGAAATGGAACCATCCGCAAGCTTAATGCAAGAAGAAATCTTTGGCCCTGTATTAGTCTCAACAACCTTCAGAACTCCAAAAGAAGCAATCGCGTTAGCAAATAATAGTCGATACGGTTTGGCCGCAAGTATATGGACAGAAAATATAAATTTAGCACTCGATATTGCGCCAAAAATAGAATGTGGCGTTGTTTGGATTAACTCAGTTAATCAGTTTGATGCAGCTGCAGGCTTTGGCGGCAGACGTGAGAGTGGGTTTGGTCGTGAAGGTGGGGCTGAAGGACTTTTAGCATATGTAAAACCCAAGTCAAAAACAGCTGAACTGAAAAAGCAAAAGAGGTATAAAAGATCGACCACCAAGTCAAACACTTCAGGATTGTTAGATAAAACCCTAAAACTCTATATTGGAGGTAAGCAGGTTAGACCTGACAGCGGTTATTCAAAAGCTGTTTTTGGCCCAAAAGGTTTCGTCACCCATATTGGAGATGGAAACAGAAAAGATATTAGAAATGCTGTTGAGGCTGCGCACAAAGCTGGTAATTGGAGTAAAACATCAGGACATTTAAGAGCTCAAATCTTATATTATTTGGCAGAAAATTTAGATAAACGCAGTTCTGAATTCATCGAGAATATTATATTATCCACTGGAGTAAAAAAGGAAGTTGCACAAAAAGAAGTTGAAACTTCAATTTCAAGATTATTTTATTATGCAGCTTGGGCAGATAAATTTGATGGTGCTGTTCATGATGTTCCTATTCGAGGTGTAACATTAGCAATGAATGAGCCCTTGGGGGTTGTAGGTGTCATTTGTCCTGAGGAAAATCCTTTATTGGGTTTGGTTTCTTTAGCTGCTCCACTGATTGCTATGGGAAATACCTGCGTATTAATTCCTTCCGCATCATCTCCAAATATTGCTGCAAATTTTTACCAAGTATTGGATACCTCAGATGTCCCAGCTGGTGTTTTAAACATCATAACTGGAGAAGAAGAAGCATTTGTAAAAACACTATCAGAGCACCATGATATAGCAGCAATTTGGTATTTTGGAGCAGGTAATAACTCAGGAGAGATTGAAAGATTTTCCACCGCATCACTAAAACGGACCTGGGTAAATAATAATAAAACTCGAGATTGGCATTGCAATGGTCAAGGAAAAGAGTTTCTTAATAATGCGACTGATGTGAAGAATATTTGGATACCATACGGTGAGTAATAACTTATCATCTTTTGAAATTTTAGAAAAACTAATCAGCTTTCCAACTATAAGCAGATCTCCAAATATTGAACTCATCAAGTGGGTATCAAATCTTTTAGCTTCGTTTGGTGTCAAAACAACTATCTTGCAAAATGAAGATGGATCGAGAGCCAACCTATTTGCTACTACAGGTGAAGAAGAGCATGGAGGCATAATGCTCTCGGGTCACACTGATGTTGTTCCAACTGAAGGTCAAGATTGGCAGACAGACCCATTTAAATTAACAAAATTAAATGGCAAACTATTTGGCCGTGGTACTGCTGATATGAAAGGTTTTTGTGCAAGTGCAATAAAACTACTTTGTGATGCTTCAAATAAAAACCTTAAAACCCCTATACATTTGGCATTATCTTTCGATGAAGAAATTGGATGCATTGGTGTTCGATCATTAATCGACATGTTGAAAGAAAGCCCCATAAAACCGCAAATGTGTATAGTTGGTGAGCCAACATTATTGGCTGTAGCGTCAGGACATAAAGGGAAAATAGCACTTCGAACTACTTGTAAAGGTGTTGAAGGGCACTCTGCTCTTGCTCCCCTAGCATTAAATGCTCTTCATCTTGGAGTTGATTTTGTAAATATTATAAGAAACATCCAAAATGAAATAATTATGAATGGTAAAAAAGATAATGATTATGACATTCCTTACACAACTTTGCATGTAGGAAAGATGCAAGGTGGAGTAGCCTTAAATATAGTACCAAATATATGCACCATTGATTGGGAAATACGAAATTTAGCAGGTGATGACCCAACTGCTATTATAAAACAAGTCAAAAAATACGTAGATACACTACTATCTAATTATCAAAACCCAAAAGCTGAAATTTATTGGGAAGAGCTTTTTTCTTATCCTGGATTAGGAACAGATCTAGACGCTAATATTATAAGTTTTGTCCGGAGCCTAACTGGTACGAATAATACGATAAAAGTAGCTTTTGGAACTGAAGGTGGCCTGTTCCACAACGAAGTAGGAATTCCAACAGTAATCTGTGGGCCCGGTTCAATGCTTCAGGGTCATAAACCTAATGAGTTCATTAGTGTTGAACAAATGAACCGTTGTGATTTAATGATGGCAAACTTGTTGAAAAACATAAGTCATTAAAAAATAAATTATTAAATTTGTTTTGGTATTTTCTGTAATAAAGGTAGAAGAAGGGACATATCAGGTCCCTTTTCTTTTCCTGTTAAAGCTTTTCTTAAAGGTAAAAATAACTGCTTACCTTTCCTTGAGCTTGTCAATTTTATGTCGTTTGTCCAATTTCCCCAGCTTTGTTCATTTAAAGGTGCAGAAGGCATTAAAAGCAGTGCTTGATTAACATAATCTCGATCAAGGTCATCAACCAAAGGCTCAACACCGTCTACAATTAAGTTTAACCAATATTGAAAATCATCTAAAGTAATTAAATTTTGTTTAACTACATCCCATAAATGTTCTGTAGCCCCTGCGGAAGTAATCCTTTTCTTGATCTCTGAAAAATTTAATGAACTTAAGTATTTAGAGGTGATAGGGTACAGGTCTTGCATTTCAAATTTTGTAGGGGCTGCACCAAAAGTTGTAATATCAAAAACACTTTCAATGTTATCAACTGAATTAAAAAGCTCACCTGGTTGACTCGAACCTAAACGCGCAAGATGACTTAGGATTGCCATTGGCTCAATACCAGCAGAACGTAGATCTCTAAGAGACATCACTCCTAAACGTTTAGATAAATTTTCACCCGCGGGGCCTGTCAAAAGAGAATGGTGTGAATAGCAAGGAGCACTTTTGCTAAGTGCCTCTGTAATTTGAATCTGGGTAGCCGTATTCGTCACGTGGTCAGAACCTCGAACCACATCTGTTATTCCCATATCCACATCGTCAACCACGGATGCTAAAGTATATAGAAACTGTCCATCCGCTCTAATAAGCACAGGATCAGAAACAGAAGCAGAATCTATAGAAATTGGACCTAATATTTTATCCACCCATTTAACTCTATTATCATTTAACAAGAATCTCCAATGAGGGTTATTTCCTGTCCTCAGCATCATTTTTTTTTCATTTGTAAGTTCTAAAGCTGATCTATCGTAGACAGGAGGCCGACCCATATTTAATAGTTTTTTCCTTTTTAAGTCTAAATCAGTTGGGGACTCAAAACATTCATATAATTTCTCATTTTTCTTTAACTCTTCTGCCGCGGAAACATACCTATCTAATCTTTTGGACTGTTGTTCCTCATGGTCCCAAGTCAATCCCAACCAATCAAGATCATATTTTATAGCATCAATATATTCCTGCTTTGATCTTTCAGGATCTGTATCATCTAATCTTAAGATAAACTTACCATTATTTTGTCTGGCAATTAGAAAATTGAACAAAGCTGTACGTAGGTTACCTACATGAAGAAAACCTGTCGGAGACGGTGCAAAGCGAGTAATGGTCATTATATGCCTATTAAAGTTGATATTCTGGTCACCCCGTATCAGCTCACCTAAATCCTGTCGAGTTTAAAAATCACTCTCAAGTCGCAAAGATTTTCACAAAAAAATATTTAAAATCAACTTTTGTCTCGCCACTGATTAACTATTGGGTACCTTCTATCCAACCAAAACGCACGCCGGGAAAGCTTTGTTCCAGGAGCTGATTGGTATCTTTTATATTCAGAAATATAAATTAAATGTTCAATTTCTTTTACAATTTTTCGATCAAAACCCATGTTCACAATTTCTGCCACTGATTTGTCATCATCAATAAAACCCTTCAAGATAGAATCAAGAATACTATAATCAGGCAAACTATCTTCGTCTTTTTGATTATCACGAAGTTCAGCCGACGGCGCTTTATTTAGCACTGAATTATTTATTAGCTCAGTGTTTGGACCACGCATCCAAGAGCGGTGATTTGAGTTTCTCCATTTAGCGATTTCAAAAACCCTAGTTTTATACAGATCTTTTAAGGGGTTATATCCACCTGACATATCACCATAAATTGTTGCATATCCAACCGCTACTTCAGATTTATTTCCTGTGGTTAGAAGCATCTCACCAAATTTGTTGGACATGGCCATTAGTAATAGACCACGCAACCTTGATTGAATATTCTCTTCGGTTGTATCAGGGTCAAGGCCTTTGAAAAGATCTGAAAGTACATTTTTTACACCACTTTGTGGTTCAGAAATGGGCACACTGTTTAAGGTACATTTTAATTTTTTTGCTATCTTACTAGCATCCTCCAAAGAGCTCATGGATGTGTATTCAGAAGGTAGCATCACGCATCTTACGTTTTCAGAACCAAGAGCATCGACCGCTATTACTGCTACCAATGCACTATCGATTCCTCCAGAAAGACCTAATAAAACTTTTTTAAAACCTGTCTTGGATACATAGTCCTTTAAAGTTTCAACCATAGTGCGGTAATCAAGCTCTAATTGTTGAGGAATTTTCTCTAGAATACACTTTTCAGCAAACCATTTACCATCAATTTTTTTAAAATCTAATTTTTGAATTACTTCATCATAAGCTGGCATCTGCATTGCTAACTCTCCTCTTGGATTTAGCGCAAAACTCATACCATCAAAACCTTGATCATCTTGACCACCAACCATATTTAGATAAACTAATGGGATACCGGTCTCTATTACCCGAGCGATCATTGTTTGGAGCCGTTCCTCTCTCTTGTCTCTCCAATATGGCGAGCCATTAGGAACAACAAATATTTCTGCCCCACTCTCAACCTGAGCTTCACATACATCCTGATGCCATGCGTCTTCACAAATAGGAAAGCCAATACGAACACCATCAACATTATACGGACCCGAAATTGGTCCTTCCGAGAAATATCTTTTTTCATCAAATTCATTATCATTTGGTAAAAAATGTTTTTTTATTATGGTTTCAATTTTTCCATTAGCCAAAATATAATATGCATTAAATAATTTTTTACCGTCCCAGTAAGGGGCTCCTAAACCTACACTAGGTCCAAATTCAAACTCCAATGCCAGTATGTCAACTAGTTTCATAACCTCAGTGACAAAAGCAGGCTTTCGAACTAAGTCTCCTACTTGATAGCCAATCAAAAACATCTCAGGAAATGCAACCAAATTTGCATTCATTTCTTTTGCTTCTTGAAATGCTAGCCTAACCTTTTTTGCATTTCCTTCCAAATCTCCAGCTTTTGGATTAAGCTGAGCTACTACTAGTCGAAATGAGTTGTCCATTTTTTAACCTTTAAAATATCTTTAGTGCTAATTTAATCATTAGAGTGGGAATATAAAAGACTTGAAATTAAAAAGGATTGTCAGAAAAAGTTTGAGCAACTAAAGTCTTAGTTAATTAATTGCTAAATCACAGAAATAATTTTCAATTTGAAAGAAAATAATGGCATTAAAAAAGATTCTAAAGGTCAGTTTTATTTTGGCCTTCACAGTTTCAGCGGTTCTAAATGCTGAAACTACAGATATTAGCATTCAATATGAAACTGGTGGCTATTATGAAGGTGAATTTAATGATGGCAAACGCCACGGAATCGGCTCTTATGAACTTCCAAATGGATATAAATATACGGGTAACTGGGTAAATGGGGAAATATTTGGTCATGGCGAAGCGCAATATCCCAATGGATCAAGTTACCAAGGAACTTTTGTAAATGGAAAACCAGATGGCTTTGGGAAAATACTCTTTTCAAATGGTGGAACTTATGAGGGAAGCTGGCTTGAAGGAAATATTATAGGGTCTGGAAAAGCTACATATGTGAATGGATTAATTTATATTGGAGATTTTAAAAATGCCAAACATCATGGAAATGGCATTCTAACTGATACCAAAAATTATAAATATCAAGGCTCTTGGGAAAACGGTAAAAAAAATGGAATGGCAAAGATAAATTATTCTGACAACGCCATTTACAAAGGGCATGTGCAAAACGGATTAAGAAACGGCATTGGTAAATTATTTTTACCAACTGGAATTGTTTACGAGGGCAATTGGATAAACGATCAAATTGAAGGGTCTGGTATCATTATAGGAGCTGATGGCGATGAATATAATGGTAATATAGAAAACGGTAAAAGATCTGGAAAAGGCAAACAAACCTATGTTGGCGGCGAAATTTACGTTGGAGAATTTTTAAATAACCAAAGGAATGGCTTTGGAAAGTTAGATAACCCCAACGGTTATCATTATGAAGGAAATTGGAAAAATGGGCTCAAATCTGGGTTAGGTACAATTAATTACCCTGACGGTTCTAAATACAGTGGAAATTTTCAAGATAATTTTGCGCATGGAAGAGGAAAAATTATATACGCTGATGGCGGAGTATATAATGGCGATTGGATCGCTGGAGTTATAGAAGGTCTTGGTACAGCACATTATGTCAATGGTCTGATATATAAAGGTCAGTTTCTAGACGGAATGTCTCATGGAAAGGGCACAATGACTTATGAGAATGGGAACGTATACACAGGCGATTGGAATACTGGTTTAAAAAGTGGTGCTGGTATAGCTACCTACACAAACGGCACTGTTTATACTGGGGATTTTCGTGACGGAAGGCGACATGGAATTGGAACAATATTGATGGGGAACGGCTTTGAATACACTGGGCAGTGGCTCCAGGGTGAAATAGAAGGTGATGGAACCGCAAAATATAAGAATAATGACATTTATATTGGTGCTTTTGTTAAAGGTAAAAGACATGGAAAAGGGAAGATGTTTTATTTCAAAGGTCAAATAATGGAAGGCGAGTGGAAAAATGGCAGACCCACATCAAATTGAACTTTTATTGCTTATAATCATTTATCCACTTGAATGAATCCTAATTCAAACTTAAATAATTATTATGGAAATAACTCGACAACTTATAGACCCATTCAATAGATCGATTAACTATCTACGCGTATCAGTTACCGACAGATGTGATTTCAGATGCGTTTATTGTATGTCAGAAAATATGACATTTTTACCAAAAAAAGAGCTACTAACCTTAGAAGAGCTCGATCGACTTTGCACAATATTTATAAATCAAGGAATCCAAAAGCTTAGAATAACTGGTGGAGAGCCATTGGTTAGACGTGGCATCATGGACTTTTTTCAATCAATATCCAGGCATTTAACATCTGGTGCTTTGAAGGAATTAACCCTAACCACAAATGGATCACAATTAGAAAGATTTGCAGAAAAATTAGTTGATTGTGGCGTGAAAAGAATAAATGTATCGCTTGATACCATAGATCCAGATCGTTTTGCAAAGGTTACTCGTTGGGGACGTTTACCGCAAGTTTTAAGAGGTATAGAAGCTGCTCAAGCTGCTGGCTTACGTGTAAAAATAAATTCGGTAGCGTTAAAAAATGTTAATCAAGACGAACTCTTCACCCTCACAAAATGGTGCGCTGATAAAGACATGGATTTAACCTTTATCGAGGTTATGCCAATGGGAGATATTGGCAATGAAAATAGATTAGATCAGTACTGGTCATTAAAGGATTTAGAACAAGAAATTTCTAAAAAATTTACAATAATAAATTTAAAAGAAAACACAGGTGGTCCAGCCCGGTATATAAAATTAAAAGAGACAAATCAGAAAATTGGACTAATCACACCATTAAGTCATAATTTTTGCGAAAGCTGTAATCGAGTGCGGTTAACCTGCACAGGTCAACTACATCAATGCTTAGGTCAAGAAGATGAAGCTGATATGCGTGCAGTTTTAAGGAACAGTCCAAACAGTGATCTCCCAGTAATTCAAGCGATTCACCGCGCGATTGCTTTAAAACCTAAGGGCCATGACTTTGATTATAGTAGAAAAAAGGTCACGGGAAGTATAAGTAGACATATGAACCACACTGGTGGTTAAATAAACCCAATTGACAAACAATTAAAATTATCAACTTACAGTTATGGTGATTAAATGAGTAAAATATACAAAACAGAAACTGAATGGAAAGAAGAGTTATCAGATATAGCTTTCGACGTAACGCGCAAAGGCGCTACTGAGATGGCTTTTTCAAACGATACCTTTCCCGAAAGTCCTGCATATTTTAAATGTGTTTGCTGCAAAGGAATATTGTTTGACTCAGCACACAAGTTTGAAAGTGGTTCGGGTTGGCCAAGTTTTTTTAAACCTGAAAATGCAACAAACATAGTTGAAGAAGAAGATAATAGTTGGATAATGAAGCGAACTGAAATAATTTGTGCAACATGTGATGCACATTTAGGTCACGTTTTCCCAGATGGCCCTAAGCCTACCGGGTTAAGATATTGTGTAAACGGGGCTGCACTCGAGCGAAAAGAGAAATGACAACCTACTCTAGAGCAGTAGTAGGATCATAGTTCCCAGCTGAATTTAAAATTTGCCGTATTAGACCAATGCTATTTATTCCACTATCTGTGATCCGCCTCGATAGCACTACAACCTCTTGATTATCCAATTGGAATACTTCTACATTTTCTAAAGCCCCATTATTTGCAAAAGTAAATGCTACTAATTTGCGAGTAACTATTTCTGGTGTTCGATAAGAAGAGTATCTTACTTTAGTAGATAAATAAAACCATTTATTATCATCAACTAGTCCCAGTGATGATGGCGGTCCAAACGTTTTTTTAACACTTTGTTTGGAATCTTTTCCAATTAATAATTGCTCAACCTCGACCTTTGATGGTGTATATCCATGATTCTTAAAAGTAGCAGAACAACCAGTTAATAAAATAATCACAAAGAAAAAACAAAGTTTCTTTAATTGAAAAAACCGATCCGTCATAATATTCCTAAAAAGTTTTCTAAAATGTTGCGGTCATTAGACAACTTATATAAAATAATAACTGTATTCAATAACATAATCACAGAAAGAAAATTGACAGTGGAAGAGAGCTTAAAGAAATTTTACGATAAATCAAGGATAGAGATATTTGTTCTAGAAACTGAAAAAAAAATTGATTTCACTCTGTCTTTTACCGATGATGAACTAGCCCAAATTAAGAAAGATCTTAATTTAATATCTTTAAAAAAAACAAGTATGTCTGGAAAGATAACCGCAACGGCGGCAGGTCAATGGCAATTAAAGGCTGAAATTGGTGCCACTATTGTTCAGGAAAGCGTACTATCATTAAAATCTGTTACTACTCGAATCGACGATAAAATAGATTTGCGCATAATAAAGGGGCATGACAATGCAGTTCAAAACAGTGAGTTAGAATTAAACGAAGATTATTTTATTGAACATGAATTAGATTTAGGTGTAGTTTTTTTCGAAAACGTTGCCTTGTCTATCCCTGTATTTCCCAAGGAAAAAGGGGAATATTTTGAAAATAAGGTATTTACAGCAAAAGGGATAGATCCACTTACAAATGATAGGACATCTCCCTTTTTTATTCTAAATAAATTAAAAGAAAATGATCAGAGCGAATAAAACTTTAAAATAGGGGTTGCACTGATCAAATTTAATAGTATTTGTACGCTTCGGTTTAATTTATATCAAACTTTGATTGCAGTTTGTATAATTACATCTTAAGTAAGAAAAACTAATCCACACAAACTAAAGTGTGCACATAGAGGTTTAGCCATGGCTGTACAGCAAAATAAAGTAACACGATCGCGTCGTAATAAGCGCCGCAGTCACGATTCACTGATTGCCGCAAATCCAAATGAATGTAGCAATTGCGGTGAATTGAAAAGACCCCACCATGTGTGTGGATCTTGTGGGCACTATGCAAACACGGAAATTGTCTCAATGGTGGAAGACATTGATTTAGATGAAGAAGCTGCATAAAAAAAAATTAGGTATGACGTATGTCGCCATCTAATGGTGTAGATAGACAAAAAACACCTCTGGTCATTTCTATTGATGCAATGGGGGGCGATAAAGGGCCTAGCGTTGTTATAGATGGAATCGTTAAGTCACTACAAAAATATCCAAGTACACATTTTATAGTCCATGGCGACAAAGATAAGCTTGATAAGCTAATTAGCAATCAAAAAACAATATCTTCAAAATGTACTGTAGTGCACTGTGATGATGTTGTTACAATGGATGATAAACCAAGCAATGTGATAAGAAATGGATCTTCTAGTAGTATGTGGTCTACCATTGAATCGGTTCGAAATAAGAAAGCTTCAATAGCCATTTCTTGCGGGAACACCGGTGCCTTAATGGCTTTATCTATGGTTCGTTTACGCAAATTACCAGGCGTTATTCGTCCAGCTATTGCCTGTCTGTGGCCCTCTAAAAATAAACACGGATTAAATATCGTATTAGATGTAGGAGCAGATGTTAAGGCTGATGCAATAGATCTTTCCCAATATGCTTTAATGGGAGCGTCATACGCTAGAAATGGTTTGAATATAAAACAACCAAGGGTTGGACTTCTTAACGTTGGAACCGAAGAACACAAAGGTCGACCAATAATAAAGCAAGCCTATGAATTGATTAATGATAACGCTATTGATGGAAATTATGAATTTATCGGTTTTATTGAAGGAAGTGATATTCCATCTGCTAAGGTAGATGTGATTGTCACAGACGGATTTACTGGAAATATAGCATTAAAAACTGGCGAAGGAACAGCAAAGTTAATTAGAGAAAGATTGTCGTTCGTTTTTAAAAGTAACTTTTTATCACTGTTTGCTGGATTTCTCATATCAAAAAAACTGCAAAGGTTTGCCGATGGGATAGATCCAAGACGTGTAAATGGTGGAGTGTTTTTAGGACTTAATGGTACAGTGATTAAATCACATGGAGACGCAGATTCTACTGGCGTAGCTGCAGCAGTGGAATTAGCTATAAGATTAACAAAATCTGGATTTAATGAACAACTTGCCGCTAGGGTTGCTTTTACCACAAAAGATGAAATAAGTACTTTAAAGAAGATTGAAGAGGCAACTTAGTATGAGTGTTATACGTGCTGTTCCTATAGGCATAGGACATTACTTACCAAGCAGGATAGTCGAAAATAAAGAATTTGAAAAATCTTTAGATACTTCAGATGATTGGATAAAAGCAAGAAGCGGGATTGAACGAAGACACTTTGCTGCAGATTCAGAACTGACATCAGATCTTGGTTTTTTTGCAGCACAAAGTGCCTTAAAAGACGCATCATTAAACGCCAATGAAATTGATGCTATTATAGTAGCAACTTCAACACCTGATCTAACATTTCCATCAACGGCGACAAGGATTCAACATCAACTAGGGATGACTACTGGCTTCGCATTTGACATCCAAGCTGTTTGCGCTGGATTTGTTTTTGCTTTGGCAAATGCAAATGCATTGATACTTTCAGGCCAAGCAAAAAGAGTTATGGTTATTGGTGCCGAAACTTTTTCTAGAATTATGAATTGGAAAGATCGTTCTACTTGCGTTTTATTTGGTGACGGAGCTGGAGCCTTAATACTAGAAGCGCAAGAGGGGACGGGCGATAATAAAGACAGGGGTATTATAGCAACTGATTTAAATTCTGATGGAAGTTATAGAGATATTTTATATGTGGATGGAGGAGTTTCCAAGACCCAATCAAGTGGCGTTTTGGTCATGGAAGGTAAGGAAGTATATAAGCACGCCGTGGTAAAATTAGCACAAACTGCAGACACAGTTCTTACTAAAGCAAAAATAGAAACAGACGATATAGATTGGGTTGTTCCACATCAAGCTAATTTAAGAATAATTAAATCTACAGTCCAGAAACTTGGAATTGATATGAGCCGCGTAATTGTAACGGTTCAAAATCATGGAAATACTTCAGCCGCATCTATCCCTTTAGCTTTATCGGTTGCTAACCAAGAGAACAAAATTAAAAAAGGGGACCTTTTGCTAACTGAGGCTATTGGTGGTGGATTAGCTTGGGGTTCCGTAGTGGTACGTTGGTAAAATTATATTAGACGTATCAATCAGTTAAGGTTGACAGAACAACTATTATTTTCCTACTATATAATTCATAACTTGGGGGAGTTAATTTAAATGAGCACAAAAACTCTTACGCGAATGGACTTGAACGAGGCACTTTTTAGAGAAGTTGGACTTTCCAGAAATGAAAGTGCAGATCTAGTTGAAAGTGTCTTAAATCATCTTTCTGATGCCTTGGTGGCTGGAAATACAGTTAAAATATCTTCTTTCGGCACTTTTAAGGTATGTAATAAAACTCAGCGAATAGGCAGAAATCCAAAGACAGGCGAAGAGGCAGTAATTACACCAAGAAGAGTTTTATCATTTCGTCCATCTCATCTCATGAAAGAACGCGTTACATCCAGCAATAGCGACTAAGTCACATAATATGAAAAAATCAGCAGAAGCATTCAGAACTATAGGTGAAGTAGCCAAGTGGCTAAATACTGAAGCATACGTGTTGAGATTCTGGGAGAGCAGGTTTAGCCATATCAAACCAGTCAAGAGAGATGATGGTCGGAGATACTATCGTCCCAAAGATATGACAATAATCGGAGGCATCAAAACGCTATTACACAAAGATGGTTTGACAATCAAAGGTGTCCAAAAAATCTTACGGGAACAAGGCGTGGGTTACGTAGCATCTCTTTCGCCACCACTAGACAATGAACAGCCGATTATTAATCCACCTTCCTCAATAGAAGCGGCCAGTCCTGAGAGGGATTTAGCAGAACCTCAAAATGGACGATCTTCAGAATCCAGCCCTACAAAACCCATATATTCAAATCTAGATTCAGCAGAATTTACTCCCACAGACCCTCAAAGTATAAATAATAATGATAACCTTACCAATATTGCTAGAAGGTTAAAATTATTAAGAGATGAAATCCAAAATGAAATTGAAAATAGTTTTCATAATTAATGAAAAAATTTCTCTCAGCTATTGCTCATCGTTAAAAAAATGCTGATACACAAATATCGGGCTATAGCGCAGTTTGGTAGCGCGTTCGTCTGGGGGACGAAAGGTCGTAGGTTCAAATCCTGCTAGCCCGACCAAGAAATGCGCGTTAGCGCCTAAAATGTATCACCCTTATTGGGTCAAATAAAGAGATATATTATGACTAAAGTGATCGCAGGCGTGCTTCCATCTCAATCAATACAAAAGATGATCCAGCGTGGCGAAATTAACTCTAGAGGCGCAACAATTGATTCTTCCCAAGTTCAACCAGCCAGTCTCGATTTAAGGCTTGGCATAGTTGCATATCGTGTACGAGCATCATTTTTAACTGGTAAAAATTTTACTGTTAATGATAGGTTGCAAGAATTTGAAATGCACAAAATAGATTTGACCAAAGGAGCCATATTAGAAAAAGGATGCGTTTATATAATACCATTAATGGAAGATTTAAATCTTCCCAAAAACGTATCAGCAGCTTCAAATGCCAAAAGTTCAATTGGACGATTAGATCTTTTAACCCGTGTAATTACAGATAATGGTATAGAATTTGATCGCATAAATAATGGTTATAAAGGACCCCTCTATGCTGAAATATGTCCTAGATCATTTTCTGTATTAGCGCGACCAAAACAACGATTAAACCAAATTCGCTTTAGAATTGGTCAATCGGTCATAAACGATGACGGCTTAAAGAAAATGCACGCCTCTGATCCATTAGTTAACGGTGAGGCCTTGATAGATGATGGTTTAGGATTTTCAGTAGACTTAAAACCAAAAGAGAATAATTTAGTTGGCTTTGTCGCTAAACCACACACAAATATAATAGATTTAGATAAAATAAATTACTACAATCCAAATGATTTTTGGCAATCAGTGAGAACTTCGTCTGGACAAATAATTTTAGACCCAGGCGCATTTTATATTCTTGTTAGTAGAGAAGCAGTAAACATACCACCTACCTGTGCTGCAGAAATGGCACCATATATTGCCATGATTGGAGAATTTAGGGTACATTATGCAGGCTTTTTTGATCCGGGATTCGGCAATAAGGACTCAGGAGGCATAGGCTCACGTGGAGTTTTAGAAGTTAGATGTCATGAAGCACCATTTGTGCTTGAGCATGGTCAAAATGTTGGACGATTAATTTATGAAAAAATGATAGAAACACCAAATATCCTTTATGGGCAAGATTTAAAATCTAATTATCAAGGTCAAGGCTTGAAACTATCTAAGCATTTTAAAAGTGATTAACTTCGTTAGTTTTCTTCACCAAACATATCAGATTGGTCTATATTTTCCTCTTCTTGCTCCTCAATTTTATCATCAAACAACACACCCGGTGGTAACCTACTCTCTAAAAGCCCCGCTGCTCGTAATTCTTTCAAACCAGGTAAATCCTTTAAAGAGCCAAGTCCGAAATGATCCAAAAAGGTTTGTGTGATTGTAAATGTTATTGGCCTTCCCGGCGTGGTTCGGCGGCGGCCTAAACGAACCCAATCTATCTCCATTAAAAGATCTATAGTGCCTCTACTAACAGTAACCCCTCGAATTTCCTCAATTTCTGCACGGCTAACTGGCTGGTGATACGCAATTATTGAGAGTGTTTCAATGGCAGCCCGGCTCAATTTTCGTGTCTCCACACTCTCACTTTGCATCAGAAAACCCAAATCTGGCGCCGTACGTAAAACCCATGCTTCTCCAATTCTCTTTAAATTCACACCACGGTCCTCATAGAATGACTTTAGATTATTAAGCGCAGTTATTGGCTCACAACCATGAGGCATACGTTTTAAAAACTCTTGGATGGTCACTGGCTCCTTTGTGGCAAATAAAATAGCTTCCACCATTCGTTCCTGAGCATACAGTGATGGCACTTGAAAAAGACCTTTTTCTCCTTCTTCATTCATTTTACTCAACTTTCTTTCGTAATTTTATAGGTGAAAAACTATCATTTTGTTCCAGCTCGATCAGTCCATGTTTTGCTAATTCAAGCGCAGCCGCAAATGTAGACGCCGTTGCTGATCTGAGCCGTTTAGAGTCAATATCCCAACCATCCGGCAGAAATGATCTAAGATCTGACCATGTTATCGCATGCCCTATAAGACTTCTCATTCTAACTAGCGCCTGCTCCATAGTTAAAATTGAATTTCTTTCAAAGACAAATGGCTTAAATTCATCTTTGGTTTTAATTCTTGCATATGCTTGCATCAAATCAAGCAAACTAGCCTGATATGTAATATTTTTTGTGCGTTCAATATTTTCTTCTATCCCCCGTGGAAAAAAATTACGGCCCAATTGATCTCTAGCCAAAAGTTTGGCGGCACATTTTCTCATTGCTTCCAATCTCTCTAATTGAAATGCTAAGTATGCAGCCAACTCTTCTCCAGAAGGATTTTCATCAGACGGATCAGGAGGTAATAACAATCTTGATTTTAAGAAAGCAAGCCACGCGGCCATTACTAAATAATCAGCGGCAAGCTCAATGCGTAATTCTTTTGCTTCTTTTATGAATTTTAAATATTGTTCTGCCAACATCAGCACAGATATTTTGCGTACATCTACTTTTTGTGATCGTGCTAACGTCAATAGTACATCTAATGGACCTTCATATCCGTCAACATCAACTATTAATGATTCAATCACTTGATCTTCATTAAAATTTGTTTCAAGCCAACTTTCTTCAACCATTTATTAAAATTTTCCTTTTTAACTTACTTTGATTTAATATTACTAATTATCGTGTCATATTCATTTATAAGTTTATGAACGTCGATACTAGAAAAATTTTCCCGTTTTCTAAGGACAATGTCAGAATATTTCTTTCTTTCTAGACTTAAAGAACCACAAAATTGTGAAATTTCGTCCATTTCAACCATATTCCCATTACAGTGTAGTATTAAATCACAACCTGCTTTCAAAGACTTTTTTACTTTATCCTCAAAAGTACCATTTAATGCTTTCATAGACAAATCATCAGTCATCAGTAATCCATTAAATTTCAATTCAGTACGAACAAGTTCAATAATTTTTTTTGAGTGTGTTGCTGGGAATTCATTATCTAACTTTTCATAAAGAACGTGCGCAGTCATGCCTAAAGGTATATCATTCAAACCTTTAAAAACTGCAAAATCAGATTTAGATAAATCATCCATACTTGATCTAATTTTCGGTAAATCAAGATGGCTATCAACTTTTGCTCTTCCATGACCAGGCAAATGTTTTAAAACTGGTAAAACTCCAGAATCAAGTAATCCATTAGCACATGCTCTAGCTGCACTAATCACAACATTAGGAACTCTTCCATAACATCTATTCAATAATACATTATGAGTAAATCTATTTGCCAGATCTCCAATGGGTGCACAATTTACATCAATTCCTACCTTTTTAAGCTCTTCACCAATAATTCGATACCTTAGCCACATAGCTCTATCACTTAATTCTTCTGGGACAAGCGACATTTGCTCCATAGCTGGCATCCAGCTTCGCCAATGGGGTTTACTTAAGCGCTCAACCCTACCACCTTCTTGGTCAACAAGAATCGGAATGTTGCGTCCAACTGTATCTCTTATAGAATCGGTTAAGGCTCTTAATTGGATGGGATTTTCTATATTTCGTTTAAAGAGTATAAAACCCCACGGATTTACTGAGGAAAAGAACTTAACTTCTTCTTGCTTTAACACAAACCCACAGCAGCCAAATATAACTGATTTGATCACTACTTTGCCCTCATGGACAAGCAGGTCGGTAAGGAATCTCTCAAAAAAAAGCAGAACTCTCTACTTTCTCCCAAACCTGAAAAACCAACAACCGTTAGCCTATAAGAATTATTACCACGAATATTTACATTTTGTATTATTCGTTTTTTATTTTTGAAAACTGAACTGTTATTAATCATTAAATCTGACCATACTTTTTGCGCTTTCTGTTTAGTAGAATAGAATCCTAACTGAACAAGATTTGTTCCGGGCTTCAAGCTACCTTCATTAGTTGCCTTAATTTTATCTTTCGTTCCAGGCGTCAAATCAACGTCATTATTTTCTATAATTTTATCTTTAGTTCCAGACGTCTCATCAACGTCATTATTTTCTATAATCTTATCTAAAGAATAAGTGCCATATAAATTTCTTATTTTTGGGATTACTGAAATAACTACAGCGAAAGGCGATATACCATCCTGTACGTTTATTATCTCCTTTTTATTCTCTCCATCTCCATTATTTAATGATGAAACTTCAGGTTCGTTTGTAACTCCACTATTTTCAATTATGGGGAGATTAACATCTTCTTCTATCAATTTAATGGGTTCTGGCGCTAATATTATTCGTGTGGCAGCGCTTTGCGCTTTGCCTTGCTCTTGAACATTGTTTACAGACAGACCTTGATAATTAACGATTTGGCCACCTGGCTCTTCCGACACTACTCTCAATTCTTTAATTTTTGCTTTTACTACAGGTATTTCAGCACTATCGCTAACGTTGAGACTAAAACCCCAAATTATAAGAGTAATCAAAATTATGATTGATAATAATGCACCTGCCCAGTTCACTATTAACTTAAGCATTCCAATAAATATGGTCGGTTCGTCGTTGTCTTGCCTGTAAGGCATTACCATACCTCAATAAGTCTAATCATTTTGTCAAAATAATTAATTCTCGTGGTTTATCTTAACGCATTTCTTCCATCGGCTTCACACCAAGGATACCCAAGCCGTTTGAAATAACAATGGCTACACTTCTCGCTATAGCAATTTTAGCATGAGAATGATCAACATTTTCTTCATCAATAAACCTTAGGGAAGGTATATCTCTTCCCTTACTCCAAAAAGCATGAAACTCTGAAGCTAATTCATATAAATAAAATGCTATTCTATGAGGTTCATTATGTTTTGCAGCAAGCTCTATTAACCTAGGCCATTCACATATCTTCCTGATGATGTTTAGCTCACTTTCGTGACTTAATAAGTGCATATCTGCAAGAATTAATGTCTCATCAGAAACATCTATATTTACTTTATTTGATTTAGTTAAAACTGAATGAATTCGAGCATATGCATATTGAACATAAAAAACTGGGTTATCCCTAGACTGCTCCAATACCTTATCAAAATCAAAGTCCAGCGGTGCGTCATTTTTTCTAGTTAACATTACAAACCTTGTGACATCTGACCCCACTTGTTCGACCAAATCTCTCAGCTGTACGAAATTTCCAGCACGTTTTGACATTTTAAATGGTTCACCATTTTTATACAATCTAACCAATTGACAAAGTTTTATATCAAGCGATACCGTATCATCCGAAAGAGCCATTACAGCGGCCTTCATTCTCTTTACGTAGCCACCATGGTCTGCACCAAAAATATCGATCAAATGCTCATATTTACGTCTTATTTTATCATAATGATAAGCAATATCAGGAGCAAAATAAGTCCATGTACCATCAGATTTTTTTATTGGTCTATCAACATCATCACCATATTGTGAAGATTTGAATAATGTTTGTGTTCTTGGCTCCCAATCTTCAGGAAGCTTACCTTTTGGAGCCTCCAGAACACCTTGATATATCAAGCCTTTAGAATTCAAGTCATCCAATGCAGCTTCAATTCTACCAGTTCCATATAATGACTTTTCTGAATAAAAAATATCCATCCTTATACCTAAAGACGATAAGTCTAAACGTATCAACCTCATCATAGCTGCTACAGAATGTTCTCGGAATTTGGGTAACCATTCTGACTCTGGAGAATTTACGAATGTGTCTCCAAAACTATCTTTCAGTGAGGCACCAATAGGAATCAAGTAATCACCAGGGTAAGTTCCATCTACAAACTCAACAGAGATATCATTAGCTTCAAGATACCTTAAATGAGCTGACCGAGCCAGTACGTCAACCTGCGCCCCACCATCATTTATATAATACTCTCTTGTTACATCATATCCTGCAAAATCCAATAAATTCGCCAAAGCATCACCAAAGACTGCTCCTCTGGTATGGCCTACATGAAGAGGGCCAGTAGGGTTAGCGCTAACAAATTCAATATTTACTTTTTTATTCCCTCCAATCAAAGATTTTCCAAAATCACTTTTCAACCTTATGATTTGAGGTATCAAATCAAGCCAAATAGCTTTTTTGAGTGTCAAATTAAGAAACCCTGGACCAGCCACTTCGATAGTAGAAATTCTTGCATCACTTTTTAATTTTTCAATCAAAATTCCTGCTATTTCTCTGGGCTTTAAATTCGCTTGTTTAGCCAAAACCATTGCTGCATTTGTAGACATATCTCCATGCAAACTGTCGCGTGGTAGCTCAACTGTAACATTCTTAAAATCTATATTTTTTGGTAAAATATTCTCTGATTGCATAGACCCAAGAGCATCTAGAACGAGATCATATATTTCAGCAAAGAGATCCATTAATTTTCCAATTTTTATTATTATGGTTTACCATGTAACGTACTGCGGTCAACGATTTTAATTCAATCATAGGGTGGAATTTAATAAATTTAAATTTACTAATTTTTAACCATTAATTGCGCAATGTATATTTACACTTTCAGAACTTATTAGAATTGAATATTAAAAAAAACTACTTATGGTAACCTTATGTTGGAAAACAAATTAGTCATATACTATCGAACCATTGTTTTTCTTATAGCAATCTTTTATTGGCTTTATCAATTTTCGGGTATTTTAACAGATCCTTTTGGCTGGCAATTTCGATATCTAACCATTTGGAGTTTAACGGCGAGCACATTAGTAGCAGCACAGCTTTTAGGGTTTTCGTTAGGCCTAACCAATAAAAATTGGAATAGTTTAGCGTCTGCTGCCACGGTTATAAGTATGGTTGTAGTTATTCAATATTGGAGGCTACATTTTACAGATCCTAAACTTGTTGGCTCTGGTAGCATTCCCTGGCATCAACAATACTATTTACATCTATTGGGCCCAATGTTGTTGTGGATCGATGCTTTTCTTATTTTAGGGGCCTTTAGTAATCTGAAAAGAATTTTATTTCTTATCTTGATATTCAGTATAACTTATCCACTTTGGATGGAGGTTATTCTTCAGCCAATTAATACTATACCATCTGGTACAGTAACGAATGGACTACCCTACCCTTTTTTAAACGATATGGAAGTATTTGAAAGATTCGTATTTTATTTAATTAGTATAATGCTTAATTTTCTCTTAATATATTTTGGATGGTTCTTATCTAATGTGCTTTTTTTGAAGTTTCGTAATCAAATTCATAACTTATGAGTTAAGAATTCTAATTTTACTCTTGCAGGTCGATAACCTTATGGTTACACCGGATTTTACGCAATGGACGCGGGCGTAGCTCAGGGGTAGAGCATAACCTTGCCAAGGTTAGGGTCGAGAGTTCGAATCTCTTCGCCCGCTCCAACTTAATACAAAATGCTTTATGGCAATTTAAAGCTAACAATTATAATTTTAAAAACCCAGTATCCAAATACCTATTAGACAGAACTAATATACTTGACTTACATAGGTATTGTTAAATGGCAGGGGCTGAGGGACTCGAACCCACGACCCTCGGTTTTGGAGACCGATGCTCTACCAACTGAGCTAAACCCCTAATCCTCTTTTCCTCCTAAGGAAGCAAAAGGCATTTTGCAAGAACTGTTATAAATTAAAAATAGTTTTTAAACTAATATGAGGATTAATTTCTATTAACTTCAAGTAGGCGCCGAACAATCACCTGTGCTTGAATCTCTGCAGCACCTTCAAAAATATTTAGAATTCTAGCATCACATAGTACTCGACTGATTGGGTACTCTAAGGCAAATCCATTTCCACCATGGATTTGCAAGCCATTATCAGCCGCTGCCCAAGCAACTCTGGCACCCAATAACTTAGCCATTCCCGCCTCAAGATCACAGCGCCTATCCGCATCTTTTTCTCTAGCGCTATAATAAGTTAATTGCCGAGAAATCATTATTTCGACAGCCATCATCGCAAGCTTAGAAGATACCCGGGGGAAATCAATTAACGATTTACCAAACTGCTTTCTATTAATTGAATAATCTAAAGCTAAATCCAGAGCTGATTGTGCAACACCGATAGCACGAGCAGCAGTTTGTATTCTAGCACTTTCAAAAGTTTGCATTAGCTGCTTAAAACCCTGACCTTCAACGCCTCCTAATAGATTACTTTCAGACACCTTAAAATTATCAAAGGCTATTTCATACTCCTTCATTCCACGATAACCTAGGACTTCAATTTCACCTCCTGACATGCCGATTGAAGGAAACGGGATTTCATCTGAACCAGCTATCTTCTCAGCCAGAAACATTGATAAACCAGTATAATTGTTAGTGGATGGGTTTGTTCGTGCAAGCAAAGTCATGACATTAGTACGCGAAGCATGCGTTATCCAAGTCTTGTTTCCAATAATCTCATAACCTTCATCTTTTTTTACAGCCCGCGTAATCAAAGACCCCAAGTCTGATCCAGTACTTGGTTCCGTGAAAACAGCAGTTGGTAAAACACTTGCATCAGCCAATTTTGGCAACCATTTTTGTTTTTGATCCTCTGTTCCACCACACAAGATAAGTTCAGCAGCTATTTCAGAACGGGTAGCTAACGAGCCAACACCAATATAGCCCCGTGATAACTCTTCTGAAACAACACACATAGCTGCTTTAGATAATCCAAGCCCACCATACTCTTCCGGGATAGTTAAGCCAAACACACCTAGATCAGCCATCTCAGTAATAATTTCTAAAGGTATTAGTTCATCTTTTAAATGCCAACTATGTGCATATGGATCAACCTTATCATTAGAAAATCTACGGAATTGCTCACGTACCATTTCTAATTCCTCATCTAATCCCGAAAAACCAAAAGTAGATAAGCCAATTCCATCCTGCATTAACTTAACTAAATATTGACGAGCAGATTGTGTATTACCAAACTTAGATAGCATCTCAACTTCAGGTATGAGAAAATCGGTGAGGACGTTTGCAGATAAATCCATATCTTTCAATCGAGCAAATTCTGTTTGACTCATTGGTATGCCACTTTGTATTTGACTTAGATATTCACCAAAGCTGATTTGCAAAAGTAATTTCTCTATTTCATCAAATTTATCATTTTTGATAGCTATTTCAGCCCAGTAATGCATCTGTCTTAATGACTCGATATATGTCGCTATCCAAGCTAAACTATGTGTTTCAAATTGATATTCATCAAGCTTGGCACTTGATACTCTTCCCTCAACAAGCGCATACTCTCTGACATGATCAATTACATGAGATAGTAAAATTTCTAAAGCATTCACAGACTTTGAAGTTAGATCACAAAGATTATTAAGAATTGGGCTTTTCATATTATCTCTCAATTAAGATTATTGTTTATAGTATATACAGTTATATAGTTTTAATTCGAAAAACATCAGGGGTTAAAGTAACAAAATTTAAATATGCGTCAAAAAGGAAATAAATATATAATGGTTATGAAATAATAATATGGAGATTTTTAATTATTTCAGCTTAGAACTTAATCTTTTTTTTGTGATCTTAGTACTATCTATCACCATATTTGCTGGGGTTATTAAAGGTATAGTTGGATTTGCAATGCCTTTAATAATGGTAACTAGTTTTGCCACTTTCTTACCTCTAGATTTAGCAATTGTAGCAATGATAATACCAACTCTAGTTACTAATTTTCATCAAGCTTTTCGGGATGGCATAAGCCCTGCGATAATCCCTTTAAAAAAATATTGGAAATATTTATTAATACTGTGCCTAACAGTGTTAATTAGCAGTCAATTAATGCCTATAATACCAGATCAAACACTGTTTTTGGCAATGGGTTTCCCTATTTTTGGTTTTACTTTATTACAAATATTAAAAATTAGGTTAAAAATCTTTAATGGAAATCAAACAATTACTGAATTAGTTTTTGGTTTCTTTGCAGGTTTTTTTGGTGGGTTAGCAGGCACTTGGGGGCCACCAACTGTCTCATTTTTTCTAACCCAAAACCTGGATAGAAAACTACAATTAAGATCACAAGGTATAATTTATTTTTTTGGTTCAATTACTTTTATTATTGGACACACAAATACACAACTATTTACATTTAGCTCATTAACTTTTTCTACAATATTACTTGTACCAGCAATTCTGGGTGTTACTATAGGCAACCGTTTAAGTAGAAAAATGGATGGCAAAAGGTATATTATATTAACGCAAATCTTGCTTTTGTTGGCCTCAATAAATTTAATACGACGTGGGCTCGGGTATTGAATTCATCTGAGTACAATACTCTTTATGCTATCATCCACATGATCCATATACTGCTCAAAATTAGCAACGAACATGTCAATAAGCTTTCTTGCCTGAACATCGTATTCTTCTGGGTTTTGCCAAGTTTTTCTTGGATCAAGTAGTTCTGAATTCACACCATCAACAAATATTGGAACTTCAAAACCAAAATTTTCATCTTTACGAAATTCTCCTTTGAGGATTTCACCTGTCAATGCAGCCTCAAGTAATATGCGAGTAGCCTGTATTGGCATTCTTTGCCCTTCACCATAAGGCCCTCCTGTCCAACCAGTGTTTACTAACCAACATTTGGAATCGCTACTTGCTATCTTGGCTTTAAGTAAGTTTCCATAAATTTCCGGTCGTCGAGGCATAAACGGCGCACCAAAACAAGTTGAAAAGGTTGGTTGAGGTTCAGTTACACCAAGCTCCGTACCCGCTACCTTTGAAGTAAATCCTGATAGAAAATGATACATAGCTTGTGATGGGGTTAGGCGTGATATTGGAGGCAAAACACCAAACGCATCACAAGTTAACATTACAACATTTTTAGGTGCACCACCTAGCGAACTTTCAGAGGCATTTTTAATATAATGTAAGGGATACGCACAACGCATATTTGCAGTTAAACTATCATCTTCAAAATCTAGTTCTTTAGTATTTGGATCATAGACCATATTTTCGATTACAGTCGCAAATTTTGTAGTAGTTGCAAAAATTTCTGGCTCAGCTTCTTTTGATAAATTTATTGTTTTTGCGTAACACCCACCTTCAAAATTAAACGTTCCTTTTTCTGACCACCCATGCTCATCGTCACCAAGCAGAATTCTATTTTTATCAGCAGACAGAGTGGTCTTTCCCGTACCTGAAAGTCCAAAAAAGACAGCAGAATCATTAGGATCATTTAACGCATGATTTGCTGAACAGTGCATTGGCATTACATCTTGCTCCGGCAAAAGATAATTAAGCAATGCGAATACTGACTTCTTGTTTTCACCAGCGTAAGCAGTTCCACCAATCAATATTAATTTTTTAGATAAATTAATTGCGATTACCGTACTTGTTCTACAGCCATGTTTACCTGGATCAGCCAAAAAAGATGGGCAATTGATGATCGTGTAATCAGAAACAAAATCTGCCAGCTCTGATTTATCTGGTCGCCGCAACAAATGTCGAATAAACAATCCATGCCAAGCTAATTCTGTTATAACTCGGACATTCAACCTATGTTCAGGATCTGCTCCACCATATAAGTCTTGTACAAAAAAATCCTTGTCCTTCATATGTGTTTTTAAATCTCTTTCAAGAACATCAAATGCTGATACATCCATAGGGGTGTTGTTTTCCCACCAAATTTTTTTCTCAACATCTTTAGTTCTAACTATAAACCGATCGTTGGGTGAGCGCCCCGTATGCTCTCCTGTGCTTACCAATAACACATCACCTATTCCCAGTTCACCCTCTTTACGATCAACTGCTTCAGATAAGAGCTCAGCTTCATTCAAATTATAAAAAACCTGGCCTACACCCTTAATGCCCTGATTTGATAGTTTGAACAATTGGTTCACACGTTCTGCAGACATAAAACACCCCTACAATATTCTAACATAAAACATTGAATATTGAATTTTAAAATTGACAGCATGGACTTAAGCCATTTGGTAACTCTGTCAAAATTTTACGCTAAAATCAATACAAGATCCCTTAATATATTCAAAAATTTTAACCATAATTTTACTAATTAACAAATATACATCAGAAAAATACACAATTAATTATTTCTCCCCGAATCTTTAAAAACTGTTAATATCTAGCTTAATTGCGGGAAATAAATCATAATTAATTCCAAAACGTTTATTAACTTTAATAAAGTGCCTTAAAATATGCTACAAAGAATATATTAACTTGAATAATAATTCTCAAATAAACCTGCATGCAACCGCGGTCTCAGTTGCAAACAAAGGCTTATTGATTCTAGGGGCGTCAGGTAGCGGAAAATCAAAATTAGCATTGGCAATGCTCACTCATGGTGCCAAACTTATCTCTGATGATCAAGTTTTGTTAAAAACTGATACAGATAAAATAATCTTATCCGCACCTAGGACAATCATAGGTAAAATAGAAGCTAGGTATATTGGAATTCTTAATGTACCTGCAGTTTCTGCACAACTTTTTTTAGCAATAGATCTCGATAAAGATGAGCCGGAAAGATTACCTAAAAAAAAATTCATAGAGTGCTTTGGAAAAAGAATTCAGCTTTTAAATGGTAAAAATATTAAAGGCTTAGAATACAGTCTTATACAATTATTAAAAAATTGATTATCGATTGAAGGTGTTTAGAGTGAATAAAAGAAAAAATATTGATCTAGTGATTATTACTGGACCTTCCGGTGCTGGTCGCACAACAGCTCTAGACGCATTGGAGGATTTGGGATTTGAAGCTTTTGATAATCTTCCTTTATCTCTTCTACCGTTACTTATATCAGGTGCTCAAAAAGACCACCCCTTAGCTTTAGGGATAGATCTGAGAAATAGAGACTTTTCAAATAACAAACTTGTTGAGGTTATTAATACAATTAATTCTGATGCTGATTTTAAATGCAGCTTATTGTATCTCGATTGTTCTGACCGCGTTTTACTTCGAAGATACGTCGAAACCCGCCGCAGACACCCTTTGGCACATAATCAAGGTGCAGAGATTGGAATTGAAAAAGAGAAATCACTTTTAGCATCGTTATCACTTAATGCAGATAGTTTAATCAACACCTCTGAAATGACCCCACATGATTTAAAATTTCAGATAGAAAAATTATATGGGGTAAATAATCTGAAACAAGCTATGAATGTTCATGTTCATAGCTTTTCATACAAAAGGGGTGTGCCTCGATCTGTAGATATGGTGATCGATTGCAGATTCTTAAGAAACCCCCATTGGGAGCTCAAGCTGCGGAAACTTACAGGACTAGACAGTTTAGTGCAAAGCCACATTCAATCTGATCCAAAATTTGATGTTTTTATTGAAAAACTAGAAAATCTCATTGATTTTTTAATTCCAGCTTACGAAAATGAAGGGAAATCATACTTCAATCTGAGTTTTGGCTGCACAGGAGGAAGACATAGATCTGTTTTTATCACTGAGCTGATTACAGAAACACTTGCAAAACAGAACATACAAGTGTCTAAGAGACATTTAGAATTAGAACGTCTGGGCTTAGAAATAGAACTAAATTAATTAGGACATGCTTTGATCGGAATCGTAATAGTTGCACACGGGGGCCTAGCGGTAGAATATAAATCTGCATTAGAGCACGTTGTGGGAACACAAAATGATTTGATTGCGATTGGAATTGAAGAAAATCACGATCGAAAGCAGAAGACAAAAGAAATTTGTGACTGTGTCAATAAAGTAGATTCTGGCGCAGGGGTAATTTTAGTAACTGATCTATTTGGCGGAACGCCATCTAACCTTTCACTCGAATCTTGCTCAAAAGAAAACAGGATAATTGTTTATGGAGCTAACTTACCAATGTTGGTAAAATTAGCAAAAAGCCGCAAAATGAATGTTAGGGACGCAGTTAGAGAAGCCCTAGAAGCGGGCCGTAAATATATTAATAGCCACAGTTGTCAGTAAGATGATTTTTAAAACTAAACGTACAATTATTAATGAAAAAGGATTGCATGCTAGGGCATCTGCTAAACTTGTGGAAACTGTGGAGAGCTTTGATGCCAAGGCTAATATTTCTAAAGATGATTTGAGCGTATCAGGTGATAGTATCATGGGATTATTAATGTTAGCCGCAGCAAAGGGTAGTCAGATAGATGTTGAAACTAGTGGACCAGAAGCTGAAAAACTCTCAGATGCGATAGCTGCGTTGATTTCAAATCGTTTCGAAGAAGAGACTTGAGTGATTGATTTTTAAATTAAGGATCTTATATTGTCAGAAAATAAAATTCCAAAAATAGGAGACCCTACCTACAAACCTTATGATGGTAAAAATCTATCCTATGCAGGAACTTTTACGAGTCCTTTAAAAATAGCCGTAATCAAAGTGATGGAAATAACAACTGGAAAAATTAAACTTATGCGTCTCGTACGAGAATATGAGAAAACCCAAAAAAAAGAAAATGAAAGCTTTTGGAGTAAAGCTTTAAGTCATCTACGCATAAACTTAACCACACCCGATACTCAGATAAAAAAAATACCAAAATCAGGACCAGTGATTATAGTAGCCAATCATCCTCACGGTTTGGTTGATGGTTTAGTTTTAGCAGAATTGACGAATAGAATCAGAAAAGACTTCAAAATCTTGACTAGATCTCTACTGACCAATGTGCCCGAAATTCAATATCATATGTTACCAGTAGCTTTTCCACACGAGCAAAACTCTGTTAGATTGAACCTTAACATGAGAAAACTTGCTATGACACATCTTAAAGAAGGTGGATCAGTTATACTCTTTCCAGCAGGGGCTGTGGCAACATCTCCAGGGTGGTTTAACGACGCAATTGAAGGAGAATGGCTTCCATTCACTGCAAAGATGATATTGAATTCTAACGCTGAAGTCGTTCCAATATATTTTTCAGGACAAAATAGTCGTTGGTTTCAATGGGCAAACAAAATTTCTACAACTATCAGACAGGGATTGTTGTTGCACGAAATCGTTTATGCAATGCACAAGAAGCAAAGTCCTATTATTGGCAATTCTGTAACAAGAGTAGAACTAGAAAAGTACGCTGGTGATCCACGTGGATTAATGCATTATCTTCGGAATAAGACATTACAACTTCAAAAATAAGAAAGGCCGCTTTCTAGCAGCCTCAAATCTTTTAGTAAATTTTATGTGTTACAATGCATCTGTCAGTTTAGGCACTGCCTCAAACAAATCAGCAACCAATCCATAGTCAGCAACCTGAAAAATTGGTGCTTCTTCATCCTTGTTTATCGCAACTATGACTTTACTATCTTTCATTCCAGCAAGATGCTGTATCGCACCAGAAATACCACACGCAATATACAAATCAGGTGCAACAACCTTACCCGTTTGCCCAACCTGCCAATCATTTGGTGCATAACCAGAATCAACAGCAGCTCTAGAAGCACCTACTGCAGCATTTAATTTATCAGCCATTGCTTCAATTATCGCAAAACTTTCCTTTGAACCAACTCCACGGCCACCAGAAACTACAATCCTGGCAGACGTTAACTCTGGTCGGTCTGATGCCTGAACTTTATCTTCCACCCATACAGATAGTGTAGGATCAGATACTGCCAATAGAGTTTCAACAACTGCTGCACCACCTTCTCCACTGGCATCAAAGCCCGCAGTTCTTATTGATAACACTTTAAACTTGTCAGATGATTTCACAGTTTGAATAGCATTGCCCGCATAAATTGGCCGCTCAAATGTATTACCATCCACAATAGCTGTAATATCAGAAATTATCATAACATCTAATAATGCTGCTACACGCGGTAAGATATTTTTGGCTAGTGATGTTGCCGGTGCTATAATATGCTCATAATTTGAGGATATTGATACTATTAAATCTGAAATAGGTTCTGCTAATCCATTTCCATACGAAATGTCTTCAGCACATAAAACTTTAGACACTCCATCTAATTTCGCTAAAGATTGAGCAGCAGTATTACAGCCACTTGACGCACATAATATGGTCACATCTCCTAATTCTTTTGCCGCCGTGAGCGCTTTTGCTGTCTGATCTATAGAAACATCTCCAGACAACACCTCTGCTAAAAGTAGTACCGCCATTTATATCACTCCTGCTTCATCTTTAAGTTTTGCAACCAATTCAGCCACATCGGCAACCTTTACGCCAGCTGCTCTTGCTGCGGGTTCAGTCGTATTAACAATTTCCAACCGTGGAGAGATATCAACACCATAATCAGCAGGTGTTTTTTCATCTAAAGGTTTTCTTTTTGCTTTCATGATATTTGGAAGAGATGCATATCGAGGTTCATTTAATCTCAAGTCAACAGTCACAACCGCTGGCATATTAATTTTTATTGTTTGCAAACCACCGTCAACCTCTCGGGTCACTATCGCTTTGTCCCCGTCTATCTCTAATTCTGATACAAATGTGCCTTGGCTCCAACCAGCCAATGCAGCCAACATTTGGCCAGTTGCATTCATATCATTATCAATAGCTTGTTTTCCACATAAAACCAAACCAGGTTCTTCTGCATCAATCACACCTTTTAATAACTTAGCGACTGTTAAAGGCTCCATATCCGTGTGTACATCCTCAGTACAAACAATTAAAATTGCTCTATCTGCTCCCATAGCTAAGGCCGTTCTCAAAGTTTCTTGAGATTGCTTAACACCAACAGAAACTGCGATAATCTCTTCGACTTTACCAGCTTCTTTTAGGCGAATGGCTTGTTCTACTGCTATTTCATCAAATGGGTTCATGGACATTTTTACATTAGCCAGATCTACTCCAGTTCCATCTGACTTCACCCGAACTTTCACATTGTAATCTATTACACGCTTTACAGGCACCAATACCTTCATACCGCTTCACTCCTGTTAATCAATTAAACGCCTTATTTAGGCGAGATTCGTTTCTATAAACTCGATTTAATGAAAAGTTGCCAACACTAAAAGTAAAAAATTCACATGATGCCCCTTAATAAACCTTTTAAGCATGTTTTATCTATGAGCTCCTGGAACCCAAAGCACATCATTTTGACCATTTTCATTAGCAATTCTTGACGCAACAAAGAACCAATCTGATAACCTATTTAAATATTTTATAGCCATATCATTAACTTTTTCAGTTTGACTCAGTTCTACTGCCAAGCGCTCAGCTCGGCGACTGACTGTTCTGCATAAATGTAAATGAGCCGCTAACTCAGATCCCCCAGGTAAAATAAAACTTTTTAAAGCTGTTAGATTTTTGTTCATTTCATCAATCTCTACCTCTAACCTATCTACTTGAGACTGAACCATTCTAAGAGGTGGGTATTTAGCAGATGCATCTTTATCTATATTTGGACGGCACATATCAGCACCTAAATCAAACAAGTCATTTTGTATCGCTGCTAATTTTTTATCTAAAGCACCATCACAATACAGTCTCGCCATACCAACTGTAGCGTTTGTTTCGTCAACTGAACCGTAAGAATTAACTCTAATCGAATATTTGGGCACTCTCGTTCCATCACCCAACCCTGTATCACCACCATCTCCAGTACGGGTATATATTTTATTTAATACGACCATTTATGCCCCTCTTCCTTTAATCAATATGTAAATCAAAATCATAACAACTGCTACGGCTTGAGCATAAATTCTATAACGCATTAGGCGGTTAGAATATTTTCTATTAAACTCACCACCTTTACTAAAACTGATGACCCCGATCATTAAAATAACAAGCACTAGCAAACACGAGGCCGTTACAATCCAAAAGAGGGGGTCATTGCTCATTTAATTTCTCCATTAAACACACATAGGCCGAGATGCAGAAAAAGCGAAGCTTAATTTAGCTTACCTTTTAGACATAAACTTATCAAACCATGGGTTTGGCAAGAATCGCTTCAGGATTGCAGACACATAAGTCGGAATTGTGATCATATATTTCGACTTGGGATTGGCTTCTTCCAAAGCCCTTATTAGTTTTTTTGTCACTGCTGATGCCGGTAATTCAAATTGATCTTTTTGCCAGCTTTTATTGTAAAGGCGATTTATTAAAGTTGATTTATATTGACTGACGCGTGCCGAATTTTGCCACTTTATCCATTTTTCAAATCCAATTATTGAGTTATGCCTAAACTTCGAAGTTATAGGACCTGGTTGCAGCAAAATAATTTTTATATTGGTATCACGCATTTCTATTCGAAGTGTATCAGTTAAACCTTCCAGAGCATACTTTGTTGCAACATAGGATCCTCGCCACCGCATTGGAATAAAACCTAAAACACTAGAGCAGTTGATAATACGACCATGACCCTGCGCTCTCATTATAGGGATAACTTGAACAATCAGGTCATGCCATCCAAATAAATTTGCTTCAAATGTCTGTTTCAAAGCATCTCTAGGTAAATCCTCGACCGCTCCTGGGATTGCGTACGCCCCATTATTGAAAAGTGCATCTAATGTTCCACCTGTAATCTTAACAACCTTTTTAACTGCCGAGGTAATAGATTTAGGGTTTTCATAATCCAACACAAAGCTTTCGAGACCTTCGGCGCGCAACCGTTCACAATCTTCTTTTTTTCTACAAGTGGCAAAAACTTGCCAACCACACCTATGTAAAGTGCATGCAGAATCATAACCAATTCCAGACGAACAACCCGTAATTAGTATTGATTTTTTCTGCATAATTTTAAATCACCACCGAAAAGTATATTTGGTTATCATAAATACCTTTGTAATTTAAGTCACCTTAATTAAGAAACTTTATATTCAACCTAATTTAAAATAGTATTTCCTCTAGACCCGTTGTGTTCTGCATTGTAGATGAACACTATGAGTGACAAAAATACCGATGCTAACAAACCAATCCCTTTTATTACAACGGAGCCTTTAAGCAGGGCTATTGGTGAGCGGTATCTTCAATATGCTTTATCAACTATAATGCATCGTGCATTACCTGATGCCCGGGATGGACTAAAACCTGTTCATCGTAGAATATTATTTGCAATGCGAGAATTAAAACTTGCTGCAAATTCAGGATTTCGAAAATCTGCTAAAATTTCTGGTGATGTTATGGGAAATTATCATCCCCATGGAGATGCAGCAATTTACGATGCCATGGCCCGGTTAGCACAAGATTTTAATGTTCGGTATCCACTAGTTGATGGGCAAGGAAATTTCGGAAATATTGATGGCGATAATCCTGCTGCAAGCCGATACACGGAAGCTCGGTTAACCAAAATTGCGCAGGCATTAATGGAAGGTTTGTCAGAAAATGCAGTTGATTTTCAAGAAAATTATGATGGCACATTAACTGAACCAATTGTTTTACCAGCCAGCTTTCCAAATCTACTAGCGAATGGGTCAAGCGGAATTGCTGTTGGGATGGCCACAAATATACCACCTCATAATCTAGAAGAATTGATTAACGCCTGTATCCATTTGATTAAAGCTCCAAATGCACGTGTCGAAACATTAATAGAGTATATTCCAGGGCCAGACTTTCCCACAGGGGGTACAATCGTTGAACCAGCAGAAAATATTCTTGAAGCTTACCGAACTGGCCGTGGTTCTTTTAGATTAAGATCGAAATGGAACGAGGAAAAATTAGACAGAGGTCAGTGGCAAATAGTAGTCACTGAAATTCCTTATCAAGTGCAGAAATCTAAATTGATAGAAAAAATAGCTGAATTAATAAATAACAAAAAAATACCTGTACTATCCGACGTAAGAGACGAAAGCACTGAAGAGGTGCGGATAATACTA
>JAOGYN010000019.1:0-25547 GCA_028112705.1 Paracoccaceae bacterium | reverse complement strand
TTCTAATTGATAGAACTCGCGCACTTCAGGTCTGAATATATGAATTATCACATCACCAGAATCTATTAATACCCAATCACCTTGCTCTTTTCCTTCGATCCGAGAAATAATATCAAATTTTGATTTTACTTTATCAGCAATATTTTGAGCTAATGATATTACTTGTCTAGTTGATCGTCCAGAAGCAACAATCATATGATCTGCCATTTCCGATTTTCCAAATAAATCTATGGTTATCACATCTTCTGCTTTTTCTTTTTCAAGAATTTTGAGTAAATAATTTAAAAAAGTCTTATTAGTTGTTGTGGAACGCACTTTTTTAGTGATTTTCTTCTTCGCAGATATTTTCTCTGCGGTTGCCAGCTCAGACAGAACCGTATCCTCCTATAATAAAATAATAAATCTCAACTTAATTTGTTGATAAATACTTATATCATTATTATTATGCATTACTCAAGATTAAGAAGTACTTTCAATGTATATAGTTTGGCTTGGCAGTTGGCTATTTTAGTTATATTAATTATCATTAACTAATAACTCGTTGCTAATATGGAAAAAAATGAAAAAACTTGATCAAGATTGGAAAGCCACGGCGCGTACCCTCTCTGAAGCGCTACCCTATTTGCAACGCTACGATGGATCAATCGTGGTGATTAAACTTGGTGGGCACGCAATGAGTAGTGCCAAAGCTCTAGCTAGTTTTGCACGTGATGTTGTTTTAATGAAGCAGGTTGGTATGAACCCAGTTATTGTGCATGGTGGTGGCCCCATGATCAATGAGATGCTTGCTAAATTAAATATAAAATCTAAATTTGTAGGTGGAAAAAGAGTAAGTGACGAAACTGTTGTTGAGGTGGTTGAGATGGTTCTGTCTGGAAAAATTAATAAAGGCATTGTTCAAGCAATAAATGATCAAGGTGGTAAGGCAGTCGGTTTATCGGGAAAAGATGCAAATCTTATGGTTTGTGACTTTGATAACCCAGAATTAGGTTTTGTTGGCAAGCCAGTAGAAATGAATCCTGAAGTTTTAGAAACTTTTTTTACTTCTGATCATATACCAGTAGTTGCGCCTTTAGGTGCAGGCAAAAATGGTGAAACTTTTAATGTGAATGCTGATACCGCTGCTGGAGCAATTGCAGCAGCATTAAAAGCGGATAGGCTCCTTCTTTTGACAGATGTGGACGGCGTTAAGGATGCTAATGGTAATGTTGTAACGCAGTTAACAGCAGCTCAGGTAAAGAAATTAACAAAACAAAATATCATTGCTGGAGGAATGATACCAAAGACGGAAACAGCCCTTGCTGCTATAGATGGTGGAGTACGTGCGGTAGTTATAATAGATGGGCGTGTGCAGAATGCTGTACTACTGGAATTATTTACAGATCATGGAGCTGGGTCTTTAATCAGAAAGAAAAATTAATTTTATCGTATTGATTCAATAATTTAACAAATTAAACTTGCCAGATACTAATAGCATATACATGTTAGAGGTATGCATAATGAATTAATGATCCGCCTTGGAGTTTTTTTAGCACTATTTTTTATTTTAGCGTGTTTGGAAAGCGTTTTTCCTAAAAGAAAACGTGTCCAGCCGCGTAAAGATCGTTGGGTTACTAATTGGACATTGGTGATCATAGATACTTTATGTCTTAGGGTAGTAGCAATCGTGATACCCTTCGTAGCAACTTTAGCCGCCTTCGATGCCGCTTTGAATAATTGGGGCTTGATGAATTTTTTAATATTGCCGACTTGGTTGGAAATCCTATTATCTATTTTATTATTAGATTTGGCAATTTGGGCGCAGCATTTTTTTACCCATAAAATACCAATTTTGTGGAAATTACACCGGGTTCATCATGCTGATAGAGATATGGATGTATCAACGGCGATTCGGTTTCATCCTTTTGAGATAGCTATTTCTATGGGTTTGAAGATATTATTAATATATATCCTGGGTCCTGCTGTGTTAGCTGTAGTTTTGTTTGAAATTATTTTAAACGGCTCGTCAATGTTTAATCATGCAAACTTGGCCATCCCAAAGTCAGTTGATAAATTTTTGAGATGGTTTTTTGTCACCCCAGATATGCATAGAATTCATCATTCTTCTATTAGAGAAGAGCATGATACTAATTATGGATTTGCTTTATCTTTTTGGGATCGGATATTTAAGACTTATAAATCTGAACCGTCTGGTGGGCATTTGAAGATGAAAGTGGGTCTGGAGTGGCAAGATGAAGCTCCTGCTAAAATATGGTGGACCTTATCACTACCATTTCGCAAATAAGATTTATTTTAATCACTATTACTATTTTAAGTATTGTGTTTTCTTTAAATCAGTGATCACAGTTCATTATAAAATAACACCATAATCATTTCTTATTTAAAAAATCGAGCACTGTCTGAATTGTTAATTCTTTTTTTGGGAGTATTATTTATGAACTTTAATCTATTTAAATCATCACTATGGGCTGTATTTTTTACCACATTTGGTATGCTTATAGTTCCAGGTCTATCGCTTGCTAAATCAAATATTGTCATCGGCTTACAACAAGAGCCTACAAGCCTAGATCCAACATCAGATGCGACTGCATCTATCGACGGTATGCTATCGCATAACGTTTACGAATCTTTGACCACTGTATCTGAAGCTGGGGAAGTACTTCCAGCCTTAGCTGAAAGTTGGACTATTTCTGAAGATAAGTTGACCTATACTTTTAATCTTGCGTCAGGTGTTAAATACCATGATGGGACTACATTTGATGCGGCAGACGTTATTTTTGCATTTAATAGGGCTATGGCTGAAGATAGTGTCAACCCAACCAAAAAGATTTTTAAGGTAATCGAAAGCGTATCTGCGCCAAACTCTAGCACTATTGAAATTAAACTCAAAAAACAAAATGCTTTCTTTTTGTTTAATATGGCCAAGGGAGATGCATCAATTGTTGCTGAAGAAACAGCAGAAAATAATAATACAAATCCAATTGGTACTGGACCTTTCAAATTTGCTAGTTGGAAGCGAGGAGATCGACTAATTTTGGTAAAAAATCAAGATCACCGTGAAGCAGCTGATGTAGCTTTAGAAAAGGTTGAGTTTAGGTTTATTTCTGATGCTGCTGCTGCAAGTGCAGCAATGCTTGCTGAAGAAATTGATGCTTTTCCTGGATTTCCTGCACCAGAAATGTTGCCACAATTCCAAGCTGATCCGCGCTTTAGAGTTAATATTGGCAGCACAGAAGGTGAGGTCATCTTGGCGATGAACAATGCAAAACCTCCATTTAATGACATTAGAGTTCGCCGTGCCATAAGCCACGCGATAGATAGAAGTGAGATAATTGACGGAGCAATGTATGGAAAGGCAGTGCCTATTGGTAGTTTTTACCCACCACATGGAGCAGCATATGTTGATTTAACTGGTGTCTATCCGCACGATACAGCCAAAGCAAAAAAAATGTTTGAAGACGCTGGTGTTGCTGGAATGGAAATGACACTTAGGTTACCTCCTTTTCCTTATGCGATGAGATCTGGAGAAATTATTCAGGCTCAATTAGCTGAAGCGGGCATTAATGCAAAAATAGAGCAAGTCGAGTGGGGTTTTTGGATATCAGAAGTTTATAAGAAAAAAAGTTATGATATGACAATAATTGCGCATACAAGCCCTAATGATATGGGTAATTTCGCCCGTGGTCCAAAGTACTTTTATGGCTATGATGATGCGGGTTTCTCTGACTTGTGGAGTCGTATTAAAACCGAAGCTGATCCAGAAAAACGCAAGCTGATGTTACAAGAAGGTCAAAAGTATTTAACTGACCAGGCGGTGCATGGATTTTTATTCCAATTGCCTTTGTTGGGTATTTTTAAAAATGAGGTTAAAGGCTACTGGTCTTCTGCCCCAGTTTTATTTCATCCTCTCAAGGGTGTAAGTGTAAATTAATTTTTTAAAATTAAGTATTAGGCGTTAAGGCGCCTAATATAATCTTATATCTGATGTGAAAATTCTTGGATTAAAAACAGATGGCTTATTTCCTATTTAGGCGAACAATTGGCTTTATATTTACATTATTTACCGTATCAGTGGTAGTTTTTGCGGTAATGAATGTTTTACCAGGTGATCCTGCTTTAACAATTTTGGGTTTAGAGGCAAGTGATGATGCTATAGATGCATTAAGGAAAAAACTTGGATTAAATGAACCAATACTAAAACGCTATTTTTATTGGATTATCAACGCATTAATCGGTGATTTTGGGCAGAGCCATTCTTTTGGTGTACCAGTTTCTGGCTTAATTTCAGAACGCCTGTCTATGACCGTGGCATTGGCAGTTTCTGGCATGGTATTAACAATTATAATCGCTTTAACCTTAGGAATAGGTGCGGCAGCAAATCATCGAAAGTTTGGTGATTGGGGTGTGATGTTTTTTAGTCAACTTGGTATAGCCATTCCAGCGTTTTGGTTGTCAATTTTATTGGTGATATTATTTGCAGTAAAGCTTCGATGGTTACCGCCTGGCGGGTTTCCTGGGTGGGATGATCCTATCATAGCTGTAAAATCTTTAATCTTACCTACGGTTGCATTGGCTCTGGTACAGTCGGCCGTATTGGCCCGTGTGACGCGCTCATCGGCTTTAGAAGTAATGAGACTTGATTATATAAGAACTGCCAAAGCAAGTGGATTTTCTAGGAGACGTATTCTTTGGCGCCATGTTTTGCCAAATGCATTAGTTCCTATCGTCACGATTGTTGGTATGCAATTTGCAGCAGTTGTTACTGGTACTATAGTTATAGAAAATGTCTTTTATCTTCCTGGCCTTGGAAGGTTAATTTTTCAATCAATTGCTAATCGGGATCTGCCTACTGTTCAGGCTTTGGTAATGATGTTTGCTGTAATCGTTGTCACAGCAAATTTTATAGTAGATCTTCTTTATTTAGTTATCGACCCTAGATTAAAAGAGCGAAATTAATGAAGAAATTACCACTAAATTTGATAATAGGAACAGTGCTAGTGTCAATAGTACTTGGTACAGCTTTTCTTTCGTTGATTTGGACTCCGCATAATTATGCATTGATGAATATAAGTGACAAGTTTCATCATCCAAATTATATTTATTTGTTAGGAACGGATCAGTTGGGGCGAGATGTATTATCGCAGTTAATGGCCGCATCAAGGAATTCAATGATTGTTGCGTTGGTTGCGGTGTTGTTGGGAGGTTCAATCGGAACTCTGCTTGGTCTGCTTGCCTCAGCAATTGGTGGCTGGGTAGAAGATCTTGTAATGCGTGTAGCTGACATAGGGTTCGCTTTTCCGGCTCTTTTGTTTGCTATAATGTTGGCTGCAGTTTTTGGTCCATCATTAACTAACGCTGTCTTTGCGATTGCTTTCATTAATATTCCTATTTTTGCAAGAATTTCCCGCGCTTCTGGCAATCAAATTTGGACTCGTGATTTTGTACTTGCTTCTAGAGCAGCAGGTGTTGGACGTGTTGTAATAACGTTCAATCACATCCTGCCTAATATTTTAGCGCCAATAATTGTGCAGGCGACAATTGAATTTGCTGTGGCAATATTAGCTGAAGCAGCATTATCTTATTTAGGCTTGGGAGCGCAGCCACCAGCTCCGTCTTGGGGAAGAATGTTATCAGAAGCTCAAACATTAATGTATTTAGCACCTCAGTTGGCAATCTACCCAGGTATTTGTATTATGATTGCCGTACTTGGATTTGGTTTATTAGGTGATGGCTTGCGTGACATTACTGATCCTCGTTTGGCTAAGGTGCGCTAAATGATTGTATTAAATAAGTTCTCAGTCGCTTTTGACGAAAATATTGCACTGAATAGTGCCTCTGTAGAAATTAAATCAGGTGAAAGATTAGGTATTGTAGGAGAAAGTGGTAGCGGCAAAACGATGCTTGCTTTGAGCCTTATGGGAATGATACCGGAAGGTGCCAATTTGTCAGGTTCAATTAGCGTTGAAGGTCGTGATATGACAAATTCTACTGATAAATTATGGCAAGAATTTAGAGCTCGCAAAATAGCGATGGTTTTTCAAGAACCAATGTCTGCACTAAATCCTCTTCGAAGAGTAGGGGACACTGTAATTGAACCTTTATTAGTACATGAGGGGATTAGCAGAAAAAAAGCCTTAGCTAAGGCCTTAAAACTTTTTAAAGAAGTGGGCATACCTGACCCATTATTACGCTTGCGTCAATTTCCTCATGAATTATCTGGTGGGCAACGGCAGAGAGTGCTTATCGCACTGGCTTTAGCTTGTAATCCAAGGATTTTAATTGCTGATGAACCAACCAGCGCATTAGATGCGAAAGTAGTATTACGAATTATTGACCTTCTTGTGAATTTATCTGAATCAAGAAATATGGGTTTAGTATTTATCAGCCATGATTTGCAGGCAGTTGCCAAGGCAACGAATGAAATTTTGGTTATGCATAAAGGTGATATTGTTGAGAGTGGCTCAACTAAAAATGTACTTTCTGATCCAAAACATACCTATACGAAAGGCTTACTGGCGGCGCGACCTAGCTTATCTAGACAATCAAAAAACAATTACAATAATCGATTTCGATTACCTACTATCCCGGAGCCTATTCCCACATCTCGACCTGTGAAGCCTAATCTTTCAGCACTTGATGAAAGCACACCACTATTAAATGTTCAATCTATTGAGAAACTGTACAAATTACCGCGCAAAACCATATTTAAATTACCATCAGTAATTACAGCAGTAAAACAGGCAACGTTTACCATAAAGAAGGGTGAAACAATCGGAATTGTTGGGGAATCTGGTTCTGGAAAATCAACCTTAGCACGACTTATTATGGGTTTTGAGAAACCAAACTCTGGTTCAATTATTTTTGAAGGAAATGACATAAATAAAATACCTACAGAAAAATTAAGAAAACTTAGACAGCGTTTTCAAATGGTATTTCAGGACCCATTTGGTTCTCTAGATCCACGTCGAAATGTGGGGTGGTCTATTGCAGAACCATTAAGAGCAATTGGTGAAAAATATCAATTAGAAGACAGGGTAAGTGAGGCTTTATTACAAGTGGGATTAAAAATCACGGACAGAACAAAGTTTCCACATGAGTTTTCAGGAGGTCAGAGGCAAAGAATAGCGATTGCGCGTGCAATTGTAACCCGTCCAGCTCTATTAGTAGCGGATGAAGCAGTATCTGCGTTAGATGTTTCTGTGCAGGCGCAGATATTGAATTTACTAATGGACATTCAAGATAGTCTTGGCTTGGCAGTTTTATTCATAAGTCATGACTTAGCGGTGGTGGCAAGTATTTGCGATAAGATTATAGTTATGAATGGTGGTGCTATTTTAGAATCTGGTACTTTGCCTGAGGTTTTAGGGTCCCCTAAAAATGAATATACTAGAAGTTTATTAACTGCAGCTGGAGGTTGATTTGATTCACTTTATCCACATCACAGATCTTCATCTCTCACATCCAGATGTGAAAGATCCAAATCTACATACAGATACTATCGCAACTTTTACTAAAATAATTGATGCTATTTCTTCTATGGAGTTAAAACCTAAATTTGTTATTTTAAGTGGTGATCTTACTAACACTGGAGAAAAAAAGAGTTATGAATTATTAAAAACTCTTTTAAAATCCTTTTCTATCCCAGTAATCTTGGCGCTAGGAAATCATGATAAAAGAGATTGGTTTCATCAAGTATTTAATAATAAATCCTCTTCAGATCCCTACTTTCACGATGATATTTATTCAGGGTTACACGTGATAACTCTTGATACTAGTGTCCCTGGTCGAATTGCAGGGGCAATATGTGTTGACCAATTTGATTATTTACGAAAAACCCTTGAAAAGCATGAGGCTAGTCCAAAATTATTGATCTTACACCATCCGCCAAGGATAGATTCTAATGGGTTACCTTGGGGCAGTCTAAGTATGGAAAGTACCGAAAAATTACAGACAGTTTTAGAAGGTAAAAATGTCATTGGAATTTTTAGTGGTCACATTCACATAAATCGTGCAAGCCACTGGAATGGAATTCCTGTTTATATTTCTAATGGGCTGCTTTCGGCGATAGATGTTTTGGCAACACAAGATTTGAGAATTGTGGAAGGATCTAGCTTCTCCATATGCGTTTGGAGGAAATCTGGTCTTAGTGTTACTTATGTGCCCGTAAATCCAGAACCGCGAGAGTTAGGCATTATAGATCAAAAGAGATTAAGAGAATTTAGTTAAAGGGATTTTAGATTAATGATTGAGAGTACTAATCGCCATTTACCTGTAAAAGGCACATACAACATAAGAGATTTGGGTGGTTATAAGACTCAGTTTGGAGAAACGACACCTTGGCGCAAATTCTTCAGAAGTGATAGTCTACATCTCATAACCAATGAGGGTATGTCCTATTTATATCAAGAGGGTTTAAGATTGGTTATTGATTTACGAACTCAGAAAGAAATGAAAGAAAGGCCCAATCCATTCGAAAAATTTCCTGATGTCCGATTTTTAAACCTACCATTGTTTGATGATCTTGCACCAATTTTCATGCTAAAGAATGATACCGCTCAGCAAAGCCCGTTGCTTAATTTCTATCTTGCAGCCCTTCATAATCAACATGATGCAATTAGAGCTGTCATGAGTGAGATTTCGAATACTAATGATGGGGCCATCCTATTTAATTGCACGGCTGGAAAAGATCGTACTGGTATCGTTGCGGCTTTGCTCTTAGGGTTAGTTGGAGTTTCAAATGAAGATATAATGTACGACTATACTTTAACGGCTGAGTTAATTCCTGATCTTGTTAAGCAACTTCTTGTTGAGTCTAAAGAGCGTGGGGTGGATACTAAAAAACATTCACAAATGCTGGAGAGTCCTGCTGAAGTAATTAAATTAACATTACTAGAATTAGAAAAAAAATATGGATCAGTTAATAATTATTTTAAAACGATCGGGTTAGAGCAGGCACTAATATCAAATTTGTGCGACCGGTTATCAGGAAAGATTTAATCGAGCTTATATTAGTCGCGATATTGACACTAAAATGAAATAATGTTGAACACATCTAGAAAATACTAGTTTTCTAGATATTGTTTAAACCTGTTAATTTAAAAGGGTTCATAATTGACTTACACCTATGACAATCAAAATGTATTTGCAAAAATACTGAGAAGTGAAATTCCTAATGATACCGTGTTAGAAAATGAATTTGCTCTCGCATTTAAAGATATAGCCCCACAGGCCCCAATTCATGTGTTAGTAGTACCAAAGGGTCCATATGTTTGTTATGATCACTTTTTAAGAGAAGGATCAGATGAGGAGATTTTAGGGTTAAATAATATTATTTCTAAAGTTATTGATAAATTAAATCTGACACCCTCGGATGGTAAGGGAGGTTATAGAATTATTTCAAACGCTGGGGCAGATGGTGTGCAGGATGTGCCCCATTTTCATGTCCATATTTTGGGTGGGCGGTCACTTGGTAGAATGATAGAAAAACTAAATTAGGAATTTGAAAATAATTAATGTTGTGGTGATGTATATTTTATAAAAAAAACCTAAGTTTGTTGTTAACAATTATAATATGAGGAAATTATGACCCAGGAAGCACCAGAAATCGAAATTGTAAAAAAACTTCGCATCAATTGTGATGGATCTGATGATGTTCTTGGCCATCCGCGCGTTTGGCTTCAAATACCAAAAGAGATTGGGTTCGTTGAGTGCCCTTATTGTGATAAACGTTTTAAATTAGAAAAATAATAGTTTCTAATTTAATTTTTAAAGATATCGCTTTATTCCAAGTTATTTGACATAATAATCTTAGGATTCCAGGTAAATATAAAAGGAGATCTCTAGTTGAGTAATAATTTTGGTAAAGGCCATCACCTTCATCTGATTGACGGATCTGGCTTTATATTTCGTGCTTATCACGCTTTACCACCTTTGACCCGAAAATCGGATGGCTTGCCAATTGGAGCGGTGAGTGGGTTTTGTAATATGTTATATAAGTTTGTTGAAGATCAGAAGGGTATTGATGCCCCCACTCATGTTGCTGTTATTTTTGATGCAAAGGGTAAAACATTTCGTTCTGATATTTATGAGGCCTATAAAGCTAATAGACCGCCTGCTCCCGAGGACTTGGTTCCACAATTTCCTTTAACTCGTGATGCAACACGGGCATTTAATTTAGCTTGTATCGAACAGGTTGGATTAGAAGCAGATGACATAATAGCAACCTTAGCGACACAAGCTCGAGATAGTGGTGGGCGGGTAACAATTATAAGTTCAGATAAAGATTTAATGCAGCTGGTTGGCGATGGCGTTGATATGTTGGACCCAATGAAAAATAAAAGAATAGATAGCGATGGGGTTTTCGAAAAGTTCGGTGTAAAACCAAACCGCGTTATTGATGTGCAATCATTAGCAGGAGATGCTGTTGATAATGTTCCAGGTGCACCAGGTATAGGTATAAAAACTGCTGCCTTATTAATTAATGAATATGGTGATCTTGATAGTTTGCTTGAGCGAGCTGAGGAAATTAAACAACCAAAGCGTCGAGATACGCTTATTAGTTTTGGAGATCAAATTCGTATTAGTCGCGAACTTGTAACATTAAAAATAGATGCAGAGATTGGAATATTTTTGGATGATTTGGAGGTAAGTGAACCAGATCCAGAAAAATTATTAGAATTCTTAAGTGAAATGGAATTCAGGACACTGACCAATAGAATAGCTTCAAAATTGGGTGTGAATCCACCAATAAGCAATGATCAGGAAACTAATTATTCAAACCAAACGCTAGGTATTAATAATGATATTATGTCATTTGATAAGAGTGTTTACAGTTGCATTAGTGATCTTGAATCTCTGACTAGTTGGGTTTTAAAAATTAAAAACCGTGGTTGGGTGGCTGTTGATACTGAGACAACTGGCCTAGATGATATGGTAGCGGAACTTGTGGGTGTTTGTTTGTGTGTTGAAGCTGGTGAGGCGTGTTATATCCCGCTTAATCATAAAATTGGAGACGATGATTTATTCGGTGGAAACAAACTAGCCTCTAATCAAATTCCATTAGAAGAAGCTCTTGCCGTACTAAAACCTATTCTTGAAGATCCTTCGGTCATCAAAATAGGGCAAAATATAAAGTATGATATGAAAATTATGTCGAGATATAATGTTAATATTTTTCCAATCGATGATACAATGCTGCTTAGTTATGCTTTAAATGGTGGGGCACATAATCATGGTATGGATTCTCTTTCAAACAGATATTTAGATCATTCACCGATTTCAATTAAATCAATATTAGGTTCAGGTAAATCAGCAATAACCTTTGATCAGGTACCCGTTGCTGAGGCATTTAATTATGCCGCTGAAGATGCAGATATTACTTTGAGGTTATGGAAGTTGTTCAAACCACAATTACACAAAAATAGAGTTACAAAAGTATATGAAACTTTAGAGCGCCCCCTAGTTCCAGTGCTGGCAGATATGGAAAGACATGGGATTAAAGTTGATAGGGATACTTTGAGTAGAATGTCTAATTCATTTGCCCAGAAGATGGCTGGTCTAGAATCTGAAATTTTTGAGTTAGCTGGTAGAAATTTTAATGTAGGATCACCAAAGCAATTAGGTGAGATCTTATTTGATGAACTTGAGTTTCCAGGTGGGAAAAGAGGAAAAACAGGAGCTTATGCGACAGGTGCTGAGGTTTTAGAAGATTTGACGGTAGAAGGTTATGATCTACCATCGAAAGTTTTAGATTGGAGACAATTATCAAAATTAAAGTCTACTTATACGGATGCATTGCAGGATCATATTAATGCAGAAACTGGAAGAGTTCATACATCTTATTCGATGGCAGGCACTTCAACGGGTAGGCTCTCATCGACTGCTCCTAATTTACAAAATATTCCCATTCGTAGTGAAGATGGTCGAAAAATTCGAGAGGCATTTGTTTGTGAAGAAGGATCTGTTTTACTATCACTTGATTATAGTCAGATTGAATTAAGAATATTAGCTCAAATTGCTGATTTAGACACTCTCAAAGAAGCATTTTTTCAAGGGCAAGATATTCATGCTTTAACAGCAAGTCAGATGTTTGATGTTCCATTGGAGGGCATGGACCCTATGATAAGACGTCAAGCTAAAGCAATAAATTTTGGAATTATTTATGGAATTTCAGGTTATGGGCTTGCCCGAAACTTGAGAATTCCAAGAAAAGAGGCTCAAGCGTTTATAGATAAATATTTTGAGAGGTTTCCTGGTATCAAAGGTTATATGGAGAGCACAGTTAATTTTGCAAAAGAGAATGGATATGTTGAAACATTATTTGGACGCCGCATTCACACACCAGAGATAAACAATCGTGGCCCCCACGCTGGTTTTTCGAAAAGGGCAGCAATCAATGCTCCAATCCAAGGAACAGCGGCAGATGTTATCCGACGCGCAATGATTAGGATGCCTAAAGCGATCGAAAACTTGCAGGCTAAAATGCTATTGCAGGTCCATGACGAATTACTATTTGAGGTTCATGAAGAAGCTGTTGAGGAAACTATTGCAGTAGTAAAAGAAGTCATGGAAAACGCTTCAATGCCTATAATTGAGATGGATGTACCTTTGATTGTAGATGCTGGGCAGGGAAAAAATTGGGCAGAGGCACATTAAGAATTGATTAGGGCCAAGGTCGTTCATATCATTCTAATTCTGATGATAAAATTATAGGAAAAAACTCGCCCTTTGACCAAATGCCAAACCAACTTTGCTCATTCATCTCATGATGCTCCCCGATATCAACTAGTCTGTAAAAAGATTTTCGATCAATCAAAGCATCTAAATTAGAACGTATTCTGATATACGGTGATGGTTCATCTGTTTTTGGATCGTGGATAACGCGTATCTTATTTTTAGGACCAGCTATTGCTTGATCATCTACATTTGTTTTGAATATCACTTGTTGTGTTTTTCCAGAGCCTTCAACCTCAAAATCAACAGCAACAAATGGTGCATCATCAACTTTGATGCCAACTTTTTCAACAGGTGTGACAAGAAAATAATTTTCACCATCTTTTCTAATAATTGAACTAAAAAGTTTTACCATGGGCTTGCGACCAATAGGTGTGCCTAAATAGTACCAGTTTCCATCTCTAGCTATTCTGATATCTAAATCACCACAAAATGGGGGGTTCCATAGGTGAACTGGCGCAGGACCTTTTTTCGTTGCAGCTGAAGCCGACTTTGCTAAGCTATCAGCATTAAGAATAGGTTTTATGATTTCTTTTTTCATAGGGCACTTTGTTATTTCTGAACTAATTTAGCTTATTTTAATTAATATAGAATTTAAGAACGAGTTGATATAATCAATAATCTTAAGATTAGTACATCTAATATAATATCTTTTTAAGAAAAATCCTAAAATTTGTTAAAATAATTATAAAAACTTGCCAGCTACTTTAAAATTTCAAAATGATACTTAGATCATTGGTATCAGAATGCCCATTTGGGATCTGATATAATCTGGTCTGTCTATTTAGAAGGCCTTTAACACATTGCTTCTTAGGAGGATGCGAAATGAGACATATTGATTTTACACCGATATACAGATCAACAGTTGGATTTGATCACTTTGTGGACATGTTTGATAATATTTTTACCAATCAGGTATCACAAGAATCATACCCACCGTTCAATATAGAAAAAATTGATGAAGAAAATTATCGAATTTCCATAGCATCAGCTGGTTTTTCTCAAGAGAATTTTCTAATTGAAGTAGAGAACCAGCAGCTTACTGTAGGCGTTCGAGCGTCTAAAAGAGAAGAACAGAGTTCTTACTTGCATAAAGGAATCGCGCAAAGATCCTTTGAAAAACGGTTTAAATTAGCTGACCACGTTCATGTTACGTCAGCAAGTTATGAACATGGCATGTTACACATTGATTTGGTTAAAGAGGTACCTGAAGCTTTGAAGCCAAGAAGGATTGAAATTTCTAATTCTAAAGCAATAGCTTCCAAAGCGGCATAAACTATTATTAGTTGAGTTCCTTGCTTAATAAGCAGGGAACTCTTTTTATTATATGGATGTGCAAAGATACTTCATTTCTAAATAATCTTCTATACCGTGCCGACTACCCTCTCTACCAATACCTGATTGTTTAATACCACCAAAAGGCGCAACTTCTGTTGATATAAGTCCAGTATTAATGCCAACCATACCATACTCTAAGGCTTCTGATACTCGATAAACACGACTGAGATCTCTAGCATAAAAATAGGAAGCCAATCCAAATATTGTATCATTAGCTTGTTTGATTACATCTTCTTCTGTCTCAAATTTAAATAACGGCGCAACAGGACCAAACGTTTCATCATTTGCGACCATCATATCTCTTGTGACGCCAGTGATTACGGTTGGTTCAAAAAATAAACCTCCTAATTTATGACGATTGCCACCTGTTAGAATTTTTGCTCCTTTTGAAAGCGCGTCACTAATGTGTTCTTCTACTTTGCTGACAGCGTCAGAATTAATCAGTGGTCCAGATGAAACGCCATTTTCAAATCCGTCACCAACTTTCATTTTATTAACAGCATCCGCAAGTTTTGTTGCAAAAGCTTCATAAACACCTGATTGAACATAGATACGATTAGCGCAAACACATGTTTGTCCATTGTTTCTGTATTTTGAAATTAATGCACCTTCTACAGCTTTGTCTAAGTCAGCATCGTCAAAGACAATAAATGGAGCATTCCCTCCTAATTCCATCGAAACTTTCATTATTTGTTCAGCAGACTGTCGCATTAAAATTCTGCCAACTTCTGTTGAACCCGTGAAAGTAAGTTTTCTAATAGCTGGGTTAGAGCAAAATTCTTGACCAATTAATGATGATTTTTTTGATGTAATTACAGAAAAAACACCTTTTGGCACACCAGCTCTTTCAGCTAATAAAGCAATTGCAAGTGCTGATAGAGGTGTTTCAGTAGCAGGTCTGGCAACAAATGAACATCCAGCAGCGAGCGCAGGAGCAACTTTTCTTGTAATCATTGCATTAGGAAAATTCCAAGGTGTTATAGATGCAACTACGCCGATAGGTTGTTTTATCACCGTAATTCTTTTGTCTACTTGGTGGCCAGGAATTGTTTCCCCGTAAACGCGCTTTGCTTCTTCAGCAAACCATTCAATAAATGAAGCTCCATATAATATTTCCCCTTTACCCTCAGCAATTGGTTTGCCCATTTCAGCTGTCAAAATAATGCCAAGGTCATCAGCATTCTCGACCATTAAATCATTCCATTTTCGTAGAATGGCTGACCTCTCTTTACCAGTTCTTGCGGCCCAAGCCTTTTGTGATTTCTGTGCTGATTCAATTGCTCTTTTTACTTCAGTCAATCCCATATTTGGAACTACTGCGATAACATCTCCTCTAGCAGGGTTCTTCACCTCAAAGGTGGAACCGTCGTCAGCATTTATCCAATCGCCTGAAATATACGCTTGTGTACACAAAAGTGATGGGTCTTTTAACATAGAGGACAGATTTGTTGAATCTAACATTTTACTTCTCCAAGAGCGGTTTATTTATGTCTGTAATATTTATTTTTCTTTTACAACATAAGATTATTAGCTTCTACTGCATCGGGCAATTATTTTTACTTCATTTGTGATTATTCACGAAACGTTGGCTTAATATCGTTTGGTTTTGGAGTTGCAGAATATACTGCGCGAGCTATTGCCCGAGCCAGACAAATACTGGCGCCATGTCCAATGATTAATTCATCTTCTAAAGGTTTTTTTAATTCTTTTTCTCCAGTGGCGGCAGCAAAAACTAAATCACCGTCTACAGGTGTATGTGATGGTATTATAGCTCGTGACATTCCGTCATGTGATACTGTTGCCAAACGAGTCGTCTGTGCTTTAGTAAATTTAGCATCGGTTGCCACAATTGCTATTGTAGTATTTTCACCTTTTTTTGATGGTACTTTTAGATGTACTGATGTTGGGTCGTAATTAGTATCGGTTCCCAAACCCCCAAACTCATCTGAAAACTCGAATGGTGATGCAAAAAATGGCTGCCCCTTTCCATTGCTTACGGCACCAAAAGAATTAACTGCAACTATTGCTGCAACAGTAATACCATTATCTAAAATTAGGGAAGCTGATCCCAAACCACCTTTTAAATTTGCAGTAGTGGCGCCTGTACCTGCTCCATGGCTTCCAAGCTCAAAGTGCTCAGCGCTATTTTTTAATGCTTCTATCCCCAAATCTTTATAAGGGTTCGTTTCCCATTTTTTATTTCCGCCGTTTAGTAAGTCAAATAAAATAGCTGCCGGAACAATTGGAACATTTGCATCACCGGCTTTAAACCCTCGACCTTGTTTGGCAAGCTCATCAGCAACACCGCTAGCAGAATCTAAGCCAAAGGCGGACCCACCGGATAATACCAAAGCATCTATTTCTTGCACCATTTTATCTGGGGCTAAAAGATCTGTTTCTCTAGTGCCTGGTGCACCACCCATAACTGAAACACCAGCTACGAATGGTTTGTCGGATAATAGTACCGTAACACCTGTTTTAATTGAATGGTCTTCTGCATTTCCAACTTTCAAGCCTTTAATATCAGTTATTAAATTTTTTTCCCCTGGCTTCATATGCAACGCCCTCCATCAACTTCTAAAGCTACACCAGTAATCATACTGGCTTCATCAGAGCAAAGAAAAAGCGCTGCATTTGCCATGTCTTGTGGAGTTGAGAATCGCCCAATTGGAATAGTTGCCAAAAATTTTTCACGAATTTTCGGTGTGTCTTCTCCCATGAAACTTTTTAGAAGTGGTGTTTCACCTGCAACAGGACAAATAGCATTAGTTCTTATCCCGAATGGAGCTAATTCAACTGCCATTGTCTTAGTCGCTGTTATCATCCATCCTTTTGATGCGTTATACCAACTTAAGTTAGCTCTTGGGCTAATGCCCGCTGTCGAGGCAACATTAAGTATAGAACCTTTTTTTTCTTTTTTCATTAATGGTACTAAATGTTTTGCCGTCAGATAAACCGACTTAGCATTTACTGCTATAACACGATCAAATTCTTCTTCTGTAACATCCTCTAAAGGAGATTTTAAATGTGTGATGCCTGCATTATTTACTAAGATATCAATTTTCCCAAATTGCTTTAAGGCGCTCGTTATCATATTTAGCACGCTTTCATTATTACTTACGTCAACTTGCTGAGAAACCCCATTTATAGTTTTTGCATGTAATTCTGCTGCTTCGTAATTAATGTCTGCAACCATTACCTGAGCACCCTGTTTTGCAAATTCTGTTGCAATACCTTGGCCAAAACCAGATGCAGCTCCAGTGATTATCGCAGATTTTCCATTTAATCTCATAGCTATTCCTATTCATAGAATTTGATAAATTATGAGACTATCAAAAATAAATAACAAGTCTATCTATTATGTTAAATTTAAAAATAGAACTTGGTTAAAATTTGTATGAAATTTAATTATATTTTTGTTTTTTTCTTGAAAGTTCTAGATAATGATCAACAAGAATTTGCTCAGATTTAGTTAACTGTATATGTCGAGGATAAATTGGATTTAATCTGTCATCAAATATCTGACAATTCCACCCGTCGGTTGTCTCAAAGAAATCCATAACTCCCTCTTCTTCATATTGTTCTAGATAACCTTTAATTACGCAATCTAAATAACTTAAGATAATACCTTTTACTGGTTTGTTATTAGAAATGTTTGAGGGGGGTACATGATAAATTTGAACCTCATTCTTAGATGTATTTTTTTGCAACTTTAAAGGTATTTTTGTTCGATGATATCCTGTTTCACGCCTGTCAAGCGCTGACCAATCATTGTCAGGAACAGAGGCTATTAATCCAGAAATTTGACCTTTATTAACAAAATGAGCAGAGAGAAAAGGAACTTCCCTTAATTTAGTATAACACCATATCCGTCGCCAACCTTTAATGGTTCCTTTCTCATATGGGCGGTATGAATGTGTGTTTATGTTTACCAAAGACCCATAACCAAAAAAATGTGAAGTTCGCATTTAATTTAACCTTTTTTTTAATATGCCAAATCTCAGATGCTATTGCTAGTATTAAAATTCTGTATTATACTTTTCGAGTATTATCTGCCGGGAGAACCAAATTTTTTTGGTGCCGAAGGAGCAACCGCCTCGGAAACTCTCAGGCTTCAGGACCGGTAGGTAAGCAGAAACTCTGGAGAGTGGCGCAAAAATGCGCCCGCCGAAGGGATAACGATCTCAGGCTAAAGGACAGAGGGGGCAATAAACCGCACTATTTGTGCGTTGGACTGTTGCCGATGGAAACATCTATACTTATTATACTTATGGAGAAAAATATGTCTGAGCTTTTACGGACACCACTTCACGAACTTCATGTTTCCAATGGTGGGAAAATGGTTCCATTTGCTGGTTATGAAATGCCTGTGCAGTATAAAGATGGTGTTTTAAAAGAACATCTCCATTGTAGAAAAAAAGCTGGTTTATTTGATGTTAGTCATATGGGGCAGGTTATAATTAAGGGACAAAGTTTTGCTGATATAGCTCATAGTCTTGAAACTCTAACCCCTATTTCAGTATCAACTTTAAAGAAAGGAAGACAGCGTTATGGTTTCTTTACGAATGCCTCGGGGGGCATAATTGATGATTTAATGCTAAGTAATAGAGGTGACTATTTGTTTATGGTAGTAAACGCTGCGTGTAAGCATATTGATGTCCCACATATGATAAAGAATATGCCTAATGTTACAGTTGAACTGATTGAAGATAGAGCATTGCTTGCATTACAGGGCCCGTTGGCAGAAAAAATTCTAGAAAATTTTAATAGTGCTATTAAAGAAATGCGATTTATGGATATTGCGACGATAAAAATTCTAGGTGTTGATTGTTGGGTTGCTCGCTCTGGTTATACCGGTGAGGATGGTTTTGAAATCTCAATTCCTTCTAATAAAGCTATAGAATTTACTGAGAAGTTACTAAAATTTGAAGAGGTCAAATTGATAGGCTTAGGTGCTCGGGACAGCCTAAGGTTAGAAGCAGGTCTTTGTCTTTATGGCCATGATATTGATTGTGATACTAGCCCGGTTGAAGCAAGGCTCTTATGGGCCATTCAAAAATTGCGGCGAGAAGATGGAGTTCAATCAAGTGAATTTTTCGGAAAGAAAAGAATTTTTAATGAAATAAAGAATGGACCAGATAAAAAAAGGGTTGGTGTGAAGCCGTCAGGGCGTGCACCAATGCGAGAAGGTACAGTTTTATTTGCTGATTCTGCTGGACAGCAACGTATTGGAAAAATTACATCAGGAGGTTTTGGTCCAACATTCGAGGGTCCAGTATCTATGGGGTATGTTGATTCTAAATATGCGATAACTGGAGGTCAGATTTTTGGTGAAGTGAGGGAAAAGTTTTTACCAGCAACTATAGTTTCTTTACCGTTTGTGAAGGCTAATTTCAAAAGATAAATTGGAGGAAAAATTGAAATGAAATATACTGAAGAACATGAGTGGCTTTTAATTGAAAATGATGTGGTTACGGTTGGAATCACTGAGCATGCGGCGGAACAACTCGGTGATGTCGTTTTTGTAGAATTACCTGAAATTGGTGATCTAGTTAGTAAAGACGAGTCAATATGTGTCATTGAATCTGTTAAAGCTGCTTCTGACATTTTGTCACCACTGGATGGTAAAATTATTGAAATTAATGAAGCAATTGTTGAGACACCAAGTTTGGTAAATGCTGACCCAAATGAAGCAGGATGGTTTTTCAAAATAGAAGTATCTGATATGGCACCGGTAGCTGATTATATGGATGAGGCAGCATATTTGTCATTCATTAAATAAAAAACAATATTTAATTGGAGTTGTAAATGTCTTTTAAACCAACCAAATATTTGCCTTATGATTTTGCAAATAGGCGTCATATTGGCCCCTCACCTGAAGAAATAAAAGAAATGCTTGATGTAATTGGATATAATTCTTTAGACGAATTTATAGATGATACAGTTCCAAAAACTATTAGACAGAAAAAACCTTTAGATTTTGGCAAGGCAAAATCTGAACGAGAATTGTTGTTTCATATGCGTGGCATTGCAAAGAAAAATAAAGTATTAACAAGTTTAATTGGACAGGGATATCATGGCACAGTCACTCCTCCAGCCATTCAAAGGAATATATTAGAAAATCCCGCGTGGTATACGGCTTATACGCCTTATCAGCCTGAAATTTCTCAAGGTCGTTTGGAAGCTTTATTAAATTTTCAAACAATGATTATTGATTTGACTGGTTTGGAAATTGCAAATGCTTCTTTATTAGATGAGTCAACGGCTTGTGCTGAGGCAATGACGATGGCACAGCGAATTTCTAAGTCTAAGAAACTGTCATTTTTTATTGACGAAAACTGTCATCCTCAAAACATTGAAGTAATGAAAACTAGGGCTGCTCCGCTTGATATAAATATTGTTTTGGGTGATCCAGATAAAATGGTTACTGAAGAGATTTTTGGCGCTATTTTTCAGTACCCTGGAACTTATGGAGTACTAAAAGATTTTACAAAACATATTGATGAACTTCAAAATTTTGGTGCAATAGGAATTATTGCTGCTGATCCAATGTCCTTAACTCTTCTGAAGGAACCTGGAGCAATGGGTGCAGATATCGCAGTGGGTTCAACACAGAGGTTTGGTGTTCCCGAAGGATTTGGTGGGCCACATGCGGCCTATATGTCTACAAAAGATACTTATAAGAGAAGTATGCCTGGTCGAATAGTAGGAGTTTCAATAGATTCTCGAGGTAATAAGGCATATCGATTGTCTCTTCAAACTAGAGAACAACATATAAGGCGCGAAAAAGCTACTTCGAATGTATGCACAGCGCAGGCACTTTTAGCTGTTATGGCAAGTTTTTATACAGTCTTTCACGGACCTGAGGGCTTGAAGGCAATCGCCCAGCGTATTCATAGGAAAACTGTTCGGCTCGCGCGGGGTTTAGAAGATGCTGGCTTTGCAATTATGGCACCAGTATTTTTTGACACTATTACTGTTGAGGTGGGTGAAAATCAGTCAAAGATAATGAAGTCTGCAGTGGCTAAAGGTATTAACTTACGGAAAGTAAGTGATAATTGGTTGGGAATTACTTTAGATGAGCGAACGAGACAGGAAACAATCAAAACAGTGTGGGAAGCATTTGGTATTATAGATCAAAGTGTTGGTATCTCTGAAGAATATAGGCTCCCAACATCTCTTTTGCGAACCTCAGAGTTTTTAACTCATCCTATCTTTCATATGAATAGATCAGAAACTGAAATGATGCGTTATATGCGTAAGTTAGCGGATCGTGATTTAGCATTAGATCGTGCAATGATACCATTGGGATCATGTACTATGAAATTAAATTCTGCAGCGGAAATGATGCCGGTAAGTTGGGAAGAGTTTAACCTTATCCATCCATTTGTACCAAGTGATCAAGTATTGGGTTATAAGGAGTTGATAGATGATCTATCAGATAAGCTCTGCGAAATCACTGGTTATGATGCGATTAGTATGCAGCCAAATTCAGGTGCGCAAGGTGAGTACGCTGGACTGCTTACGATCAGCGCTTATCATAAAGAGAATAACCAAGAAAATCGAAATATTTGCTTAATCCCTATGTCAGCACATGGAACAAATCCAGCATCTGCACAAATGGTTGGTATGAAGGTTGTTCCTGTAAAGTCTCTTGTTAATGGAGATATAGATATTGAGGATTTTAAATCCAAGGCTGCTTTAGCTGGTAACAACTTAGCAGCCTGCATGATTACGTATCCTTCAACCCATGGTGTTTTTGAACAAACTGTGAAGGAGGTTTGTGACATAACTCATAAATATGGTGGTCAAGTTTATTTAGATGGAGCAAATCTTAACGCAATGGTTGGATTGGCTAAACCAGGTGAAATTGGGTCTGATGTTAGTCATCTAAATTTACATAAAACTTTTTGTATTCCTCATGGTGGAGGCGGACCCGGCATGGGCCCCATTGGGGTTAAATCACATCTTACTAAATTTTTACCAGGTCATCCTGAGGTAAATGGTGAAGGAGGGGCTGTGTCGGCTGCTCCTTATGGCTCTCCGTCACTTCTTCCCATTTCTTGGGCTTACTGTCTGATGATGGGTGGTGATGGCTTAACTCAGGCAACAAAAGTAGCAATATTAAATGCGAATTATATTGCAAAAAGATTAGAAGGTTCTTTTGAGGTTCTTTATAAAGGTCCGTCGGGCCGTGTTGCACATGAATGTATTATTGATACTAGGCCATTTTCTGAAACAGCAAATGTAAATGTTGAAGATATTGCAAAACGGCTAATTGATTGTGGGTTTCATGCTCCTACTATGAGTTGGCCGGTAGCTGGTACGTTAATGATTGAACCTACAGAATCTGAAAATAAAAAAGAGTTAGACAGGTTTTGTGACGCAATGTTGCATATAAGAAAAGAGATTAGAGCGATCGAACAGGAAGAAATAGACAAGGAGAATAATCCATTAAAGAATTCCCCTCATACTGTTGAGGATTTGGTTGGAGATTGGGATAGACCTTACTCAAGAGAAGAAGCTTGTTATCCAGCTGGAGCTTTTCGTATTGATAAATACTGGGCTCCAGTTAACAGGGTGGATAATGTTTATGGCGACAGAAACTTAGTGTGTAGTTGTCCACCATTATCTGATTATTTAGAAGCAGCAGAATAGATTTTATTCAGTTTCAGTTTCAGTTATATTTAATGTAAAATTGTGAAGGATTAATTGTGGTGGAAATTTTAAGAACCGCAGAGGACAGATTTAAAAACCTTTTTAATTATAATTTTAAGTCAAATTATATTCAAATCACTGATCCTAATTTAGGTAAATTGCGGATGCATTATTTAGATGAAGGCTCCAACTTTTCGAAAGTAGCCTTACTACTGCATGGTCAACCTACGTGGTCATATTTGTATCGGGAGATGATACCTATTTTGGTTAAGAATGGGATTAGGGTAATTGCACCAGATTTTATTGGGTTTGGGAAGTCAGATAAACCATCCAGCAGAGCATCGTATACATATAATGGACATGTGGACTGGCTGAATCAATTTTTTTTAAAATTAAAACTGAAAAATGTAACCTTATTTGGTCAAGATTGGGGTGGCTTAATAGGGTTGAGATTATTATGCGATAATCAAGAAGATTTTGATGCTGTCATGATTGGCAATACTGCGCTACCAACTGGGGATCATGATTTAGGTGAGCCATTTAAATTGTGGCGGGAATTCACTCAAACAAATGAATCATTCAAAATTGGCCCCATTATACATCGTGGCAGTGTTTCTGGTTTGACCCAATTAGAAGTTGATGCCTATAATGCACCTTTTCCAACTGAGCAATTTAAAGCAGGTGCAAGACAGTTTCCGGTATTAGTGCCTTCATCAAAAGAAGACCCAGCTCGAAAAAATCAATTAGCAGCATGGGAAGTTCTAAAAAAATGGGAAAAACCATTTTTAACTTGTTTTTCTGATCAAGATCCGATTATGAAAAATGGCGAAAAAATATTTATCAAACTAATACCAGGCGCTCAAGGACAAAACCATTTTATTACCAAGAATGCTGGCCATTTTTTACAAGAAGATGATGGGATAAACTTAGCAAAAGAAATGGTAAATTTAATACAAAGCTTGAGTTAATTATAACATCGCAGGTACGACTTGATCAGGTGGTCTATGGCCATCAATGAAAGTTTTTATATTTATTATTACCTTTTCACCCATTTCTATTCGGGCCTCATCTGTCGCTGAACCCATATGTGGCAATAACATTACGTTGGGAAGATCGCGCAGCTGTGGATTTACTTCTTTGCGTGCTTCGAAGACATCTAGGGCTGCCCCCGCTAATTTATTATTCTTTAATGCTCGTGCCAAAGCATTTTCATCCATAACTTCTCCCCGAGAGGTGTTAACTATAAATGCAGTTTCTTTCATCAATGAAAGCCTGCCGCTATTAACCATATGGAAGGTGGAAGGGGTATGAGGACAATTGATTGATAAAACGTCAATCTCTGCAAGCATACTATCAAAGTTTTCCCAAAAAATTGCTTCTGTTGGAGCCTCGAGTGCAGGATGTAATTTTTTTCTATTATGATAATTGATTTCCATTCCAAATGCTTTGGCTCGATTGGCTACGGCTGCACCAATTCTGCCCATTCCTAAGATCCCTAGTTTTTTACCCCCTAAGCGGGTTCCAAGCATTGCCGAAGGTGACCAACCATCCCAGGATTTTTTTTGAATTAAGTGAGCTCCCTCTTGAAACCTTCGCATCACACCTAACATAAGTGCCAAAGTCATATCAGCAGTGTCATCCGTAAGGACACCTGGTGTGTTTGAAATGAGTATACCTCTTTGTCTCGCTGTTTGCACATCAATATGATCAAAGCCTGCACCATAACTAGCTATCAATCTCAAATTTTCTCCAGCTCTGGCCAAAAGTTTGCTATCAATCATATCACTTATAGTTGGAACCAAAACGTCAGCCTTAGTCATAGCAATGCCCAGTTCTTTTGATGACATTGGAATGTCATTTTCATTGAGCTCTACATCGAATAATTCTTTCATTCGATTTTCCACTGGAGCTGGTAGGCGGCGAGTAACGATTACTTTTGGTTTTTGTTTACTCATCTGACATTCCTCTGGTAACTTTTGTTATATACTGACAAATATCTATACTAAGGAGCAAGTAAATAAGATACACTATATTAAATAAATTTCATTCATTTATTATATGTATAATAATGATTGGTGCAAATTTTAGCTTTTCTATTGTTCACGCAGAGCAGCGAGGGCAGGTGACAAATTTGCCTATACCTCGTTTTGTTTCAATGAAAGCACCTGAAGGAAATGTTAGAAGGGGGCCCAGTTTATCCCACCGAGTAGATTGGATATTCAAACAAAAAAATATACCTTTAAAAATTATTGCTGAATTTGGCCATTGGCGTCAGGTTGTTGATTGGGAGGGAGAGGGTGGTTGGATGCACTATTCTCTTTTGTCTGGCGTGAGAAATATATTAGTTGTCAAGGATCTCACACCTCTTTTAGCTAAACCAACTATTGGTATGCCAATAAATGCATTTTTGGAAACAGGTGTCATAGCCAGGCTTGGAAAATGTGATATTACCTGGTGTAAATTGAATGCTGATGGGTACAAAGGGTGGGCATTAAAATCATCAATATGGGGTGTTTCTTCGACAGAATTACGAGACTAACTGATGGACTTATTATCTAGCTGAGTGAAAAGAAGTTAACGCTTTCCCCATTACTTTAGCACTATCCACCATATCGTCTACACCAATCCATTCATCAGGTTGGTGTGCTAAATCAAGTATCCCTGGACCGTAAGCGACACAATTACTTAGTTTACCAATTCTATCTATATGTTTTTGATCATATGTCCCTGGTGAGACAACATGTTCTGCTGTTTTACCAAGCACCTCTTTTATTGCTTTAGAAATAGTCGTAACAACAGGAGCGTCTTTTGGCGTCATA
>JAOGYN010000018.1:0-26714 GCA_028112705.1 Paracoccaceae bacterium | reverse complement strand
CAATAAGAGCGAGTATCAACTTATCTTAAATTTGATAGGAAGGTCGCCAACATACACTGAACTTGGAATACTTTCAGCAATGTGGAATGAGCATTGTTCGTACAAATCATCCAAAAAATGGCTTAGAACTCTTCCCACTACTGGAAAAAACGTAATTTGTGGGCCAGGTGAAAATGCTGGAATAGTTGACATTGGCGATGGCCAAGCAATTGTTTTTAAAATGGAAAGCCATAATCATCCATCCTATATTGAACCATACCAAGGCGCAGCAACCGGTATGGGTGGAATCTTACGTGACGTTTTCACAATGGGAGCAAGGCCAATTGCAGCGATGAACTCACTTTCTTTTGGGGAGATCTCTCACCCAAAAACGAAATCTTTAGTTTCAGGTGTGGTTGCTGGTATTGGTGGATATGGAAACAGCTTTGGGGTGCCGAATATTGGTGGCGAATTAAGATTCGATAAGTCGTACAATGGCAATTGTCTAGTTAATGCCTTTGCTGCAGGTTTAGTAGAAACTGATAAAATATTTTACTCAGCAGCATCTGGTATCGGAATGCCTGTCGTATATTTGGGAGCAAAAACTGGTCGGGATGGTGTTGGTGGCGCAACAATGGCATCGTCAGAATTTGACGAAAATATTGAAGAGAAAAGACCCACAGTTCAAGTAGGAGATCCTTTTACAGAGAAATGCTTAATGGAAGCCACACTCGAATTAATGGAAACTGGTGCCGTTATTTCAATTCAAGATATGGGTGCAGCCGGTTTAACCTGCTCAGCAGTGGAAATGGGCGATAAAGGAAACCTAGGCATTAGATTAAACCTTGATAATGTGCCTACACGCGAAAATAAAATGACTGCTTACGAAATGATGCTTTCAGAGTCTCAGGAACGTATGTTGATGGTATTGAATCCAGAACTTGAAAAAGAAGCAAAACAAGTGTTCGAAAAATGGGATTTAGATTTTGCGATTATTGGAGAAACAATATCAGAAGATAGATTTGAAGTTTGGCATAAAGGTGAAATAAAAGCCGATTTGCCTCTGAAAGCTCTTTCTGGAACAGCACCCGAATATGACAGAGCATACGTTGAAACAAAAAATCCATGTTCAACCAAACCAAAATCATTTCAGGTGACTCCAATAGAAGCTTTACAAACTCTGCTGTCATCACCAAATTTTGGATCCAGACAATGGGTTTACGAACAATATGATCATATGGTTATGGCTGATACAATCAGAAGGCCTGGGTTGGGAGCAGGAGTAGTGCGTGTTCATAACACTACAAAAGCATTGGCTTTTACAGCCCACGTAAATCCTAGGTATTGCAAGGCAGATCCTTTTGAAGGTGGAAAGCAAGCTGTTGCAGAAGCATATAGAAATCTGATATCTGTAGGTTCCATCCCATTAGCCACAACAGATAACCTGAATTTTGGGAATCCTGAAAAACCAGAAATTATGGGCCAATTTGTTGGTTGTATTAAAGGAATTTCAGAAGCCTGTAAGGTTTTAGGTATGCCTATCGTATCTGGGAATGTCTCATTATATAACGAGACAGATGGAGAGTCAATTTTACCAACTCCTACCATTGGTGCTGTTGGTTTAATAAATGACCTTGGAAAGATGATAGAAGGCCCTGCCCATTCAAGTGACATTCTTGTATTAATAGGTGGACCAGGTAAACATCTTGATCAATCAGCACTAATGACGGAAATGTATCAGGAAGCCGTGGGAAAGCCACCATTTACAGACCTTAAGAAAGAGAAAATTAATGGGAATTTTGTATTAAACAATCTTGATTTGATTAATGCCTGTAAGGATCTAGGGCATGGAGGAGTAGCCTTGGGCGCTTTTAAAATGGCTCTAGAAGCAAACCTTGGCGTTAGTATTGAAGACCAAGAAATACCTTGGTATTTTGGAGAAGAACAAGGAAGGTACTTGCTTTCAATGGCTACAACTGAAGCAATGATGTTGTGTAATAAAGCAAATTTAGCTAATGTAGACGCTAGAATAATAGGAAGCTTTGCAGGCAGCTTAATAAAATTTGGTAAATACTCGATAGAGTGCGATGAATTAAGATCCACGTACTTAAATAGTTTAGAGCAAGCCCTTATGTGATCTAATAAATTATAAGATCACTAACTCAGTTATGAATAAAGGATATATCAAGTGGCAATGACAGCAACAGAAATTCAAACATTAATTAAATTAAGTTTTCCCAATGCAGAGGTAACAATTACCGACTTGGCAGGAGATGGAAATCATTATGCAGCTGAGGTAATTGATGAAAGCTTTCGCGGACAAAATAGAGTAAATCAACAACGCGCAGTTTACTCTGCCCTGAAAGGTAAAATGGATGGAGCAAACGGTGAACTGCACGCTCTTGCTTTAACCACCAAAGTTCCAGAAAAATAAATCTTATTATCAAAATATGTCTTACAAAGTTAAAAAGACTTGTAACCAAAAATAAATATATTAGATATATGAAATAAAGAAATTTTAATTAAACCCAACCTTTATACTAACTCTCTTAGGGATAAAAAAATGTCTGATGCAACAACTCAAATTCAATCACATATCTCAGAAAATGACGTGGTGCTTTTTATGAAAGGCACTTCACAAATGCCACAATGCGGGTTCTCTTCAAGAATAGCTGGTGTGCTAAATTACATGGGAGTGGAATTTAAAGATGTAAATGTGTTAGAAGATCAGGCAGTTCGTCAAGAAATTAAGGACTTTTCAGATTGGCCTACTATTCCGCAACTCTATGTTAAAGGTGAGTTTGTTGGTGGCTGCGATATAGTAACTGAAATGACAATGTCTGGTGAGTTAGATACTCTGTTTGATGACAAAGAGGTGACTTATGATAAAAACGCTTCATCTAAAATTCGAGAATCTAACTCTGAATAGATTTTAATCCTAGTCAGCTAATCTTTAATTTTTTTCTGCTTTGTCTGCCAATGCCTCAGCCCTAGCTGCTAATTCTGCAAATGTATCAATAATTTTTGCTGGTATTACAGCCACTTCTACACGTTGTGGGGGAGTGGAAGCTGCAACTCTTGCCGCAGTTCGAGCGTCCTCCAATTGTCTTTTCGACGAACCTGCTGCTTCTTCCAATACAACTGTTTTGTCCGCTAGCATCAATCCTGCCATCAACAGCATTCTGCTCTCCGACAATCTACCAACTTGATCTGTCAATAATTGTGCTTCGCCATCCAAGACTTCTGCCGCTGCTTTCAAGAAACTTTCTTCACCATCTTGACAAGCTACTTCAAATTTTCGGCCACCAACAGTAATAATAATATTAGGCATTTGTCTCTCCTGCATTTTTTAGTAATGGCTCCAGATCAGCTAGTATTGAATTCATTTCGTCAACTTGGCTTTGACGAGAACTTTTCAAAGATTCAATTTCTAAATTAAGTTTTTGATTTAGATCAATTTGATTAATATGTTCCAGCCTTTCATTATCCATTGAGCCCGAAAGATTCTTAATATTTTCATCAACAGATATTACCTTTTCCAAAGTAGATTTTAATTCTGTAGCCATTTCTGTTTTTTCATATTCAAGTTGCGCAATTAGTTTCTCTAAATGCGAGAGTTCATCAGATTGATTGTTACTAGATGAAGGGGAAGCTTCAGCCCTTTCAAGAACTTTCAATATCCGATCCATTGAAGTGGAAATTCTTATTTCAAAGTCTAAAATATCATCCATTATTTTTTCACCCATCTATTTTATTACCTAGCGAATCGAAATTTATCCCTATGCTAGCGTGCAAAACAATAAATTGGAAAAGTTAACACAATAAAAACTAAGATTCTTTACATTTTTTGATTTGATCTACTATACCCTATGCCATCTAGATGTTAACACATCATAGACTCAACTTGTTTCTTTGGGGGGAACATGGATATTAGCAAACTTCGCCGGGACCATTCACAACATTGGAATAAGGCCTGTGCTATACGAACCTTAACATTAGACGCTGTAGCAAAAGCAAACTCTGGCCATTCTGGAGCTCCTATTGGGATGGCGGATGTTGCAACAGTTTTATTTGAAAAGCATCTTAAATTTGACGCAAAAAATCCTGGTTGGCCAGATCGGGATAGATTTATTTTATCTGCTGGTCATGCATCAATGCTTTTGTACTCTTTATTATATTTAACTGGGTATGAAGACTTAACATTAGAAGAAATAAAGAATTTTAGACAATGGAATGCTAGAACCGCTGGTCATCCTGAGTTTGGACATGCCAAAGGTATTGAAACAACTACTGGCCCTCTAGGTCAAGGACTAGCTTCAGCTGTTGGCTTTGCTATAGCAGAAGAGATTCTTAGAGCTAAATATGGAAAGAAAATCATTGACCATTATACTTACGTATTAGTCGGAGATGGCTGCCTTATGGAGGGCATAAGCCAAGAAGCTATTTCATTAGCTGGCAAACAAGAGTTATCAAAATTAATCGTGCTATGGGATAATAATAATATTACAATCGACGGCACTGTTGAGATGTCAGATAAAACAGATCAAGCAATGAGATTTAGATCAAGTGGATGGGACATTTACGAAATAGACGGTCATAATCCAATAGAAATTAATCAGGCTATAGCTGCGGCTAAGAAATCACAAAAACCATGTATGATTTCATGTAAAACTAATATAGCTTTAGGAACTTCTGCCCAAGATACTTCAAAAGGGCACGGTGCATTAACTGATAATGGTCTAATTACAAATGCAAAAAAAACTTATGGTTGGAAGTATCCAGCATTTGAGATTCCAAATGATATAAAATCAGCTTGGGAGAGAATTGGTAATAAAGGGAATCGTGAATTTACGAATTGGTCAAATACTTTCAAGCAATTATCGATTAAAAAACAAGATGAATTTAACCGAGCTTTTAATGGAAATCTTCCAAAATCTTTACAAAAAAAATTAAGAGATTTAAAAAAGGATGTTTCTGAAAACAAACCCTCAATTGCCACTCGAAAATCTTCAGAATTAGTCTTAAAAATTGTTAATCCAATTATGAATGAAACTGTAGGTGGTTCGGCAGATTTAACTGGATCTAATAATACAAAAACTGATGATCTGGGAGTATTTTCACCCGAAAATCGAGGTGGAAGGTACATTTATTATGGGATCAGAGAGCATGGAATGGCTGCAGCAATGAACGGCATGGCCAATCATGGTGGTTTGCGTCCCTACTCTGGCACATTCATGTGTTTCACTGATTATGCTAGACCTTCTATGAGGCTCTCAGCTTTAATGAAAGTTCCAGTTGTATATGTCATGACACATGACAGTATCGGCTTAGGAGAAGATGGACCCACACACCAACCAGTGGAGCATTTAGCTATCAGTAGAGCGACCCCAAACACTAATGTTTTTCGACCAGCAGATACCATAGAAACTGCAGAGAGTTGGGAGTTAGCTTTGACAACTAAATCAACACCTTCTATCTTATCTCTAACCCGTCAAAGCTTACCAACAGTAAGACGGAAGCATACCAATAAAAACTTGACCTCTTTTGGTGCTTATATCTTATCTGAAGCGGTTGCAAAACGCCGCGCTATTTTAATTGCTACTGGGTCTGAAGTCCAAATCGCTCAAAAAGCAAAAGATATATTAGAGAGTGACGGTATCGGCACTAGAGTGATCTCAATGCCATGCTGGGAACTGTTTGAAAAACAGTCTGAAAAATATAGAAGGAAAATATTACCAGCAGGTCCGGTAAGAATAGCTATAGAAGCTGGATCAAGAATGGGTTGGGATCGTTGGCTATCTGGCGAAAGAGGTTCTGACAAAAAATCATTTTTTATAGGTATGACAGATTTTGGATCGTCAGCACCTGCAGAAAGACTTTACGAAGAATTTTCTATTACGGCTGAAGCTACCGTTAAAGCTGTCAGAACACTTTTAAAAATAGAAGATTAAATAATAAACTATATATGAACAATTTTTAAAGATTACGATTCAAAGAAAGAGAGTTCGTTAATGAGTATTAAAATTGGTATCAATGGCATGGGTAGAATTGGTCGATGCACGTTAGCTTCTATTATTGAAAATCAAAGAGACGATGTCCAAGTAATTAAAATTAATGCTACGGGACCAATTGAAACAAATGCTCATCTATTAAAATATGACAGTGTGCACGGTAGGTTTAAGAACGAAATAAAGATTGATGGCGATACTATGGATATCGGAAAAGGACCGATGAAGGTTTTTTCCAGTTATGATCCAGCTGATCTAGATTGGTCAGAAGTTGATGTTCTTTTAGAGTGTTCAGGAAAATTTAAATCACGGGATAGTGCGCAACTTCATATAGACCAAGGAGCTCAAAAAGTATTGATTTCAAGCCCAGGAAAAAATATGGATAAAACAATAGTTTATGGGGTAAACCATTCCGAAATAACATCAAAAGACACAATTATATCTAATGCATCTTGCACCACAAACTGCTTAGCACCCATTGCTAAAGTTTTAAATGATACAGTAGGAATTGATAATGGCATAATGACCACTATACATTCCTATACTGGCGATCAACCTACTTTAGATCGAAGGCATTCAAATCTCTACAGATCGCGTGCGGCAGCTTTATCAATAATACCAACATCAACCGGAGCAGCAAAAGCAATTGGCGAAGTGCTCCCAGAACTTAGTGGAAAGCTCGATGGATCTGCCTTGAGAGTGCCTACCCCAAATGTTTCCGCAGTAGACCTAACTTTCACTTCAAGCCGAGATACTACAGCTGAAGAAATAAATAATTTGATGGAAAAAGCAGCTAATGGAGATATGAAGGGCATAATTGCTTATGATCCTGACGCAAAAGTCTCTATAGATTTCAATCATGATCCACATTCCGCAAGCTTTGCGCCGGACCAAACCAAAGTTGTAGGAAATCGCCTCGTAAGAATATTGGCTTGGTACGACAATGAGTGGGGCTTTTCATGCAGGATGGTTGATAATGCCTTGGTCATGGGAAATTTATAAAATGACTGATATTATTACTAATGTAAAATCCATAAATTGAGAATTTTATGAATTGGAAAACCCTTGAGCAACTAGATCTTAACGGTAAGCGAGTGTTAACCAGGGTAGATATAAATGTACCCATGAATGGTGACATGGTATCAGATTCCACACGCATTGAACGCATTGTACCAACAATAAAGAAAATAATTAATGCAAAGGGAATTCCTATTTTAATTTCGCATTTTGGTCGACCAAATGGTATAAAAGATAAAAAATACTCCCTGAAAAAATTAATTCCTTGCTTATCGGAACACTTAGAGCAAAGTGTTCTTTTTACTGACGTCGACGAAATTAAAATGATTGTAAGACAATCAAGAGCACTGAAAGCTGGTGATATCTTACTACTCGAAAATATTAGATTTAGAAGTGGCGAAACTAGTAACGACCCTATTCTAGCAAGACAACTGGCAGAGATTGGTGACATTTACTGTAACGATGCATTTTCAGCTGCGCACCGAGCCCATGCTTCTACTGAAGGTGTGGCCCATTTATTGCCAAATTGCGTAGGATGCTTGATGGAAACTGAACTATCAAATCTTGAAAAGGTGCTCTCAAAACCCAGAAGACCTCTTACTGCTGTCATTGGTGGCTCTAAAGTATCTACAAAAATAGATTTACTATTAAATTTAGTAAAAAAAGTGGATGTACTTGTTATCGGTGGTGGAATGGCAAATACATTTTTAAAAGCTAAGGGTATCAATATTGGGAAAAGTATTTGCGAAATTAGTCAGTTGGACATCGTTGAAAAGATAACTAACCTTGCAATTAAAGAAAATTGCAGAATTATACTCCCAACTGATATTATTGTTGCAACTGAATTAAAAAATAAAACTAATACAAAGCTATTTGATGTTAAAGAATGCCCAGAGAAATATATGATATTAGATATTGGACCACAAACAGTAAAAGAAATTAAACAGGCAATAAAAAATTCTAAAACTTTAATATGGAATGGTCCAATGGGCGCTTTTGAATTTGAGCCATTTAATGAAGCAACAAATCAAATTGCAAAATTTGTGTCGGAATTAACAATAAAAGGCGATTTAATCAGTGTAGCAGGCGGTGGAGACACAATATCTGCATTGAGCTCAACTAAATCAGATAAGCAATTTTCCTATATATCAACTGCAGGTGGAGCATTCCTTGAATGGGTCGAAGGCAAAAAGTTACCAGCTATTGAGGCATTGAGGCATTAATCTATTTGCGCAAAATTAATAGTTGGACTAAACCATTAAGAAGATAACAAAAGGAATTACGTCATGAAAGCTACACGGGCCGTTCAAAAAATTCTTAAATATTATGAAACGGATAATCCAGGTGTAAAAGGAAATTTGTGTAGAATTCTTATGAATGGAAAACTAGGTGGAACTGGAAAATTAATTATTCTACCTGTTGATCAAGGTTTTGAACATGGTCCTGCCCGATCGTTTGCAGCTAATCCAGCGGGATATGATCCTCATTATCATTTTAATTTGGCAATTAACGCTGGCTTAAACGCCTTTGCTGCCCCACTCGGGATGATAGAGGCTGGTGCAGATACGTTTGCTGGTCAAATTCCAACAATTTTAAAAGTTAATTCAGCCAATTCGCTAATCCCTTCAGAAACACCTAAAACTCAGGCGATAACTGCATGCGTAGATGATGCCTTAAGGCTGGGGTGTTCCGCTATCGGATTTACAATATACCCTGGTTCTTCAATGGCATTAGATATGTTTTCAGAAATCTCAGCAATGCGAGAAGAAGCTGCTGCCAAAGGGGTGCCAACAGTGATCTGGTCATACCCACGAGGTGAATCCCTGGATAAAGAGGGCGAAACCGCAGCAGATATCTCATCTTATGCCGCACAAATTGCAGCACTATTAGGTGCACACATCATTAAAGTAAAATTATCAACAAATCATTTATCATTACCTGAAGCAAAAACAGTTTATGAAAATCACAAAATAGATATTTCTACCAAAACAGCTAGGGTAAAAGACGTGATGAATTCAGCCCTCGGTGGTCGTAGAATAGTTGTATTTTCTGGTGGATCTAAAAAGGGAGCAGATAACGTTTACGATGATGCTCGAGCAATACGAGATGGTGGTGGAAATGGATCAATTATTGGCCGCAATAGCTTCCAACGTAGTTATCCAGATGCACTAGAGATGCTAAATAAGCTTATCGAAATATATAAAGGTAAGGCGTAAACCATTAAATTGTATAAATAAACTCAATTATTTTGATAATTGATTCGTTTTAGGGATTCACAAAGCGAATCACTTATGCAATGATTCGGTAAAACTAACGCAAAGATTAGTTTACCGAGGTGAGAAATTGAAATTATCTAGTACAACGCCAGCAATAGGTGGTATTTTCTACCTTACAATTGCTTTTTTTTTATCGGCGTACTTTGCATTCAGTGCAATTCAAGGAAATCATGGTCTTTTTCGTCGAATCCAAGCAGATGCACAGGCCCTAGAATTACAAAAATATTTGAATGTTTTAGAACATAAAGTAATAATAATGGAAAATAAAACACATAGATTATCCGATAATTTTCTTGATTTAGATCTTTTAGATGAACAGGCTCGAAAAGTACTTGGAATGGCTCGGCCTGACGAAATAATCATAAATTAAATTATTTAGTATCTATTTTAATGAAACTGATGTATAATTAGTTTAATATTAAACTATAATAAAAAATTGGTAGCAAATTAGTAAAAAATGACACAAAAAAAGAAAAAAATTTCACAAGAAATTATTGCATTTTATAAAGACATGCAACTAATCCGACGCTTTGAAGAAAAAGCAGGGCAATTATATGGAATGGGTTTAATAGGCGGTTTTTGCCATTTGTATATAGGTCAAGAAGCCGTTGTGGTTGGCTTGGAAGCAGTTGCCATGAAAGGTGACCAAAGAATTACCTCCTATCGCGATCATGGCCATATGTTAGCGTGTGGAATGGACCCCAAAGGTGTTATGGCAGAACTAATGGGTAGAATAGATGGCTATTCTAAGGGAAAAGGTGGGTCTATGCACATGTTTTCCAAAGAAAAGGACTTCTATGGTGGTCATGGAATAGTAGCAGCTCAAGTTCCAATTGGTGCAGGTCTGGCATTCTCTAATTTGTATAAAAAAACTAACAATGTCAGCTTTACATATTTTGGAGATGGTGCGGCCAATCAAGGCCAAGTATATGAAACATTTAATATGGCTAGCCTATGGAAATTACCGATTATTTTTATAATAGAAAATAACCAATACGCTATGGGTACATCAATTAAGAGATCTTCATCAACACCTGATCTATACACACGTGGATCAGCATTTGGTATTCCAGGCGAACTAGTAAATGGCATGGACGTGCAGGCTGTTAAAAAGGCAGGTACAAAAGCGGCTAAGCACTGCCGCGAAGGCAAAGGTCCGTATATCTTAGAAATGAAGACTTACCGATATAGAGGGCACTCTATGTCAGATCCAGCAAGATATCGAACAAGACAAGAAGTTAATAAAATTAAAGAAGAGCAAGATCCAATTGATCTAATAAGAAGCACAATATTAAATAAAAAATACGCTACAGAAGAACAATTGAAAGCAATAGATACTGAAATTAAAAAATCCATAATTGACGCTGCTGAATTCGCCCAGCAATCTCCTCAACCTGACGAGAGTGAATTGTGGACAGATGTTTATCAAGAAGTAGGACAATGACTATTGAAATTTTAATGCCAGCACTCTCCCCCACAATGGAAGAAGGCAAAATAGCAAAGTGGCTCGTAAAATCGGGTGATATTGTAAAGGTAGGCGATATCATTGCTGAAATTGAAACTGATAAAGCAACAATGGAGCTTGAATCATATCATGACGGTACGATTCAAAAACTGATGGCTTCAGAAGGAGTGGAAAATATTTTAGTGAACTCAGTAATCGCATTAATAAAAGAAACTGACGAAATTAAAGATATCAAACTAACGCAAAAAGAAGATAAAAAGAAAAAAGCAAGTAATCCTAATTCAAAAATTGCTCCTCAAATTAAAAAATCAAACCAAGAAGAAATTCCCAACGATACTTCAGAAATTACTGTTCGAGAAGCTTTAAGAGACGCAATGGCAGAGGAAATGCGTCTTGATAGTAATGTTTTTTTAATGGGTGAGGAAGTTGCTCAGTATCAAGGAGCATATAAAGTTAGTCAGGGTTTATTAGAAGAATTTGGAGAAGATCGGGTGATTGACACTCCAATCACTGAACATGCATTTACAGGTTTAGCAATAGGAGCTGCATTTGGTGGATTAAAACCAATAGTAGAATTTATGACATTTAACTTTGCGCTACAAGCTATGGATCAAATTATTAATTCAGCAGCAAAAACCTTATATATGTCAGGTGGTCAAATGAGTGCACAGTTAGTCTTTAGAGGCCCTAATGGGGCTGCTTCTCGTGTTGGCGCGCAGCATAGTCAAGATTTTGCGGCTTGGTTTACTCATATTCCGGGGCTAAAAGTTTGCGCGCCCTACTCTGCAGATGATGCTAAAGGATTATTAAAGTCTGCAATAAGAGATCCAAACCCCGTAATATTCTTAGAAAATGAAATATTATATAACAAAAAGTTTATCACTAATGGAGAAGTGGACCACACTGTTCCAATTGGAAAAGCTAAAATAAGACGAAATGGATCAGACGTAACCCTGGTAAGCTTTGGAATAGGTGTAGACCACTCATTAAAAGCTGCCAAAAAATTGGACCTACAAGGAATAAGCGCAGAAGTAATAGATCTCCGAAGCTTACGTCCAATGGATACACAAACGATTATAGATTCTGTTATGAAAACAAATCGATGTGTCACAGTTGAAGAGGGTTTTCCTATTGGGTCAATTGGCAATCACATATCGGCCATGCTTGTTGAAAAAGCTTTCGACTATTTGGATGCCCCAATCTTAAACTGTACAGGTAAAGACATCCCAATGCCTTATGCAGCAAATTTAGAAAAACTATCTTTAATAACGGTAGATGAAATAGTTAAAGCAGTCGAGAAAGTAACTTATAAAAGTGGTGGAAATGATGGTAACTGATATCTTGATGCCTGCACTGTCACCCACAATGGAAGTAGGAACATTAGCAAAATGGATTGTTAAAAAGGGTGACATAGTAAAGGCTGGTGATTTACTTGCAGAAATTGAAACTGATAAAGCCATAATGGAATTTGAAGCAGTTGAAGAGGGTGAAATTCTTCAACTATTAGTTGAAGAAGGTCAGGAAGACATCGCAGTTAACTCTGTCATTGCAAAAATACAAGGTGAAGGTTCTAGCGAAAGCAGTTCAGACAAAATTATGGAACAGGAAAGTTTATCAGTTGATAAGCATACAACCGAAAACAGAACCACAACAAAAGAAAATAATATTAACAAGAAGGATATTCAGCATAAAAAACCCAAAAACCGTTTTTTCTCAACGCCATTAGCAAGAAGAATAGCAGGTGAGAGAAATATTGATTTAAGTAAAATTAAAGGTACAGGACCTAGGGGCCGTATTATTAAAGCTGATATCATAAATGATGAGATTATAAGCCAAAAGTCTTCTCTAAAGAAATTCATACAGACAGATCACTCAATAGAGCAAAGCAAGAAAATAGATATTTTAAAAGCATATTCTAATCGAGAATATAAAAATGTTGAAATAAGTGGAATGAGAAAAACAATTATTTCAAGACTTACCATTTCAAAGCAAACCATTCCCCACTATTATTTAAGACGAGACATAAAAATTGATTCATTGATCAATATAAGGTCACAAATGAATGAAGGCCTAAAAGAACGAAATATAAAAATCTCAATAAATGATTTTATAATTAAGGCTTGTGCTATGGCCTTACAATCAGTGCCAGAATGCAATGTCATTTGGGCAGAGGATCAGATATTATCATTTTCTGCCTCAGATATTGCCGTAGCTGTAGCAATAGAAGGAGGTTTGTTGACACCCGTTTTACTAGATGCAGAAAAGAAAACACTAATTGAAATATCAATTGAAATTAAATCTTTAGCAGAGCGGGCTCGAAAAAAAGAATTAAAACCACAAGAGTATCATGGTGGAAGTTTTTCAGTTTCCAGCTTAGGCATGATGGGAATTAAAAATTTTGATGCAGTAATCAATCCTCCACATGGTTCAATTTTAGCAGTAGGTGCAGCAATAAAAACTCCAATTGTTGGAGAAGATGGGAGCATATCAGTTAAATCTATAATATCTGTTACATTGTCTGCAGATCATAGAATGATAGACGGTGCAATTGGGGCTAAATTTTTAGAACAAATTTCATATAATTTGGAAAATCCTGGTGTAATTCTAGTTTAAAACGAAATTACTTATTTTCTTTGATAAGTTGATCCATTGTCAGCGAAGGTTGGTCGCAGCCAGCCTCACCTACAATTTTTGCAGGGACCCCCGCCACAGTCTTACACGGCGGCACTTCCTTCAAAACTACCGATCCCGCAGCAATACGACTACAATGTCCTATCTTGATATTACCTAAAACTTTTGCACCAGCGCCAATCAATACACCATCACCCACTTTTGGATGCCTGTCCTTCTCATTTTTTCCAGTACCTCCAAGCGTTACCGAATGAAGCATAGATACATTATCTCCGACAACTGCCGTTTCACCAATAACTATTGAATGAGCATGATCTACCATTAACCCTTTTCCAATTACAGCAGCCGGGTGAATATCGATACTATAAACTTCTGAACATCTATTTTGAATGAAATAAGCTAAATCTTTTCGATTATTATTCCATAACCAATTTGCCACACGATAGCTTTGCACAGCTTGAAAGCCCTTGTAATAAAGAAATGGTTGGAGAAATTTATTACATGCGGGATCTCTTTCATAAAAAGCAATGAAGTCAGCTCTTGCTGACTGCACGATTTCTGGTTGGGCTAAGTACGCATCTGAAAAAACCCTAACTAATAATTCCTCTGAAATTTCCATAGACTTAATTTTGCTCGAAAGTCTGAATGCCAACGCTTGATCTAAAGAATTGTGATTTAAAATAGACACATGGGCGACGCTTGCCATCAATGGTTCATTTGTAACCATTTCTCTCGCATCATCTTGAATTTTTGACCAAACAGGATCAATTGTTGTAAGTTTGTGCTCTAGCTTTGTCATATTTTTAGCCTCTTATTCTGCCCGCATGTTATCCACATCTTCGAAGATAATCTAGATGAAATATTTCCAGTCAAGTTGGCGCTAAACGTGTCCTATATTAACTTGTATGATATAATGATTGAAACAGCATGGGTTCTAGACCAGTTTGTGCGAAGGTAGGACCGCTTGTTAAGACAGATACCGCATCATGACTGTGTAAACTCTCTTGATGGCTCGCAACTACTCTAAAATCAGTGACAGAATTGCATTTTTCTAATTGCTCACAAAACAAACGGGCAGCATCTTCAACAAATATTGGATTAGCAGCATTTAACTCAGCAAACGCTTGCTCATCTTCACGTTTTACCATTACTTGTGTTTCGGTTGGTACAGCCACACGGCAAAGCTCAACAATATCTTCAATCCATAAATGTTGACCTGGGTTTATTAAAGCTGAAATTCTAGCAATAGATCTTTGCGAATGTGGTGTCGCAAATTGTGCCCGTTCCGTCCTAGCATGCTCTGATAATTCCAGAGAGCATGGGCAGGTAGATGAGTATACATAGTCTACATGGATTATTTTTGACCTCACTCCCCCATTATCGACTAATTCAAGTGCGATATTATAATATTGGAAGCCTTCCAAATTAGATCGGAGAGATTTTTTTTTCATCGGAAATGAAAATCGCATCTGAATTCTGGCATCTAAGCTATCCAAATCCGATTTATAATCATCTAATGCTGCTTCTATAATCTCAAAATTAAATTGACTATCTGCATGTTTATAAAATGAGCGCATAATTCTACTCATATTAATGCCTTTTTTATTAGCATCCAAAGATACTGAGCCCGTAACCGCTGTTTCGATTAATAACTCGCCACCATTTCTGACTTTATATCTAATGGGTAGTTTGAAATTTGACACGCCAACATGTTGAATTTGTTTATTAGCACCTTTTATCAAACTAGCGGGCCCATTCTGAAGATCAGGTAAAGACTTAATATATTCCTCAGTAGGAACAAAAGTAGAATCATAATTATTTTCAAGTTCAGTTAAGTTTTCTTTGGACTCTTTTCCTATTTCTTCCAAAGACCCTGACATAATTTCAACATCGTTATTATGAATATTCACCAATTTCTCCTTAAAACACTATGCACGACATATAGATGGTGCTAAAAAGCTAAAAATCCAGTCTAAACTTCAAATAAACTTTTGAAAATAAAGTAACTCACATAACCTTACGGTAAATTATAAAAAAGTTAATAGAAAATATCATTATCGTGAAGATTATTCTAAAAATCTAGATAATGATTTAGATGTTATATCTTTGCTAGTTTTTTCTTAACAAGACATAACTGCACGCTTAGCCATAACTCCTATAAGATGGGCTCGATATTCTGCTGATCCATGTAAATCAGACATTATCTCAACTAACGGCACTTTTATATTTGATATTGCAGCTACAGAAAAATCTTTCTCAAGAGCCTTTTCCATATCTAAAGATCGAAATACGCCAGTATTTCCTGCTCCAGTAATAGACACTCTTGCACCGTTTTCAAGAATACCAATAAAAACACCAACCATCGCATATCTAGATGCCGGGTTTGGGAATTTCTTATATGCTGCTTTTATTGGTACATTCAATTTTATTGCTATAATTAATTCATCATCTTGAAGACTTGTTTCGAAAAAGCTTTCAAAAAAATCATTAGCATTAATCTCACGTAAATTAGTAATAATTGTGGCATCGAGTCCAAGGCATATTGCTGGATAATCTGCCGCTGGATCATTGTTTGCGACAGAACCACCAATAGTTCCCCTAGCGCGAACAGCGGGGTCTCCAATATTTCCAGCCAAATCAGAAAGAACAGGAATTACTCGCTGTACCTCCAAAGAATTCGCCACTTCATCGTGAGTTGTAGAAGCATTAATAATAATCTCAGAGTCAGTAATCTTGATTCCTGTCATACTATCTATCTGGCTAATATCAATTAAATCACTTGGTGACGCTAACCGCGCTTTCATTGTTGGTATTAATGTCTGGCCGCCTGCTATATATTTCCCATCTTTGGCTTGATTAATTTTAACCGCAGCATCATCTACAGTTTTTGCTTTATAGTATTGTAAGTCATACATATTTTGAATCCTTATTCTGCTGCGAGCTTTGGAGAGTTAAGTTGCAAGGCCGCCCACACATTTGCTGGACTTGCAGGCATTTCTAATGAGTTATTGCCGATAGCATCCGTAATTGCATTTATTACCGCAGGTGGTGAACCAATTGCTCCCGCCTCACCACAACCCTTAATTCCAAGAGGGTTGGAAGGACAAACTGTAGATTTATGCATAACTTGATACATCGGAAGGTCATCTGCCCTCGGCATTGTATAATCCATGTAAGAGGCGGATAATAATTGTCCTTCAGTATCATAAACAACATTTTCAAACATTGCTTGTCCAATACCTTGAGCCAAACCACCGTGAACCTGACCTTCAACAATCATTGGATTTATTATAGTTCCAAAATCATCTGAAGCCACAAATTGGATTATATCTGTAACACCAGTTTCTGGATCAACTTCAACTTCGCAAATATAACATCCCGATGGAAAAGTGAAATTAACTGGGTCGTAAAAACATCCTTCCTTCAAACCAGGTTCCATGCCCTCAGGAAGGTTATGACCGGTATAGGCGGCCAGACCAACCTCATGCCAAGCCATACCCTTATTTGTACCCAACACCTTCACCTCACCCGACTCAATAATTATTTCAGACTCTTCAGCCTCCAAAACATGCGCTGCAATTTTCTTAACTTTGGCCTCAACTTTATCTAATGCTCTAGCTATAGCAGACATACCAACTGCACCGGATCGTGATCCGTAAGTCCCCATACCCATTTGTACTTTATCAGTATCACCGTGAACAATTTGAATATTATCAATTGGCAAACCAAATCTATCCGCGACTACCTGAGCAAAAGTAGTTTCATGACCCTGCCCATGACTATGGCTTCCCGTTAAAACTTCGATAGTACCTACTGGATTAACTCTTACTTCGGCACTTTCCCAAAGCCCAACACCCGCTCCCAAGGAACCAACTGCAGCAGATGGCGCTATTCCACAGGCTTCGATATAACAGGACATTCCAAGACCTCTTAGCTTACCTCGCTTTTGAGCCTCAACTCGTCTTTTATTGAAAGAGTTGTAATTTGAAGCTTCCATTGCTTGCTCCAAATTTGCGGCATAATCTCCCACATCATAGGTCATTATTACAGGAGTTTCATGAGGAAACTCTGTAATAAAGTTTTGCCGTCGTAGTTCCACTGGAGAAACTCCAAGTTCTCTAGCTGCAGTTTCCATAATTCTTTCAACTAAATAACAAGCCTCTGGCCTACCAGCCCCCCTGTAGGCATCCACTGGCGCAGTATTCGTGTAAACCGCTTGGACATCGCAATAAATATTGCTTATATTATACTGACCAGAAAGTAATGTAGCATATAAGTAAGTGGGAACCGCAGAACTAAAAAGTGACATATAGGCGCCCAAATTTGCTTTGGTATTAACTTTTAAACCTACGATCTTGTTGTCTGAATCAAAACCAATTTGAGCCATCGAAATGTGATCTCGACCATGCGCGTCAGTTAAAAAAGCTTCGGTTCGATCACTAGTCCATTTTACAGACCGTCCAGTTTTCATAGATGCCCATAAACATGTGATTTCTTCAGGATAAATAAAAATTTTTGAACCAAACCCACCACCAACATCAGGTGCGATTACCCGTAACTTATGCTCTGGAGCAACTTGATAAAAAGCTGATAAAACCAATCTTGCGACATGTGGATTTTGGCTGGTTGTATATAATGTGTAATGATCCTCAATAGAATTATACATTGCCAACGCTGAACGAGGCTCCATGGCGTTAGGGCTCAATCGATTATTTGTAAGTTCAAGTTTCGTAATATGTGCAGCATTTTTCAAAGCTTCATCAGTTTCTAATAAATTTCCAATTTCCCAATCAAAAATCAAATTTCCTGGCGCGTTTTCATGAATTTGGCTTGCATTATTTTGCAATGATTCTACAGAGTTAACTACAGCAGGTAAAACATCGTAATCCACCTCAACAAGTTCAGTGGCATTACGGGCAATTTCTTGACTTTCAGCAATTACCACTGCCACTGTGTCGCCCACATAACGAACTTTTTCAGTGGCTAGAGCACTCCAAGCTCCCATATTCATTGGACTTCCATCTTTTGATGAAATCGCCCAACCACATATAATATTACCAATGCCATCACCAGTTAATTGACTGCCATTCATAACACCAATTACACCACTAGTCTCTTCAGCAACCTTAGCATCGATTCCTCTAATAATAGCATGAGCGTGAGGGCTTCTAACAAATGCAGCATAAGCTTGTTTGTCAGCTTTAATATCATCCGTATATCTACCTCGCCCAGTGATGAATCTTTTATCTTCCTTACGCAGAACTCGTGCGCCAATTCCTTCTGACATTACTGTTCTCCTTTTTTAGGCATTTGACATTTTAAAAGCACCATCCTGGATAGACTTAATGATATTATGATATCCAGTGCATCTACAAATATTTCCTTCAAGCTCTTTTCGTATTGCCACTTCATTTAATTCTTTTCCAATACTATTATAACGAGCCACCATATCAATCGCAGTCATGATCATACCTGGAGTGCAAAATCCACATTGTAATCCATGATTTTCTTTAAATGCTAATTGCATTGGATGTAGATCCTCTTGCCCAACTCCCTCTATGGTCTTTACATTAAAACCATTTGCGGCAACCGCCAGCATTGTGCATGATTTCACAGCCTTCTTATTAACATGAACAACGCATGCTCCACATTGACTTGTATCACAACCCACATGAGTACCTGTTAAGCTTAGCGTTTCTCTCAGAAACGAAACAAGCAATGTATTGTCTGGCACATCTCTGCTTATCGATTTTCCATTTACGGTCATTTTGACAGTTGTCATTAATTTCTCCCGAGTATTACAAAACCACAATATTTGGTTATTAGACAAATCATATTCATATATTAAGATATGAAAACAAGGTTACCTGTTCTTGGCATTTGGTCAAGTAATTATTGACCTTTACTCTTTTTCTACAAATTCTGCAAAATTGTTAAAAAATATTTTTGCTAATTTATTAGCAGTCGAAAAAATCAATCTACTCCCAAGTTGAACTAATTTTCCACCAACTTGTACATTGACACTGTAATGCAATAAAGTGCCAGTACTGATTTTTTTTAAATTCACTAGAGCACTCCCTTTAGCAAAACCCGCAACTCCACCCGACCCTTCTCCTTTGATTTCGTAAGAAAACGGCGGATTTAGTTTCTCAAGATAAATATTACCTTTAAATTTTACCTTTACAGGTCCAACTTTTGTAACAACAATTGCAGAAAGATGAGTGGGGGAGATTTGTTTTAATTCTTCACATCCAGGTATACATTGTTCTAAAACTTCAGGAGAATTCAAAGCATGCCAAATAATTTGAGGGGGTTTTTTTAATTCAATTTTACCTGACATTTCCATTTTAAGAATACATTACGATAATTTTGGTGGGATTGAATAAGTCATTGAGGCTCTTGCCACAGGTTTTTCAAGACCTTCTGAAAATATCAACACATCCCCCACACAAAGATTTTTACCTAATTTTAAAAGCCTCGTCTTAGCTAATAAATCTAAACCAGCCTTAGGTTTACGCATAAAATCCATTGAGCAGTTGGTTGTAACCGCAAGTAAAGCAGGCCCAATTCGAGACATAGTTAAAATATACAAGGAAATATCAGCCAAAGAAAACATTGTTGGGCCAGAAATAGTACCACCTGGTCGTAAATGACTTTCATCGATCTTATGACGTACAATCAGAGATTCAACTGTCAACTCGTCAATTTCAAAAAACTTTGCCTGTTGCGGAAACGTTTTATTTAATAATGACATTATCTCATTGGCTGACATTTTTAGTAATGACATTAGCTTTCCTTTTAGTTGCGAGCAGTGGTCTTATAATATAGTTAAAGAAAGAAAGAAATAATAATATATTCTTAGTAGGTAATTGAAGGTAACCATAATAAAAAAGAGGTTAATATGTCAGAAGAATTATTGAAGCGCAAAGATGAAAATGCAATAGCAACTTTGACATTGAACAGTCCAAATTCATTGAATGCCTTGTCTAATGAAATGTTAGATTGCCTACAGTCAGAACTAGACAATTTAAAAATTGATAAAAAAATTAGGGTAATAATAATTAAGGGTTCAGGAAAAGCTTTCTGCGCAGGGCATGATTTAAAAGAAATGACGTTGAGTCGGCAAGATGAAGACGGTGGTAAATCGGCTTTTAAAGCGCTTTTTGATAAATGTGCAAAAATGATGCAAACAATTCCAACTTTGCCACAACCTGTAATTGCTCAGGTTCATGGAATTGCAACCGCCGCTGGTTGCCAACTTGTAGCTTCATGCGATTTGGCAGTGGCTGCAGAAGAAACAAAATTTGGGGTTAATGGGGTTAATATTGGCTTATTTTGCTCAACCCCGATGGTAGCTCTTTCCCGAAATATTCCAAGAAAAAAAGTTTTTGAAATGCTTACAACTGGAGAGTTTATTGATCCAGAAAAAGCCTATTCTTTGGGGCTAATTAATAGAATTGCACCACCTGGTCAGTTAGATGTAGAGACATTGAAGTTAGCTAAAAAAATCGAATCTAAACTTGGTTCAGCTGTAAAAATTGGTAAAGAAGCCTTTTATAATCAGATAGCTATGCCAATCGAACAAGCTTACGAATATACTGGTAATGTTATGGTTGAAAACATGTTAAATAAAGATACTGAAGAAGGAGTTTCAGCATTTATTGAGAAGAGAGATCCTCTATGGGAACAATAAATATTTTCAAGCTAAAGAACTAAATTTTTTCTCAAGGTAATTAAGCAAAGGTTCTTCATTAGGGATTTCATTAGTTGCGTGAGAAATTGTTAACTCAGGGCCTCTTAATCCACCATATCTTTGCAAATTATCTCCTAACCAATTAGTAGCTCGCTGCACGTTGCCATTCAAGAAATCTGTGTCTAGATCAGGTAATTCTCGTCTCATAACTTTCTCTAAACAACCTGCATAGACATTTCCAAGACTATAAGTTGGAAAATAACCAAATAAACCAACTGACCAATGTACATCTTGAAGAACTCCATTAGAGGGCTTGTCAATTGAGTAGCCAAAATCACGCTGAAAGCTATCATTCCAAGCAACTTCAAGGTCTTTCACTTCCAGACTTCCATTTATTAACGCTTGTTCGAGTTCATACCTCAACATAATATGTAAATTATACTGAACTTCATCGGCCTCAGTTCTTATATATCCCTTCTTTATAGCGTTAACACATCTATAAAACTCACCAGCTGATTTAATACCAAAGTCACCAAAGACCTTTAACATTTCATGGAACAAAAATTGTGTAAAGGCTTGGCTCCTACCAATCTGATTTTCATAAATTCTTGATTGACTCTCATGAACCCCCATTGATACGCCTGAACCCAAAGGCGTCAGCAAATAATCATTATTAATATTCTGTTCATATGTGGCATGCCCAACCTCATGGATTGTTGAATACAAACAATTAAAAGGATCCTTTTCTTCAACTCTTGTGGTGATACGAACATCATCACCAGAACCTGAAGAAAACGGATGCACAGCTAGATCCAAACGACCACGATTAAAATCGTATCCAAATAAGCCAGCTATTTTTTTTGATAAGCTCATCTGCAAATCTTTTAAAAATATACCTTCAAGACTTGGAGCCGGCTTTCCAGACAAGGCAGTATCTCGAATAGTAACAAGCCGAGGTCGCATTTTTTGGAAAATTTTATCTAATTTATATGTAGTCATTTCAGGTTCAAAATCATTTAAAAGAGCATCATACAAATTCGAAGAAGATAAAACCTCAGCTTCACGTCTCTTTAGATTCACAACTTCAGACAGTACGGGAACAAAATCTTTAAAATTCTCATCTGACCTTGATTGAGCCCAAATTAATTGGCTACGTGAGGTTGTAATTGCAAGCGAAGATGCCAAATCTGACGGTATTTTTACGGACCGATCATAATCTCTCTTTATATGTTTGATTTGAGCAGTATCAGCTAGGGTTAACTTTTCTATGTCTATTAGATTTAACCACTCTGCAATCCTTGGATCAGTTTTTCGATCATGAATTGTGGATTCAATATGGCCCATCCACTGAGATCGCTGGGCTATTGACCCTTTCGCCATCATAGTTTCTTGATCCCAACCAAGTGATCCACTGATCTGGCTAAGAGCAGTTGTACGTTTTACAAAATTCATTAATTTGGTAAATTCAGACATTCCTCTACCTATCTATACCTTAAACGATTGTCTTGTTGGGAAATAGACTTGTGATCTTAATGATTGTACCAGAAGAACTATTATAATGGCTCCAAATTGATGCACTATAGCCCAACCAAGCGGTGCTGCATAAATTACTGTTGCTATCCCCATCATCATTTGAACAAACATCATTAAACAAACTAAATTCGCTTTTTTTACAGTGACTGAAAATGAAGATGATCGACATCGCCACCAAACAAAAATTGTATAAAGCACAGTTAAATAACCTACAACGCGATGATTGAATTGGACCAAAGCAGGATTTTCTGTAAAATTGATAAGAATTGGTTGATAATCAAAACTTTCAGACGGTAGAAACTCTCCATTCATTAAGGGCCAGTCAGTATAACCACGTCCAGCATCAATACCAGCTACCAAAGCGCCTACAATAATTTGAAGAAAAACAACTCCAAGCAGGATATTGACTAAAGGAACGAGACTTTTATCTCTTTCTCGACGTGATCTTATTTTCTCTTGATCATTTATATTTGTTTGAAAAAGATACCAAGTAATAAGAGTGAGTATTAAAAATGCGAGCCCCAAATGCACAGCTAACCTGTACGACGCAACGTCCACCATTCTACCACTTAATCCTGATGAAACCATCCACCAACCAATGGCACCCTGTAAACCACCCAAGCCACCAATTATAAATGATCGAGTAATCCACAAATTTGTCAGTTTTCTCACAAGAGCCAACCAAAAAAATCCAAACAGCCAAACAATACCAACAACTCGGCCTAATTGTCTGTGCCCCCATTCCCACCAGTAAATAGTTTTGAACTCACTCAAAGTCATTGCTTTATTTTGAATGCTAAACTCTGGAATAGTTTTATATTTATCAAATTCTAGCTGCCATACCTCAAGGCTCAGGGGCGGCAAGGCGCCAGTGAGAGGTTTCCATTCAGTGATTGAAAGACCACTGTCTGTGAGCCTAGTTAAACCACCCACCACAATCATTGCAGCAACAAGAATAAAAAGAACTAACAACCAAATTTGAAGGGCTTTATTGGAATTAATAATTTCCACATTATTTTTAACTTTTTTTGAACTAGCATCAGCGATGTCTACCTCTTCAAAAATTGATCTTTTTTCTGACATTCAACGCTCCTCACAAACTGAAATAATGCTAAGTGACAAAATAGACAAGCGCGTCAATCACGCGCACGCTTAATACGGGTCAAAGATTTCCGAACTCCATGAAGGATGCGAACGTCTGCTTCAGACAGTAATAAACGGGAAAATAAAGATTTAAGGTGTAAGCGCATGGAGCTGGCCTTCTCCTCTGGCCAAAAGAAACCTTGCTCAGACAACTCCTTTTCATATGCATCAGTTAAAATCTTGATATCTAGACTTTTGGCTAATTTTGGTTGATCTATAATCGAAATAGGATCTCTTCCACCATTCCGCCATTCATAAGCATTTAATAGAACAGACTGAGCCAAATTTAGAGAAGGAAATGAAGGATTAACAGGAATTGATATGATATCCCGGGCCAATGCAGTGTCATCATTAGACAAGCCTGCGCGCTCTGGCCCAAACAGCACACCAACGCGTTCTCCACTTTCAATTAAATTTCTAGTTTTTTTCATTGCTTGAAGGGGCGTTATAACATTCTTATTAAGCCCCCTGACCCGTGCTGTCGTGGCAAAAACATATGTTAAATCTGCAATAGACTCATTTGTCGTATTGTAAATAGAAGCCTCATCCAGCAGGCGACCAGCACCACTAGCCATAACTACTGCTTTTTGATTTGGCCAACCGTCTCGCGGATTTACAATCCTGAGGCGCTCTAAGCCAAAATTCCACATGGCACGTGCCGCTGCCCCTATGTTTTCGCCCATTTGAGGTTCAACCAAAATAACTGTTGGCTGTAAAGAATGTTTTTTTATTGAATCTTTGGTTTTCATAACTTGTGTATAAATCAAATTTCAAGAAAGCTCTATTGATAAATAACAATAATAATATGATCATCTCGATCGCTAACATCCACTTTAATATCACATCCAGTATTAATAATAACCAATTGTAAAATAACAATATTATTTATATATAAATTTAAACTTTCTCAATTGTTATTGCGATCCCTTGACCAACTCCAATACACATTGTTGCCAGAGCCTTTTGTCCTACTTTAGATAACTGCAGAGCAGCAGTCCCAGTTATTCTAGACCCTGACATTCCCAATGGATGGCCTAACGCTATAGCACCACCATTGGGATTAACTCGTGGATCATCATCATTAATTCCCAAGAGCCTTAAAGAAGCTAAGCCCTGAGAAGCAAACGCTTCATTTATTTCAATCACATCTAAATCATCTTTTTCCCATTGTGACATTTTCAATACCTTATCAGTAGCAGAAAATGGTCCTATACCCATTATCCTTGGTTCAACTCCCACAGTAGTTCCTGCTACAATACGTACAATTGGTTTTAAATTATATTTTTTTATTGCTTGCTCATTTGCAATAATTAAGCAGGCAGCACCATCATTTATTCCAGCAGCATTCCCAGCAGTAATACATCCATCCTTCCTAAAAGGTGTTGCTAATTTAGCCAATTTATCGAGGGAAGATAGCCTTGGATGCTCATCTTGCTGGAAGATAATATCCTCACCTTTCCGTTGAGAAATGACTACCGGTGTAATTTCCTTTTTAAAACGGCCGTTTTCTATTGCTTCTCTTGCCTTTTCTTGGCTTCTAAGAGCGAAAGAGTCTTGGTCCTCGCGACTTACTTTAAATTGCTCTGCTACGTTTTCACCAGTTTCTGGCATACTATCGGTTCCATAAAGGTTTTTCATTTGTTTATTAATGAAGCGCCAACCGATGGTTGTATCAAAAACTTCACTCTGTCGTGAAAATGCCGTTGTAGCTTTGGGCATAACAAAAGGTGCCCGCGTCATACTTTCAACACCACCCGCTAAAATAATATCAGCTTCACCAGATTTGATAGTTCTTGCAGCACAAATTATTGAGTCCATTCCAGATCCACACAATCTATTTATAGTTACACCTGGGACCTCAACTGGCAAACCTGCCAATAAGGATGCCATTCGTGCAATATTTCGATTATCTTCACCAGCCTGATTAGCACAGCCTAAGTAAACGTCATTTATACCTTCCCAATCGACACCAGTATTTCGTTCTTTTAGTGCCTTAATTGGAATTGCAGCTAAATCATCAGTTCTTACAGAGGAAAGAGCCCCACCAAATCGACCAATAGCAGTTCTAACATAATCGCATATGTATGCCTCAACCATTTTTAGGATCCTAACATTATTAAGTTAAACGATTTTTTATAGTATATTACATCTTCGCATTAAAAAGTCATGTACTAGGTTATTTATTATCGGGGAGAGTAAAGAAGTTATTTCATGCCCCATACCTTCAATAATCTTTACTTCTGAAGATTTTATTAGTGAAGCAATTTCCTTTCCTTCTTCAGGTGGGACTAAGACATCATCTGCGCCATGTATCACCAGACAAGGCAAATCTATCAACTTTAAAGCAGCCCTTCTATCGCCAAACGAATAAACTGCTGATGCTTGCCGATTTACAGCCTCGCTATCCGCACCTCGATCAAATGCACGGCCAGCTAAATCGCGAGTATAGGCTTCTGAAACGGGAAAATTCAAATTACCCCAAATTTTACTTTCATTAACTGCATTTTCCACATATTCCTCTCTACTATTATGCTTAAGGGCAATTTTCTTAATTCTTGACGGATCTGATAATTTGGACGATGACATCACAATAGTTGCAGAGTGAAGCCTAGATTGATGATTTATAAGCAATACCTGTGTTATCGCTCCACCTAATGACATTCCAAAAATATGAGCTTTCTCAATTCCAATAGCATCCATTAATCCTACAACATCCAAAGCCATATCATCCAAAGAATAAGCAGGGGTTATCTTTTCTCCAGCATCAATTGTACTGATAATATTTTCTCTACTATATGAGATTTCTTTCTTGGGACAGCGAGCCGATAAACCAATATCGCGGTTATCAAATATTATCACTCTATAGCCCACTTCAACAAATCCATTAATAAAATTTGATGGCCAATGTATTAATTGACTTCCCAACCCTCTAATGAACAAAATTGTTGGATCCGTTTTTTTACCGAAAT
>JAOGYN010000017.1:0-40155 GCA_028112705.1 Paracoccaceae bacterium | reverse complement strand
TCACTATCTAATACTTTGCCGTCATTTTCTGTTAAAACTTTGGAGAAGTGTTCTACTAAACCTTCTGCCTGCGTATTAGACAAGTCTTGCCTTGCAATCATCACATGCTCATATTTTGGCATGGCTTTTCCTTTTCAAAAGTGCTTCAAAATATGGTAAAAATATCCGCTACCATATACGATTGGCACCGCTATAAATAACTGCGGATTAGACGGGTCGATAGTTTCTTTTGAAATGGATTGCAAGAAAAATTATTAAAATTATGCGAATAACTGTAAATCTTATGTGAAAATCAGAAATACTTTAAATTTATATCTGTCTAGTATAGACCTAAGGGCTTGTGGTTGTTAGAGAATACTACAAAAAAAATGGAGTTTTAATTGAGTATAACATTTGTTTTTCCTGGCCAAGGAGCACAAGTAATAGGAATGGGGCAAACTTTAGCCAGAGCCTATCCTAAATCAAGGATTGTATTTGAAGAAGTAGATGATGCATTAGACTTCAAGTTGTCAAAGTTAGTTTGGGAGGGGGAGATTGAAGAATTAACGTTAACAGAAAATGCCCAGCCAGCTTTGATGGCAACCTCTATTGCCACTTTGAGAGCTATGGAAGAAGAGGGCATATCATCAGATACTGTTAAATATTTTGCGGGCCATTCTTTGGGAGAATATTCTGCGTTATGTGCTGCTGGAGCGTTGGATTTGGCAGATACTGCGCGATTATTGAGATTAAGAGGTAAATCAATGCAAAAAGCTGTGCCAATTGGTGTTGGTGCTATGGCAGCGATTCTAGGTTTGAATTTTGAGGTAGTAGAAAAAATAGCCCAAGAAGCCTCGCAAAAACAGGTATGCCAAGCAGCCAACGATAATGATCCTAATCAAGTGGTGATTTCGGGAAACCTTGAGGCAGTGGAACGAGCGATAATATTAGCAAAAGAAAAAGGTGCTAAAAGAGCAATAATATTACCAGTCTCAGCACCATTCCACTGTGAGTTAATGCAACCGGCTTCTGATGTAATGGCAGAAGCGTTTTCAAAGGTAAGTTTTAAAACTCCATCATCACCGATAGTTGCAAATTATACAGCACTACCAGTGGTGGACCCCAGTGAAATAAAAAACTTATTAATAAAACAAATTACAGGCAGGGTTCGGTGGCGAGAAACAATAAATTATATATCTCAAAATGGTGTAGATAAAGTGATTGAAATTGGGTCAGGCAAAGCCCTAACCGGAATGATCAGAAGAATTAATAAAGATATAAATTGTTACAATATTGGATCTTCAGATGATTTAAATAAATTTTTATCAACTGATAGCGAAGGATAAGCGATGTTTAATGTTAATAATAAAAATGCGTTAATTACAGGAGCATCTGGAAGTATTGGAAGAGAAATAGCAGTTTTTCTTCATAATGCTGGCGCAAATATTGTAATCTCTGGAACGCGGTTGGAGCCGTTACAACAATTACAATCTGAATTAGGTGATAGGGTCCATATCATATTATGTGATCTTTTTGACCATGAAGCAGTTCAATCGTTACCAAAAAAAGCAGCTGAGATTGTGGGAAATATCGATATTTTAATAAATAACGCTGGTATCACTCGCGATAATTTATTTATGAGAATGTCTGATAAAGATTGGGGCGATGTTATCAATGTAAACCTTTCCTCTACAATGCAGTTATGCAGGGGAGTTGTTCGGGGCATGATGAAGTCTAGGTGGGGACGTATTGTGAATATTGCATCAGTGGTTGGCGTTACAGGAAACCCAGGTCAAGCAAATTATGCTGCGTCAAAAGCTGGAATGATTGGTATGTCAAAGTCTCTAGCATTTGAAGTTGCCAGTAGAGGCATTACTGTTAATTGTGTTGCGCCAGGATTTATTTCATCGGCAATGACAGATAAGTTAAATGAGAAGCAAAAAGAGACAATAATTTCTTCTATTCCGTCAAGTAGGATGGGCAAAGGTGCTGACGTTGCCTCTGCTGTGCTTTATTTAGTGTCTAATGAAGCATCATATATTACAGGTCAAACGTTACATGTTAACGGTGGGTTGGCCATGATCTAATTTAATTAAAGTATTAAACGAAAACATTTGCCATTTCTAAAGTTTATGTTATAGGCCCCTATATTAACGAAAAGTATCCAAAGAGCTTTATGTTTAATGTTAAGATTTAATTACTTTGGAGGCCCGGGAAAACCTGGAAAATTGAGAGGATTTTGATTATGAGCGACATAGCAGATCGAGTTAAAAAGATAGTAGTCGAACATTTGGACGCTGAAGAAGATAAAGTTGTTGAGAGTGCATCTTTTATAGATGACCTTGGTGCAGATAGTTTGGATACAGTTGAATTGGTAATGGCTTTTGAAGAAGAATTTGGAATAGAAATTCCTGATGAGGCTGCAGAAACAATTCAATCATTTGGTGACGCAGTAAAGTTTATAACTGAAGCTGTTTAACAAACAATAAATAATAAAGTTAGGCGTCTGTTTGGGCGCCTTTTTTTTGTTTATAACTTTAAAGATGAATATCCTTAATACGACATCTAAGAAATTGCTAATTATTTTGATTTGTTTATAATTATGCTTGAGTGTGAAGTTAAAAGAAAGGTTATGGAATGCGTAGGGTAGTTGTAACAGGGCTTGGAATGGTGACACCGCTTGCATGTGGCGTTGAGGAAACTTGGTCTCGAATATTGGACAGTCAATCTGCAGCTGATACCATTCAGAAATTTGATGCTTCTCATTTGGCAACAAATTATGCTTGTGAGATACCTCGAGGCGATGGTGAAAATGGGACGTTTAATCCAGATGATTGGATGGCACCTAAAGATCAAAGAAAAGTTGATGATTTCATACTCTATGGGGTTGCGGCAGCTGAGCAAGCAGTCAAAGACTCAAACTGGGTTCCAAAAAGTGAAGAAGATTGTGTCCGTACAGGCGTGATGATAGGTTCTGGAATAGGTGGTTTATCCTCAATTGCAGAGACAGCAATTATTCTTAAAGAACGCGGACCAAGGAGAGTATCGCCTTTTTTTATACCTAGCGCGCTGATTAATTTAATTAGTGGCCACGTTTCAATAAAATTTGGATTTAAGGGTCCTAATCATTCAGTGGTAACTGCCTGTTCAACTGGCGCACATGCTATAGGAGATGCAGCTCGTTTAATAATGTTAGATGATGCTGATATTATGGTAGCGGGTGGAGCAGAGGCTCCTATTTCCGAAATTGGCATTGCAGGCTTTAACGCTTGTAAGGCTCTTTCGACAAAAAAGAAAGATAACCCAAAAGAAGCTTCTCGACCATATGATATTGATAGAGACGGATTTGTTATGGGTGAGGGTGCTGGTGTTGTTGTGTTAGAGGAATTGGAACATGCAACAAAAAGGGGCGCACATATTTATGGGGAGATTTTGGGCTATGGTTTGTCTGGCGATGCTTATCACATTACTGCTCCCTCTCAAGATGGTAATGGTGGTTTTCGATCCATGCAATCGGCTATAAAGCGCGCAAACCTTATCCCAAATGAAATAGATTACATAAACTCTCATGGTACATCTACGATGGCTGATGTTATTGAACTGGCGGCCGTTGAAAAATTATTTGGTGAATTCTCCTCTAGTTTAACAATGTCATCAACAAAGTCGGCTGTTGGTCATTTACTAGGTGCCGCAGGAGCAATAGAAGCTATTTTTTGCCTGCTTGCTATCCGTGATCAAAAAGCACCACCAACTTTAAACTTGGATGTCCCAGCGGTCAAAACTTTGATTGATTTAGCTCCTCATGTGGCAGTTTCACGTGAGATAAATATCACGATGTCTAATTCCTTTGGCTTTGGTGGAACAAATGCTTCAATTGTTATGGGAAAATATAAAGCTTAACCTATGATCAAGTTTATTTTTACAAATTTTGTAAGCTTTATCCTAATTTTTTTAATCGTTATTGGATCAGTAATGTGGTGGGGTAAGGCTAAGTATGAAGAACCTCAAAATTTTGAAATAAAACACACTTTTATTATAAAGCCTGGTGAAAGTTTTGATATAATAAGTCAAAATTTAAGCACTCAAAATTTAATAAACAATTTATATGTTTTAAAATTTGGAATTATTTTTACTCAAAATCAAAAAAAACTTAAATTTGGAGAATATGAAATCCCTAAAACTGCTTCTATGAGTGATATAGTGAATTTAATCGTAAGTGGGGAAACAAAGATTCATAAGTTGGTTATTCCAGAGGGGTTTTCCACTTGGCAAGTTATTGAACGCATTAAATCCGAAGAGTTATTAAGTGGTGATGTTATTATTTTACCATTAGAAGGTAGCTTAGCTCCACAAACTTATCTATTTTCGAGAGGAGATGATCGTGAAGCGCTTCTTTCAAAAATGAAAAATAAGCAAACGAGCATTCTAGACTATGCATGGGATAATAGAGTTGAAGGATTGCCATTTGAAAATAAATTAGAAGTACTTAAATTAGCATCAATTATTGAAGAAGAAGCCAGTTTGGCTGATGAGCGAAAAATTATTGCATCGGTTTTTATAAATAGATTAAAGAAAAAAATGAAACTTCAAACTGATCCTAGTGTAATATATGGAATTACGAGAGGAGAGTACAATTTGGGGCGAGGATTGTTCTTAAGTGAACTAAGAAACCTCACGCCTTGGAACACATATAAGATTAAAGGACTTCCTCTGACACCTATATCTAATCCAGGTGAAGCATCTATTTATGCTGCAACCAATCCAGCCCTAACTGATTTCCTTTATTTTGTGGCGAATGGTTCTGGTGGGCATTGGTTTGCAAAGTCTTATCAAAAACATACTGAAAATGTGAAAAAATGGCGTAAAATAGAAGAGCAGCGCAAAAATGAATCGGATGATTAAAATAATTAGTTAGCTATTTTTTATTTAACAATAATGAAAAAAAATGTAGAGATCTTAATGAGTTTATTGTTTTTAACTTATTTTAAAATATAAAACAAATTGAATTAGAAGTTGGCTGTTGATGTTTAATATAAGACCAATTGGATATATTGTCGGAATATTAATTGTTATTCTGGGCGTTTCTATGATTCTGCCCTTGTTAGTCGACATTTATTTTCAAGATGATCATTGGAAAATTTTTGGATATTCTTCTTTTATTACTATAGTTATCGGAGCATTGTTGGTTATCAGTTGTTCAAATAGCTACCCGACTAATTTTTCTATTCAACAAACTTTTTTATTAACAGTTTCTATATGGTTGATATTACCCATCTTTGGGTCAATTCCTTTTGTAATAGGGTGGTCAAACGCTAGTTTTATTGACAGTTTTTTTGAATCAATGTCTGGATTAACAACAACTGGAGCAACAGTTTTTCAAGGTCTTGAAGATTTTCCTGAAGGATTATTGCTATGGCGTGGTTTGCTTCAATGGTTTGGAGGTATAGGAATTATTGTAGTGGCTGTTATCTTCTTACCATTATTACGAGTAGGAGGTATGCAAATATTTCAATTAGATAGCTTTAATAATTTTGGCCGAGCCTTACCCAAAGCTAAAGAAATAGCACAATCTGTTTTTTTTATATATCTAGGTTTAACAATTAGTGCCATAATAGCTTACTTAGCGTCAGGTTTGCGATTATTTGATGCTGTTGTACATGCTATGACAACAATATCTACTGGTGGTTTTAGTAATTATGACGAGTCATTTGCCCATTTTCCTATGTCTACTGAGTACGTCTGTGTTTTCTTTATGATTGCATCATCTCTACCTTTTATCAGATATGTTCAATTGATGAATGGAAATTTTAAAGCGCCATTTTTTGATTCTCAGGTGCGAACTTTTTTTCTAATTTTAATAATAGTAATTTTAATGCTGTTAATATGGTTAATATTTCAAGGAGAGCTAACATTTGAACATGCATTGCGAAAAACAGTTTTTAATGGAGTTTCTATTCTTACCGGTACGGGTTACTCAAGTGACAATTACATGCTTTGGGGAAGTTTTCCATTTTCCGTATTTTTTATAATTGGGTTAATCGGTGGGTGTGCTGGATCAACTACTTGCTCAATAAAGGTTTTTAGGTTTCAAATACTTTTCTCTGCTATCAGTTCTCAAATCAAACAGATGCATTACTCGTCAGCTGTGGTTGCCACACGCTATGAAGGAAAAAGGGTTTCACTGGATGTAGTGTCTTCAGTTATAGCATTTTTTATCTTATTCTTTGTCACATTATTTTTAATAACATTGGCTTTATCTGCTACCGGCTTAGACTTTGTGACTTCGATATCTGGGGCTGTAAGCACGCTTGCGAATATTGGACCTGGATTGGGTGAGAGGATTGGACCAATTGGCAATTATGCTGATTTAAATACTGCAGCTAAATTAATTTTGATTTTCTCTATGTTTGTAGGCCGGTTGGAATTAATGGTAGTTTATGTTTTATTTACTTTAACTTTTTGGCGAGGGTGAAAATATGAAAAAACCGCTTGGTGCGCAAATCTCACATACATTAAAAAAACAGGGTGTAGAGGTTATATTTGGGATACCAGGTGTTCATAATGTGGAGCTGTACCGTGGAATTGAAGAGGCAGGACTAAAACATATTCTAACGCGTCACGAGCAGGGTGCTGGTTTTATGGCAGATGGTTACGCTAGAGCTACTGGAAAGCCAGGAGTGGCCTTTGTAATAACTGGCCCTGGCCTTTGCAACATAATGACTCCGATGGGGCAAGCTTATTCTGATAGTATTCCGATGTTAGTCATTTCTAGCTGTTTAAACCCGGGAGACCTTACCACAGAGCGTGGTAGGCTCCATGAAATGAAGGATCAAGAAACGGCGGCTAGTACGGTTTGTGACTGGTCAAAAACAGCTTTAGATCCTGACAATGTTTATCAACTACTAGATAGAGCATTTTTTGAGTTTATTTCTGCACGTCCAAGGCCAAAGCATATTCAAGTTCCAATCTCAGTATTAGGTGCGCTGGCTAAACCAAGTTTAGATCCCATAAAAATAAATTTAAACAAACTGGATCAGCCTCATTTACATGAGCAAGTTGCTGATGAATTAAGCTCAGCGCGAAGGGTAATTGTCATTGTTGGTGGTGGCTGTGTTGCTGCCTCGATTGAGCTAAGATTTTTAATAGAAAAAATTGGTGCCGCTTCGTTTTCGACTTATGCGGGAAGAGGAGTTATTAATGACAATAACAAGTTATATTTTGGGGCTACGTTGGCCAGAGCTGATAGTGTGCATGATTTTGCACAAGCAGATCTTGTTTTAGCTATTGGAACCACGCTATCAGAGGTAGATTTGTGGCGTAATCATATAGGTCATAATTGCAAATTAATTAGGGTTGATATTGATCCCAGTCAATTAGGGGATCAACACAAGTCGGATTTAACTATAATGGCTGATGCGAAGACATTCATCGCTGGAGTTAATAGTAAACTCAAAGAGTATACTATTAATAGTGACTGGGATGAGGGGTATGTAAAAAATAGAAGAGCTATCTTCAGAAAACAAGTTAACGCTGAGCGACCCGGAATCGTCCCTTTGGTAGATGCACTTCATGAAGTCTTAAATGAAGACACACTTATTTATTCAGATATGACTCAGTTTGCGTACGTTGCTAAAGAAATCTATCCAATGACAAAACCTTCTAAGTGGCATCATCCTTTTGGGTTTGGTACGTTAGGTTATGCATTGCCAGCAGCAATTGGTGGAAAAATTGGTGTTCCAAAACAATCCGTAGTAGCAATAATGGGTGATTATGGTTTTCATTATACCATGCAGGAACTGGGGGTAGCCGTAGAGCATAGATTAGGAATACCAATAATTATATGGGACAATGAAAAGTTGAAAGAGATCGAGGACTCAATGATAGAGTCTCAGATTTCTCCTAATGCGGTAATTGCAAAAAACCCTGATTTTTGTAAGTTAGCTGAAGCATTTGGAGCACATTCTTCTCGGCCAAATTCAATTGAAGATTTCAAGATCGCAATTAAGTTAGCATTAACAGCAGAGTTACCTACTGTTATTCATTTAAAATCTGATTTAACAACTGGTTAATTGAGTTAGAAAATATTAAGTTTTTTTTCATAAAATCTGATTTTTATTTATATTATAATACAAAGTTATTCCTTTTGTTGTATTCATGTTATGTAAAAAACATAAACAATTACTAGCAATTGACCCAAGACAATTGCTTGACTATTGGTCTTTATAAATAATTACTGTTTAAGGTAGAAAAAATGGGTGTTGAAAAAATAGAAAAGCCCCGCTCGTTTCAAGAGATAATAATGCGATTAAATCAGTATTGGGCATCAAAAGGATGTGCTATATTGCAACCCTATGATATGTAAGTGGGGGCTGGAACTTTTCATCCTGCAACAACGCTCAGGGCGCTCGGCCCTAAGCCGTGGTCAGTTGCTTACGTTCAGGCATGTCGAAGACCTACTGATGGTAGATATGGAGAGAATCCAAATAGACTGCAGCATTATTATCAATATCAAGTACTTATAAAACCCAGCCCAATCAATTTACAAGATTTGTATCTAGGGTCTTTGGAAGCAATTGGTATAGATATGTCTGTTCATGACCTGAGGTTTGTAGAAGATGATTGGGAAAGCCCAACTTTAGGAGCCTGGGGCCTTGGATGGGAGGTTTGGTGTGACGGAATGGAAGTTTCTCAGTTTACTTATTTTCAACAAATTGGGGGGCATGATTGCAAACCAGTTTCAGGTGAGTTGACTTATGGCTTAGAGCGCCTAGCAATGTATGTTTTGGGAGTAGATCATGTTATGGAAATGCCATTTAATGATCCAGGTTCTCCAATAAGTTTAAAATACCGGGATATATTTTATCAAACAGAGCAAGAGTATTCACGTTGGAATTTTGATATTGCAGATACAGATACTTTGCACAAAAATTTTATTGATGCAGAAAAACAATGTTCAGACATCTTATCACGACCTAGTTTAGATCCCATTACTGGTAAAGAAATCGTTATGGTTCATCCAGCTTATGATCAATGTATAAAAGCATCCCATTTTTTTAACTTATTGGATGCTCGCGGTGTAATTTCGGTGACAGAAAGACAGGCTTATATTGCTCGAGTTCGAAAATTAACTAAATTATGCGCTGATGCGTTTCTATTAACTGAAGCTGGTGGGAAGTTAGCATGAGTGGCAATATTTTTGTGGTATTACTAATAAGCTTTTCGTTAATTTTTGGCTTAACGTTATGGTACTTTCAAAACTACGCTTATTATGAAAAGAATAGTTTAAATAATATGACTATGACTTTATCAAATAGTGGTAACGAAGAGCCAGTGAAATTTAATAATATTCAAAGTATAAATTCTCAAACCTCTCCACTGAAATTTAGAAGTTGCTTTAAGCTAAAAAGTAGTAGCTCGAATTCGTTAGAAAAGTATTTACCATACGAAAAAGCTACCCCACTACGTGCACCTAGATGGTTTAAATGCTTTAATGTTGAAAAAATCACTAGTGATTTAAAGTTAGGCTTGGCTAAGTCATATTTATCAAGGGAAAATATAGAATTTGGTATTGATAGGGTGATTGCAGTTTACCCTGACGGTTTGGCCTTCTCCTGGCACCAGATAAATGATTGTGGTTTAGCTTCATTTGCGGGAGACGCCTTACCTAAAAATTGTATACAAAAAGAAAGTGAATAAATTTCATCATGCCTGATATCTTACTTGAATTATTTTCGGAAGAAATGCCTGCTGATATACAAATCTCAGCATCAGAGAATCTTAAAAACCTTATTACTGATGGTTTTGCTGGTTCAGAGATATTTTACTCTAGTGCAACAAATTTTTCCACCCCGCAAAGATTATGTGTTGTGATTGAAGGCTTATCAACTCAGTCTAAAGAAAATATCGAATTGAAACGCGGCCCTAAAATTGATGCCCCAAAAAGAGCGGTAGAGGGCTTTGCACAAAGTCTTGGGCTGACAGTAGATGCGCTAACAGTAGAGGATGATAAAAAAGGTAAATATTATTTCGCTACTCTAAGCCAACCAGCTGTAGATACTAGGGATATTGCCTCCAAGATAATTGAAAATGCGATATTAAAACTGGCTTGGCCTAAATCGATGAGATGGGGAAGCAGTCGATTACGTTGGGTTAGGCCATTAAAAACAATTTTGTGTATTTTGATCGATAAAAATGAATCTGAAATAGTTCCAGTTAAAATTGATAATATAATAGCATCTAACATGACTTCTGGGCATCGTTTCATGTCACCTGCAAAATTTGTAGTTAATTCGTTCGAGGAGTACGAAGGAAATCTTAGAAAAAACTTTGTAATATTGAATCCAAAGGAAAGGTTAGAAATAATTTGGGCAGATGCAAACAATTTAGCATTCTCCCAAGGATTAGAGATAATAGAAGATAAAAACCTTCTTGCAGAGGTGGTTGGTTTAGTTGAATGGCCTGTCGTTCTTATGGGAAATGTTACTAAGGACTACCTGGACTTGCCGGCTGAGGTATTACAAACTTCGATGAGAAAACATCAAAAATTCTTCTCTGTTTTGAATGTTAAAACTCAAAAAATAGAAAAATTTATTACAGTGGCTAATGTTGATACCACTGATAATGGCGCAATGATTATCAAAGGTAATCAAAAAGTTTTGGATGCTAGACTTGCGGATGGCCAATTCTTTTTTGAAAATGATTTAAGAATTGCAAAAGAAGGTGGCAATGTATGGGTTGAAAACTTAAGAAAAGTTATTTTTCATAGTAAGCTAGGTTCTCAGGCAGATCGCATCCAAAGAATTAAAGGCTTAGCTATAAAACTTGCACCTTATTTTAATTTAAAAGAAGACCAAGTTATTAAAGCAGTGGGTTTTGCAAAAGCAGATCTCTGTTCACAAATGGTAAATGAATTTCCAGAACTACAGGGAGTTATGGGCAAGTATTACGCAGATGAATTTGGATATGATCAAGAGATTTCTCTAGCTGTTTTGGAACATTATCAACCTTTAGGACCTTCAGACGCAGTTCCATTAAGTTCTTTATCAATTGTTGTTGCTTTGGCAGATAAGCTCGATTTAATTTCGAGCTTTTGGGCTATCAATGAAAAGCCTACAGGATCTAAGGATCCTTTTGCATTAAGACGAGCTGCTATTGGTATAATTCGGTTGATTTTATCTAGCGATCTTAAGTTTAATTTATTGGAATTGCTTGACACTGAAGTTGTTGGAAAAACTATACCAATGGATGAAATAATTTATTTTTTGCATGAAAGATTAAAGTTTTATTTAAGAAGCGAAGGTATTCGTTATGATGCTATAGATGCCTGTGTGGAAATGCCAGATAGTGATGACCTAGTGGTATTAGTAAAAAGAATTACAGCATTGGATTCTTTTCTACAAACAAAAAATGGGATTAATTTATTGAGTGGATTTAAAAGAGCAAATAATATTTTAATTGCAGAGGAAAAGAAAGATGGGGTTAAGTACGAGTTAGATCCTGAACTTAAGTTTTTGAAGGATCCTAATGAAAAAAAACTATATTCAGCGTTAAATGATGTAAAACTAAAAATAAAAATTGATCTAAAAGAGGAAAACTTTACTGAAGCAATGTCGGCTATGGCGGACTTAAGAGAGCCAATAGATAGGTTTTTTAAAGAAGTAAAAGTAAACGATGAAAATCAAATAATTAGAAGAAACCGTTTATGTTTACTTAATAACATAAAAAATGTTTGTTGTTCAGTCTCTAATTTGAACTGTATTCAAGAAAGCACTAAATAAATTGTTAATTCATATTTTACATTGATAGGGCCAAAAAATGGGTCAATTGATTAAAGACTATATTTATCTAAAAATTTCCTCAGACGTCAATCGGGATGTCTATGGAGCAAGAGCGAGACGTTTGTTTTTGTTGAAATCAATGAAGATGCCTGTTCCTGCAGCCGTTTTTCTTTCAATAAGTGCTATCAAAAAGATTCAAAATGGCAAAAGATTGGATATTGAGGGCATCTTAAGGGAATTTCACTCGGATGATATTTTTTCAGTCCGGGCAAGCCCGGAGCATTGGGATTGGGGTGGTCCTCCAACAATTTTAAATATCGGGTTAAATGACAAAAAATATAATGAGATCAAACAAAAAATTGGTAATATTGAGGCAAGTAAATTATATTTGCGTTTTATCTTATCCTATTCAATTGATGTGATGCGTTTGGATGAAGAGATCTTTGATCAGGTTTTAAATAAAAATATTTCTGAAGAATCGATAAAAGAAGCTTTAACAATTTATGAAAAAGAAATGCTGGAACTATTTCCTCAAAATGCAAAAGATCAGTTGGAACAAGTTTTAAATTCTATGGTTAGAGCGTGGAATAGTACGACAGCGAGACTGTTACGACAGGTTCATAATGCACCAGAGAATGCTGGAGTGGGTTTTATAATTCAACGAATGGCTATGGGGTTGGGGAAAACTGAAAGTGGTTCTGGAGTGGTGCAATTTGTGAGTCCCTTGGATGGAGCTAAAAAGGTTACAGGACGCTACTTGAGCCAATCACAAGGTAAAGATTCACTTAAAATAGAGAATTCACTTTTTTTAACAAAAGATAAACGAGGCAAGTCCTTAGAAGAGCACTTACCTGAAATTTTTAAAAAACTTTGTGAATTTGGAAAGGAAGCGAGGATCAAGACAAGAGATGAGCTTGAGCTTGACTTTACCATTGAAGATGAAAAATTATGGCTTTTAGATGCAGCCCCAGCAAGAAGGTCGGCAAGGGCTGCCATAAAAATTGTTGTTGATTTAGTTTGTGATGGTATTTTTGATAAAAGAGTTGCCGTTAAAAAAATTGAACCTAAAACTATCACTGAATTATTGCACCCCCAACTATCTCCACTAGTTAGTTGCGATATTATGTGTACGGGGATAGCAGCAAGTCCTGGTGCTGCTACTGGAAAAATTGTATTTACTTCCGCTGAGGCTCAAAGCCTTGCTCTTCAAGATATACCCACAATATTGGTAAAATTAGAGACTGGACCTGAAGATATAAGAGGGATGCACTTTACAAAAGGAGTACTGACAGAGCGAGGTGGAATGACAAGCCACGCGGCTGTGACTGCAAGGGGGTTAGGTCTCCCCTGTATAGTTGGTGCAAATTCTTTAAAAATCGATTCTAAAAATAAAAAAATAAAAATATCAGATGGCAGAGTTTTTAATGAATTGGATTTTATTACCATAGATGGTGCATCTGGAAAAGTAATCTCTGGGGAAATGGAGTTAGTGGAACCAGCTTTTGATGAAGGGTTAAAAGATTTTCTAAATTGGTCGGAAGAAATTTCAGTTCTTGATGTTAGAGCCAATGCTGACACTCCCACTGATGCCAAATTAGCAAGAAAATTTGGAGCAAAGGGCATAGGGTTATGTAGAACAGAGCAGATGTTCTTCGAAAATGATCGTTTGTTGGTTATGAGAGAAATGATATTTGCCGATAGTCATAAAGATCGAAAAATTGCTTTAGATCGATTGCTGCCAATGCAAAGAGCAGATTTTGAAGAAATATTTCAAATCATGGATGGCTTGCCTGTATGTATTAGGTTGTTTGATCCACCTTTACATGAATTTTTACCTCGTGAGCGTCAGGAGATGCTTGAGTTAGCGGAGGCTTTGGGCCTTCCAGTTAGTAAAATAATAGAGAGAACTAAAGAACTATCTGAATTTAACCCAATGTTAGGTATGCGTGGAGTAAGGTTGGGCATTACTTTGCCTGAAATTTATGAAATGCAAGCTAGAGCAATATTTGAAGCAACTGTACTTGCGCAAAAATCTGATATTTTAATAACTCCTGAGATAATGATCCCTTTAGTTTCTGCTCAAAAAGAAGTGGAGTTGATATGGTCCTATGTTGAAAAGGTTGCTAATGATGTAAGGCAAGAAACAAATCATTTTTTTAAGTATAAATTTGGTGTGATGGTCGAAACCCCTCGGGCGGCACTTCGAGCAGGTGATATAGCCAAGTCCTCTTCTTTTATGAGTTTTGGCACAAATGATTTAACGCAAATGACCTATGGCCTTAGTAGAGACGATGCGGGACGTTTTATGCGCGATTATGTGGTTAAGGGTGTCTTTACAGAAGATCCATTTCATACTTTGGACATTGATGGAGTAGGGGAACTATTATTACTAGCCCGTGATCGTGGGCGGAAAGAGAAACCAGATTTAACTTTATCAGTATGTGGAGAACATGGTGGGGATCCCAGTTCTATAAAATTTTGTTGTAAAGAAAATTTTGATTACGTTTCGTGTTCACCGTATCGCGTGCCCGTGGCTATCGTAGCTGCGGCCCATTATGAACTTGAAAGAAACTAAATTAGTTGTGTTTAATTCAAATTTTAAAATACACTTGATTGCTTGTGATTTATTGAATAACTATACGGTCTTTATATGGTTTGAAGCTTTAGTGTTAGAAATTAAAATAAATTGAGTTTCGATGTTTGAATTTATTAAATATTTTATGTTTTTGAGTGTAGCTATTTCTTCCGCTGCATATGGAAATTCAAAAATAAATCTTAATGAACTGCCGTTTAATTCAGAGGTGGTAAAGTTAATTTCTTTGGAAAAATCAATTTTAAGTAACATTCCATATTCACAACTTAAAAAAATTGGAACACCCATAGGGTTAAATACTTTAGTATTCTGGAAAAAAGCACAAAGTAATTTCAAATATTCTGATACCTACATCGCTAAAATGGTAACGCCAACTGGTGGTGAGGAATGGCGATGTTTGAGTGAAGCTCTTTATTTTGAGGCAAGGGGTGAAAGTATCATCGGTCAGTTTGCTGTTGCAGAGGTTATCCTGAATAGAGTTGATTCAAAAAGTTTTCCAAAAACAATTTGTAAAGTGGTCGCGCAAGGAACAAAAAAAGGACGCAAACATAATTGCCAGTTTTCTTATAATTGTGATGGCTTAACTGAAATAATAACAGAAAAAAGTGCTTTTATGATTTCTCAAAAAGTTGCCAAAATCATGATGAACAATGAACCACGCGCTATTACGTATGGTGCATTATACTATCATGCTAAATTTGTAAGACCGAAATGGTCTAGGCGTTTAAAAAGAACGGCAACAATAGGATTGCATCACTTTTACGCTGACAATCGATAATTAGTAAACAAAATTTCTGTTAATTTTTATATTTCTAAGCTAGATACTTTGAGTAGGTAGATCAACATTGCGAGGCTCTAGTGGAAAATAATGATATAGTAGCTTTTGGTGATTTATTGGACCGTTCGATTGCTAATAATGATAAAGAGTTTTTAGATAGAATTTCAGTAAGAGATTATATCATCAAAGCTGAAATTGGTGCATTCCAATCTGAAAGAGGAAAAAAACAGAGATTAAGAATAAGTGTTGTTTTAGAAGTTCAGTTGAATGATAATAAAAAATACGATGACGTAGATAAGATAATTTCTTATGATACTATAATAGAGGCAATTAATAAACAATTATCGATAGAAAGAATAAATCTTTTAGAAACTTTTTCGGAAAAAATTGCATCAGAGGTTTTGACAGATTTTCGAGCCAAAAGAGTATTTGTCAGGGTTGAAAAGTTGGATCGGATCCCTGGAGCTTTGGGAGTTGAAATAGTTAGAGCTTCTAAAGCTATTGGTTGCTTTCAATCTAAAACTAAATTACAAGAAGTCACTGCTATTTCATCTGTTCCTCTTGTTGTATTAATTCCTAATGACATAATTAATAGTGATAATTTACCTTTATGGTTGGATGGATTGGTGAAGTCCAAAAAACCTGTTGTAATATGTGTTGAGGCTACGATTAACTCAAGCGTTTCTTCAGAAAATAAATTGGTTCAAAGACGAATTGACTTGTTGCAAATAGAACAAAATGCTTGGTTATTGGCTGGAAAAGATGAGAGATGTGTCGTAATCAATAGCAGAACTGAGCTTGATTGGGCAATAAAAAGTGGGCAACTTTCAATTTGGGCTCCATCTAAAATAGTTTTAGATGCAGTTGATAAACCCTTAAGTACTGATGCAATCGAACTGGCTAACTGGTTTTCTCAAAGTATATCTGATGCCAACATAAGTGTGCTTGGGAAAAAAATAATTAATGGATATGAAAATATCAAATCAATTACAGATTTTACGTATTTATGAGTAAAAATTACTACCGACCAATAGTATCCAATATGTTTTCAGCTAATGAAGGCGCATTTAGATTATCAGGTGGGTGGGCTTTTTTTGATAAGGTTGAAGTCATTAATCGAAATGAAAAGAGCAAAATTATATGTGCAAAAGAAATACCACATGAAGTATTGGAAGAATTGACTGGCAAAAGACCAAATTTATTGAATTTTTCATTTTCCTCACCTCATGTAATGGGTATTTTAAATATTACACCAGATAGTTTTTCAGATGGTGGATTATTTGTAGATACTGATGTCGCATTAAATGAAGTTCATAAAATGATTAATTGTGGTGTATCTATTCTGGATATTGGTGGCGAGAGCACTCGGCCTGGAGCTGAAATACTTGGAGCAGCAGAGGAAATTGAGAGAATTTTACCAGTAATTAATAAAATTAGAACTTTGAATAGTACAATTCCAATATCTATTGATACGAGAAAATCAGAGGTTTGGCGCATTTCGAAAGAAGCGGGTGCGAATATGCTAAATGATGTTAGTGGGATGAACTATGACAAAGGCATGGCTGGTATTGTTAAAAAAACAAATAGCCCTTTATGCGTCATGCATTCTCGAGGTACCCCCCAAAACATGAAAGAACATGCGCATTATGAAAATATACTTTTAGATGTTTATGATTATTTAGAGAATACTATAAATAAATGTATGATGGCGGGTATTCAAAAAAGGAATATTGTTATAGATCCAGGTATTGGATTTGCCAAAACGTTAGAACATAATCTAACTATTTTGAGAGGATTAAGTATTTTTCATGGATTGGGCTGTCCAATTTTGTTAGGTGCATCTAGAAAAAAATTTATTGGTACTATTGCTTTGGAGAAAAATCCACTAAAATTAGGGGCAGGTTCTGTAACTGTTGCATTAGAAGCAATTAATCAGGGCGTTCAAATGCTTCGTGTGCACGATGTCTTTGAAACGATGCAAGCGCTAAGATTATGGAAATCTTTGAAGGTTGGAGAAGAGTAAATGAATAGAAAATATTTTGGAACTGATGGTGTGCGAGGGAAAGCTAATACTTTTCCAATGACCCCTGATGTGGCGCTTAAACTTGGTGCGGCAGCGGGTCGCCATTTTAGAAGAGATGGCGAAGAACATAGAGTTGTTATAGGAAAAGATACCCGAAGATCAGGATATATGTTCGAAAATGCATTAACTGCTGGTTTAACCTCTACCGGCATGAACGTATTCCTATTAGGTCCAATTCCCACCCCTGCAGTAGGATTTTTAACAAAATCTATGAGAGCTGACTTCGGTGTTATGATTTCAGCATCACATAATCATCACAATGATAATGGCATTAAATTTTTTGGACCTGATGGGTTTAAACTTTCTGATAAATCAGAGTTTGAGATCGAAGAAATTATGGAAAACGGTTTTGATTTTTCTAATGCTGAAAATATTGGTAGAGCTCGGAGGGTCGATGACGGTTTGGGTAGATATGTCGAACATGCAAAAGCTTCATATCAATTTGATGGAAGAAGTCTAAAAGGTCTAAAGATAGTGATCGATTGTGCAAATGGTGCAGCGTACAAGGTTGCTCCACAGGTCTTGTTTGAATTGGGTGCAGATGTAATACCTATAGGGGTGGCACCAAATGGATATAATATCAATGCCTCTTGTGGCTCTACCAGCCCTGAGCTTGCAGCCCAAACAGTTATTGATCAAAATGCAGATTTAGGAATTTGTTTGGATGGAGATGCAGATAGGCTTTTAATAATTGATGAAAAAGGAAATTTAGCGCACGGTGATCATCTATTGGGGGTTTTTGCTCGAGAATTAAAGTTGAATAAAAAACTAAGTAAGGACACTTTAGTTACTACATTAATGTCAAATTTAGGTTTGGAGATATTTTTATCATCTGAGGGAATAAATTTAGTAAGGACTGGGATAGGCGATCGATATGTGGTCGAAAAGATGTTGTCTGATGGATTTAATTTAGGTGGGGAACAATCTGGACATATTATAATGTCAGAATTTTCCACTACTGGCGATGGTCTCATCGCAGCACTTCAATTTATAGCTGCTATGCAAAGAAATCAATGTAATGCCAGCAAACTGTTAAATTTATATGATCTTTATCCGCAGATACTTAAAAATATTAAAATTAATGGTAAGCTAGATCCATTTCAAGATGAACAAGTTATGAAGCTTATTAAAGCAAAAGAGGACTTATTCGCAGGTAAGGGACGTTTGGTGATACGCAAATCTGGTACAGAACCTTTAATCCGTGTGATGGGAGAGCATGAAGATGAAAACCTTCTTAAGGATACCGTATATGAAATTGTTGATAAAATTAAAGGTATGAATTGATAGGAAGTTATGGACGTAGTCGCCATATTTTAGCTTGGGAAATCAACAGACCTGTGGCAATTAATAAAAATGCTAAGAAAAATTGCGTAGGTAGAACTTCATTCAAGAATAATGTCCCAAAAATAATGGACCAAATAGGTACTTGGTAATTTACCTGACTCATAAATGCTGGCCCAGCAGTTTGTATAATTCGTACTAAAATTATTGTTGCCACTGCTGTTGGTATGAGACCTAGGTAGCTTATAGCTATAAATGATTTAATGGTAAGATTCTTAGGAAGACCTTCTGTTATTAAGGCGATTGGTACAATAATAATACTAGCTAAAATTAGTGCTGCAGCTGAGAATGAAATGAGGCTAACCTCAGGGCAACGCCTCGTAATAATAGAGCCTATGGAATAGCAAGCTGCCGCACCCACGCAGGCGAGCCTCGCCGAAGAAATAATATCTTCACTTAAGTTTAAGAAAGAATTTGGACCAATAAGTATGATGACGCCTAGAAAGCCAACGCTAAATCCAATCAATTTTTTAAATGAAAAGTGTTCCTCAGATACGAAAATGATGGATAATGGTAGGACAAGTAGAGGTACAATCGCCATGCATATTCCTGCGAAGCCACTTGATACGTATTGCTGACCCCAGCTTAACAAAGAAAAAGGTATAACATTTGAAAATAATCCCATACCTAGGCAATGAAGCCAAATTTTTTGTCCATCTTTTGTGGATAGCGTAGGTAATTTGTCTCCAATTATAAACGCAAGTGAAGTCACGCAAATTGCTGCAATAAAAATCCTAACAGAAGCTAACATTAAAGGTGAGAAGCTTTCTAAAGCATAAGAAACGCTAATAAACGAAGCTCCCCAAATAATGGAAAGAAAAACTAGAAGTATCCAACTGATTAGTCCAGGATTCTGAATTGTTGGAACCGTCATACTATCCTCACAAAGTGGCTAACATTCAATTTGATATCAACCATTTAATATTAATCTTTCAAAGAATAACTATGAAAATATCTAACTGATACCTAAGAGAAGATCTCTCGGGTATCAATCAGTTTTGTAATTTAATTTTTTGTTTTATCAACCATTTTACCGGCTGATATCCAAGGCATCATTTCTCTTAATTTCTCTCCAACTTTTTCAATTTGATGAGCATCGTTAATTCTGCGTGTCCCTTTGAAAAAGGGTTGGCCAGCTTGATTTTCGCTAATGAAATCTCGAACAAATTTACCAGTTTGTATATCTGTTAAAATACTTTTCATTCGCGCTTTGGTTTCATCATATGGCAAAACACGTGGCCCCGAAACATATTCGCCATATTCTGCTGTATTTGAGATAGAATAATTCATATTAGCTATTCCACCTTCATATATCAGATCAACAATTAATTTTACTTCATGTAAGCACTCAAAATACGCCATTTCTGGAGCGTACCCCGCTTCAACTAATGTTTCAAAACCAGCACGAATTAACTCTACAATTCCCCCACAAAGCACTGCTTGTTCGCCAAATAAGTCTGTTTCACATTCTTCTTTAAAGTTTGTTTCTATAATTCCTGAACGTCCACCGCCTATTGCTGAGCAATATGAAAGACCGATTTCTAATGCCTTTCCTGACGCATTCTGGTCGACAGCGACTAAGCAAGGAACTCCACCACCTTTGGAGTATTCGCCCCTCACGGTATGCCCAGGACCTTTAGGTGCCATCATTATAACATCTACACCCTTTTTGGGTTCTATTAATCCAAAATGCACGTTTAATCCGTGAGCAAAAGCAATTGCAGCACCTTCTTTTAGATTGTCATGCACGTATTTATTATAAGTTTCAGACTGCATTTCATCAGGCATTGTGAACATTATTAAATCGCACCATGCTGCAGCTTCAGCGATACCCATTACCTTCAGACCCTCGCTAATTGCCTTTTGTGCTGAGCTTGATCCGTCTCGCAAAGCGACTACCACATTTTTCGCACCACTATCACGAAGATTTAATGCGTGTGCGTGCCCCTGACTGCCATATCCCAAGATGACAACGTTCATATCCTTGATTAAATTAACATCACAGTCACGATCATAGTATACTCTCATTTTGTATTCCTTTTAAGTTTTGTTTATTTTCAAATTACTTACCTTAAAGTTATATTAATTTTATAAATTATATAACTTTTTATTGCTATTAAGTAATTAATTATGTAATAATTATACATTTAATTTAAAATTGTGAAACAAATATGCATAAACTAACTGATATTGAAAAACGTTTGATAAGAAATATTATGGAAGACCCTGACGCTGGAACAGGAAAGCTTGCTGAGAGAGTTGGTATGTCAACTACCGCTTGCTGGAGGAAAATTGAAAAATTTCAAGAACTGGGGATAATTCAAGGCTTCATTGCTGATGTGAATTGGAAAAAGTTAGGTTATGAATTAGAAGTTAGTTTGAGGATTACACTAGACAAAACTCAAAAAGATGCATTTGAAGCTTTCCTTTCTGGCGCACGAAAAATTAGGGAAGTTAATGAAATTCAAACATTTCTTGGTAGAGTAGATGTTCGATTAAATATTTTAGCTAGAGATTTAGATCATTATCAATCAATTTATCGAAATGAAATTTTAAATCTTCCATACATTGCTGAGGTTGAAGCTTTGATGATTATTTCTGATGTAAAACGCAGTAATGTGCTACCAATATGATTTCTCTTGATGACCTCGATAGATCAATTGTTGAGTTATTAATTAGAAAGCAAAACTTGACACCAAGTGAAATTTCGCGTGATTTAAATGTATCCCAATCAAAAGTTTGGCGGAGAATTAAAAATCTTAAAGAATTGGGAGTGCTGAGAGGCCGTCAGGTTTTAATTAATAGTGAATTACTGGGGTTTGGTGTCACGGTATTTTTAGGTGTTAAATTGGCGACTAAAGGTCGTGTTAGTCTTGCAGATTTTGAAAGAGCGGTAACGTCCATTCCTGAAGTTCAATTGGTACAACATGTCTTAGGTTTGTATGATTATAGACTTAGAGTAGTTGCAAGGGACATAAGCGATTTTGAAAGAGTATTGCGTCGAAGGATAATGACATTGCCTGGCGTAGGTAATGTTGAGGCGAATGTCTTACTTTCAGAAGAGCGTCGTTTTGGTCCTATTAGTTAGTTCATAAAGCATAAAAGTATTTAGCCTAAACCAATATTTATTAACATATTTTTGGCTATTGACGAGGATGAGATCAAATCAAGTGCATTTGATCTGGCTTTTTGTAGATGAGAATTTTTGGATATAGAGGATAAATTCAATCCATTAACTATTCCACTTCTCATTGCAATTTTTTTCATTCTAGTTTTTTCATAAGCAATTAGATTTTTTTGACAGCCAGGGTCTTTAGAACCTTCAATTGTATCTGCCAAAACCTTTATATCTTTAATACTCATATTTAAACCTTGTGCTCCAATCGGTGGCAGTACATGTGCTGCCTCAGCAATAAGTGCAGATCTATTTCCAATTATCTTTTTAGATAATTGGTTAATTATGGGCCAATTTGAAAGTTCACTTGTTAAATTAAGATCCCCAAGGCAGTTACCACTTCTGTCTGTGATATGTTTATTGAATGACTGTTTGTCCAACTTTAAAACTGTTTGAACAAATTTGGTATCCTCCATCCATATAACAGCCGATTCATAAGGATTAGATAATGGTACAATTGTGAATGGTCCCCCACTTTTATAAACTTCAATGGAAACATTCGAGTGCTGTTTTTGATGATTGATTATAAAAGCTAAGGCATGCTGATTATATTTTTTGGTTGTAGTCTCTATCAGTAATTTTTCTCTAACCGAAGAGTTTCTTCCATCTGCTCCAATTAAGAGTTTACATTTTATTCGTTTACCAGATTTTAATTCAACATAAGAGGCATTAGTTCTAAATTTAACATTAACAAACTCATCATTATCAACCATTGTAATATTTTTATCTGCAATTAGAAATTGGTTCAAATGCCTATGTAATATCTGGTTTTTAATATTGAATCCAAATTGTTTTTCCCCAATTTCAGATGATTCAAATTCTATACTTTTAATATTTTTCTCATCTGATACATCGCATATCTTTATTCCTACCAACGGGCTTGCAGTTACTTCAAGCGAGTCCCAAACTCCACAATTTTGTAATAATGAAATTGAAGGTAATAATAAGGCTGTAGAGCGAAAGTCTATAATTTTTTTATCTTGATTGTTATAATCAACACAAATAATTTTATAACCCATTTGAGAAAATTTAATTGCTGCAATAGAGCCTGCTAACCCTGCACCAATTATTGTAATATCAGTTTCCATTTTTATTATTTGTCAATTCACTTAAAAATTCTGTCAAATTATCTGTAACAAAATGTCTCTCATCAATATAATTTTTCTCAGTTAAGTAGACTGTCCGCATTTCTAAGTCATGTGGAACATCTAGGTTTTTATATTCATCTTCAAACATGGCGGAATATTGTGGGTTTATTCCTGATAATTCAATAATTTTTTGATATGCTTTCTTTTCTGGCTTGGGTAAATAGTTTGCATCCTCAACTCCGTAAATTTTATGAAAACATTTAGTTAAACCTCTGGCTTTCAACACTCGTTTAGCGTGAAATTTAGATCCATTCGTATAAACAATTTTTTCACCACTTAAGTTTTTAATTGCTTTAACAAGGCTTGGATCCACTTCCAATGATGTTAGAGAGATATCGTGAACATCAACCAGATAAGGCTGTGGATCAATATCATGCTCTCTCATCATTCCAGCTAACGTCGTTCCATATTTTTTCCAGTAATAATCTCGTAAAAAATTTGCCTCTTTAAAGTCAACGTTTAATTGTTGCATTACAAAAGAAGTCATTTTAACCTCAATTTCAGCAAATAAGTTAGCCGATTTTGGATATAAAGTATTGTCGAGGTCAAAAACCCAGTACTTTACATTATTGAAAGAATTTTTTGTCATGAATAATTCACCAAATGTGTTTCGCTCTAATTGCCATTATTTAAATTGTTATATCTTTATTCAATTACTACCAGAGAATTACGATTAAAAGTATTGTATTGAAGAAAATATGAATACCCCACGGCAGAGTGATGCATATGAATTTATTTTACCAGTAATTGATGAAAGTTTATTCAAACCAGGTGATAGACTAGTTGAGCTTGAGTTGGTTAAAAGTCTGGATTTTTTAGTACACCCATTAGAGGAGGTTTACAGAGACTTGAAACTCAATCTCTTTTAATCAAAGACGGTTGGGTCTTAAATCTGGCTTTATCAGATAGTACGCCCAGTTATCCGACTTATAGGCTGTAAGGACAATTTTGAGGCTCTTGTGGTTACTCTTGAAGCACAGAATGCTGCAAAGAAGAAATAAAACCATGATGCTTTTACATTTGTGAAAATTTTATAACATTTGCTTATGATAGGTCACATTAACTCTACAAACTTACTGAAAAGGTAAAAACTATCTTGGGGACCTGGACTTGCTTCTGGATGATGTTGAACCGAGAATACAGGCCTATTAAGCATTCTTATTCCACAGTTGGTTTTGTCAAATAAAGAAATGTGTGTTTCAATAACATCTTTAGGTAATGTACTAGCGTCTACTGTGAAGCCATGGTTCATTGAGGTGATTTCAACTTTGCCAGTTTCTAAATCCTTTACGGGATGATTGGCACCGTGATGACCATGCTTCATCTTTAAGGTTTTAGCACCTAAAGCGATTGCAAGCATCTGATGCCCAAGACAGATGCCAAAGATTGGTATTTTGCTATTTTCTAAAACTTTTCTAATCATAGGAACTGCATAAGCACCAGTTGCCTCTGGGTCGCCTGGTCCATTGGATAAGAAAAGGCCATCAGGGTTTAGCTTAAGTATGTCATCAGCTTTTGTATCAGCTGGCATTACGGTAACATTACACCCAGCAGACACGAGGCACCTCAAAATATTTTGCTTTGCTCCGTAATCAATCGCTATAACATTTTTATTATTTACCTGTGAGGGGGCTAATTTCTGATCCCCCCAAGACCAGACATCTAGATCCCAGCTATATGACTTTTTACAGGTCACATCTTTTGCTAAATCTTTTCCCAGTAACCCATCAAACTTCTGAGCCTTTTTTTTCAAGTCCTGTATATCAAATATTCCCCTTTTATTAAAAGAAATAGCTACATTCTGTGCGCCTTTTTCTCTAATCATTCGTGTCAATTTTCGTGTATCTAGGTGTCCAATACCAATTTTTCTTTTTTGTTTGAGCCAACTGTCTAATTTTGTGACTGAACGCCAATTGGAAGGTTCAGTTGGATCCCACTTTACTAGTATGCCCTGAGCTGCGATGTTTTGATGCTCATTATCTTCATTCGTGATGCCAGTATTTCCAATATGGGGAAAGGTAAATGTAATTATCTGACCAGCATATGAGGGATCTGTTATTATTTCCTGATAACCAGTCATGGAGGTGTTAAAACATATTTCTCCAGTTGTGGTTCCTTCTGCCCCAAAACCTTTTCCATAAAATACACTTCCATCAGTAAATACGATACAAGCTGTTTTAGAAACAGTAGTTTTTTTTTCGTCACTTCTTGTGCTCATCAATACACTCTGTGATTTAATTTAATGACTGATAGAAGCTTGTATTACGTTGGTCAAGGAAGAGAGAGTAGATAATTAGATTACATAGTATTTAATCAGTTTATTTTTTTATTGTTCTATAATCGAATAATAGATAAGATGTAGTTTCTGTTTTTTGTATTTGCAATCGAAAGGATTGTGTTGTGCGCGAAATTATAAACGAGGCCGTTAAAGATGCGATGCGTTCAAAGGACAAGTTGCGGCTATCCACTCTGAGATTAATTAACGCAGCAATTAAAGATAAAGATATTGCTCTTCGGGTGGAAGATAGGCCAGATGGCGTGTCTTCAAGTGAGATATTACAAATTCTTGGTAAAATGGTAAAACAGCGTCAAGAAAGTGCGCGTGCTTATGAAGAAGGTGGTAGACTTGAGTTAGCAGAGCAGGAATTATCTGAAATAAAGATTGTTGAGGAGTTCTTGCCTCGTCAATTAAGTGATGATGACGTTGCTAATGCGATCCAAAAGATTATTTCGTCAGTTGGTGCAACTTCCATCAGAGATATGGGGAAAGTTATGGCTTCTTTAAAAGAAAAATATACTGGACAAATGGATTTTGGAAAAGCTGGGGCCACAATCAAAAAAATATTGGGTTAATTTAAAAAACCTTTATAGTTTAATATGAAGGCCCCCATGTTTTTCAAAGCTAACACTCGGGGCAATTTACGTACTAATACCAACAATAGTATATTGTTAACTAGTTTTTTTCATAGGCTTCATTGTGTTGATTTTTTTTTACATGTATCTTTGGTAAATTAATTAAGGCCTGCAACGATAGTTTTCCTCTACGAATTTTTTATATAACAAGCCACTTTTTCAGCCACTTTTTCAGCACTCTGATCCCGCCTAAAAAACTCCATAAATCCATGTTCTGGCAAGACGAGGTAGGTCATGGTTGAATGATCGACAAGATAAAATCCGTTACCTTCGTCTGCGTGCAGTTTGTAGTAGGTTCGATAGGCCTTACTTGCCGCTTTTACCTGCTCTTGCGATCCGGTTAATCCCTTCATTTTTGGATGAATCCACTTGGAATATTCAGCCATAACCTCGGATGTATCTCTTTTCGGATCTATTGAGATAAAAATAGGAGTTACTGATTTTCCAATCTGGGCAAGTATATCAACTACTTCACCATTGCGCGCAGTATCTAGGGGGCAAACATCCGGACAAAATGTATAGCCAAAATAAATAAGTGATGGTTCTGTTATAACGTCTGTATCTGTTACTGTCGCGCCTTTATGATCAATAAGTGTAAACGGGCCTCCAATGGTTCCAATAACTCCAGTAATGGTGTTGCTTCGACACTTTGCAAATTGATCACTGTCTTTTGACGAAAACGGCCAGTATTCAGAGTTGACAAGCCAAATGCCAGCTATCATTAATATTAAAGTAGGTGCAGCGTATTTTAGAATTGCTTTAAACACTGAATATTCCCCTGAGGTTTTAATGGGACAAAGTAATATCACGACGGAAACAAGAATAAGCTAATTTTTTTTAGCAGATATAATAAATGCTACAAATATATTTTTAAGTTTTGTTTGTCAAAGAAAGGTCTTGTTTAGTTTTTCTGACCGGTTGCCTTGCCATAATTCGTGTAACAAAGTTTGTCTAGCCTCGTATGCGGCAGAGAAGAAATAGAGTGTTTATTTTGGAATGACCTAACTGGCTGCTGAGGTCAGCACATGGCTAATCTTGGATTCCTAAACTTGATTGCACTAATGCGATTAGGCATCACAATGTCTTGGTTCAACTTATTATACTAAAGTATATAATTGGGATGGATTTAATCCAGCTATGGTGAGTATATTTATCTATAAAGAGGTAACTTAAACTTTTTTTGCCCAGATTGTATCGATATCCTTTAAGAATAATCTAAGTTTATTTTTATTAAGATATTGATATTAAATGTTAAAATTTTTAAATTATTTAAAAATGGTTTAATGTAAGTGGTGCGACAAAATGCCTAATCGACAGAAGGAAAGCTTTATGCCGCAATAGAATGAGTATTATAAATGTTTAAAGTTAGTGACAAACAGGTATCAAAAACTAGTTAAGTTAAAAGTAAATTAAAGACAAGTTAAGACCAAATACAGACTCCGTTATAAACCGATCGCCAATCATGGCTAGGCAAAAAGGAAAAAGTATGGGCACGGCTCTTGTACTCGTAATTTTAGTTATCGGATCAGTGGTATTTCACGTGTTCAGTCCCTGGTGGTGGACCCCCATCGCGACGAACTGGGTATTTATGGATAACATGATCTCGTTAACCTTCTGGATCACGGGTTTTGTATATGTAGTAATCTTATTATTTGTAGCTTATTGTGTTTATAAATTTCGGTATCGTGAGGGCAGGGTTGCTGCATACGAACCTGAAAATAATAAACTTGAAACATGGTTAACCATTATAACTAGTGTGGGTGTAGCTGCTTTGCTAGCACCTGGATTGTTTGTTTGGTTTCAGTTTGTAACTGTTCCAGAGGACGCCACCGAAGTTGAGGTTGTGGGGCAACAATGGGGTTGGAGCTTTAGGTTGCCTGGAGCAGATGGAAAATTAGGTACCGCAGATAATCGATTGATCAGTGACGACAATATATTAGGGATTAATCCTGAGGATCCATATGGCCAGGATGATATTGTCATTGATGGCGATGATTTGCATTTGGCTGTTGGACAGCCTGTAAAAATGCTTCTGAGATCAGTGGATGTACTACATAATTTTTACGTACCAGAATTTCGGGCGAAGATGGATATGGTTCCGGGGATGATTACATACTACTGGATGGAACCAACTCGGGTTGGAACCTATGACGTGTTATGCGCGGAATTGTGCGGTACAGGTCATGCATACATGCGTGGAACCGTTTTGATCGATACCGACGAGGATTATGCTCTGTGGATCAGCGAGCAGACTACGTTTGCGGAAATGTCTACAGATGAAAAAATAGAACTTACTAATTTAGGGGACCCCTAATTATGGCTGAGATTGAAGACGACTCGCTCCCTATTCTTCCTCCTGCTGAGCTGGATGAGGTGGAGCTTTATCATGCAACAAATTTCTGGACAAAGTATGTTTTTTCTCAAGACGCCAAGATAATAGCTATCCAATATTCTGGGGTAGCTATTTCGGTTGGTCTAGTAGCGCTTGTTTTATCTTCGCTGATACGATTGCAGCTTGGCTTTCCAGAAATGTTCGATTTCATTACACCGGAAACCTATTATCAATTTGTTACCATGCATGGAATGATCATGGTGGTTTATTTACTCACGGCTTTATTTCTTGGTGGGTTTGGTAATTATCTGATCCCACTGATGATTGGTGCCCGTGATATGGCCTTTCCTTATGTAAATATGCTTAGCTTTTGGATTTATTTTTTGGCGGTACTTGTGCTTGTAGCTAGTTTCTTTGTTCCCGGGGGGCCCACAGGAGCAGGTTGGACACTCTATCCCCCTCAGGCGATTCTTTCTGGAACTCCTGGTGGTCAAGGATTAGGGATAATCCTTATGCTTTTATCCTTAGCCCTTTTCATTATCGGCTTTACAATGGGTGGACTAAATTATGTGGTCACAGTGCTGCAAATGCGAACCCGGGGTATGACAATGATGCGGCTTCCCCTCACAGTGTGGGGGATATTTACTGCTACAGTACTAGCCCTTTTAGCATTTCCAGCGTTATTAGTAGCCACTGTGATGATGTTATTTGATCGGTTGTTAGAAACTAGTTTTTTCATGCCGTCTTTGGTCGAGTTTGGCGATCACCTCAGCTATGGAGGAGGGAGCCCAATTCTTTTTCAACATCTCTTTTGGTTCTTTGGTCATCCGGAGGTTTATATCGTAGCATTGCCTGCGTTTGGGATTGTGTCAGACTTAATTTCCACCCACGCGCGGAAAAATATTTTTGGATATCGCATGATGGTATGGGCAATTGTTGGTATTGGAGCCCTTAGTTTTATCGTTTGGGCGCACCATATGTATGTCAGTGGGATGCACCCATATTTTGGATTTTTCTTTGCAACAACAACTCTAATAATTGCTGTTCCGACAGCCCTAAAAGTCTATAATTGGATACTAACGCTCTGGAATGGAAATATTCATCTGACTACTCCCATGTTATTTTCGCTTGGCTTTATTGTTACATTTCTAAATGGGGGCCTCACAGGATTGTTTCTTGGTAACGTTATAGTGGATATTCCACTGTCAGATACAATGTTTGTTGTAGCACACTTTCACATGGTTATGGGCGTAGCGCCAATCCTTGTTGTCTTGGGTGCTATTTATCATTGGTATCCAAAAATTACTGGACGCATGCTGGATGAGCGCCTTGGGCAAGTTCATTTTTGGGTAACTTTTGTAGGATCATATCTAATATTTTTCCCTATGCACTACATCGGGTTGGTCGGTGTGCCAAGGCGTTACCCCGAATTGGGAGACGCAGCTTTTATTCCTGATTCGGTTGCTACTTTGAACTCTTTTATTAGCTTGGCAGCTTTTACCGTCGGAATTGCCCAAATCCTGTTCTTGTATAATCTCTTTCGCAGTCTTCGAAAAGGTCAACCCTCTGGACACAATCCATGGCGTGCGACGACACTTGAATGGCAAACGGCCCAAACACCTCCCGGGCATGGTAACTTCGGCCCAGAGCTTCCGCTCTGTTACCGTTGGCCTTATGATTATAGTGTTCCTGGTGCGTCGGAAGATTTCTTGGCTCAAAATGATCCTGGCTCCATAGCCAAAGAAGGTTCAGCGTAATGACTGTAGTTTTGATATTCCTGGCAGTTGTTGTCTCGACCTCTTTATGGTGGTTGTCACATCAAAGATTGGGGGCGAAACCTTGGCTTGAAAGTGGGTTAGACAGTTTGGACCAGGGGTCTCACAAGGTTTCCTTGCCAAAAGCGAAAGTTGGCCTGTTAGTTATTCTGGCAATTGTTGGAATGTTATTTACGTTATTCTTTAGTAGCCATTTTATGCGTCAGGAAATTGAAGACTGGCGTCAAATTCCTCTGCCAAGTATGACTTGGGTTAATGGTATTCTTTTATTGGCAGCAAGCCTTTATCTTCAGTTGGCTCTGGTTACTACACGTCGTCAAGCATCACGAGTAAAGGTATTAGGGGGAGGAAACCCCATGCCAGTTGATGTTCGGAATGATGAAAAAACCAACAATTCAGTAAGATCTTTGCTAATAAACGCCTGTGTTCTCACAGTTGCTTTTCTTATAGGCCAATTGATTACATGGTACGACGTAGCCGGAAATGGCTTTTATCTTTCGAGTAACCCTTCGAGTAGTTTTTTCTATGTACTCACGGGCCTACATGGGTTGCATATTATTGGAGGTTTGGCTGTTCTTTTTCATACAACGGCTCTCACTCGGAGTGACATGCAAATAAGCAAAATAGTGACTAGAGTGGATATATGTGCCCTCTATTGGCATTTCTTATTTTTTATTTGGTGCGTAATGATTTTTGTAATGTTGGGATGGACCTATGATCCATTTATTGAACTTTGCCAAAGGGTGTTTTTATGACCGATACTTCGTCAACAAAAGTAACTGCTCCAGAGAATAGGCCCAAGGGTTTAACTGGTCTTGTTGAGGACTGGTCATCAGATCAGCGCGCGTTCAAGAATGTGAGTTGGCGAAAAGCAATGATGTGGATATTCCTGTTAAGCGATACATTTATTTTTAGTATTTTTCTGTTGTCGTATATGACTTCTAGGATGTCTACAAAAGTAGGTTGGCCAAATGCCAGTGAAGTTTTTTCATTGCATATTGGACATACAAATTTTCCCCTACTGCTTATAGCAATTATGACATTTGTCTTAATATCAAGCAGTGGAACAATGGTCTTGGCTGTGAACTATGGCTACCGAAAAGACCGAAAGCTAACTGCCATAATGTTACTTGTTACAGCGCTTTTGGGAGCCACATTTGTTGGTATGCAGGTTTTTGAGTGGACTAAATTGATCTCAGAGGGCGTGCGGCCTTGGGGTAATCCGATGGGTGCATCACAATTTGGCGGAATATTTTTTATGATAACGGGATTTCATGGAACCCATGTTTCCATTGGAGTAATTTTTCTTCTGGTGATGGCGGTGAAAGTTTGGCGTGGTGATTACGACAAGCAGAGCAAAGGTTATTTTACCAGTCGCAAAGGCGAATATGAATGTGTGGAAATTATGGGATTATATTGGCATTTCGTAGATTTGGTATGGGTTTTCATTTTTGCATTTTTCTATCTTTGGTGAGGATTAAACATGGTAGAATCTAATAACAGTCATAATGATCAATTCAGCGCTACAGAAATACCTGCTGATGGCCATCAAGCGCATCCATTAAAGGTATATTTTGTTGTGTGGGGATGGTTATTTGTCCTGAGCGCCTGTTCGTATGCGATTGATTTCATGGGAGTTCAAGGTTACTTGCGGTGGACTTTGATTCTCTTCTTTATGTTCGTAAAAGCTGGTCTAATCGTAGCGATTTTTATGCATATTATATGGGAAAGGCTTTCCTTGACTTATGCTGTCCTTCTGCCACCGATAGCAGTTTTGGTTTTCGTGGCGATTATGGCGATAGAATCCAACTATACTGTCTTAACACGATTTATTTTTTTTGATGGGGGATAATTTTATAATTTGCTGTTTGGCCCCCGTTGAAATCCAAGCTGATACGACTAATCAGCAGTTTTGGAAAAAGGAACCCAATCAGATAAAAAGTGAGGTGAAATAATGTTTTCAAGGTGCATGGCCATTGTATTGGTGGCAATATTTTGTAGTTCATATTCGGTAGCGAATGCGGCCGACTGTGAAGGTGGAAAGATCCACGAAATCAAAATGCTAAATAAGAGTAAAACCGACCCTAAGATGAAAATGGTTTTTGAACCATCTTTCGTTTTGGCGGCTGCCGGGGACTGTATAAAATTTTTACCAACATCAAAAGGGCATAACGCAGAAACGATAAAAAAAATGATCCCCAAAGGAGCTAAAAAATTCAAAAGCAAAATGAATAAAGAGTTTATGGTTCAGTTAGATGTTGAGGGATTGTATGGGATTAAATGCAAACCGCATTATCAAATGGGTATGATAGCATTAATACAGGTTGGCGAAGTTTCAGCGGATGATATCAAAAAGGCTGCTAAAGTTAAGCAACGGGGCAAGGCAAAAGATAGATTTAAAATACTGTTTGCTGGATTGTAGTGCACTGCGGTTTATTAATTTACGTACATTAGCGTTCGCATTCAATTAACCAATCAGTTGATTAAGTTCTATGCGAGTAAGTAGAAAGACTTTTGTAATAATTTTATATAGGGCCAAGTGGTGATTTTTAAATGACGATACTAACAGAAAATTTAAAACATAATATTAGACGTAACTATTTTGGTAAAGTTCCTGATTTTTTAGCTTTAGCAAAACCTCGTGTTATGTCTTTAGCTATTTTTACGGCAGTTGTTGGGATGATGATTGCGCCTGGAAGTATCGGCGCGGCCAATGCTATAATTGCTATAATTGCTATTGCTATTGGAGCGGGTTCAGCTGGTGCACTTAATATGTGGTATGATGCTGATACTGACTCAAAGATGTCACGTACTGCAAACAGACCAATACCGTCTGGTCGGTTATCTTCACGTGAAGCACTTCTGTTTGGATTGACATGTGCGACCTTATCTATAATATTACTTGCCATTTCAACAAACTTAATTGCAGCACTTTTGTTGGCAATCACAATTTTATTTTATGCAGTAATCTATACGATGTGGCTTAAATTTCGAACGCCACATAACATTGTAATTGGGGGGGCATCTGGTGCTCTTCCACCTTTGATTGGATGTGCGGCTGTAACAGGCTCTGTGACAATTGAGGGATGTATTTTGTTTATGATTATCTTTCTTTGGACGCCTCCGCATTTTTGGGCCCTCGCGCTGTATAAATTTCGTGATTACGAAAATGCTAACGTTCCTATGATGCCTATTGTTGCAGGTCGACGGTCAACACAATTGCAAATTTTTGTTTATTCTTTAGTGTTGGGACCCGTGGGTTTGATGCCTTGGATGGTAGGTTCAGCAAGTTTATTCTATGGAATCTTTGCTACGATAACTGGGTCTATATTCATCTGGCACAGTTGGAAGGTCTTAGTTGTCAATCCAAAGGATCCTAATTTTGGGAATGAAAAAAAGCTCTTCGTTTACTCGATAAAGTATTTGTTTTACATTTTTGCAGCGCTACTAGTGGATTCAATAATTTGGTCGCTCGTTTAACTCCATCCGGGTGAAGGGAAAAATATATGGGGGAAGATTAATTTTAAGCCCAAGAGACTGGTTTCTTTTGGTTTGTTAAAATTGGAGGTTTGGTAATGTCTCAATACCGTTTGGTTACAACCGAGTGCACCAGCGAAATACAATTTTCTGTTAATAAAATATCAACAACAGATATTTGGTGGTCGTTGCTCCTTGGCTGGAAAGATTTCCTACAACAGCCGTCTCATTATTTTTTTGCTATTACTCTTTATCCCTTTATGGGTTTTGTTTTGTATTTTTGGGCTTCTGACCAAAATACGATACAGTTATTGTTTCCAATGCTGACTGGCTTTGCTTTGCTGGGTCCTTTTGTTGCGCTATTTCTATACGAAGTAAGTCGAAGATTGGAAAAAGGTCTTGATACCTCATGGGCAACGGTTTTCAGTGTCATAAAATCACCTGCTATCCCAGCAATTTTAATTCTTGGTCTTATGCTTGTTGGTCTTTTCTGCGCTTGGATGTTTACAGCAAATTTTTTATATACTTTGTTGTATGGAAATGAATACCCAATCTCAATTTTTGAATTTTTGTGGGAAGTCATTTCGACATCACGGGGCTGGATCCTTATCATTTTGGGAAATGGATTTGGTTTTTGTTTTGCATTGTTGGCTCTTTGCACAACTGCTGTAGCTTTCCCTCTCATACTTGAACATGAAGTGAGCGTACTTTATGGCATTAAAGCGTCTGTTAAAGTGGTTAAAGTTAACCCTGTCCCTATGATGTTGTGGGGAGGGTTGATTTGTATTGGATTATTCTTGGGTTCAATAATCGTTCTCGTAGGTTTGATTTTAGTATTGCCTGTTTTTGGTCACGCGACTTGGCACATTTACAGAAAAGTCTTAGTGTTTCCTGATATGAAACCATTAACTACCAGATAGGTTGCGTGGTGCATTTTTTGTCACAAATCCTTATTTGAATTTTTTATCTATTCGTAAATGACTTTTTGGTGCATTTGATAATCTTTTGTTATTATTTCAAGTCAATAGAACCATATCACAGTGTCGAATAGCACCCACCTTTTTGACAAACGCAAATACTTTTTTGTTTGATTTATGATAGAGTAAGGCAATTTAATGACCAGATTGTTTATCCCACATGTCGGGAGTTGGTAAGATTTCAAATGTGTGCTCTGGTGGTGGATTAGGTAGGGTCCACTCTAAAGTATCTGCATGCTCCCCCCAATAAGCATTTTCTGTAAGTTTTTTACCATAAAGTAGAGTATAAAAAACGATACCTATAAAAAATATAAACGAGGCAAAAGATAGAAACGCACCATAAGAAGATACTACATTCCAATATTCAAAAGCTTCTGGATAATCGATGTATCTTCTTGGCATTCCTTGCCGTCCCAGAAAATGTTGTGGAAAAAAGGTAATATTTGCACCTATAAACATCGTCCAAAAATGCAACTTTCCAGCCCATTCAGGGTATTGTCTTCCTGACATTTTACCAATCCAATAATAAATGCCCGCAAAAATACAGAACACTGCACCCAAGCTCATAACATAATGAAAATGTGCAACAACGTAGTAAGTGTCATGATAAGCTCTATCAATCCCAGCCTGGGCCAATACAATACCTGTCACACCTCCAACAGTAAACAAGAATAAGAACCCAAAGGCCCAAAGCATTGGAGTTTTTAGTTCAACTGAACCTCCCCACATAGTTGCGATCCATGAAAATATTTTTATCCCAGTAGGTACTGCGATTACCATAGTAGCCAACATAAAATATGACTGCTGAGTTAAAGACATCCCAACGGTGTACATATGGTGTGCCCAAACAACAAACCCAAGAGCTCCAATAGCCACCATGGCATATACCATAGGTAAATAGCCAAAAATTGGTTTTTTTGAAAAAGTTGAAATTACGTGTGAAATTATTCCAAAACCAGGAACAATTATCATGTAAACTTCTGGATGCCCAAAAAACCACAAAAGGTGTTGGTAAAGAATTGGATCTCCACCGCCTGATGGATCAAAAAAAGTGGTTCCAAAGTTTCTGTCAGTTAATAGCATTGTTATTGCACCGGCTAAAACTGGAAGCGATAATAAAATAAGTAATGCTGTGACAAAAATAGACCACGCAAACAAAGGAGTTTTATGAAGGGTCATGCCTGGTGCTCGCATATTTAAAAATGTCGTAATCATGTTAATAGCACCAAGGATGGAAGAGGCTCCTGACACATGCACCGCAAAAATTGCTAAATCCATAGAATACCCGCCCTCATTAGTCGATAATGGTGCATAAAGTACCCAACCAACTCCAGAACCTAACTGATCATTTCCACCAGGTGATAATAAGGACGCTACTGCTAAGGAAGAACCTGCAACATACATCCAATAGGATAAGTTATTCATCCTAGGGAATGCCATGTCTGGCGCGCCAATCATTAAGGGCATGAAATAGTTACCAAAACCTCCAAATAAGGCTGGGATTACAATGAAGAACATCATTAAAATACCATGTCCTGTAATCAATACATTCCATAGGTGCCCGTTTGGAGTGCAACTTTCAACAGCTTGAGCAGTGAATTTAGCACCTTCCATACACATGTATTGAACGCCTGGCTCCATAAGTTCCATGCGCATGTAGATGGTAAATGAAACAGAAATTAGGCCAAGCAAGCCTGCAGTAAAGATGTATAAAATCCCAATATCTTTATGATTTGTACTCATGAACCAGCGAACAAAGAAATTTTTGTCGTGATTCTCAATACCATGTACAGCGACATCTGCCATTATTTTGCTCCTGCTTAGTTAACTTTCAATTTTTAATGAAAGTCTAATCTTTTTATTTGCTCTACCTAAATGGGATAATTCCCACAATTATTAGTTATGACGAATCCCTGAAAAGGATCAGCATATGGTTTAACCTATCTTTAGAAATTAACTAGGTCAGAATTCTTATTAGTCTAGTTTTTTTCATAACTGCGGTGATTTGCCCAAGTCACTGAAATATTCATGAAATGAAGATTTTAAACCAAGATCAACTTCCTTCATCGAAGCAGATAACCCTAAGTGATTAAAGGAAGTGACGCCATGTTCCTTAATGCCACAAGGGACGATACCCTCATAATATGTTAAGTCAGGATTTATATTAATTGAGATACCATGAAAACTTACCCATTTTCGTAATCTAATCCCAATTGCTGCAATCTTATATTCATTAGATTTGTCTATACCACCAAATGGTGTTTTTGGTCCTTTAACCCACACGCCTATTCTGTCTGATCTTGTGAAGCCCTTAAGATTAAACGATGTTAAAACATGAATAATCCAATTTTCAAGTTTCTTGACAAATTCCCTCACATCACGACCATACTTATTAAGATCTAACATAATATATACCACTCTTTGACCTGGCCCATGAAAAGTGTATTGGCCACCTCGTTTTGAATCATAAACTGGTAAATTATAGTTATTTAATAGATCTTTAGTATTTGCAGATGTACCTGAAGTGTATATTGGTGGATGTTCCAAAAGCCAAATTAACTCTTTTTCAGTGCCATTTATGATACCATTAACACGGTTTTCCATAAAACATACGGCGTCTTCGTAAAGCACTAAACTATTTGATATTTTCCACTCAACTGTCATAATTGAAGTCTTTTTATTAAATTGTTCACAACGAATACAAAAAATTAATAAAACAAAAAATTAATTGATACAATTTACCTATTTTCTACATCTAAATAATTTCGTTCAGTTGGACCATTATAAAGCTGTCGAGGTCTACCAATTTTTTGAATAGGATCCCCAATCATTTCCTTCCACTGGGCAATCCAACCAACTGTTCTGCTTAATGCGAAAATTGGAGTAAACATAGAGGTAGGGAAACCCATTGCATCTAATATAATTCCAGAATAAAAATCTACATTCGGGTAAAGCTTTTTTGATATAAAATATTCATCTTCAAGAGCTATTCTTTCCAATTCTTTAGCTATTTTTAAAATTTCGTTATTTTCAATACCCAATAAGTCTAGAACTTCATCAGCACTTTCTTTCATTACTGTAGCGCGTGGATCAAAGTTTTTATAGACTCTATGCCCAAAACCCATGAGCCTAAATGGGTCGTCTTTATCTTTGGCGCGAGCAATAAATTCTGGTATCCTATCAAATGATCCAATTTCGTGTAACATTTCAAGACATGCTTGGTTTGCACCACCATGAGCTGGTCCCCACAAACAGGCAATACCTGCAGCGATACAGGCAAAAGGATTTGCCCCAGAGGAACCGGCCAAGCGAACAGTAGAGGTGGAAGCATTTTGCTCATGATCGGCATGTAGCGTAAAAATTCTGTCCATTGCGCGGCTCAAAATAGGATCAGGCTCATATTCTTGAGCCGGGACTGAAAAACACATTCTAAGAAAATTAGTTGCATAATCTAAATCGTTTCTTGGATAAACAAAAGGCTGACCAATTGAATATTTGTATGCCATTGCTGCAATTGTAGGAACTTTTGCTATCATGCGTATCGATGATATTTCTCTTTGGGTCTCATCATTAATGTCCGTACTATCGTGATAAAAAGCAGACATTGCTCCAACAACACCAACCATTATGGCCATTGGGTGTGCGTCTCTTCTGAAGCCACTAAATAAATTGTGCATTTGTTCATGCACCATAGTGTGGTTAGTAACCCTTGACTCAAAATCCTCTAATTGTGCAGCCTCAGGAAGGTCACCATATAAGAGTAGATAACATACTTCTAAAAAATGAGATTTCGCAGCTAATTGTTCTATTGGATAACCTCGATAAAGTAACTCACCCTTATCTCCATCAATATAAGTTATTGAACTCTCACAAGACGCTGTAGAGGTGAAACCAGGGTCGAATGTGAATATATCAGCTTGAGCATAAAGCTTCCCAATATCCACAACATCAGGACCGATTGATGGTTGATGAACTGGTAATTCAATATTCCTTTCACCAAAAACTAAAGTTGCTGATTTTGGAGATTTGGTCATATTTCTTCCTTTTAACATATTATTCAATTGAACTTTGGGTATTATTTCCCAGTAAATATTAAGCTAGCTTCGAATACCTATTATGAAATAGCTTTATGCGTTATGTCGCATATTCTTTCATTAACTTCATTAGGTCCTAACAAAACCATCATATCAAAGACGCTTGGTGTGGACATCCGTCCGGACAGTGCAGCTTTTAAAGGTTGTACTAACTGCCCCAATTTCAAATCATGTTCAGTGAGACAATTATTTACTGCAAATTCAAGCCCTTCGCGGGTCCAAGTAGCATCTTCTAGGAATGGGGTCAATTCCTTTAGTATGAGTATTCCAGTAATTGATAGAGCTGCTTCCGCTCTATCTTCTAAAATAATAGGACGATTTATCAATAAAAAATGAGCTTTATTTAGTATGTCAGGGATTCTTTTTGAATTTTGTTTTAGGCAGTATAATGCTTTTTCAACTTTAGAAATTTCTAAACTATTTAATTTATTTTCTTCACACACATCATTAAAGTTATTAATATCGTTTATTAATTCTGAATCATTTGCAGCATTAATATGCTTGCTATTGATATTATCTAATTTCTTGAAATCAAATCTTGCTGGAGATTTATTAATCCCTTTTAAATCAAACCATGATATTGCCTCAGATGTACTAAAAAACTCGTCGTCACCATGGCTCCATCCTAATCTAGCAAGATAGTTCCTCATACCTGAAGAAGTATATCCAAGTTTTTGATATTCAATAGTTCCAGTAGCCCCATGTCTTTTCGACATTTTTTTACCATCATCGCCAAATATTAAAGGTATATGGGCAAAAATGGGTACTCTCCAGCCTAACGCTTCATAAATTAACGCCTGCTTGGCTGCATTTGATAGATGATCATCACCCCTAATTATATGACTGATCCGACTATCGTGATCATCTACGACCACAGCGAGCATATATGTCGGATTTCCATCTGATCTTAACAGAACTAAATCCTCAAAAGTCTCATTTTTCCACCTAACTTTACCTTGTACTTCATCGATAACTTCGGTGCTTCCGATTAATGGTGTTTTTAAGCGAATAACAAAAGCTTTATTTGGATATTCTTTCGGATTGATATTACGGTAAGGACTTTCAAATAATTTTGATTGGCCTAACGCCTTTGAGTTCTTTCTAATCTCTTCAATTTCGGCTTCTGTACAAAAACATTTGTATGCCTTTCCAAGGGAAATAAGCTCGTTAGCTACATCTCTGTGACGCTGTTGATTGTCATGTTGGGATTGCACTGTTCCATCCCAATTCAATCCTAACCACTTAAGGCCTTCAAAGATGGCTTCAGTAGCTTCAGGGGTTGATCTCTCCCGATCAGTATCCTCTATTCTTAGTAGAAACTTACCACCTGTAGATTTGGCATACAACCAGTTGAAAAGTGCTGTTCTAGCACCACCTATATGCAACATTCCTGTCGGAGAGGGTGCAAATCGTGTAATAACGTCCATCTTAATAATATCCATCTAAAAACGAGCCTAGTCTTTTGGGTACTAAGTAAAATAAACTAATTAAACAAGATAGCTAGTAATCTTTGTAACTTAATTGATTAACTCTTCTTGGGACGGAGTTTTCAAGGATTTTAAAGTGAATTACCAATAATTGCATCACTGTTACATTATAATTAATCTTAATACGACCTAATCAAACCAACTAACCGACCTTGAATTTTCACCTGTTCATCACGGTAAACTCTTGTTTCATATAATGGGTTTGCCGCTTCTAAAGCAATAGATC
>JAOGYN010000016.1:0-42329 GCA_028112705.1 Paracoccaceae bacterium | reverse complement strand
TGGATCATCCACATTTACAACACTTTGAGTTCGTTGCGAGAAATACTTCTGTTACTCCAAAAATTTCAATTCCAGGGCCATCCTGCTGTCATTTTAGAACCTCTTTGGAAGATATTATTCCTAAAGAGTATGACAATATAGAAATTCTTACTTCTGATATATCTAACGCATACAAAAAAGCTGTAAACGCTTTCTACGATGTCGGGTGTCGTTATCTTCAGATGGATGATATTTTCTTTGCTTACTTATGTGATCCCAAACATAGAGAGGCTGCAAAAGCTAAAGGTCATGATCCAGACTATTTAGTTCAAAGATATGCCTGGATGATGCATGAGGCGATCAAAGATAGGCCATCTGATATGACAATTGCGATGCATATGTGTCGTGGTAACTTCAGATCAACTCACGCCGCCGAAGGAGCCTATGACGCAGTTGCAGATGCTGTTTTTAATCAAACAGGAGTAGACGTATTTTTCATGGAATACGATACTGAGCGCGCAGGTGGCCTTAAACCATTATCATTGATGGCTAAGGGCAAGCAAAGGGTTATGCCAGGATTTATTACAACCAAGGATGGTAACTTAGAAGAGCTAGACTGGATCCAGAGACAGTTTGATGAAGCTTCAAAGTATATTGACATTGATCAATTAGGCGTGGCACCTCAGTGTGGCTTTGCTTCAACCGAAGAGGGAAACACTTTGTCACACGATGACCAAAGCAGGAAACTTGAATTGATTGTAAAAACAGCAGAAGTAATCTGGGGTGGCGTTGACAATTAATTATTGATTTAGCACTTAAGATACTGATCAGTTTGACCTATCAAGGGTGCGTAAAATCACAGATCACAGAGTTTGGCTAGAAATACTTATTTCAGAAAATTATATTGATGATTATTAAATTAGATTTTTTATCTACAAAAAAAATTCCAACATTATTTTGGAGTTCACCTAAAGCGTTAACTATAACACCAAAATTAATGTCTATTTTATTTTTAATAATTGGATTAATTTTGTTTGGACTTGGCGAGGCGCTACTAATATCTGCTGGTATTGGTGTCAGCCCATGGACAGTGCTTGGGCAAGGCATTTCAAGAGTGTTTAATTTTAGCGTAGGCACGGCAACCTTTTGCATCAGTCTTTTCGTTTTATTGTGCTGGATACCTTTAAAACAAATTCCTGGACTAGGCACTGTGCTAAATGTAATTATTATTGCCACCGTATTGGATTATTCCCTGCCTTACCTTCCATCTCCAGAAATATATTTTTTAAAACTTACGCAAGTAATATTGGGGATAATTATAACTGGTTTTGGAGGAGCAGTTTACCTCATTGCTAACTTAGGCCCTGGGCCAAGAGATGGTTTAATGACTGGTTTGCAAAGCATCTCTAACCTACCCATTGCTTGGGTGCGAAGCGGAATAGAACTTACAGTTGTATTGATTGGTTGGCTTTTAGGTGGAGTAGTAGGGCTTGGGACCTTGCTATTTGCTATAGGAATTGGTCCCTCGGTGGCTGCAAGCATTCACGCCTTAACGAGCTTATTCGTAAAATTAAAAAACTAAGCTTGCCATTAGGAACGCATATTGAAACCATTAGCGTCATAGGCTGGGGATCCTAAAATAACAGCATCATATAAGTCGCCAAGTATCTCTACTTTTAATTCAGAACCAGCAATAGCATATTCTAACTTTACATAGCCCATTGCCATAGATTTTTGAGTATGATGTGCATAACCTCCAGAGCTTATATAGCCTACTGCTATACCATCTTTTAAAATCGCCTCATCATTACTCACATCAATACCTTCAACATCAATTATCATTGTGACTAATTTTTGCGAAATGCCAGCAGCTTGGATAACCTCAGTAGCATTTTTCCCCACAAAATCTTTTTCCCAATTTATAAATGCATCTAATCCACTCTCTACTGCGTTAAAGTCTGGACGAAAATCTAATGACCAAGCGCCCCACCCTTTTTCCAAACGCAATGACATTAACGCACGTGCACCATACCAAACGTAACCTAAGTCATTACCAGCTTCCTCAATCGCATCTGCTAGTCTTATTAAATAATGCGGTTTGCAATAAATCTCATAACCAAGTTCTCCACTGAAACTAATTCTATTCAGGATAACAGGCACACCACCTACATAAGTTTGTCGGACATCTCTAAATTTAAATGCGCTATCTGTCACATCATCCCGAGTGATATTTTTTAACAAATGACGGGATTTTGGTCCCGAAATAGCTATACCATGCCAATCATCACTCACATTTTTATAAAAAACATTTTTAGGTAAACTTTTCTCAAACCAACGACGATGTGCCTCTTGCATTGCACCCGAACCAAATACTATAAAATAATGTTCTTCTATGCACGCTACGGTTAAATCACCATATAATTTTCCCTTTGGAGTTAGCATTGGTGTTAAACTCAATCGACCCACTTTAGGCACAAAACCAGCTAAAATTTGGTCTAAATACTTACGCGCACCTGGACCTTTAAATTCGTGCTTAGCAAAATTTGCTATCTCTATGCCACCAACATTTTCTCGAACGGCTTTCACTTCCCGAGAAACATAATCATGGCTCCTATTTCTATCAAAGCTTGGGTCCTCCCATGCATCGTTTTGATCATCAGCAAACCATAATGCGTGTTCCAACCCAAAACTTTGATCCATTCTGGCACCTTTAGCGATCAATCGATCATAAAGTGATGTTGTTTTCTGTAATCTACCCTGTGGCAATGTCTCATTTGGAAACGTCATTACAAAACGACGCTCATAATTTTCAGTCGACTTAATAGTTCCCCAGTCTGGTGTTGCCCAATCACCAAACCTGGCAACATCCATTGCCCAAACGTCTATAGAAGGCTCTCCATCTATCATCCATTCGGCCATAGTTAAACCAACGCCACCGCCTTGACAAAACCCCGCCATGACCCCCACCGCACACCAATAATTTTTCATACCTGGAACTGGGCCAATCATGGGATTTCCATCAGGTCCAAATGTAAAGGGTCCATTAATAGCATCTTTAATTCCCGCCTGAGCCAAAGCTGGAACTCTCTCAAAGGCCAACTCTAGTCGATCAGCAATACTATCTAGATTTGGTTGTAGTAATTCGTGTCCGAAATCCCAAGGAGTACCACTTACTTTCCAGGGTGTTCCAACTGGTTCATAGGTCCCCAAAAGCATACCCTCTTGTTCCTGACGAAAATAAATATTAGCCTCGTAATCAATACCACACGGCAACCTGGAACCATGATTTGCTACAGCGTCAATACGTTCGGTAATCAAATAATGATGTTCCATCGGTTGTACTGGGATCTGCAAACCTTGCATGTGACCTACTTCCCGAGCCCATAATCCACCACAGTTAACAATAATTTCTGCATTTATCGAACCCTTTGGCGTAACAATATCCCATGATCCATCTAACTTTTGTGTAGTCGACGTGGCAGGGGTATGTGTGAAATACTGAGCTCCATAAAACTTTGCGGCCTTTGCAAACGCATAAGTCGCACCTGAGGGATCTAAATCACCATCTTGTTCATCCCATAAAGCAGCATGATAATGTTTTGGATCAATCAAGGGATGTCTACTAGCAACCTCAGCTGGACTAATGAATTCCTGCTGCAATCCCATATAACGAGCCTTTGATCTCTCCCGCTTTAAATAGTCATACCAAGTTTTATTTGAAGCAAGATAAAAACCACCGGTCATATGTAAGCCAACAGAATGCCCTGAGATTTTCTCAATCTCTTTATATAAATCTATTGTATAACCTTGAAGTCGGCTGATGTTTGGGTCGCTAGAGATCGTATGAATTTGTCCTGCAGCATGCCAGCTAGACCCAGAAGTTAATTCATTTCTCTCTAGTAAAATAACGTCTTTCCATCCAAATTTAGCAAGATGAAATAAAATTGAACATCCAACAACACCACCACCAATAATGACTACCTTTGCATGGCTAGGTAATGACTTAATATTACTATTTTCATCTAACTGAATATCTGGCAAAGGACGCTCCTACATGTACTTTTAATAAAAATTTTGACAAATAAAATATTAGCCACAGATTAAACTAAAATATGACAAATAAATTCTATTTTGCAACAAATCTTTAATTCAGATTACAATCTCTATTTATAACTAAGAAAATTAAGTAATGTATACATTTTGATTTATAATAGGATTAAATATTTTTAATTACACCTGGGAGTTTTAATGGTCGCCACATTATTCCTAATTCTTGCATTCTAATAAAATTGAGTGTTCCATACTCAAAAAAATTAAGGTCAAAAATGAACAACCTATTTTCAGAAAAAATGAAGGTAGTTAAACCTTCTGCGATTGATGAACTATTAGCATTGGGAGCAGACAAATCAATTATATCATTTGGCGGTGGTTATCCAGATGCCTCTTTGTTTCCAAAAAACAAATTAATAAAAGTATTTAGTGAAATAATTAATGATCCAAGTGGTGCGTCAATGCAATATGCCCCTTCAGACGGATTGCCCAAACTACGTGAGCAAATTGCCAACTTGATGACATTAGATGGAACACCTTGTGACGCAAAAGATGTTTTAATTCTTCACGGCTCTCAACAAGGATTCGACTTAGTTTCCAAAATGTTTATTGATCCTGGTGATGTTTTAATCACAGAAGATCCAACTTTCTTGGGTGCTTTAATTGCATTCAATCTTAATCAACCAAATTATAAAGCTGTACCAATAGATGATGATGGTATGCGAACAGATCTTCTTAAGAAAGTGCTAGAAGAAAATCCAAAAACTAAGATGATATATACCATTCCTGACTTCCAAAACCCAACTGGAGTTACACTGAGCCTCACTAGACGTAAGCAATTAATTAATTTAGCAAATCTACATGACGTAGTGATCTTGGAAGACACACCTTATCGCCATATCCGTTTTGAAGGTGAAAGCCTTCCCACCTTGAAATCAATGGATACCCAAAATCGCGTCATTCATCTGGGTAGTTTTTCAAAAATTTTAGTTCCAGGTTTACGAATTGGTTGGGCTGTAGCAGAAGCCAACCTAATTAAGAAAATGGGATTATTGAAGGTAGCAGCAGATACACAAACTTCAACACTCAATATGGCTGCAACAAGCATGTTTTTAGAGCGTTATGATCTTAATGCGCACATAAACAAACTTAAGGAAGCATACTTAACTAAAAAAGAATTAATGTTGAAGCAAATTAAAAAACACTTTCCAGAAAATATTAAAATAACTAACCCCAGTGGGGGATTGTTTACTTGGGTAACATTTGATGAAAAATTTGACACAACTAAATTTATGAAAGAAATAGCACTACCAGAAGCTAAAGTAGCATATGTACCAGGTGGTAGCTTTTTTCCGGTTAAAGAACAAAAAAATCATGCTCGCATCAATTTCTCCTCTCAATCTGAAGATCTTATTCAGAAGGGCATTACGTCTCTTGGCCAATCACTACGAAACTACGAAAAGCGGAACAAAGTTAGATAGCTAAAATAATTACAGGTACTACTGCCAAAAATTACTTGTAAGCCCACATTAAAACTTGTTAAACGACCCCACTAATTTTGATGATTGGAAAATATATATTATGAGCGCTGAGAAATCACCTAAGAAGCCGGCTAAGGAAGCCGCTTCCACTGAAGTTAAAAAAAATAATATTGAAAAAAATGCTGATGTTAAAAAAGATACTACTGAAAAAAATACTGACATTAAAAAAGATACTACTGATAAAAGCACCGAAACCACGCAAGATTCCAAAACAACAAAAGACAAAACACCTCCAAAGTCAGCATCTCAATCTTCTATTAGTCATTTTTCAAGTGTTTCCACACCAGCCTATCGATCTGGCTGGGAACAAATATTTGGGAATAAGGAAAAGGTTGAAGATAACCTTGATGATAATCAAGACAATCTTCAAGAATTTTCAGTTGAGGATAGTAGTATTGACATTGATTTGCGAAGTTTACTTTACAAGGCTTTCCAAACCGAAGCACAAAAGCATGGATTTCAATTAAATGACGTAAATGACACAAGTAATATTGTTTACAATCTAAACTGCAAAATCATAAATAATTAATTAAAGTATCTTGGAGAACTAAGTTTCTTATTTAATATTTCCACAGTTGCTTTACCGGTTTTTTTTAAACCCTAGGGTTAAACAAGCATACCACGCGCAGCTACTGGGATCACGTCGACAATTTCATTGCCACGCACGGCCACAAGCTGATCAACCATATTAACAGCAACACAAACATGATTTGGTATAACTCTAACAATATCGCCTATTTTGGGTTTATTGAGGCACTTTGAAAGATCAAGAAAGCCGTGCTCTTCAGCAAGTTTTTCAATCATGGCATTTGGATGCTCAAGAAGTCTGCCAAATCCTTCCAACCCAAACTGATCAGATGTTAAAGTTTTGGAACCAGCATCAAGGATGCCTCGATCCACTCCTCCCCGGCTGACAACACTCGTAAACACTTGTAAAGCACAATCCTCAAATTTTGCCACACCAGCCTCAATCATCATGAGATCATTAAAAATGCAGGTTCCAGCACGATGTTCTGTTGCGCCATCCAGTTGACCAATGTTTTGAAAATTTGGTGTGCCACCAGTTGACACAATCTTGGCTGACATTCCTAAGCTTTCAAGGCCTTTCTTAGTTTTTCCCAAAAATTCTTGCGTCTGCGCCCAACCATTCAGGGGTGGGTAAAACAACAATCCCACAAAATTAAGCATAGGATCATTTTTTATAATTCTTGCAAGCGTAATGACTTCACCTGGTGTGACTACACCAGCGCGATGCTGGCCAGTATCACATTCAATCAGTACATCCATAACTCGATCGGCCTGATGCGCAGCTTCAGAGTAGGCCGCGAGCGAAAATGGATTATCCGCACATACCTTTAAACTAATGCGTCTCTGCAATGAGGTTAGGCGGCCAGACGCAGCGGCCCCCAAAAGGTTCGTTGCAATGATAATATCTATAATGCCCGCATCAGCCATTACTTCTGCTTCACCTAGTTTTTGACAAGTAATTCCCTTCGCACCAGCCGCAATCTGCATTTTGGCCAAGACAGGTGATTTATGGGTTTTAATGTGAGGTCTATTAGCAAGGCCCTTCACATCACAAAGCTTCTGCGCATGGTTAATGTTAGTCTCTACAATATCAAGATCAATCACTGGGCAAGGAGTTCCAAAGTTTTTGATAATATTTTGCTTGAGATTTTCAATTATCTCATTGTGAGGTTTTTTCATAATTAAAAAAGTACACTTTTGTTTATCAATGTAAACACTTTCAGATGGTTTATAAAGTTTCAGGATTGGCAAAATAATTTTAAAAACTCAGCATTATGTGTTTACTGAGTAAAAATTTTGAGTAATCGTAATTTAAATAATTATAGGAACATAAAATGAAATCTTCTTATCGTGCCGTGGTCATTGGAGGTGGTGTAGTCGGAGCATCAGTACTTTACCATTTAACTAAATTTGGTTGGGGTGATGTGGCACTTATTGAACGAACTGAACTAACAGCGGGTTCCACATGGCATGCCGCCGCTGGGTTTCATGCGCTAAATGGAGACCCAAATATTGCTGTGTTACAAGATTACACGATCAATTTGTATCGTGAAATTGAAAAAGAAAGTGGTGTGAACTGTGGTCTTCATATGACTGGCGGTGTGAACATTGCTACAGACCCAGATCGGTGGGAACAGATAAAAGCAGGATGGGCCACATTCCAAGCGATTGGTGTAAAAACAGCGCGATTAATGTCTCCAAATGAGGTGAATGAAATCACTGGCGGTGTTCTAAAAACAAGTGATGTGTTAGGTGGCCTTTATGATGATAATGAGGGTTATCTTGATCCAAACGGAACAACACACGCATATGTTGGAGCAGCAAAAAATCGTGGTGCGGACGTAATCTTAAGAAACCGTGTTGTAGAACTCAACCAAAGAAAAGATGGTAGTTGGGACGTTGTAACAGAAAAAGGAACAATTCATTCTGAGCATATTGTTAATGCTGGAGGCCTTTGGGCAAAACAAGTAGGACTGATGGCCAATGTTGACTTACCAGTCACTCCAATGGAGCACCATTATCTAATCACAGAACCATTTGAACCACTCAATACCATTAAGGGAGAACTTCCAACAATTGTTGATCTTGATGGCTTTACGTACACTAGACAAGAGCGTGACGGATTATTGATGGGGGTGTATGAGCAAAATCCGAAACATTGGCATGTTGATGGCGCGCCCTGGGATTATGGAATGGACCTTATTCCTGAGGACATTGATCGAATTGGAACTGAGCTGGCGATTGGTTTTGAAAGATTTCCAGGACTAGATAAAGTAGGAATACGACGTTGGGTAAATGGTGCCTTTACTTTTGCGCCAGATGGAAATCCGTTGGTGGGCCCTATCGGTCCAACAGGTTATTGGGTCGCATGTGGTGTGATGGCCGGTTTCAGCCAGGGTGGAGGAGTAGGCAAAAGTTTAGCTGAATGGATGATTTATGGTGAACCAGAGAATGATATTTTTGGTATGGATGTTGCTCGATTTGGAAAGCATCAATCAAATAGAGAATACATAAAGCAAACAACAGGTCAGTTTTATTCTCGACGTTTTGTTATGACTTATCCAAATGAGCAATTGCCCGCTGGCAGACCATTACGTCTTCCAGGGGCATATAATGATATGACTGATGCAGGGGCCGTTTGGGGTAGTCTATGGGGTTTAGAATTACCGCTCTACTTTGCTCCAAAAGATTTTAAAGAACCTGGCACGATGAAAAGGCCAGATTCATTTAAATATGTGGAAGAGGAGTGTAACGCGGTTCAAGAAACATGTGGTCTTTTAGATATTTCAGGATTTTCTCGATATAAGGTATCAGGAGATAAAGCTGGGATGTGGTTAAACAAGTTATTGGCTTGCAAACTTCCAAAACCTGGAAAGATAAAACTGGCACCTATGCTTGGTCATGATGGCAGACTTAAAGGGGATCTTACATGCTTTAATTGGGGAGATGGCACTTATTGGTTAATGGGGTCCTATTACATGCGCCAATTTCACATGCGTTGGTTTGAAAAAAATATGGATACTGAGGTTGATATTCAAGATGTGTCAGATACGTTTGGTGGTTTTTCAATAAATGGACCGAAATCTCGAGACGTTTTAAATGCGTTAATTACATCGTCAAAATCAAATTTAAAGATGATGGAGTGTACTGAAATTGACCTAGGTTTATACCGAGTTAAAATTTCTCGACTATCATTATCTGGGGAAATGGCCTTTGAAATAAACTGCCTCACGTCAGAACATGTGGGACTTAGAAATATTTTACTAGAAGCTGGTCAAAAAATAGGAATTAAAGAAATTGGCTTTGATGCTATGCTTTCCTTAAGGTTAGAAAAATCTATTGGTATCTGGAACGCAGAATTTACACAGGGGTATACGCCCGCAATGACTGGTTTAGATCAATGGTGCGATTGGGATAAAGGTGATTTTATAGGCCGCAAGGCTGCACAAAAATCACTCAATCCAAAACAAATCTTAACAATGCTAGAAATAGATGCTGAGGATGCCGATGCAACGGGGTTTGAACCTGTATGGTCTGATGATAAAGTTATAGGTATGACAACATCAGGCGGGTATGGCCACCGGATGAAACGTAGTTATGCCTTAGCAATGTTAGACAAAACTCATGCGGAGATTGGAAAAAAGGTTTTTGTTCACGTTGTGGGTAAAAAGCACATAGCCAAGATAATACCTTTTTCACCTTATGATCCAATTGGATCTCAAATGAGAAAAACTTAAATGAGTCCAGACAATAGAAGATGTTATTTGATGAAACTCAATCTTTTATATTGTCAATTCTTTATAAACATGTTGCGCACTTGGCCTGGAAATCACAGCGTCTGCAATCCGTTTAACATTAGGAAATTCGGAAATTTGTGGAAGTCCTCGATCTGGATAAAGAGAGAGCCACGTGGTTAACATAAATAAATAAAGGTCAGCAGCACTAAAACTGTCACCCAATAGCCATTTATTATTACCTATTTGATCATCAATAACTTTCCAAGTTTCTCGTAACCTTATAATTCCTCTTCTTTGAGCGCCTGCTTCATCCTCAACTGAATCGGCAAATCGATCAGGGTAATAGTAAGTTTGAAATGCTGTTTGAACTGAGTTAGAAAAATAAATAAGTGTTTGAAGAAATAGTCCTCTGTTTGGATCATCTACTTTAGGTGCTAAATTCATTTCAGGATGACGATCACACAAAAATATCGTGATTGCGGCGCATTCGTACATACCAGTATTGTCATACATAAGAACAGGCACCCAGCCATTTGGATTAATTTTAATTTGTTCTGACGGTCTGGGCTTACTTCGGTCTTTGGTAGATTGAATTAATTCATAAGGCTGACGCAACTCTTCAAGAACCATTTGAACCCCTTGTGCTGCACTGCCATCAGCATAAAAAAGTTTATAAGTCATAATTTTTCTCCTTTAAACGCACTCTTTCAGAAACTTAAGTGGTTCAATATGTCCAGTGTTCGGTATAGGGTCGTAATTCAATTTCATTACTCCATGCTGATTTTGGTTGTAAATGTGTCAACCAATAACTCTCAGCCACATCATCAGGATTTGCAAGATTGTCAGAGTTATATTCAGTACCGTAGGATTGTTTCATATAAGGCACATCAAGATCACAATCTAATCTAACATGAATAATATGAACGCCCTCCTTTGCGTAAGCTTTTGAAAGACTTTGAGACAATGCACGTAATCCAAATTTTCCAATCGCATAAAGTGGATAAGTATTTGATCCTCTATAAGCAGCAGTTGCACTGGAAAAAAATACACTACCTTTAGAGTTTTTGATCATTTTTGGTAATACTGATTTAGCAGCAGCAAATGCGCCTATTACTTCAGTATTATATACTTCTGAAAGTTGCTCATAAGACATGTCTAAAGGTTCACATTTCGTAAATTCACCTCGTACATTATAAATCAAAACTTCAATTTCACCCATTTCACTAATTACGTTTGCTATCGCATTCTCAATAGCAATGGGATTCTGGGCATCAGCACAAAAATGTTTAACATGAGATCCAATTGAGCTGACTGCCTCAAATGCCAAAGAGCTTCCTTCAAATGATCGCGAAATTAAAGCTATATTATATCCTTGATTGGCAAATTTTTTAGCAAGAGCTTGGCCAAGGCCCTCTCCTGCTCCAATAATTGCGCAAACTGATCGTGACATTTAAAAACTTTCTTTTAAACAGATATTCAGAAATTAACTAAACATCACTTATAATAACATCATAATCAATGCAAAATATTTGATACGTCAAGTGTATTCTTATACGGGTCGGACCATTATATTAAAATAACTCAATTTTCATTACAGAGACTGCAGAATCTCTATAAACTTAGGTCCAAATCGTTTAATTCTTGCTGTATTCATACCTGTAATTTGTTCAAGCTCTTCCATGTTGTTTGGCCGTCTTTTAACGATATTTCGCAGTGTTGATGTAGAGCAAGAAAGTGGCTTTTCTGTTTCATACTCACCTTTTTCCAAAACCTTTTGCGCCGCTAATAACCGATCAAAGACGTCAGCTTCTGGCCGACCAGCCATTTTACGACGTATTGGATGTAGTTTTATCTCTTCACCAGTAATTATTGTTAAAAAGGTTTGCCCATACCTTTCCAATTTCTTAGATCCAACTCCACTCACTGATGCCATGTCATCTAATGTAGCCGGTCGCCGCTCAGCCATTTCAATCAATGTTTTATCATTAAACACAATATATGCTGGAACCTTTTGCTGCTCCGCCAAGGCACGTCTTTGAGCTTTAAGTGCAGATAAAAGTGGAGCATTCTCATCGGAAACTAATGACTTAACCCTTGGCTCGCGATCTATTGCACCTGCTATACTATCCATTCGGAGCTGTATTTGCGCCTCACCTTTCAACAATGGGCGTGCATTCTCAGTAAAACGTAAACCACCATGCCTTTCTGGATCAGGACGAATTAAATCATAACCCATCATCTGTCTAAAAATTGCTTGCCACTGAGCTTTACTATGCTCTTTGCCAACACCAAATGTTGGCAAATCATTGTGACCACGTTGTTGAACTTTATCAGTCAATTTACCTCGTAAAATATCAATCAAATGACCAGCACCAAACCATTCTCCTGTTCGCAGAATGGCCGAAAGAGCCATGCGCACTAATTGAGTGCCATCAAATAATTCAGGTGGTTTATCGCATAAATCACAATTGTTGCAGCTAACACAAGCCTCACCAAAATACTTAAGCAAGGTGACTCTTCGACAAGTCTGAGCTTCTGCTAATCCAAGTAATGCATTAAGCCGCGAATGATCCGCCAATTTACGATCAACAGGTGCCATTCCCTCATCAATTTGTGAACGACGAAGGCGTATATCATCTGCACCAAAAAGAGTGAATGTTTCCGCAGGAGCACCATCACGCCCACCACGTCCTATTTCTTGGTAATAAGACTCAATGGATTTTGGCAAATCTGCATGTGCAACCCACCTAACATCCGGTTTATCCACGCCCATCCCAAAAGCAACCGTAGCCACAACAATTAATCCATCTTCGCGTTGGAAACGAGCCTCAACAATTCGACGATCTTCAGCGTCCATACCACCGTGATAATGACAGGCTGAGCATCCAGCCCCACGTAGAGCTTGTGCCAGGGTTTCAGTTTTAGCGCGGGTCCCACAATAGACAATACCAGATTGACCTTGCCTTGCTTCTGCAAAATTTAAAATCTGCTTACGAGGTTGGTCTTTGGCCACAAAAGTTAAATGTAAATTTGGACGGTCAAACCCATGCAAAAAATTCGCATGTGGGACTCCCTCAAATAGCTTATTTATTATCTCTGCTTGAGTTTCTTCATCTGCCGTTGCCGTGAAAGCAGCTATTGGAACACCTAATGCCTTACGTAATTCGCCAATGCGCAGATAATCTGGCCTAAAATCATGACCCCATTGTGAAACACAATGTGCCTCATCTACTGCAATCATGCTTACACCAATTCTGCGTAGCATACCTATTGCTGAACCAGCAGCTAATCGTTCAGGTGCAATATAAAGTAATTTTAAATTACCCTGCTCTAGATTTTCCCAAACAGCGTCTATTTCTTCAGGTGTGTTACCCGAAGTGAGTGCACCTGCCTTAACACCGAGCTCTTGTAAAGCACGCACTTGATCCCGCATTAAGGCAATTAACGGTGAAACAACAACAGTCACTCCTTTGCCTAAAAGTGCTGGCAACTGAAAACATAAAGATTTGCCTCCTCCTGTGGGCATAATGGCTAAAACATTTTGTCCATCTATTACAGCTTGAATGATTTCTTCTTGCCCAGGACGAAATGAATCAAAGCCAAAAACATCTTTCAGTAGAGCCTTATGAACCATTATATCTCCAACAATAAAAATAATTTTGGTAATTGTACTGAGATGTCAATTTGAAGCCTCAACAAAAAAGATTTTTGCATAAAAAATACACACTATTATAAGAATAATAATTTTCTGATACCTCCATGCAACTCAAACTGACAATAACTCCCCACAGTACTCAAGTAACACTTTCACCTAAGATTACTGCTTTTTTCTAAATACTGGGGTGTGATTTATTATTTCCATGAAATAATCTTCACCTTTGCGGACTGGTATTTTCCAGCAAGGACCGTAAAGAAAAGTACACATTGCTTCAGATTTTGCTGGAATTCGAATATTAATTCCCTGCATTGAAACAGTTATCAATGGAAAGACAAGATTTTTTGGAACATGTATTGCCGATTTAACGTCCTTCCAGTTGCCTAAGAAATTCCATTTATCTACCAAATAATCACATGAACTATCATTGTATAGGTAGAAATCAACAAAAGTTTTAATGCCATCCTGAAATCGAGTTGCCTGGACAAATAATGGCTTCCTTAAACGCTGATACCATCTTTTACGTGGTTTAACTTCTATTTTAAAACCACTTCCCTCAAGCGCCGTAAGTAACTGGTCGTATTCATTAACATTAACATAGATATCAACATCATCATCAAAAGGTATAATATTACCTTCGCGTTGGTAACCCAATAGGGTTCCAAAAAAGATAAAAGCCTCTAGATGAGAAATTCTTGAGAACACATCTCGCAAATTATTCAGATTCAATTTAATTGGAACAGGGTCAATCATACTTTTTCCAAGATCAATCTTGCAACATATGCATCATCAGATTTGTACTTTGCAAAGCCAAATCCTTCAACAAAATACACACAATCCAATCCATAGGCTCGCGCTTGCAACAAAAAATCTAAAGGCTCAACATAACGACGATAATGTGCCTCAGTTTCTTTATTCTGAAAACGATCACGTGGAGTTCGAAACTCCAAACAAATATGGCCATTATCTCCAACTAAGTCAGAGGAAAGTTGCAGAAAGTTTTGTTCTGCAACTTCATCAATAGCGTGCAAGAAAAATCTCGCATATAGCAATGAACCAGACCAATTTTTATGGTTTTTTGCGACAAAAGTATCACATTCGTTACTATCATTTATTTGTAACTGCTGAAACGAAGCCTCTGATAAAGATTTTTCTAGAGCTTTATTTTGGCAGAAATTTATTGCAGAAGATGAACCATCTAGACCTAATACTTTTTTCCCATAAGTTGCAAAAAACAGACTGTCTCGTCCATCCCCACATCCGATATCAACAAACCGATTTTTTTGAAAGAATTCATTAAGAATAAAAGTTGCAAACTGTGAGGGTAAAGACAGATTTTTCTTGTCAGAATAATACCTGTTCCAATAATTTTCCATCTTCTTACTCATAATCTTTCCTGATAATTATAATTGAATTCAATCGCAATTTTTAACTTCATTTTGTCTGGAAAGCAATGCTTTACATATTCCTAACTTTCAAATTTTTTCAGAAAAGACAAGGAACACTATATTGGGCCATAGCGGATGTTAATAAAGTCTAGAAATCATATGTCTTTCTTAAACTAAAATCGCTAGAGGTATTAGATCACAAGCTGACGTTACACTTGCACAATGTTGAACGAACGATTAACCGCACTTGTAAAATGGTGCCCGGGGGCGGATTTGAACCACCGACACGAGGATTTTCAGTCCACTGCTCTACCCCTGAGCTACCCGGGCTTGGGTAATAATAAAAACTTTAGGTCGCGATGTTCTATGGCAGGTTAGGCAATCTGTCCAGACCTCAATTCATAGTTTTACTACTAATTAATAAATGTTTTATCGTCCTGGTTATCTTTTTCAATTTCCTCGTTTTCTTCAAGTTCATTTATAGGTATTCTGTAACTCCCAGTAAGCCATTTACCCAGGTCTTCTTCTGCACAACGTTTTGAGCAAAATGGTTTGTATTTCTCAGAAGTAATTCCTGCACATATAGGACAATTCATTTTACACCTCCTAAAACTGTATACGCTCTCGTTTTCTCTGTAATTCAAAATGACCCATTTGTGTCCAGCCTACTAACGAAGACTCTATAGGATCATTTTTAAATGCTTTTGCCAGAACTAAATCAATCTTTTTCCGATTATTCTTTGGCATTGGAACAAAATCAATCACAATCTGCCCCCCCAATCCACGTAATCGTAATTCTTTTGGTAACAACTGAGCTGCTTTCATATTAATATTAACCGCAGATGAAACGCCACCAATTGAATTAACATCAACAGTCACCATTGCTTTGGTTGCCTCAATATACATGGACGCACCCTCACCAAGCTTAATATACGGCTGACTTAATGCCTCCACCTGCTCATAAATACCTGCATTATCAAAGGCATGCTCACCATTCATAATATTCGATGGCTTGAGCCCAGGCCATTCCCTCCAAGCATAATCACTAGGATCAATACCATCTAATAAAAGTTCAGGCTTACCAACTAGATCTTGCATGACCAAATGCGCAAGTTGCCATGTGTTTTCCACATCAGAAGTAATTTCACGCTCATCAGTATCAACGCATGAAGATCTTAAAATTAAACCGAAATCAGGATTATCACCAATAACTTCCTCAGAAATAATTCTGAGGTTTCCACGAACTTCTTCATCCTTGATTTTTCGTGATATATTTACTCCAGGCGAAAACGGTGTAACATGGGCAAATTTACTTTTAAAAATAATTCGTTGAGTTACCGAAGGGGCCTTGCCATCTTCTGAAGCAGTGGTTACCTGAACTAAGATTGTGCTGCCTGGAGTTAAACCTTTAGATAACTTCAAATATCCCTTTTTTTTGCCATCAAGATCGACAAAAACACCATTTAATCCTTTTAATGCTCGCCCAACAACACCTCTATAAATAGCGCCCGGAATAGGCTCATCTTCACTCATTGGGGCAATTACAAAATCAATTAATTGGCCGTCCTGCACAAGCGCACTAGCTACCCGTCCATTCAATTCCGAAATTGCAACAATTGTCCCTTTCATGGCTTCCAGCCCAAAGACCTAAGTAACATCATTGTTTGTGCAATTGGCAAGCCAACTACTCCAGAATATGAACCAGAAATCCAAGGGATGAACTCTGCACCTAATCCCTGGATAGCGTACCCACCTGCTTTTCCTTCCCATTCTTTTGATGCAATATAACAGTCAATATCAGACGTAGATAAATTCTTGAATTTGACATCAGTAGTGACAGATCTTTTTCTTATATCTTGGAAATTTCTAACAACGATGGCGGTAATCACTTTATGACGTCGACCAGACAGTAATTTTAAAAATTTTATCGCTTCTTCTGAATTATGAGGCTTGCCCATAATTCTTCTCCCAATCGCAACAGTTGTATCAGCAGTTAAAACGATTTCATTTTCATTGATACTTATTACATTTGCTTTTTCCAAAGCAATTCTTTCACAATAATGAAGAGGTAACTCTCGCGCTTTTGGTGTCTCATCAATATTAGCTGGAGTGATTTTATCTGGAACAATGTGAGCTTGTTGTAAAATCTCTAACCTACGAGGACTAGCTGATCCAAGTATTAGTTTCATTTATTATTTAAATCTATAATTAATGCGGCCTTTTGTAAGATCATAAGGTGTCATTTCAACTAAGACCTTATCTCCAGCCAATACTCTAATTCGGTTTTTTCGCATTTTTCCAGCAGTGTGAGCAATAATCTCGTGGCCATTTTCCAGTTCAACTCTGAAAGTTGCGTTAGGTAAGAGTTCTTTTATTTCCCCTGGAAATTCTAGTAATTCTTCTTTGGCCATATTTACTCCGGATTTTGAAACTTTTCTAATTGCTGACTGTGTCCATGTTGAAAATTTATAAAAAAATCAAGCACATTTCCCCAAAAATTGTAATTTCATCACTTTAGTTGACAATATTTGTTATTTTTAACACTCATTTGTCAGTTTTAGCTGTTCACTCTTCTCAACACCCTTCAAATCAAACTATAAAAGTAAAAAATCAAAAGATTATTTTTCGTTAAATCGATCAAATATTAGTGTGTCAAGTTGATCCCTAATTGCTCTGTAGACAATTAACTTTTCTTCTCTTCGTTCACTATTAAATATTGGATCGATTATTGGCCAATGTTCGATCTTAGAGTTTTTAATATTAACTAATTTCATTACTTTAATATGTGACGCGCGGGAAAGAGCCACAACTATGTCAAACTCTACCATATGATCACCAAGCGCTTCCATTTCATCAAAATTACGCACTTGATGGCGACTTAATTCAACATCAATTTCTTTGCATACAGTTATAGCAAAACCATCAATTTCTCGTTCAGACTCCACGCCAACTGACTGGACATAAATTGAAGTGCCAAATTTTTTCTTCATTAAACCTTCAGCAATAGGTGACCTAATAGCATTATGGTCACAACAAAAAAGAATAGATAATGGAAGACCATTCTTACTCATAACTCATCCTTTAAAATGCAGCACACATATTAGTGTAAACAACCTACGCGCAGTTAATTTATCTAAAATAATTTTATTTTCTAAACGCTCCTGTAACAACCTTCCACCTTCATCGTGTATTCCTCGGCGACCCATATCAATCGCTTCAATCTGTGCTGGTGGCAATGTTTTTACTGCATCATAATACGCTTCACAAATCTGAGAATAATCCTTAATCACTGGTAGCAAGGGAGTTAAGGACAACGCAACAAGTGTAGCGGGTTTATTTAAGCTAGTTCTTACATCAAATGCTAAACGTCCCTCTCTTATTCCCAAAATTAATTTATAGGGACCTTTTAGTGATTTTAATCCAGACCTTACTGGCAAAGAAAATGAGTTTTCTTCTAGTAAATCAAAGATAGCCACCTTTCGCTCTTGCGCGATTTCTGGAGTTGGGATTGCGAGTTCTTGATCCTCAATATCAATATGAATTAAATGTGTCATTCTTCGTGTTTCGGCTTTTGTCCCGAAGGTGATTTATAAGGTCGGGTTACATCTTGCAGCTTAACATTTAAACATTCAGCAGAAATTGAAATTAATGCTTCATCAGCAAATGTTATAGTAAAATGGCCACTAATCTCATCATCTAATTCAAATTCTAATGATAACAGAGAGTAAATATTACTTACATCATCACGTAATATTGCCTTACTAGAAACTTTTTTAACATCATTAAATATCAATAAGCTTCTTACCCTCTCCGGCTCACCTGAATGCTCTTCCCATCGAAAACGGTTTAATAGAAAAGTAAGTCTTCGTTTGCTTATTTGCCATGATATATCTTGTCCTAATACAATGGCGTCTTGACATAATGTTGAAATAACCTGCAAATCCTCAGCGTCTAAAGCCTCCAACCTAATGGGGTTGGAATAAGCATCTTCAAATCTTGCATCGTTCGCCATTATAGACTGACCCTTTCAATCAAGGCTCCACAATTACTTAATTTTTCCTCAACATTTTCATATCCTCGATCTAAATGGTACACTCTGTTAACAACAGTTTCACCCTCTGCCGCCAATGCGGCTAAAATCATTGATACCGACGCCCGCAAATCAGTTGCCATTACAGGTGCCGCTTTGAGTTTTGGAACACCAATTACTGTCGCCAATCCACCACTAACATCAATTTGGGCTCCCATCCTAATAAGTTCTGGGGCATGCATAAATCTATTTTCAAAAATCGTTTCATGTAAAATCGAAGTTCCATCCGCTGTACAAAGTAAAGCCATCATTTGGGCTTGTAAATCAGTTGGAAATCCTGGGAATATTTCTGTTTTTATATTAATAGCTCTTATTCGATTAGTTGGGCCTTTTACGATAATATTATCGTTAGATTTACTAATCGATACACCAATTTGTAATAATTTATCAATAAAAGATCCTAAAAACTCAATGTTACCACCAGAGATTTCAACTTCCCCTCCAGCGATAACAGGCGCAAGCATATATGTTCCCATTTCAATCCTGTCCGATATAATAGGGTGAGTAGCGCCATTTAATTTATCGACACCCTCAACAGTTATGATTGAGCTCCCCTTTCCATCAATATTGGCTCCCATTCGTTCTAAACAATCGATCAAATCACCAATTTCTGGCTCGCAGGCCGCGTTACTTATTATTGTGGTGCCTTTAGCTAGTGAAGCAGCCATAATTAAGTTTTCAGTTGCTCCAACAGATGCAAATCGTAATTTTATTGGGCACCCTTTCAATCCATTTGGAGCAGTAGCATATAAATACCCATCTTTTAAATCTATTTTTGCACCAAGCATTTCTAAAGTTTCTATATGAATATCCATTGGTCTTGCACCAATTGCACATCCACCAGGGAGTGAGACAATTGCCCGCCCTTCCCGTGCTAATAAAGGGCCAAGAACTAAATTTGATGCTCTCATTTTTCTAACGATATCGTATTCAGCACGTACAGTTTTAATTGTTTTAGAAGAAAGGTGTATCTCTCTGCCATCTTTTGTGATTGACACATCTGATCCAAGTGAATTCAACAATTGTTTGAAAGTATTTATATCTGAGAGCCTTGGAGCGTTCGTAAGTATTAATTTTTCATCAGTTAAAAGTGTCAATGGCATTAGTGCCAAACATGCATTTTTTGCGCCCGCAATATTTATTTTACCTTTTAATGGTTGCCCACCTTTTACTAAAATTGAATCCATTTAAATTATTCTTTTTCCTCGGTAGGCTTGTTATCATCCTGCCTTAATTTTGTTTGTTTTTTTCGTCTCTGTAAGTTTGCACGCAAGGCAGCTTCAAGTCGCGCTGCTCGCTCAGTTTCTTTTTTTTCTTTTGATGCTATTTTCTTTTTCATATCTACCATAAAGCTCTGTTACTACACAGGCGAACGCACGTCCAGATTATGCTTGCCTGATAATTAAATTAAGCTTAAGTGAGAAACCAAGATAGCTGGTGTAGCTCAGTGGTAGAGCGCGTCATTGGTAATGACGAGGTCGAGAGTTCAATTCTCTTCTCCAGCACCATCTACAAACTGATACAAAGTGTGATAAGTTTGAAAACAGTTTCTATCTTACAATAAAGATAGAAACTGAAATAATATAGAAGTTCTAAGGAAGATAATCTTCTCCAATTTGAGAAATTATTGTTGTGCTGGCCACATCTGCACCTGCATCCGCACGGGCCTTGGCAACATCTTCTCTTTCTCCAAATGTTTTCATCTGCGAAGGATCTTTCATATCGACTATCATAAACACTTTGCTCTCATCAGGATTCGTTCCAGACCATACCATTTTAACTCCAACTTTTTCCATTTCTGGATTAAGTGACTTCGCCATTTCCAACCAAACACTAAAGCCTTTTGATATATTAACACTAACCAACATTTTCATAAAAATACTCCATTTTCTTTAAATATTATCACTAACTAGAATTTCTTAACAGTAATCAATTCATATCATAATACCAATAAAAATATAATTACGTAAAGTTAACTTTGGACAGTTTAGCTACGGTGTACAGATATCGTAGCTAAACTAAAATCCAGCCCAGACCGGCGGACGATAATTGCTCCATTGGAAATATTCTTCAAGCTGTTGAGCAACCTGGAGCATGACGTGGTCTTGCAGATGATGACCTGCCAACTGAACTGCACAGGGTTGTTTACCTTCATCCAGCTGAACTGGCAGAGATGCCGACGGTTGCCCTGTGACGTTACAGATGTAGGCAAACGGTGCAAATGCGTGCCCTGCTTCAACCCATTTTTCCATAATGAACTTGTCGGTCCGGCTATCCAGTGTACCAACGGCTATGGGATCGCTGCCCAAAGCAGGCGTCAGAACCATATCGAGATCACACATTGAGTTCATCAACTTGATACTCGCGTCGTGCGCACCCTGATGCGCCCGGTATAGATCCATAGCAGTCAAACCTGCGACATGCTCCCGGGAGTAACGTGTGAGTGCATCTATCTCGTTAAGTTCTGGTTCGCGACCAAGTTCCTGAATTCGATTTTCGATCTCGTAGACCACATCCATCATCCATAGACTTTCCATCCAGTTTCCAAGACCAAGGTTATCTGGATGAGAGTATTCGACGAGTTCATGCCCCATGCTTTGAAGGGCGGCGCTGGCTTGGTCAACCGCGTGCTCCTGATTAGTGCCAACCGCATCACCGTATGGTGTGCGCTTTGAGACACCAATGCGAAGCGTGGGAACGGGTTGGTCAAGAACTTTCAGATAAGAGCCGACCATTGGTCTCACGTGATAACGCGCGCCTCGCATAGGACCTGCGCTAGTGTCGAGTGCCGCAGCACTATCTCTGACGGTTCGCGACAGTACGTGATCAGAATTGAAGCCACCCGAAATCTCAGGATAGTAGGGCCCTACCGGATTTAATCCTGTCGTGGGCTTAAGACCAAAAACACCACAGCACGCGGCTGGAATGCGAATTGATCCACCCAGATCTGTCCCGTGTGCGAAGGGCACCATACCAGATGCAACCGCTGCGCCAGCACCACCGGAGCTTCCACCTGTCGTAACCTCGAGGTTCCACGGATTGAGCGTTACACCACGAAATGTTGGCTCGCACACGAAGTCCTCAGCAAACTCAGGTGTATTGGTTTTGCCAAGGACTATCAGCCCAGCCTTCCTCCAACGGGATACCAACTCGCTGTCGGGCTTTGCCGCCACATCTGCAAAAAATTCACATGAGAATGTTGTCGGCATGTCATGACTAAACTGATTAATATCTTTAAGCAGAAACGGGACGCCTGCTAAAGGCGTGTCCGCAAGAACATCCTTTGCCACATTGCGTGCATTGTCGAAGTTCGTCATCACAACGGCATTGAGCTTGGGATTAAGCTTTTCGATCACACAAATCGCAGCTTCAGTGACTTCCATTGCAGACACATCACCACACTTGATTGCTGCAGCCAGCGCCACACCGTCAAGCCTGGCATATTCGTTCGGGGTCATTTTACTCTCCGCTATAATTAAAACTGTTATTTTACCTAATTTACTATCTAATAACGTTAACACTTTTATTTATTTTTAAAAGCAATGAATCCCAGTCATACTTAACACCACCAGTCCTCGCTTTAACTATAAAATATAATAACTAGTAAACTATATTTGAGGTTATTATAAACTCTCCAAAAAGATAACACTGTCAGGTTTTAAGCAAGGTTTTGGGAACAATCAAAATGTTCTATCGCTCACTAAAACACCATTGGAATCCACGTAAAAGATTTCAACGTTGATATTTAATAAATGGTGTAAGGCCTGCTATCTGCTCATAAAGTCTTCTAGCTGGTTTATTGAAATCTTCTGTTAACCAATAGACTGATGGTGTTTCATTAGCATCCGCTGCTTTATACACGGCTTCGATAAGCTTTCTACCAATTCCCATGCCGCGCATACTAGGGTCAGTGTAAAGATCCTGTAAATAGCACGCATCTTCAATGCGCCAATTATGTGCATGATAGATAAAATGGACTAGACCAACAGGTTTATCATCCTGCAACGCAATCATACCATTTTGTTGTGGACGATTTGAATCTATCAACCTCTCAAAAGTTTTCTGATACACTTCATTAGAAACTGATGTTTGGTAATATTCTAGATACAAACGCCACAGATTAGTCCAGTTTGGCTGGTCCCCAGCTGAAATATTTCGGATAGTGAGTGTCATTTAATTAGTGTTCATAATGTATTTCTATTTTTTGATATCTATTAACTTGGCTGCTGTTGTGTGATGCAATGAATACCACCGCCACCTTCTGCAATCGAGGAAATAGGAACCATGACTATTTTTTTATCCGGGAAATAAGATTGCAACTTCTCCTTTACTTCTTCATCAGTTTTAATTCCATAACTGGGTGCTATTACGCCACCATTAGCAATGTAAAAGTTAACATATGAAAGACAAAATTTCTCACCGATTGTACATTCTTCCGTAGCTTCTGGAAGTTCCAAAAGTTCAAAGCTACGGCCAAGAGCATCAGTTTCTTGCATTAATTGCTTCTTTAAGGAGTCAAAAAATGGTTTGCGCGGATCATTAAAATCAGCGCTAGTTTCTAGAATTATGCGTCCTGGAGATGCAAACGCAGCGATACCATCAATATGACCATCTGTTTCTTTATCAAGTGGATCACCAGGAAGCCAGATCACCTTTCTAACTCCCAATAGTTTCTTTAATTCTTGTTCAATTTCTTCTCTTGACCAAGCTGGATTGCGATTTTTGTTAGTAAAGCATGTATCAGTGGTTAGAAGGGTACCTTCACCATCTACGCAAATTCCGCCTCCCTCCGCGATCAGATCTGACTTAATAATTGGAACCTTTGCATTTAAAAGAATGCGTTCAGCCATTTGTGCATCCTGATCATATATTTCATATTTTTCACCCCAAGCATTGAATTGAAAACAAACACCTGCCAATTTTCCTTGCTTGTTTTTAACAAAATTAGGCCCACTGTCACGAGACCAAGAGTCATCGATAGGCATTTCAATTACCTCTATATCCGAACCTAAAAACTTATGTGCTTGACCTACAAGATGGGGTGGGACTAACATCCTTAAAGGCTCGAAATCCCGAATAGCATGTGCAACTGCAGCATAGGTTTTACATGTTTCTTCAGGGTTTACCCACAAACCATCCCTGCAAGGCCAAGCCATCCAACACCTTTGATGGTGAGACCATTCTGCTGGCATATAATATTCATCAATCATTGCTATTACCTAATCATCATTTACATTTGACCTCAACCTAGAGTGACATCGATTATTATTCAAATGAATCCTTTTAAGATTTAAAGTAACTAATTTTAAAATTCATATAGCGCGCTCCAACTTATTGATTTTAGCTAATTCGTTGATTTAAATGCTTCTCCCACCGCGATACAGTAAAGATTATCAAATTGTCTTAATTATAATTTACATATTATGAATATAGGGCTTATTTAATATACCTTACTAGCAACTATTTTTTGCTACAGTTAAAATACATATTCTAGAGTGGTGAAAATAATGTTAGATTGGCATCTCCTTCAATCGATCCCGTTGGCGCGTTGTAATTCTCGAATATATGCAATGATCATCTTTACATCTGCACGGGTCAAACCCTCTACAGCTGGCATATTTCCAAATGACCAGTGATGCGCACGGACACCCAACGCAGCGGCTCGCTGGAAGCTTTCGTCACCGTGGTGTTTTGGTTCATAGATAATATGAACCAACGGCGGTGCAACGCCAGCCTGACCAGCCGCATTGGTGCCATGACAGGATACACATTTGACTTCAAACGCCAGTTTTCCCATCTGTGCGTTCTGCGAAAGTGTATCAGGCAATAATACGTTTGCCAAAGCACCTTCCGCTACCTTTTTATCAACTGCCACTGTCCCATTACTGAGATCGTCGGTAGGCCACATCGTGTAGGCTAATCCACCAAAGATTGCCAACGCACCAAAGACGATAATTAATTTCATTTATATTCTCGATTCTTCGGGTATTTGTGCAAGATTACGCTATCTAGTGAGTGGAAGACCAAGTGGTTAGTCACCACAGCTTTGAGAGCATCCAAACTGCCATCCCAATCATCATCAAGTTCTCGGTAAGTGAAACAAATCCAAGCGGCACCTTACTGTCTCCACCAACACAGGCGCATTTCAATTCACGTTTGTCGATGTAGACCGCCTTGAACACGCTGATCGCCCCGATGCTGGCAACAATCAGCGCGGCTGGCGCTGATAACCAGGTCATAACCCCCGCCATCATTAAAAGGCCTGCCCCCGTTTCCACGAATGGATAGACATAGCCGTAACGGATCCAACGCTGTGCAAGTAGGTCATAATTTAGAAACATGGTCGCAAACCGTTCCACATCTTGAAGTTTTTGTAGGCCCAGCAACACCATAGAAATTGAGATAAACCATTCGACTGTGCGCTCCGCAAAAACGGTCTGCAGTGTCAACCACGTGATCCCAATTGCCATTAGAGCTGCAACCAAAAATAAGGCTATCACAGGTTTATAGGTCGTGGCATCCTTAGGCGCCAATACCTTGCCAAAATAGGTATTCAGGTCATCAAACCCACCAATACGTTTTTGGTTGATGAATGTCTGTGGTGTGCTCTTCACCTCATACTCACTCTTGAACGCATCAATTTCTGCCCGAGTAGTCAAGTGATGATCTTCCACTAAAAACCCTTGCCGTTCCAAAAGATCTTTAGATTTAAGACCGTGTGGGCACATGTGATCAGGCATGACCATCCGATGCAAAGTGGCGATTTTAGTGTTTGTGGCCATGATATTGCGTCCTTATAAGGGTGCGGTGCACCCGTGAAACCGTATACATGATATCTACATAAGCTCTCCAGTTGGTGGAGGGTCAAGAATAAAGTTCATAAGTATCTCTGTTGCGTGAATGGCTGCAAATCGATGAGCTATTGTTAAAAGATAATCTGAACATCACCCATACTTAAGAAAAATTATACGTTCGCTTAATCCTGAATAAATGAAGGTAAGAGCTTATTGAATGGATTTAAGTTAAGAGATAGAAAATTTCCTGATCCCATTATTGCAACGGCAACTGCAATAACAGTTAGAGATGCTGCATATTCCCAACCACCTCCACTTGCCGAATGCAACCATCCATTCCCACCATTCATGACCGCCGCACCAAAAACTATCGGAACAGCCAATGAAGAAGCTAGTCGCGTCTGAATACCTAAAATAAGAGCTGACCCACCAACCAGCTCCCCAAAGATTACCAAGTAAGCAATAATCGCCGGCAGTCCAATACTGGCAAAATAATCTATTGTCCCATCAACGGTAAATACTGATACTTTTAACCAGCCATGAGCCAAGAGAATAATTCCCAAGTGAATTCTAATTATACTTGTACCAAACGATTTTATGTTTGGCTTATCTTCCGAAGTATTCATAACTACTCCTCCTTTTAAAAGTGTTGCATGAATTTTCAGCCAAAACAACAATTTACAATATTTTATTTAACTCAGTTAGTGAGTTTTCAAAAAGCCAATCAACAGCAACTTGATGGCGGGTGGATACAAAACCATCATTTGTAAATTTTTTAACCTTTAGCTTTCCTTAGTTGCTACTCGTTTTTTCAATAGCAACCTCCAACAATTTCTCTTCACTACAAGGGAAAAGCCAACAGATTTTTCCAATTTTTTCTAAATTTTGTTTCGCTTTTTCAATTTTACCCAGAGTGATGAATAATTCTCCCTGATACTGTAAAGCACCTACGTGTTTTGGATTGATTTCCAATGCCTTATCGTAATACTTGGCCGCAGCCTCAAGATTACCTGACTTTCTTGCTGTAAAACCTAAAAGATTATTTAAATCATCACTTTTATTAGGCGCATCCACAGATTTAAGTTCTTTGTAAGCCTCAACATATTTTTTATTAGCTATAAGTTGATAAGCTTTGACAAATGGATCCTGAGTTGCACTCATGGAATTAGAGTATGAACCTGAACCAGATGATGATGAACTACCACCACTAGCCGCAGCAAAGCCCATTTGGGTTGAAGTTAGAAAGAACATAAATACAATCCATGATTTTAACATTTTGGTAACTCCTTAGTTGAATTCTATTTATGTAACCCGATTGGTTTAATCGTCCAGTTTGCAAATGAATAAAAACTACTTATAATTTAAATTCAAATTAAGAGGGTAGACATGAGCGAGTGGGTAATCGAAAAAATGGCAGGGCATTGCGGCGCACGCCTTCACGGCGTGTCTCTGGAAAACGCAACACATTTAGCACTGGAGCAGATGCGCACAGCCCTATTTGAACATGGCGTAATCGTAATGCCAGACCAACACCTTAGCCCAGAGGGGCATATCGCACTGGCTGAGTTTTTTGGCAATATTGATGTGAATCGATTTTTTACGCCCGTTGCTAACCACCCTATGATTGCTGAAGTACGCACGGCCCCCGAACAAAATGCGGTTATTGGCGGTACGTGGCACACTGATCACTCCTATAATAAATCGCCAGCCATGTGTTCGATCCTAAGTGCACAGCAGTTGCCACCATTTGGTGGGGATACGCATTTTGCTTCTATGGCAGCTGCATGTGACGCCATGTCAGCCAGTTTACGTAATATGTTGCAAGGTTTGCAAGCATGGCATTCGGACAGCAGTTTTTCTGATAGCAATGTCGGCTTAGAGAAAAGATTAGATGCATTCCGCGATCCAGTGCTGCACCCTGCAATCATAAAACATCCCGACACGGGTGTAGCGTGTGTGTACGTGAACGGTGATTTTACTACGCAATTTGAGGGCTGGAGTCGAGAAGAAAGCGCACCTTTATTATCCTATCTTTATGCATTTGTGACACAACCAATTTTTACTGCACGTGTGGCCTGGGAACAGGGCATGGTCGTAATTTGGGATAACAGATTGGTACAACATTATGCAACGGCGGATTACTCCGGTCACGCCCGCCTGATGCATCGCATTACAGTCGAAGGTGTACCATTAAAAGGCGTATAGGTTTTTTACAAAAAAATCATGATAGATGGCTATATGAAGTATGGATATTAATTATACTTTTAAAACAAATGCTTAGCTCTATTAAATGGTGGATAAATAGGTGGTTTACATGGTATGGCAAACAAGAAATATTGTTTCATAACCAAGGCGCTCAGTTCCTAGCCCCTTACTCAGATGGAGAATAATTAGCATGTCAAAAGCACAGGTCATACATAAATTGGGGCCACCAAGCGCCATGCAATGGCAAGACTGGCACGTCCCAGACCCAGCTCCCGGTGAAGTACGTTTGAGACATACTGCAGTTGGCGTAAACTTTGCTGATACCTACCACCGTGGTGGAATTTCGCATCCTTGGATGGTCCCCCCTTGCCCAGTGGTTATTGGATTTGAAGGTGTCGGCATAGTGGAGGGTGTCGGCGACGGTGTGAACGACTTCAAAAGTGGCGACCGCATCGCATACGGTATCCCTCCACTTGGGAGCTATTCCGAAATTCGCAACTACCCTGCAGACAAACTTCTGCATATGCCCAAAAATCTTGATGATAAAACTGTAGCAGCACTGCTGATGAAAGGCATGACAGCACATTACCTGCTGCATCGAACCTATGCGGTTCAACCTGGAGACACTATACTAGTTCACGCAGCGGCGGGCGGTATGGGCTTAATCTTATGCCAATGGGCTAAAGCATTGGGAGCAGTGATAGTTGGGACTGTCAGCACAAGGGAAAAGGCGGAGGTTGCTCGCACTGCGGGCTGCCATTACCCAGTTGTGCGTAGCGAAAAAAGCTTTGTTGATGTTGTACGCGAGGTGACCAATGGCGAGGGTTGCGCCGTAGTATATGAGGCAATTGGTAAGGATACCATGCAAGACTCGTTGGATAGCCTACGACCGATGGGTGTTTGCGCTGCATATGGACATGTCTCAGGCCCGCCTGATCCAGTCGATATCATTCAAGACTTAGGGCGTCGTGGGTCTTTGTTTATAACACGGCCTGCCATTATGCACTACGTGGCAAAGCGTTCAGACCTAGAATGGACTGCAAGAGATTTATTTAAGGCGATTGGCGATGGAATCCTGGAGTCCAACATAAACTACGAATATGCTCTCAAAGACGCAGTTAAGGCTCATGAGGCCATCGAGTCAGGCAAGACATTGGGAGCTACAGTCTTGGTTCCATAATAGAGCTTTTAAAAACTTACTTACTGTTATTCCTGCTTGTAGGTCCACACGACATATACTGATTGTAAATTGATGAGCGATCCATTGATGTGTACCAAGTGTGACAAGGGTTTGAGTTTACTCCGAATGTTGCCACTTCAAGTTAGGAAGTAAGTAAAAAAGAGTCATCGATTATAAATAATAAAGATTCAGATATAATCAGTGTAAGTCAAAGTCCGGGAATGCTTTCACTTTTTAACGGGAAAAAACTCTTCACCGTGTAGCTCCAGTGGAAAAAAACTCAGAGAGAATTATGACAATTTTAAGTTATTTAGGTGAGCCAAATTATATCTTTTGTGATGATGTAAAGACTAGGACATTGGGGCGATCATCTTGATTTAAGAAACTGTTTTATTTGGCTTATTCAACGTTACTTGTTTCTGTTTGAATAATGATTGTTCAGAAAAGAATGTTTTAACCTGTTCAACAGTAGCGGAATAAATTTCGCTATATAAACACACGAGTCATTCCGGTAGAAGTTACTCCTATCTGATCAAGTAGTTCAATAGTCTACGCAGGGGTTATTAAGCGCGTCCTCAAATATGGCACGTGCTTCGGCACTGTGGATATAGTTGTAGTCCCTTGGGTAAGGTTGCCCAGCTTGCAACTCAAGCACACTCATCTGGGGACCCGGCAGTGCCAGCACATCAGCCAACCCGTCTGTCAACGCCTTTAACTGCGAAAAGCTGTGTGAGCCTGCATACCCAGCTGAGCGTGCCAAGCTCTCAAAATCGACAACCTGCCCACCAGGAATAGGGTGTGAGCCATTAACCTCATATACTCGGTTGGCACTGAGAAAATGATAAAAGTTCGTAACACCCGCCTCAGCGATTGAAACCAACGAACCTAAGTTCATCAGCAAACTACCATCCCCGTCTAGTACGATCACTCGCCTGTCCGGGTTGGCCAAGGCTAACCCCAACCCGTGCGAGGATGCCTGCCCCATTGCGCCCACAGCGACATAGTTTAAATCGCGCGGATTCAACGCAAGCCAGTCGAAACAGCTTTGATACACCGCAACAACAATATCTGTATCACGAACATGAGGAATAAGGGCTTTTAGCGCATCATCTCGATAGAGAGTCATGTGAGCTCCGGTGCACGACCAATGAGAAAAATGTGCGGTTGCAAGTTCTCGTAAGCGCGCGAAATCGCGGCTGGGATGTGGTCAACATCATCGGGATTTTCGATCAAAGAATGCGATATCTCCATCACGTCAAGGATAGGCCGGACGATGCGGACACCGTAAACTTGCGATTGATCAGGATGCACGTCCGGTTCCTTCCCCTGCAACCCGACCAGCATGACGACGGGCCGCGCATAATCGATTCCAATGGCGCGAATTGCGTTCAAAGAATCCATCAGCCCAGTTTGCTGCATCATCAGCACGGCGCGTGTACCATTATAGGACATCGCAGCACAAATACTGACACCTTCGTCTTCTTTGCAAATTCGGGTCAGCCGGAAGTCAGGATCCTCCGAAATTGGCCAAAGCAACCCATTGCTGGTCACAATATCTGGCACGGCCACGATCTCGCGCACACCAGCTTGTTTGATCAACGAAATAATACGCGCACCGGAAGGATACGCCACATTTGTGTAATCAGAGGGCTGTGAAACAGACGCTATCATTGAGTGCCCCCACTCAGGAAGTCTCGGATCGTATTAACTGCTGCGCGTAATTCTACTGGCCGTCCAATCGTGATACGAATATATTCTTTGTAAGCAGGTGCTGCAAATCTTCGGACTGCGATACCTTTTTGGCGCAATCTGACACTTACATCTATCGCGGTCTTCAGCGGATCATGAAAACCGATCAGAACGAAATTGCCTTGACTGGGAATAACGTTTAACCCCATTTCAGACAGTACCTTCGACAACCACTCCCGCCCAGATTTGTTCGCTTCAAAAACCAATTTGGTGTGTTCACAATCTTCCATCGCCGCGATAGCCGCAGCGATGGAAGGCGACGCAACTGGGAATGTTAGCGCAATACGACGAACCGTGTCTACAACATCCACCGGTCCATAGAGCCAGCCAACGCGTGCTCCTGCTAGGCCATAGATCTTTGAAAAGGTCCTACATACAACCACATTATCTGCATTATCGACCAGCTTAAGTGCCGGTTCATAGTCGGGTGCATCGACATATTCTTCGTAGGCGGCATCAATCACAAGCAACGCAGTTTTTGGCATCGCCGAATGCAACCTGCGCACTTCAGTTCCACTCAAATACGTGCCTGCTGGGTTTTCTGGGTTCGCAAGATATACGATGCGGGTTTCATTAGTGATTGCTGCAATAATCCGATCCACACAGGGAACAAAGTTGTCATCAGGGACTGAAATGACATCAGCATCATTGGCGTGGGCGTAGTTTGGAACCTTCAAATAACCGTTTGCGCTGCGGACAAGGTTAGTACCAGGACCAAGGTAACCACGCGCCAACCGTGCCAGCAAGTCGTCCGACCCCTGACCAATCGTAATACGACCCGGGTCAAGATCAAAGCGTTTGGCAATTTCCGGTGCCAGCAGCTGATCTGGGTTTTCGATATACCGCTCTATGCCACAGATGGCGCTACGCGCAGCGGCCATTGCAATTGGGCTTGATCCAAGGACACTTTCATTTGAGTTAAGCAAAATCGTTTCGAGGGGAAAAATGGCCACCCCCTCCGACAGCATATGCGGGACGATCTTCTCTATGCCAGGTTTGGCTCTAGCTACTGCCATCTCGTCCTCCATGTTTCAAATTTACCCATATAACATTAATGATATATGTTGCAAACATATGCAAAAATATTATGGTATAGGCACGAATAAATTGCAACCGTGCAGACGATACATTTGGTTTGGAATTACAAACCTACAAAGGACTTTTGATGATCAGTTATACTCCTTATATTTCAGGCTCTTTTATTTCCTGGACTGGAAAGACAATAGAAAGCATCAACCCAACAACGGGCGCCGCCTGGTCCACTATTGCCAGTTGTGGTACAGCAGAAGCGGACTTGGCGATCCGGGATGCTGATCGCGCCTTTCATTCGGGACCTTGGTCCAGAATGGGGCCTGACCAACGGGCAGACATGCTGGATATAATCGCTGATACACTTGAAGCGCGGTGGCAAGAACTAGTCGAACTTGAAGTCCGCGACAACGGTAAGCGCATCACAGAAGTGCGTGGGCAGTTCGCAGGTCTTCACACATGGTATCGACATTTTGCTGCGCAGGCACGGAAAATTAAAGTTTTGCCGCACACCAATACCGTCTCCGGCGTTCGCAGTGAACAGCATCATCTACCTTACGGTGTAGTGGTTGCAATCACGCCGTGGAATTCGCCCCTAATGATCCTGAGTTGGAAACTGGCCCCAGCGCTGGCTGCAGGTAACACCGTAGTGGTCAAACCATCCGAGATGGCATCCGCCTCAACTCTAGAATTAGCACGTCTTCTTGGGGATGCAGGGCTACCAGACGGTGTGCTGAATGTAGTCACTGGATTAGGGCATGTTGTTGGAGAGGCGCTGGTGCGTCATCCGCTTACACGCAAAGTTACCTTCACGGGCTCAGATTTGGGGGGTCGCAAGGTAGCGGAAGCTGCTGCAAACAATGTGGTTCCAACGGTGTTGGAGCTGGGCGGGAAATCTGCACAGGTTGTGTTTGCTGATGCCAATCTCGACAATGCCGCCAACGGCATTCTATCCGGCATATTCCTGTCAAACGGACAAACCTGCGTCGCAGGTTCACGCTTGATTGTCCAAAACTCCGTGCGGGATACGTTGGTTGAAAAGCTGGTCACACGCGCAAAATCACTGGTGATGGGCGATCCGATGAAGGCGGATACTCAAGTTGGCCCACTTGCCAATGCGCCACATCTAAAAAAGGTCTCGTCAATGATAGCGCAGGCCAAAGCCAGCGGCGCGGACTGCTTGCTGGACGGAATTGAAACAGCTGCCAACAGACCAGGGTTCTACGTTGGTCCTACAGTTTTTAGCAATGTCACACCAGATATGAATTTGTGGCGTGACGAGGTGTTTGGCCCTGTTTTGGCAGTGACGGGTTTCAGCTCGGAAGAGGAAGCAATCACACTAGCTAACGACAGCAACTATGGGTTAGCAGGAGGTGTCTGGACCTCAGATCCTCAACGTGGCCAGCGAGTTGCCAAACAGATCAACGCCGGAACTGTCTACATCAATCATTATCGCAGTGTTGACCCCAACGTGCCGGTTGGTGGAATGAAACTGTCTGGCTATGGCCGCGAACTTGGCCGCGACGCCGTAAGCGACTTTATGCAAATAAAATCTATCTGGACAGGCGAAACGCCTGTTCCTGATCCATTCCCTATTAAGCAAAAGGAGAAAAAATGAGCAAAACATTCAAAGCACCCGAGGGTAATTTCCGCGGACATGATCAGCAATCTGTTTGGACTCACAGGCCTGACCCAGAATTGACAGAAGTTGGCCCTGGCACCGATTGTGGCGAATATATGCGCAGGTTTTGGATGCCGGTTGCAATGACAGATCAGGTGGGGGATGTGCCTTACCGCATCCGCATCCTTGGTGAAGACCTTGTGCTATTTCGCGAACCGGGCGAGGGTAAACTTGGCCTAACGCACCTGCATTGCGCCCACCGAAACATGAGCCTTGAATTTGGTATCATTGAGCCAGGCGGCATTCGCTGTTCCTATCACGGCTGGAAATACGGTCTTGATGGCACCGTTCTAGAAACTCCCTGCGAGCCACCAGCGTCTCAAGTCAAGAAAAAAGTCTGTTTAGGGGCCTATCCGGTTATCGAATACAAAGGTCTGGCATTCGCCTATCTAGGCCCCAAGGACACAATGCCGACATTTCCGGTGATGGACACATTTGACGAAGACGGCGATGAGATGCTGCCGTCCTTGATTAAATCACCATGCAACTGGTTACAAGTGATGGAGAATGCTTGGGATCCATTTCACGTGGTGTACCTTCACACGTTGGCCGTACGTAGTCAGTTCATCGACGCGTTTGCTGAAATGCCAATGATCGAGTTTCACGAGAGTAAGTTTGGCGATTTTTATACTAATGTCCGGCGGGTGGATGATATTGTCTGGCTGCGAATACATGACCACATGATGCCGTCGTTTACCCAAAATGGCGCGCATTTCCCGGTTCCCGATAGCCCCCGCTATTTTGGGCGTTGCGGTTTGTCACGTTGGGTGGTGCCAATTGATGACACGCATACCCAAGTGGTCACGTGGCGGCATTTTCGGGATGGCGACGATCCCAAAGGGTTAACCAACAAATCAAAAGTTGGTTTTGGGTCAACCGATTTTTATGGTCAGGACCCAGACCGCCCCTACGAGATGCGTCAACGGGACCCAGGGGATTATGACGCCTGGGTCAGTCAGGGGCCTAAAAACATCCACGCCCGCGAAAACCTCAGCTTTACGGATCGCGGCGTGGCCAAGGTCCGTCGGATGTTGCGCAATGAAATCCGTTCGGTGGCCGATGGAAATCCAGTGAAACATCCGACTGATGATTATGACGGTATCCTGCCAACGTATGCAGGTGACACAATGTTGCGCATTGCAGTACAAGACAGTCGTGATGACGGTGCAATTCTTAAGGAAATCTCTTTTGCTGTAGCTGGAATTTTTAAAGCTGGCGACGAGCAGCCAATTGCGGAGCGCAAGCAATTCATTATTGATGAATTGAAAAAGTATGAGGAGACATGGGCATGAGCATGAGCAGAATTCCACATAACCCTGGCCGTGTTGAATGGTCAGGAGAAAATCCAGGCATCTACCTAAAGGAAAACTCGCAAGACACTTCTTATTCCACCCTTGCTCTCTTTTTTCGTGTGGTGATGTCTCCTCATGGGCGCGGTACCGCCGCAATCGTTCTAGGCGCACCAGACAAAGCGGGTGGTTGGCCAGATGTGCCCAATTTCATCATGACTGATAACCAGCGCATGATGCGTTGGATCGTCGATGGTTGGGTGACCAAAATGCCAACATTCATGGGTAAAGCTGGTCTTGGCACGATGCGCTGGATGGACTGTAGCAGCGTTTCAAAACGACCTGGCGATCTGAAATCCCGATACAGTGAAACCTTACGCGGCTCAGGCGTAACACTCGAAATGGTGTGGCACAATATGGGCCCACCCCTGCCTGTCGAAGTGACCAAAGATAACTCGGCTACCAAAGAACATGAAATGTACTCTGTTTTTCTTGAGGCTGCATCAGCGGAAGTGATCATCAATGGCACGCCCCTTTCTGGTGCAGTGGCTGAGCGCCAATTCTTTGGTCGCACGATGAGCACGGCTTTTCTGGCGTTCTCAGAAACCTGGGTTACCCCGCAGGAGGATATCTAATGCCTTTAAACGACCCAATCACGCCAGGCGTTGTTGACTGGACGGGCGAAAACCCCGGTATTTTTCTAAAAAATCCTGATGGCTCCTTTAGCGCCATGGCACTTTTCTTTCGTGTCGCATGGTCACCCATTGGTCAGGGTCAAGTTCTTTTGCTTTATGGAACTCCTAATCAAGTTAACGGAACTGCCGATGCGCCCAACCTCATCATTAGTGACAATCCGGCGCTCACTGCATTCCTGAAGAAAAATTTCATCAGCAAACTGGCAGTTTTTGCCAACGCCCCTGCCTTTGAAACATTGCCTGAGTTTATCGCTAGCGGCGTGCGCACTTCGGGTGATCCGATGTCACATCGTTACAGCGAAACAATTGCAGCGGGGGAACTGACAATCGAACTAGTCTGGGAAGGATTGGAACCACCTCGCGCACTTGAACTCTCGCCCCATGAGGTTGGATCAGGCGAGCACAATATGTTCTCTTTGTTGATCCCAGCGCAAGCGGCACACATCATCGTCAACGGAACGCCTCTGTCCGGTGAATTGGGTACGCGGGTTCAAGCTGGTTTTGAAACGACGAGCGCGTTTCTCTACTTTTCAGAAACCTGGATTATCCCACCGGAGGTATCATGACCTTGCACCCAGCCGACCGGTTAGCCTTTGATAAAGCAATGGTAACCCAACCTGTGTGGAACAGATTCAATACTGCCCGTGATGCAGTGAATTTGGATGGAAATATCCTGCTTCATGCGGGACCTGCATTTTCCAACCCCTCGAAAATCACATTACCAATCCTGAATTCGGCTTGTGTAGCCGCCGTTTTTGAGGGTTTGGCAAAGAACTTTGATCAAGCTGAAGCAATGATTCTCGCGAGTGAGATCATTCTGAAGCCATCACAAGACCACGATGTTGTCACACCACTGGCCGCAGTTGTTAGCGCCTCAATGCCACTTCACACGGTCTACGATGCATGGGGCGGGCAACAACGGGTTTATGCGCCAATCAACGCAGGGTCACGGCCAGCGATGCGGTTGGGATTGCGGTCTGAGGCAGTTTTGGAACACATCAGGTGGCTTAACACACGGTTCCTGGATGTGTTGGAGGATGGTCTAGCGGAGGGTATCGCCCTTGTGCCACTGGCAGTGATTGGGCTGGCGGGGGGTGACGATTGCCATGGCCGCACGCCTGTGGCCCATGCCGCGCTGGTGAACGAGTTGAAAGACCGCACGCTACATGCAATCACAGACGAAAACGTGCTCCAATTCATGGCTACTTCTCCAAGCCTGTTTTTGAACCTTTGGATGGCTGCAACTAAATGTATGATGAAACTGGCAGAAGGCGTAGACGGTTCTAGCTTTATCACCGCGGCTGGCGGAAATGGACGCGAAATCGGCATCCAAATTTCTGGTTTGCCAGGTCAATGGTTCACCGTTGCTGCGAGCGCTCCAAAGGGTAAATTCGACATTGATTTGCCCGAAGATCGCTCCCTGGGTGCTATCGGCGACAGTGCAGTGGTAGAGGCTTTTGGACTGGGAGCAATGGTGATTGAACTAAGCCCAGAGCAAAAGCAGCTCCTTAGCGCCTATTTACCAGACGATGCCGCAGTCCGCACATCTAGGCTTTCGGTTGGTGCACACCCCAATTTCCGAAACCACACTATCAAGCTTGGCTCGACTGCCCGCAGTGCGGTGGGAGTTGGTGCTGGACCAGTCATCGGGCTGGGTATCCTTGATAGGTTGGGCAAAGCTGGGCGATTAGGCAGTGGCATTTATGATATGCCCGTTGATCCGTTTTCCGCCGCAGTATCAGCGCTTAAAAAATGAGATGTCTTAACCACAAAAGTGCTAGTTACCTCGCGCATCTCAGAGGCAAATCTAAACCATGGTCGTCAGACCAAAGAGAAGCTAGCAGCACAGCGCCACGCGACAGAAGTCGGGCGTCAGGTTATGGGTGAATCATTGATTTAAATGGGGACCCACACTGCTCTCATTGTCTTGATTCTGAGAGTAATGGGATAGTATAAGTAATCCTCGTGAGGATAAACACTTCCTATGTAGGGAAAGTTGAGTGTAGTATGTTGGGTGTCCAACTTTGGACGGTGTTAACCCAATCTTTTAGAAAGTACATATCTGTTATAACTTTAGCCTTAATAACCTTGCTATCTAATTAAACATGAGTACAGCTAGGATTAAATACTAACTTTAAATAATTAAAGAAAGACTAAAATGCCCGACTTTTATGAAACTGATGTACAGATCAATGAATACCTGGTTTTCCACTATGCCAATCTTGAACAGACTTTGCCATGGAAATTCGGCCCCCACCAGGCACTCGGTTTTCATACCCGACTTGCCGAGTGCATCGATCCGTCACAACTACCCGAAAAGTCGCGTGCTCTAGATCTTGGTTGTGCGGTTGGGCGTACCAGCTTTGAGTTGTCCCGATTCTGTTCTGAGGTTCTTGGCATCGATTTTTCACATGGCTTTATCGATACTGCCAACAATATACTTCACAGCGGAGAAATACCTTTAGTGCTGAAACGAGAAGGTCAGCTGGGCGACGCTGTCATTAATAAATTGCCTGAGGGTGTGCATCCAGAACGAGTCAGTTTTTTACAAGGTGATGCCGAGGCATTGCCTGACTCGATTGGTCGATTTGATGCCATTACCTTCGCCAATGTACTGGACCGACTGCCCCATCCGCGACACGCCCTCGAAAAACTAGCTGAGATTACGAATCCAGGTGCCCAGTTAGTGGTATGTTCGCCATTCACCTGGTTGGACGAATTCACTATTGCTGAAGAGCGTCTGGGTGGTTTTAAACAAAATGGTGAAGAAGTCATATCACACGACTCTATTGTATCGATTCTAGAGAAACACTTTACCCTGAAGGCGACTTGCGATCTGCCATTTTTAATCCGTGAACATGAACGCAAATTTAAGTTTGCCATTGCGCAAACCAGCGTGTGGGCACGTTTATCCAGCTAAAATTTTATTGGCTATTTCACCAGGTTTGAGAATAACCGCTAATAACTAACTTCAGACAGTATCCTACCCCTCCATATAATTTCAGCTTACCACATCTCAACGCGGTCACCCAACATTAAGTTACGATTTACTATATACTAAAGGGAACTTCTCACTTTCGAATGGATCACCCAACTCAAGATTCTCATCTTTTAGCCAATCAGCGACGCCCTGCGATGGGTCATAAATAGCACCATCAGTTGCAAAACGCACTGCATAACCACGACGTCGACGCGTGGCAGTTTGATTTCCCTTAGCTGAGTGCACAATGAACCCATCAAAAGCAAGCATGTCACCTGGGTTCAATGACCAGGATTTAATTTCATATTTATCTCGATTTGTTTCAAAATCTGGCATTTCGTCATATTGGGGATCATCTGGTTTTATGTACTTAACAAAAGCGCCAAGTTGGTCAGTTAAAAAGGGGTGGTACTTTTTTCCCCAATTATGTGAACCTGGAATAAATTCAAGAGCGCCATTTTCATCATCAACATGATCAAGTGCAATCCACGTAGTCATAATGGGACCAACTATTGGCCAATAAGGTTGGTCAGTATGCCACCCTGTTCGAGTTTTGGTACCAACTTCTTTTACAAACATTTGATCAAACACCAGCGAGGTGCGGCTTGAATTTACCAGCTCTGCAACTATCTTGCCAATCCCCGAATGGAGACAAAAATCTCTAAAACCGCCTGACTGCATCCGCATGTTACGATTATCAAAATATCGTTTTTTCTCTTGCACCTGTATTTCAATAGCTTCTTGCAAAACTTCTAGCCAATAGTTGTTTAAAACATTCTTAATAACAACTACGCCATTTTCATTATATTCCTCACGCAGGTCGTAAACTTCTTTTTCCAACGTATGTTTAGTCATTTGGTTTCACTTTCCGCCAAAATTTAATAACATTCATATTGACCCATTAAATGAAAAAATCAATCTAAAGCTACTAATATATACATATAGCAAAATACTAAGGGGCAACTATCTCGATATGACCACCCTACCACACTAATTCTTCTGACTACCTTGGTGTTAGATTTATAATTGACCTATCAACTCGTCGACAGCATCATCAGCACGGGTCAATGCCTGATCATCCTTGAAGCGTTTGTCAGCAGCAATGAATTTAACATTAATGATACCTATAAAGCCAAGAATATGTCGTATATAGCCGCTTGCGAAATCAATATCTGATCCAAATGATGTGCCGCCTGAAGCAAAACAAACGATTGCCTTTTTAACAGTCATCAGCCCCTTGGGGCTACCCTCCGAATAAGCAAAGGTCTTTCGAGTGCAGCAAACCAGATCAATCCATAACTTTAGGCTGACCGGAATTGAGAAGTTGTGGCGTGATGACACCAATATCAGAAGATTGTTTCACTAACTACCCAGATGCTTTCATGAAGCATTAAGCTGTTAATGAACCCCAAATCATGTTTCAATACCAATGAGGCAGACTAGAAATTCCTCTGACAGTACTTCATTTCAAAAGTCAGTTTTACTTAACCGCGGTTCGGGGCGTGTGAAATACGGTAAGAGGTTGAGCAACGCGAACCCTTGTAAAGGGCTTGGTTGGCGGGAAGTTTGTCTCAGTTCCAATAACTTCAACCACACGCTCAAACCTGTAGAGCAAAATAAACTAATTCCATCTTAAATTATTAGAATAAATTTATAGAGGTTTATTTGGATAATGAGAAGGCGGGTTGATCATTTGTATGACAGTGTACTCCACCTCCAGCTGCCCAAGAACTTAACATTTCAATTATATACACATCACGATTGGGAAAATAGTTCTCTATACGAGATTTTGCTGAGATATCTGTTTCCGAGTTCCCAAAACCAGGTGCGATTACAAATCCGTTTCCAACTATCCAGTTCATGTAATTAGTATCAAACATTTGATTATTATATTTAACGAAACCCTCAATAGGCTCTCTTATTACATTAAGCCCTGCCTCCTCAATTATTTTTGCTGCCTTATCATAAATCTCAGCATCTTTACTATCTGTTCGACATAATGACCGAGATGTGCATTGAACGACAACAACAGTTCTTATTCCAATAAATCGGGCAATACCATCAATGTGTCCTTTAGTAAGATCTCCATATGGAATGCCTTCAATGAAAACAACATTTGTTACACCGAAGTGTTTTTTCAGGTCACGCTCTGCCTGTAATTTATTATAATTTAAATTTCGGCTTGGATCACCAATAGTACTCCAATTTAGTATAACTGTGTCTGATCCATTAAACTCTAAGTTACCTCGTTCATGTACTATATTTATATAATCAACAGGCAAACCAAGTATTGTGCCAACTTTGTCTGGGACTGTATTATCTAAATTAAAAGGAATATCTGAACCAAAGGCACCACCCCATGCGTTAAAATCCCAATTTTGAATCCTTAGCTCATTTTCATTTAAAACATAAACAGGTCCATTGTCTCTCATCCAAGCATTGTTATAAGGCACTTTATGCCAATAGATATTTTTATCTTTTGGATCTGCCTCTATCTCACTTATTGCTTTTTGTGCATCTTCATAAATTTGATCTGTATTATATAGAATATGAAGTTTTTCGTAGCGAGAAATAATATCAGCTATCCTTGCAAAAGTTATTTCATAATCTTTTTCCCAATAACCTGGCCATTGCATCCAAATCGCCTCTTGAGGTTCCCATTCAGCTGGAACACGCTTAGTTTTGTAATTAACGTCATTAGCTTTAGTATTGAAGCTCATTACTGAAATTAAAAATACTAAAAAAAATGATACAAAATATCTCATAATAAAAGCGTTAACACCAAAAAACTGACCTGTGAAGTATGGTCAGGCTTACCTTCTCGCCCACCACATACCATCTCTATCCTGCCACGTGAGTGCTCAACTTCGCCTTTGACTAACATTCAAACAGCGTCTTACCACTGTTTCATTATTTTGAAGTCTATTGAGGACGACGTTTGTCCCCCCATTTGATCAAAGGATGTTCCCACAATAACGTTTGTGAGGCCATCCTTACTAATGGCATCAAGTCCAAGTGCAATGCCCTGACCACAGTTACGTGTTGTGGTAGTCTTAACCAGCTGCTGACAGGTAACCTTAGGTGTGAAGGTTGCAACAGAGCTTCCACCAAAAGATGTTTGACTGAAGGGCATACGAACCTCAGGTGCAAAAGAGAGTTTGGATTGCGTAATTGAGCCATGTGTTGCCTGCTCAGTTGAAGAGGCAGAACCAACGCTCACATCAAAGTTAACTGTTTGTCCGATGGAGCGCGTTAAGGAGAGAGAACCTGTGGGTCGGATCTCCATTGACGCGAATGGTATAACGCCTGTTAGGTTTAGCCCCACTGCCTGGCCTTGCGTGAGATAGCTACCATTTGCTCTCATAGTAGCCGTGCTAAAGCGTAAGTTGTTTTGCGTTGCAGTTAAGGCAGCATAACCATCCAAAACAATGCCCCCCGTTAATTCCTGCACAAAGTAGGTGCCAAACTTAGCTCCAATAGCGCGCATATTACTGGTGAGCGTTCCCGTCTCATTTGTTAGACCAACAGAACCCCCAGCAAAGTATCCATACATTGTGTTATCACTGATCATACGCTCCCACTGGATCTGAGAGGCAGCGCCTGTGGACTGACTGCCATCTTCATGCCTGTTAAAGAAGACATCCCCTGATGAGTAGGTGGTGTAGAGTGCGGATAGAGACTTACTTGATTGTGTAAAGGACACATTGGTATCTATCTTACCCCCTGAGGCTGTAAAGCCACCAGAGTAATCTGGCTCAG